>NZ_CP050460.1:0-165000 GCF_011784865.1 Leeuwenhoekiella sp. ZYFB001
GGGCTTATACGCTGAATATCTCGCTGATGAGATGGGGATTTATCGCACGCCTTATGAGAAATTTGGGCAGCTTACTTACGAGATGTGGCGGGCTTGCCTCTTGGTGGTAGACACGGGGATTCACGCTATGGGTTGGTCGCGCCAAGAGGTGGTAGATTATATGTCGCAAAATACCGCGCTTTCGATCCACGAGATCAATACGGAGACTGATCGTTATATCGGTTGGCCGGGGCAGGCGTTGAGTTATAAAATAGGCGAACTCAAAATACGCGAGCTACGCGAAAAAGCAAAAAACGAATTGGGAGAAGACTTTGATATACGTGCTTTTCACGAAGTGATTTTGGGTGAAGGTACGGTGACTTTACCCATTTTAGAAGAACAGGTTAATGCGTACATAAGCAAAGCAAAAGAAGCATTAGCAAAATAGAACATATAATACGTGAATTAAAGAATGGCTGTACACACTTTTGAATGTATAGATGCGCACACTTGTGGTAACCCTGTGCGTGTGGTAAAAACGGGTGGTCCTGCGTTAGCGGGTAAAACCATGAGCGAAAAACGCCAGCATTTTCTGAAAGAATATGACTGGATTCGCACCGGATTAATGTTTGAGCCGCGTGGTCACGATATGATGAGCGGGAGTATTTTGTTTCCGCCGCACGACCCGGAAAATGACTTTGCGATTCTGTTTATTGAAACCAGTGGCTGCCTTCCTATGTGCGGGCACGGCACCATAGGAACCATTACCATCGCCATTGAAGAAGGTCTTGTCATCCCTAAAACTCCCGGTAAAATCAGAATGGAAGCTCCTGCCGGATTGGTAGAGATTGAATATCAACAAACCGGTAAAAAGGTAGATTGGGTAAAACTGACCAATGTGAAAAGTTATCTGGCTGCGCGTGATTTGACGATAGATTGTGATGAGCTGGGCACCTTAAAATTTGATGTTTCTTACGGTGGGAACTATTATGCGATTGTAGATCCACAGGAGAATTTTAGTGGTGTACACGATTATAATGCTTCTAAGATCATTAGCCTGAGCAAGATTTTACGGGAAAAGATTAATGCAAAATACAAAGATCATTTTGTGCATCCTGAAAATGAAACCATACGCGACGTAAGCCACATGTTATGGACGGGTAATCCCCTAGATGCTACGTCATCAGGTCGCAATGCAGTTTTTTATGGAGATAAAGCCATCGATCGTTCGCCTTGCGGAACGGGAACTTCAGCGCGTATCGCACAATTGCATGCCAAAGGAATTATTCAGCCGCATACCGATTTTATTCACGAGAGTTTTATAGGTTCAAAATTTACAGGTCGGGTAGAAGAAGTCACCCGAGTAGGGGATTTTGAAGCAGTGATCCCGAGTATAAAAGGTTGGGCAAGAGTTTATGGTCACAATACGATGACTATTGATACTGAAGACCCTTACGCATTCGGTTTTCAAGTGTTGTAAGGGTACTAAATCAGAATATTAAATCTTATGGCGTTGCCAACAAATATGTAGCTTATGAAGTTTGTAAAATTCAGTTTATTCTTTGTTGTTGGGCTGTTGTTCAGCAGTTTTTCTGGTGTTGCGCAAGAGCAAATGACTTTAGCAGATTATGAGCAAGCAACTAGCTATACTTATGGTAATCTATGGAATAAACGAGTTTTTAATTTAAGCACTACCGTTCACGAATTTGAAGATCATTCGGGGATTTGGTTTGTGAACTATACCGAAGCAGGTAAGGAATATAAAACGCTTTCTTTCAAAGATTCAGAAGTTAAACCGCTTTTTGATCAATCAAAATTAGCAGAAGCTTTAAGTGAAATCTTAAATAAGAAACAGGATGCAGCTCAGCTTTCGGTTTCAAAAATTGAAAAGACAAATACTGGCCGAAGCTTTGATTTTGAAAATACACGCTTCACCTGGGATGGAACATCTTTAGAGGAAAGTAAAGAAAAAACTTCTAAAAATTCTCGTGATTGGCGCAATCAAATGGAGTCCACTTCGCCAGATGAAAAGTGGATCGCCTTTACCCGAGATCATAATTTATTTATTCGTGATGCTCAAACAGATGAGGAAATTCAGTTAACAACCGATGGTCAAAAAGGTTATGATTATGCGAGTAGTATTGGCTGGTTTGACATCATAGAAGGCGAAGGAACCGAGCGTCCCAAACACTTTGGCGTGCAATGGTCGCCAGACTCTAAGTATTTAGTGACACAAGTGGTAGACACGCGCAATGCAGAAAAAATGTATCTGCTGGATTACAGCATAGACAGTTTATACAAACCCAAATTATTAAGTTACTACCGCGGTTCTCCGGGAGACACGACGATGGTGACGTATAAACCGGTATTTTTTGATGTAGAAAGCCAAAAACAACTGGCAATCGATCTTCCTAAAAAAGTACACGTCAATGGGATTTGGTTGAAATTTCAAGATAAGGAGCCGCATAAAATGATCGCTTCCTATCGTTCACGCGGTTACAAAGAGCAGTTTTTAAAAGTGGTTGATCTTGATGAAGAAACCGTGCAGCCGCTTTATGAGGAATCTACCCAAACCAGTATTGATAATTTCAACTATCGCGAGATCGAAGGCTGGGATGATCTGGTGGTCCTTTCTGAACGTAGTGGATGGAAGCAGTTGTATTTAGTCAATAAAAATAGCGGGGAAATCACGCCGTTGACTAATGGTGAGTTTGTAGTAAACGACATTGTACACATCGATGAAAAGGACAAAGTGATTTACTGCTCCGCTTCGGGTGTTGATGCAACGATGAATCCGTACCATCAGAAATTGTATCGGGTTTCTCTAAAAGGAAAAATAAACGAACTAACCCCTGAAAATGCAAATCACGAGATCACATTTTTTGAGGATGCTGATTATTTTGTAGACGCGATCTCAGAGGTAGATCAACCTACAAAAACGGTATTGCGCAGCAAAAAGAATGGAAAGATCACGGCGACCCTAACTACAGCCAATACAGCACAAATTGAAGCGGAAGGCTGGCAGATGCCCGAAGTATTTACACTAACCGGTAAAGATGACAAAACACCTATTTATGGCGCCTTTTGGAAGCCGGTAAACTTCGACAGTTCAAAAAAATATCCGGTTATCGATGCGACTTATACCGGCCCACATACACAGCGTTTCCCCAAAAGTTTCAGTCAGGCGTTGAGCAATCAGGCGATGGCCAATTTAGGATTTATCGTGGTGGCTATTGATGGTCTGGGAACTGCCGGAAGGTCTAAAGCTTTTCGGGATGTTTCTTATATGAATATGGGAGATAACCTGCGCGATCACGTGAACGCGATTAAGTATTTGGGTGAAAAGTACGCCTATGTAGATGCTGAGCGTGTGGGGATTTTTGGGCATTCTGCAGGTGGTTTTGATGCGGCGCATGCGGTATTGGCTTTTCCTGATTTTTATAAAGTGGCAGTGGCGAGTAGCGGGGATCACGATTTTAGAATGGAAAAAGCCTGGTGGCCGGAGATGTATATGGGCTATCCTGTTGATGAGCGCTACGAGGAAGTGTCAAACATCACCATGGCGCCTAATTTAGAAGGCAAGTTATTGCTGGTTCATGGCGGGATCGACGATAACGTAAATCCTTCAGCGACGTTTAAATTGGCTGAAGCCTTGATCAAAGCCGATAAGCAATTTGATATGTTGATCATCCCGAGTCAGCGACACGGCTATACCGGGAAATACAATACTTATTTTCAGAAAAAAAGATGGAATTATTTCATCGAGAACTTACTAGACAAACAAACCCTTTGGGACTTTAATCTGGACTAATTATGAGCAAAAAATGTGTAATTATTGGAGGTGGAATTATAGGCTTATCTTCGGCTTATTATCTTCGAAAAGCGGGACACGAAGTAACGGTGATCGACCAAGGAAGTATGGATTCTGGCGCGTCGTACGTGAATGCAGGATATCTAACACCTAGCCATATTATTCCGTTAGCAGCTCCCGGTGTGATGCAACAAGGCATCAAATGGATGTTCAGCAGTAAGAGTCCATTGTATATTAAACCGCGCTTAAACGCCGATTTTCTCAAGTGGACGATGGCGTTCAACAATTCGTGTTCAGAAGAAAACGTTACTAAAGCCATTCCGGCGATTCGAGATATCAATTTGTTGTCCCGCGACTTGTATTCAGATATTAAAGAAGAAGAACATTTCAATTTTCAGCTTAAGAAAGACGGTTTGCTTATGCTGTGTAAAACCGAACATATGCTTGAGGAAGAGGCACACGTTTTGGCTTTAGCCAATAAAGAAGGTTTGCCGGCCCGTATGCTTTCAGCGGAAGAAGTTCAGCAAAAAATGCCTAATGCCAAATTAGATATCAAAGGTGCGGCGTTTTATGAATGTGATCATCATACCACTCCGGGCGAATTTATGGAAGAGTTTAAAACCCTTTTACAAGCCAAAGGGATCCAGTTTTTTAAGAACGAAAAAGTAACCGATTTTGATACATCAAGCGGTACCCTTTCTAATGTGAAAACCGCATCAGGTAAGACTTTTGTTGCTGACGAGGTTATTCTGGCTACAGGTGCCTGGACCGGCGAGTTGAATAAAAAATTAGGATTAAAAATCTTAATGCAGGCGGGTAAAGGCTACCGTATCAATTCTGAAAATGAAACCGGAATCACCTTACCGTCTATCTTGTGTGAAGCGAAAGTTGCGGTAACGCCTATGAATGGTTTTACACGTTTTGCGGGCACCATGGAAATCGCCGGAATCAATCATAATATTAATAGAGCTCGTGTTGAAGCGATCGCCGAGGCGGTGCCGCGGTATTTTAATAATGTGGTGATCTCTGAGCAGGAAAAAGACGAAGCCCAATGCGGTTTGAGACCGGTAACTCCAGATGGTTTGCCGTACATTGGCAGACCTTCAAAATGGAAAAACTTAACCATAGCAGCAGGTCACGCAATGATGGGATGGAGTTTAGGTCCGGGAACCGGGCTCTTAGTTTCAGAAATCATTGATGGTAAAAAAGCTTCTTTAGATTTAAGCGTTTACAATCCTGATCGTAAATTTTAAGTTGTGAAATTTGGGTAAAATAGAAAGCCTTCTCCAAAAGAGAAGGCTTTTTCATTAGGACTGTTAGAGTTTTTTTTTCAAGTAGTTTACTAAAGTAATTTACTCTGCCGCTTGTAAAAAGCATCTTGTTGCTTCTGCATCAGATCTCGAGCCATTTTCTTCTTGTAGTTGTAGAGTTCGTCTTCCTCAGTAAGGTCGCCGTAAACTTTATCATTAATCACGTTGTCTGCATCAATAAGGTTTTTACGCTGATTGGCTTTTTGCGTCGTCCACGATTTGAGTTCGCCTTCAGCATCTGCAAGTTTAAGATCGTATTCTCCTTTTGGAGAAATAAGCTTGGCAAAAATCGGTGTGGTTTCAATGGCTAGAAACAGTAAAAAGATGAAAAATGATGGGAGCCAAGGCAAGGTTTCTAAAGCGTCAATACGCGCCATTAAACCGTCAAAATTATCAATGATGGGCTGGGTTTCGGTTACTCGGGTTTCGTAATCAGCAGCTAGGTTGTCTTTCTCCAGTTCGAGTGCAGCGACCTTTTCAGCATTGGTTTGCTTCAACTGTTGCAGTTCTGCCAGAGCGGCATCGTGTTTTTCTCGTTTTTCCTGATAAACCGGACCTTTACCTAGTTTTCCGGTACCGGAAGTACCTTCGGCTTCGGTAATGTAAATGTCATAAAGCGCATTTACTTCCGATTCTTTGGTAGTGACTTCGCTTTTTAATTGTTCAATTTCGGTATCTAATGCAGCAACGGCCGGAGTAAATTGATCGGCGATCTGATTTTGATTGGCGAGGGTTAGATCGTTTTTCTGTTCTAACAACACACGATCAATTTCCTTCTCAAAAATTTTAAGCTCGAGCGGTTTTGAAATTACTACTGCGATAATCACAGCAAGAATCAATCGCGGCAAGGCTTGGAGAAATTCGTCTAAGAAATTATCCCGTTTTTTAATGGTGGAAACAATAAAGCGGTCCAAATTGAAAATGAGTAATCCCCAGACAAAGCCGAAACCTATCGCCATTGGGATCGAGTCAAAAACGGTATATAACGCATAGCCCGAAGCGATGAACGCCATTAGCGCAGTGAAAAATACGGTAGCGCCAATACCGGTATATTTATTTTGCTCGCCGGGAGCACAAGAATCTAGAAGCACATGGTCTGCTCCTGAGCAAAGAATAAAGAATTTTTTAAGCATGATATGATGATTGATGAGTGTTAAAAGTCGCGATTAGTAATTAAAATTCAAAGCAAATGGTGAAATGCTAAAACGTTGAAACGAAGGAAAGTATTGTGATAAAAAAAACTTACCCCTAGACGAGGTAAGTTTTTGATGCGACTGCGATGTGTTGAGCGCTTTAATTCTTGTCTTTGATGATCAATAAATGACTACCCTTGTTAGAATTGAACATTAAGTTATAAGCATCACTGTTCTCAATAAGTTCCTGAGCTTTTTCAGCCGAAATCTTTTTGTCGTTATAGTAAATGTTGTCTTTCGCTAAGCGTACCATTTCTTTAGGTGCAGGCGGTGGAGGTGGTGGTGCAGGAAGACCTTGTACGGTTACCTCTTCAAGACTAGAATTAGTTGCAGGCGGTGGTGGAGGCGCAGGAATAGAACCTGACTTTGGTGGTGCAGGTGCCGGTGGCGGCGGTGGCGGAACCAAACCTTTTGGATTGGCCTTATATAATGCAGTTGTTTCAAAAGCTTCTTGTAGTTTTTGCCAAAGATTAGCTGCAGGATTTGATGTTCTCACGTGTACGCTATAATTTTTCTTTTCGCTCAAGGTCCAGTTTTTACTCAAGGCATCAAGATCGTTTGCAAAAGTTTCAACGGTGGTTTCCTTTCCATTTAGATAAACATCAGAGCCTGTAACGGTGATGTTAAGGACTTTTTCAGTTTGAGCTAAATATGCTTTTATTGCCTCTTGCGAAGGTGGATTTTGAACTTGTTTATGGTCTTCATAATAAGACTGCGTCATTAGATTAACTTGGTAATAATGCGCGCCGTAATTTTTTGCATTTTTCTCAAGCTTGCTTATAAAATAATGACTGTACGCTTCAGCACTTTTTAAATCAGCATTTTTAATGCGTTTTCCGTCAACCCAAACACCGTATTGCGAAGCGTCTTTCCATTTATTTAGGTGAGAAGATGTAGGAGCTTTCTTTTCAAGGATGTGGTAGGTTGGATTTTTAGAAATGGCATCGAGGTCAGCTTGGGTGATGACTTTAGGCTTGTCGCTTTTGAAGAATGTGTCTGTTGATGTTGCAGAGGTTTGATCATTCTGATCTGTCACCTTTTCCGGTTCTTGCAGGTTTGCAGGCTTTGCCACAATTTCCTGATTAAAGAAATAGATGCAAAGCGCAAGAACGGGCACAAAGAGTGCGATACGGGCGGTCAGCTTTTTGACCGAACGGGTTTTTGATAACATAAGAATTCGTTTTTTAGTTAATGAATAATTGATCGGGCTACTTAACGCGGTGTGATGAGCACCTCCCGAATAGTTAAATAAAAGATTGGTATAATTAGTAAGATTATTATTTTGGTGTAAAGCAGCTTGATCAGCCAGAAATTCGTGATTGAGCGCCACACTTTTTTTGAGTAATATCAGTGCCGGATTGAACCAAAACACGACCTGAAGAAATTCGATAAGAAGAATATCCCAACTGTGTTTTTGAATCACGTGAGCTTGCTCGTGTTGTAAGACTTCGGCAGGAAGCGTGTTGTTTTTAAAGTCGGTCTTCGGTAGAAAAATATACTTTAGAAACGAATGCGGAACCACTTGTTCTAGCAGTAATACATTGATGTGTGAAGAAGCTTTGATGTGGTCGTTATGGCGCACCTTTTCGCGCAAGCGCAACAGATTACGCAAAAACCGGAAACCCAAAAGCAGCACACCTGCACCATAAACGAGTGCTAAACTAAGGAGTGGCCAATTTGTTGATTGGGCAGTTCGTGTGGTAATTGGAGCTTCTGTAAAAGCAGCCGGTTCAAAATGGGTCTCGGCGGCTACGGGTTGCGGTGCAACTTCCACTGTATAACTAAAACTGACCAAGGGTAATGCGATGGCTACAGCCAAAATTCCCAGTAAATAGAAGCGTTTAAAGTGGTGCGCAGCGGTTTGCTCTAGAGCTACTTTATAAAAGCCCCAAAAAACCAGAAGGCACAAGATAGATTTGATGAGGTAGGCTGCCATTACTTTTGAGATTTTAAGCGTTCATCAATCAGTTTTTTAAGTTCTTCTAATTCTTGCTGCGTCAAATCGGTTTCTTGTGTGAAGAATGAAGCAAACTGAGCGGCAGAGTCGTTGAAGAAATTTTTGATCATTCCATTGACTTGCTTTGAGAAATACTTGTTTTTCTTCACCAGCGGAAAATATTCTCGCGATCTCCCGTATTGCACATAATCTATAAAACCTTTGTCTTGCATTCGTTTGAGCAAGGTGGCCACAGTGGTAGTTGCTGGTTTTGGTTCGGGGTAGGCTTCTATGAGTTCCTTCATAAAGGCTTTATCCAATTTCCATAAAATTTGCATCAATTGTTCTTCGGCATTAGAAAGACTCATAGCTTCTACATTTTTAGAATATGTTCTACAAATGTAGAAATAAATTTTAATTCTACAAGTGTAGAGTAAAATATTTTATTGATTTACAGGGTTTTTACTTCTTGAAATTCGCAGAAGCTTAGGAAGTACAGGGGCTTGAATGCCAGAAAAGACTGATTTTATTTTGCCATTCTTAACGTAAGGGTTTAACGATTAAACGGATATTCATTGATCCAATGAAATCCGCGATTGGGTAACAGCATCTCATTTAGATCTTTTGCTTTCATCTGAATATCCAGAGAATCACGACCTAACTTTCCTTTTATATTTAAGCGATCATCATCTCGCGTAAAGGAGAAATTATCGTGCTGTTCATAATCATAGTTGTAGATTGATAGTTTTGATTGGCTGGTGTCAATTTCAAGATTTAGCCATTTTACTTCATTATTCATATACAGAATACTGCAGCGATTTTTATAATCAATGACAAAATACCGCCAGCGAGCATCATTTGTAATTAAGGGAGCCACCAGACTGTCATTGACTTTCATTTGCTGCACTTCCCAAATTCCGTAAAGTGGAGGTTTGGCTCGTTTATCGCCAAAACTACGTTCATTGGTATATCCCTGCCAAACCGAAACTCCTATAAACAAAATAACACTCGCGAGTTTAAGACCAGTTTTAATCTTTTGATACCGCTTATTTTTGATGGGATCATATTCAATAATACTAGAGGTGGCTTTGTTACGAAAGAACAGGTTATAAAGTCTTTTTCGGTCTGTGGCAATCAGAATAATAGCGATGGCTAAAAGATGCATAGAAAATAATTTTACCGGAATATCATAAGTGAAATTCATCACTACGACGTGACTCATCACTCCGGCGACAAGCAAAGCTCCTAATGTTGTAGTTCTTCGCCATATTAACAGTAAACCGCCTATAACTTCAAGCAATCCGGTGTATAGATTATAGGCTTCGCTAAAACCCATATACGTCCAAGCAAGTCCCATAGGTGAAAAACTGCCCAGTGGCTGTAATAACCGGATGAGGGATGGTTCTGGAAATTGAGTTTTGTAAACTTTTGCAAACCCGTAACTCAATAGCATCATCGCTAAAAAAATGCGTAATATGACCAGAAACCAGTAGAAAAGAGCATTGTAAGACGCTCGTTTTCGATCAGCTAGCGTCCATATAATTGTACCCAATAGCGTGATTAAAAAGTTTACAAATAAAAGCACATAAGCATAAGTAGAGTCGCCGCTACCTGTGGCAAAAAACTGTAATTCTTTTTCTACACCAAGGATGAGGTGACCTGCTAAACGCACTAGTGGTTCTGCAGGCTGAGACAAAAACTGTAAGAGAATGTAAGTTGTGAAATACAATAAAAGGAAGCGGACAAGTAATTTTTCAGAAGTATTCCAGTGAGGATGATATGCTCTAGCAAAATTCATAAAGTAATGATTTGATTGATGATAAGTTAATTTAAGACTTCTAGGTTAAAGACCAGTTCTCTTTTTTAGCGTTGCAAAGGGTAAAAATTTAGAAGAAACCTAACTTTACACCTCAATCAACAACAGTAGAATTATGAGCCTAGAACAAGACTTAAGAGACCGTAGTGGTAATGTATGTGAATTGAGTGGAAGCACCGAGGATCTTGATATTTATGCGGTTCCTAATTCGCCTGATCTACCCGAGGTGGAAACCCATATTTTTATTTCAGAAACCTGTCGCATGCAGCTTGAAGATAAAGCCGCAATAGACCCCAATCATTGGCGCTGTTTAAACGACAGTATGTGGAGCACGGTTCCGGCGGTACAAGTCGTAGCTTATCGTATGCTACACCAACTAAGAGCCGAAGGTTGGCCGCAAGATTTGCTAGATATGATGTATATGGAAGAAAGCGTAAAAGATTGGGCAAAAGCCGGAATTGCTGATGAAACGGAAACCAAAGGTTTGGTGCATCGCGACAGTAATGGTGTTGTTCTGGAAGCAGGCGATTCTGTGGTGTTGATTAAAGATCTTAAGGTGAAAGGCAGCAGTATGGTGGCTAAACAAGGTACCGCTGTACGCAGAATTTCTCTAGATCACGAAAATGAAAAATACATTGAAGGTAAAGTTGACGGACAGCAAATCGTCTTGGTGACAGATTATGTAAAGAAGATTTAGCACTTCGTTTAGTTTATTATAACATCGGGTTGGGAGCAGATATTGACGACAATCAATAGTTTGGCGGTAACTAACTAATTTCCAAATCGATGAATAATAAAAAAGAAAAACTTGCCCGAGCGGGGATGGTAGCAAAGGGTGCGGTGTATGCACTAATAGGTGTTTTAACTGCAATGGCCGCGTTTAATTTAGGCGGTTCTAAAAGTGGCAGTGATAATGCATTACAATTTCTTGCGGGGCAACCTTTTGGTCAGGTTTTATTGGGCGCTTTGGCGATTGGTTTATTTGGCTACGCGTTCTATCGTATTTATGAGGCGGTCAATGGTCCCGGAGCATCTTGGAGTGAAGCCAAAGGTTTTGTAAAACGCGCCGGTTTTATCGTAAGTGGAATTTTCTACGGTGCTTTAGGCTTTACAGCGACCAAAATGATTGTTTCCGGTAGTTCTGGATCTGGTGGTAATTCTGCGGTTTCCACCTTGATGTCAAAACCTTACGGAGCTTATGTAATTGGTTTTGTCGCGCTTTGTCTTTTAGGTAAAGCACTTTTTCAAATTTATAAAGCTTACTCGGGTAAATTTAGAGAAGACGTTAAAGAAAGCAGTCTTAGTCAAAAGGAGCGTAAAGCTTTAATTCGTGCCGGAAAAATCGGATTTACTTCAAGAGGAATTGTTTCCGGAATTTTAGCCTTTTTATTTTTCAAAGTAGCCTTAGGAAACGGAGCAGATGCCGGCGGAAAAGTGGCCGCTTTTGATTTTTTACAAGATAATTTTGGCGCTGCCGTGATGGGCATCGTAGCACTCGGTCTTGTTGCTTATGCCGTGTTTATGTTTATTCAGGCGAAATATGCACAGATTAGGATTTAAAATTCAAGGTTCAAAATTGAAAATTAAAAAACCCGTACATTATACGGGTTTTTTAGTTTAGAAATCTTATGTATTACAAGTTATTCAATGTCAGATCGAGCGCAGTCGAGATCCATTTTTATTTCAAGTCAAGGTTTAAAAGATCTGAGTGCCGAAAATTGAAAACCGACACTGATTACCGAAACCTTGCGTGAGGGATTGAGGCATTGTTGGAGCTCTTTTGCTTTTTTGCAAAAAGCGACTGCCAAAAGCCCGACCCCGCTTTTTTGCGGGGTCACGCCCAAATCTGTAGTTTACTTCTCTGCCATTTTAAGCTTGGTAAACTCGTGGTAAAAATGCGGAATCGTTTCAATGCCTTTAAAGAAATTCCATACGCCAAAATGCTCGTTAGGCGAGTGAATCGCATCGCTGTCCAGACCAAAGCCCATTAAGATTGTTTTGCTATTGAGTTCGCGCTCAAACAACGATACAATCGGGATGCTCCCGCCGCTACGTTGTGGGATAGGCGTTTTGCCAAAGGTTTTTTCGTACGCTTTCTCAGCAGCCTGATAGCCTAAACTGTCTATCGGGGTTACGTAGGCTTGTCCGCCGTGATGCGGCTTAACCTTTACGCGCACGCCTTTAGGTGCAATGCTCTCAAAATGCTTTTTGAAAAGTTCGGTGATTTCTTTCCAGTCCTGATCGGGAACCAGACGCATACTTATTTTTGCATATGCCTTACTGGCAATCACAGTTTTTGCACCTTCACCAATATAACCACCCCAAATACCATTCACATCGAGCGTAGGTCTGATGCTGTTACGTTCATTGGTGGAGTAGCCGGCTTCCCCATAAACCGAATCAATATCAAGCGCCTTCTGATAGTTTTCTAGAGAAAAAGGAGCTTCGGCCATTTTTGCACGTTCT
The DNA here is from genome assembly GCF_011784865.1 of Leeuwenhoekiella sp. ZYFB001. NCBI lineage: Bacteria > Pseudomonadati > Bacteroidota > Flavobacteriia > Flavobacteriales > Flavobacteriaceae > Leeuwenhoekiella > Leeuwenhoekiella sp. ZYFB001. Next base: position 12,512 of record NZ_CP050460.1, read on the forward strand.
TCGGTGCTTAGTTCTTCCACCTTATCATAAAACCCGGGAATGGTGATGTGGTTGTTCTCGTCGTGAAGTGACGCGATCATTTTGGTCAAAATATTTATAGGATTTGCCACCGCACCGCCGTAAAGTCCGCTATGTAAATCGCGGTTAGGGCCGGTAACCTCAACTTCCACATAACTGAGTCCGCGCAGGCCGGTGGTGATGCTTGGTGTATCTTTAGCGATCATTCCGGTGTCTGAAATTAGTATTACGTCGTTGGCCAGTTTTTCCTGATTGCGGGCAATAAACCAACCCAAGTTTTCGCTACCTACTTCTTCTTCGCCTTCGATCATAAACTTAACGTTACAAGGCAGGTCGTCGTTTTGCGTCATATATTCTAAAGCCTTGACGTGCATATACATCTGGCCTTTGTCATCACAGGCGCCACGGGCAAAAATAGCTCCGTCGGGATGCAGCTCTGTTTTTTTGATAACCGGCTCAAAAGGAGCGCTGTCCCACAAGTCTAATGGGTCTGGCGGTTGCACGTCATAATGCCCGTAAACCAAAACGGTAGGTAGGTTTTTATCTTTAATTAGCTCCCCATAGACAATGGGGTAACCGGGGGTTTCACAAATTTCTACAAGGTCACAACCCGCTTCTTTAAGGCGTTCTGCTACGGCGTCTGCAGTGTTGAATACGTCCTTTCTATAGGCTTTATCTGCGCTGATAGAAGGAATTTTAAGAAGCGCTATAAGTTCGTCGAGAAAACGTTTTTGATGTTTATCTACGTAAGTTTTTATGTCTTTCATATGTTTTATGTGCTTGTTTGCAAAAATACAGAATGGCTAAGGAATGATTTCCTAACAAATCTACAAAGCTTAATAAGGTCTTGAAGGTTGCTTAATAGGAGACTTCTAAAAATTATAGGAACAAAGCGTAAAAATTTATTTCAAAAATGATTTTCATATTCAAAATCTTTCCTATATTTGCACTCGCATTTTTAGAGATAAGGATGCAAGTTTTTAACGGGAGTCCTAAGTACGTTAAAAATAGTATGCAGGCGTGGTGGAATTGGTAGACACGCTAGACTTAGGATCTAGTGCCGCAAGGTGTGAGAGTTCGAGTCTCTCCGCCTGTACAAAGGAAAAACCTCTGATGAAAATCAGAGGTTTTTTTGTTTAGGATATTTTTAAAAGCTTACTGTCTGTACCTTGATTGGCGTTGTACCATCCAACCGGGATACAGCTTTGGTTTTGGACTTACCGCATCTATTTTTTCTAGATCTTCTTTGCTCAAATTGATTTCGGTAGACTTGATGTTTGATTGAAGTTGGTCTATGGTTTTTGCGCCAATGATCGTGCTGGTCACGCCTTGTTGATGGCGCACCCAAGCCAGCGCAATTTCTGCTACGGAAACCTGATGCACAGTTGCGAGTTCTTGCATCACATCAACCAAGTTAAACGCTTTGTCCTTATCAATAGGCGGAAAGTCAAAGTCGGCTCTTCGGGATCCTTTTTCACTGTTGCCTTCTCGAGAATATTTTCCGGTAAGGAAACCACCCGCTAACGGACTCCAAGGAAAAATGGCCAGATTATGATCTTGAGCCATCGGGACCAATTCGGTCTCAATATCTCTTGAAACAGCAGAATAATAATATTGCAGTCCGATGAATTTTTGCCAGCCTTTGTGCGCTGCGATGGCTTGTGCTTTAGCCACCATCCACGCCGGCCAGTTGCAAATGGCGATATAACGCACTTTTCCAGTGGCGACGATATCATTCAGCGATTGTAAAATTTGTTCTACCGGCACTTTGGCATCTACACCGTGCACATATAAAATATCAATGTGATCCAGCTGTAAACGCTTTAAACTCGCATCAACCGAATTGAAAATATGATAACGAGAAAGACCTACATCATTAGGACTTTCACTCATAGGTCCCAAAACTTTAGTAGCGACTACCACCTCATCGCGATTGATTCCTAAATCTTTTAATCCTTGTCCTAGTAATTGCTCTGATTGCCCAAAGGAATATACATTAGCCGTGTCAATAAAATTTATTCCGGCGTCAAATACTGCTTTAAGCATCTGGTTCACTTCCTTCTGAGGTACCGATGCGATTTGGCTCCACGTTCCGGCATCTACTCCGCCAAAGGTCATCGTCCCAAAACACAGCTCAGATACCATAAGACCGGTATCGCCTACATAATTAAATTTCATAAGTTTTCTTTTGTATTTAAAGTTATGCAGCCCGCAGTTGTTCTATTTTAAATTGAGGTTAAAGTTTGATGCCAACAAAAAAAGCCGGCGTTGCTGCCGACTTTTTAAATCTTAGTGTGTTGTTTATCTTAGTTTAGGTCGAGGGTTTGTTTTGGTACATTCCATCCTTCGATCTCAATTTTTGCGTCAGTATTTTTTAGTTGATCATAGCTTAGCGTGATTTTCTTTTCACCGCCGGGGGTTACAGATACATAATTATCACTAAAAAATGTGGGTAGCAAGCGCTCGCCTGTTTTAGCATCGATCAACGAAATTCTGTTAAAAAATGCTACCGGAAATTCTTCAGCAGCGGTAAGCGTTAATTCAATTTCGGTAGCTGAGATTTTCTTTGCTTTAGCTGAAAGTTGCACATTGTCCATATTTTGTAATCCGGAATAAGTTCCGTTAGCATCAGGTAGCCAGTAAAAATTATCACTCACCAATTCCTGATCTACATCAAGCAATTGAACCGATAAAAACATACCCTCTTCAGCCCCAAGTTCTTCGATATAATGCGCTATAGACATAATTTGGCGTACGCTAGAAGGTTCAATATAATTAAAAACTTGCGTGATCATTTTGCTGTTGCCTTCCATGTCATAGGCAGTTAAACGCAGCATAAGATCGTGCTGTTGCTCAAACGAGTTGTTGACGATCATTATGTTTTGCTCAACGGGATCATACATCGCGTGCACAGGTTCGCTGCCGCTGCGCAAACCGTACAAGCAGGCGTTAGGATCCAGATAATAATCATACATCTGACCGCGTAAGGCAGTCCATGGGTTTTGGGTTTTCCAAATGATCACACCGGTGTACCAATCCCACATATGAGAAGAAAAGCCTTCCATTAAACCGCGATATTGGTTGTAATTTACCAATTGTGCTTTGGTGGCAAAATCCTCCATATCTTTTGGACTTCCGTAAGGCTCCATAGCGTCGCCATAATCAATGTATTTATGGTAGCTCCATACTTCGTCTTCCACTTTTTCGGTACCTTCTAATTCCTGCGGAATCACTTGATGATCTTCCGGCAAAAAGCGTTTTAAAGAGACCGCGTCACCGGTTCCTACCGAGCCTACTTCAGAATTGAAAGGCCACGTGCGCTCACCCCAGAAGGTGTTGATGTTTTGAATACCGTAGGGTCCATCGCCATTACCACCTTTAAAATTGTAGGACATCTCATCAGAATTAGAATAGTCTATAAACCAACGGGTGTTGTCGTATTTTGGCAAGATCGAATCTTTAAGCGCGCTTAAAATATCAGCTGGCGGAGTGATCTCATTACCACCACACCAGATCGCTAATGAAGCGTGGTTGCGTAGCATTTTAACCGCATCTGCAGCCGACTCGATAAATAAATTGTGATCGTCAGGATATTGTCTGCGTGTCCACTGGTCTTCTTTTTTCATGGGGTCAACCCAGCGCCCGTTACAGTCGCCAGACATCCAGAAATCCTGAATCACCAGCAAGCCGTATTTGTCGCAAGCTTCATAAAATTCAGGGCGCTCCGGCAAAGCTCCACCCCAAATTCTGATCAAGTTTAAGTTCATATCTCTATGGAAACGAATCTCAGCATCATAACGTTCTTCAGAAAACCGAAGCATCGCATCTGAAATGATCCAGTTACCTCCTTTAATAAAGATTTTTTGTCCGTTGACGGCGATCTCTTTACTTCGGGTATGCGCATTCCAGCTCGTTTGTATTTCACGAACTCCAAATTTTACTTGTTCGCTATCAGAAACTTGATCTGCGACTACAAATTCAAGATTTAAGTCGTACAAGTTCTGAGCGCCATAACCACTGGGCCACCACAATTTTGGGTTTTCTAAACTGAAATCAGGAAGTGCGATTTCTTTAGTTTCCTTAGCGGAAAGCGTTACAAGTGTCTTAATGGTTTTACCGTTGAGTTGGTATTGTAATGTTCCGTTTATCGGTGTGTTTTGTGTGTTTTGCAATTCGGCAGAAACTTGTAGCGTTGCAGGTTCTTGCGATTCGCCCGGCAAGCGTTTTCCGGGAACCAAAGTCACAATATGTGGATTCTTAAGGTTTACCGATTTTGTTTTTTCGATAAACACTTTATCCCAAATCCCGGTGTTGCGATCCCGTATTGGTTGAATCCAGTCCCAGCCGGCGGTGTATTGCAGCGCTACACCTTTAGCAATGGTTCCGTCACCACCTTGACCTCCATTAGGATTTCCCACTTCATCTGCCGGATGCACCAAAACGGCAAGTCTGTTTTTTCCATTTTTATTGAGAAGGGAAGTGATATTAAATTCCCTACGCAGATACATTCCTTTAAAGGGCGTTTGATTTACTTTCTTACCATTTAAATATACATCAGCGCTGTAGTTGATTCCTCTGAATTTTAACCAGACTTGTTCGCCCGGAGCTGCGGTTTCCTCAAAATCTTTAGTGAACCAGTAGGTGTAATATTCCCGTCCGGTTTCATAAATATCCTTGATCTTGTTGTTGTTCATTCCGTAGAAAGGATCAGGAACTTTTTCATTATTAAGCAACGTAGTTAGCACTGTTCCCGGTACGGTCGCAGGCATCCATCTTTTTAGCTTAAAGTCAGGTTGAGATAGGGTAATGCCGTTTTCTTTGGTATCACTGATAGGATTGCAAAACCAATCTGTATTCAATTCATAGCGCTCTTGAGCACTTAAAACTTGAATACTTAAACAAAGGCAAAGAAAACAGGCTAAATACAGAAAGTTACGTCTCATGGGATGGTTGATTAGGATGCTGTAAATATTATAAAGCATCTTAAAACCTAAGAACTAATTCGACTAATAGCGCTTTTTGGCTAATAAATGGAAACGAAATCGTTTAAAATATGAGAAATAAGTAATTTCTGGTTTTTGTTCTTCTAAGACAAATGCTCTTTAAAAAAGGCTATTGTACGTTCCCAAGCCAGTTCAGCGGCTTCTTTGTCATAGCGCGGTGTGGTGTTGTTATGAAAACCGTGATTTACATCAGGATATAAGAACATCCCATATTCTTTATTGTGCTCTTTCAGTTTGCCTTCATAGTCTGGCCAACCGGCATTAATACGCTCGTCTAGCCCGGCATACTGTAGCAAAAGCGGCGCTTGAATCTGATCAATATCTTCTGTAGGTTGCCCGCCGTAAAAGGGCACCGAAGCTTTTAAAGTAGGCACTTTTACCGCCATCATATTAGAGATAGAACCGCCAAAACAAAAACCTACCACACCAACGTTTCCGTTGCAATCCTCATGATTTATCAGGTACTCATAAGCCGCAATAAAATCTTCAAGCATCTCTTTGCTGTCTCTTTTACGCTGCATCGCACGACCGTCATCATCATTGCCGGGATAGCCGCCAAGCGGACTCAACGCATCAGGTGCGATGGTTATAAATCCCTCTAGTGCGGCGATGCGGGCGGTATCTTCGATATACGGATTTAGACCGCGGTTTTCGTGCACAACTACAATTCCGCCTAATTTTTCAGTAGTGTTTTTAGGTTTCGAAAGCAGGGCTTTGATTTCTCCGCCGCCTTTTGGTGAATTGTAAGTAATGAATTTAGAATCCAGATTAGGATCGTCAGCAGCGATGCGTCTGGTGGTTTCATAATCAGGCATCAAAAAACTCAGTAAAGCAGGCACCGTGATGCTTCCTACGGCAAACATAGAAAGCCGTTCAACAAATTCTCTTCGCTCTAATTTATTGTGCGCATAAGCATCATAAAGATCAAAAACTTCTTGTTTAATGTCTTCTTTCTGCAGTTTTTTCATAGCCAGATTGTTTATTGTGTGATATACATTACCGCAGAATCTTCAATGTATTTTGAAGGATTAAATACTGCATTGAAGTTAGAATCTACTTGGTCAATACTGCTTTCCAGATCTCTTAGTTTGGTTCTAAACTCTTCGGCAAAACTGTCGTTTTTAGAAAAATGCGTGATCAGCTCTTGATATTTGCCAATATTACTTTTCATACGCAGGGTAAGTTGGCCAAAGCGTTGACGCAACGACTGCGTTTTTACCATAAAACGCTCTACTTCGGTTAGCCAGTCTTTATTGCCTTGCTTTTCCCATTCAGAGATTTTGTTATTGATAGATTTTCTGAATTTATTTTTAAGGGTTTCACGCTCGCTGTCTAGAGTCGCGTTCTGATACTGAGCTACCGCGCTCATATCTAGGCCGTAATATTTGGCTTGCTCTTCAAGTAAGCGGTTGTATTCATTTTCAAGCTTATTAAGCTCCTCGTTGATGCTTTTCCACTCGTTGTCTATAATGCTTTGTTGCTGGCTGAATTGACTTGCCGTGTTGAGCACGTTGAGCATTTCTGGAGTTTTATCACGTAAGTCTCTGCCTGTTCCGCCCACAATTTCCATTGCTGAAGTGATTCCGGTAGAAAACGTCTGAAAAAGAGATCCATAAAGCGGTACATTACTTGCCGGTTCGTTAAGCACAGTAATGCTTTTGTTGATCAGATCTAGCCAATTGTCTTTACCTTTTTTGCGCTCATACCATTCTTGATATTCTTTAAACCATGCTTCATAGGCAGGATAATTCATCGGGTTATTGATCGCCGCGATCTTGCTGAAAAATTCCTGAGAAGACAGTAGCAGGTTGCTAGGTTTTATATCGCGATGAATGCTCATTAATTCGGTAAAGGCCAATTGCCCATTCAGTTTTAGCTGAATTTTTCTAGAATTCTCAAGTAGAGTAATTCGGTTTTCCTGTTTAGAAATGATACTGTCTAAACTTCCCAGACGTTGACTGGTGCGGTTAGGGTTGAGGTCAGAAAACTCGCCTTGAAGCGATTTCAGTTTAATCGCATTATCTTCTAATTGCTTGTTGAGGTTAAGCAGTAACGAATCGCGCTCTTTTATAATTTGTAACGAAACTTGATCTTGTGCCTGCACGCCAAGCGCTGAAAATGTGCAGACTAGAATTAGATATAGTTTATTAAGGTTATTCATACGGTTAAAGTTTAAAACCAAAAATAGCGAAATAACCCTTGGCAGAATGTTAACTATTTTAACATCCTAAACCCTTTGAATTCTTTGCTTTAGCTTTAAAACTTTAACAATTTAATTGCCGGACTGATTGCGAAGTATGGCATTTTTTGCGTCTTCTAAATAATTGCGACCTATGGTATAACGCTTGTTTGCAATCTCAACACTGTTGCCTTCAACGGCATCAACTTTATTGATATTGGCGGTGTAGGAGCGGTGAATACGCACAAACTGAGCGCTAGGTAATTCGTCAGTAAAACTTCCCAATGTTTGATGGACCACGTAGTTGCCGTTAAGAGTAATTATTTTGATGTAATCCTTGAGGCTTTCTACTAGAAGAATGTCATCAAGGTATACTTTTTTCATCTTCTTCTTATCGACCTTCACAAAGATCGATTCGTTTTCTGTGGTGCTTTTAGGAGCCTCCTGAGTTTTTGCGATCGCCTTATTGGTAGCCTTTAAAAAGCGAGGCAAAGAGATGGGTTTTACGAGATAGTCAAGCACTTCAAGTTCAAACCCTTCAACGGCGTATTCCTCGTGTGCCGTGGTTAGGATCACCATAGGCTTGTTGTCTAAACTTTTTAAAAAGCTTAGTCCGTCAAGTACTGGCATATTGATGTCCAGAAACAGCAAATCGATCTCAGTGGTGCGTAAGAAGTCTAGACTCTCGATCGCATTGTCAAATGTTTTAATAATTTCCAGACCTTTAAGTTGTGCAATATGATTTTTAATCACATTGATGGCTAGGGGTTCATCGTCTATGATCACACATCTTAAACTCATAATAATCTTAATTTTAAATATACTTTATATTCGCCGTCTTCTTCGTAAATCTTCAGCGCGTAATCTTGAGCGCCGTAGCCCAATTTAAGACGTTTTTCAACATTTTCGATACCGATTCCGCCGGCATTTGGTATTTTGTTTTGCAACTCTTTTTGAGGCAGGGTATTACTCATTCTAAAATATAGAAAAGAACCTTCTATCTTGAGATCAATCGTGATCTTTACCTTGCCAATATTTTTACTTGCACCGTGCTTAAAGCCGTTTTCAATAAAATGAATGAGCAGCATGGGAGCAATTTTTTTGCCTTTAGGATTGCCTGTAACCTCAAACTTTAGATCCAGTTTTTTGTTGTATCTAATGCGCTCCAAGTCGAGATAATTTTGAATGAATTTGATCTCTTTGACCAGAGGCTGTCTTTTTTCTTTGGTCTCATACAGTAAATACCGCATCAAGTCAGAAAGCTTCAAGATAGTTTCGGGCGTGTTTTCAGACTTTTCAAGACTTAAAGAATAGATGTTATTTAAGGTGTTGAAGAAAAAATGTGGGGAGATCTGCGAGCGCAAAAAGCGCAGTTCGGTCTCCAGATTTGATTTGGCTAAACTTGCTGCAAGTTGTCTTTCGCGAAGCCAATCAATAGTGATCTTAATGGCGGCACCAAAGGAAATCACATACAGTTCTCCTAGCATCATCACCACCACATAATTAACACCCAGACTGGTAGTTTCTTCGGGACCTTCGGGCCACACGTTATTGCTGATCAAGAAGTAAGTAAGTTCGTATTTTATGATCACCATTATAAAAATAGCACTTATAAGGCTTAACGTAAAAAGCACATATTTACGCTTGTAGATAAACATCGGGATGAGTACATAGATCGTAAAATACGTGAGGCTTATGTGAATGGGAAAGCCTAGAAGATTCGCTTTAAACGAGTAGAAATAATCATTGTAATAACTTCCCCAGCGCAAAAAATTAAACAGGAAATAGACCAACCAAAAAATCACGTGATGCGTCAGGTTAATTTTATAACCTGTAGTGGCATTAAGCAAGAAGTTATTTTTGAAAGAATTGCGTAGGGGCATAAGTCAAAAGTTGGTTTTTAAGCTGTTTAGCTTTTGAGAACTGTCGTTAGTCTAATAAAAGTCAGAAACGGGGATAATATATCACATATTTATTAAAAATCTTAACAGATTAACCCATTGCAGGCTAAAAAACGTATTCAAATGTTAAAGAAATCCTTTTTCTTAATCGCAATTTTAACCCTTGCTTCATGTAAGAATGATGCAGAACCACAAACCGAACCTCAAACGGATTTGAATCTTACCGCGCAGGTAGATCCGTTTATCGGTACCGGCGGCCACGGGCACACGTATCCCGGTGCTACCGTACCTTTTGGGATGGTGCAGGTGAGTCCTGATAACGGTACTAACGGTTGGGATTGGTGTTCCGGTTATCACTATTCTGATTCTATTGTTTCGGGGTTTAGCAACTTGCATTTAAGCGGAACCGGAATTGGGGATCTTGCTGACATCTTGTTTATGCCTACTAACAAAGAGGTTGATCTTTCAGGAAGTTATGAGAAACCGGCAGACCGCCCGTATGCCTCGACCTATTCACACAAGCGTGAAAGCGCAGAACCGGGTTATTATTCGGTTTATCTTGAAGATCCACAGATTAAAGTAGGGCTTACTGCTACTAAACGCACCGGTTTTCAAAAATACAATTACGAAGGTGCTGGTGAAGCTTCGGTAGTGTTAGATCTTGGTTTTGCGATCAATTGGGACGCACCAACAGAAACCGCGATCACGATCGAAAATGAAACTACGATTAGCGGTTACCGCCATAGTACGGGTTGGGCAAAAAATCAAAAAGTGTTTTATGTAGCCCAATTCTCAAAACCTATTGCGCGACATATTTTAGTTGCAGATAAAAAAGTGGTTGACGCAGATAGCGTAAGCGGAAAAACTACTGCAGCACAGTTTTTCTTCAATATTGATGGAAGCCGCGATGTTACTGTTAAGGTTTCGGTTTCTTCTGTAAGTGTAGCTAACGCCAAAGAGAATTTTGCTGAAGCTGCCGATGTTGATTTTGAAATTGCAAAAACCGAAGCAAAAAAGATCTGGGAAAAGCAACTTGAGCATATCGTTGTTGAAACTCCAACCGATTCTTTAAAGACGATTTTTTATTCGGCCTTATATCATACGCAGATCGCTCCGGTAACGTTTAGCGATGTCAATGGGCAATTCCGTCAGGAAAATGACATTATCATCGATGCAGATTTTACCGCATATTCTACCTTATCACTTTGGGATACCTTCCGTGCTGAAAATCCATTGTTAAGTCTTTTAGAGCCAGAAAAAACTAGCGATATCATAAACTCTATGCTTACCTATTATGAGGTGCATAAAAGTTTACCGGTCTGGACGCTCTACGGAAACGAAACCAACACGATGACGGGTAATCACGCGATCCCCGTTATTGCTGATGCGTACTTTAAAGGGATCAAAGGTTTTGATGCGGAAAAGGCGTATGAGGCGATGAAAAACACCCAAATGCGTGATGAGCGCGGACTCGAATTCTTAAAAGAATACGGTTATATTCCTTTTGATAAAATTGATGAAAGCGTCACTTTTAATTTAGAATATGCGTATAACGACTGGTGCGTTGCGCAAATGGCCAAAGCTCTAGGTCACGAAGAAGATTATCAGTACTTCAACGAGCGTTCTAAGTCGTACGAAAAGCTATATGATCCTGAAACCGGCTTTATGCGCGGAAAATCTTCTACAGGACAGTGGCACGAGCCGTTTGATCCTAAGTTCTCAAGACACCGTGAAAACACAGATTATACCGAAGGTAACGCGTGGCAACATAGCTGGTTTGTGCTGCACGATACTGATAATTTTATAAAACTACACGGCGGCGCTGAGCCCTTTACCGGAATGCTTGAGCAGCTTTTTACCGAAAGCTCTGAGATTACAGGAGATTTTACTTCCGCAGATATTTCGGGATTAATTGGTCAATATGCACACGGTAACGAGCCTAGTCACCATATCGCGTATTTATTCAATCGTGCAGGCAAGCCCTGGAGAACACAATATTGGGTAAATCATATTCTTAAAACGCAATACAATACCACGCCTAATGGCTTAAGTGGTAATGAAGATGCCGGTCAAATGTCAGCTTGGTATGTGTGGAGTTCTATGGGATTATACCCTTTTAATCCTGCAAGTGCGGCTTATGAAATAGGTAGTCCGGTTTATGCAAAATCAACGATCAATCTTCCGTCAGGAAAAACCTTCACTATTACAGCCGAAGGCGTTTCTGAAGAAAATTTCTATATCCAGTTGGCTACTTTGAATGGCGAAGAATTTAATCAAACCAGCATTACGCACGAGCAGATCACCGCTGGTGGTGAGCTCAAATTAGTAATGGGAGCAACACCTAACAAATCTTGGGGTGTGACAGCAGACGCAGAATAATATGGAGAGTATTGATGTAATCATAATTGCGATATACCTGCTGCTCACCATTGGGATTGGAGTTTACGTGGCTAAAAAAGCTTCAAAAGGACTCGATTCTTATTTCTTGGGCGGAAAAAGCATCAAATGGTATTATCTGGGCTTGAGTAATGGCTCAGGAATGTTTGATGTTTCGGGTACGGCTTGGATGGTGGGAATCCTGTTTCTGTATGGCGTGAAGAGCTTCATGTTTATGTGGATGTGGCCCATTTTCAACCAGGTCTTTGTGATGATGTTCTTAGCGGTTTGGATTCGCAGATCTAATGTGATGACCGGTTCAGAATGGATTCTTTCTCGTTTTGGCGACGATAAAGCCGGCCGCGCTTCACACTTGATCGTGGCGATTTTTGCCGTGGTGGCTTCAGTAGGATTTATCGCCTATTTTTTTGAAGGTGCCGGTAAATTTATGACCGTGATCTTACCTTGGGATGTAAGCTTCGTTATTGGTGATCTCACGCTGTTGAATGCAGAACAAGTCTATGCGCTGATCCTGATCTTACTCACAACGATTTATACAATTAAAGGTGGAATGTTCTCTGTAGTTTCTACTGAAGTATTACAGTTTGGGATAATGGTTCTTGCAGGAATTTTGGTTGCAGGATACACTTTTTTCTCCTTTACCGATGCGGAAATCACTGCATTGATCCCAGCAGAATGGACCAAAGTTACTTTTGGTAGCCAACTCACCGGATTTTGGTCGGGCGACTTTGAAGAATTTAACCGACTTATAGATACGCAAGGTTATAAGATGTTTGGTGCTTTTGTGGGAATGAGTCTATTTAAAGGATTTTTTGCAAGTATCGCCGGGCCAACGCCTAGCTATGATATGCAGCGTATTTTATCTACGCGCACCGCAAAAGATGCAGCCTATATGAGCGGATTTACCAATCTGGTATTATTTATTCCTCGGTATTTAATGATCGCTGCGATTGTACTTTTAGGCTTGGTTTACATCGCTCCTGAACTTGCCAATGCAGGCGGCGTAACCAGCAATGATCTTGAAGTTATTCTTCCGCAGGTGATCAATAATCACGTGCCTGTGGGAATTAAAGGCTTGTTGCTTGCCGGCTTGTTAGCAGCCTTTATGTCAACTTTTTCGGCTTTTGTAAACGCTGGGCCTGCCTACATCGTTAATGATATTTATAAGAAATATTTTAAGCCTGAAGCGACTGATAAACACTATGTAAAAGCAAGTCATATCGCGTCTTTCGCTGTAGTAACTTTAGGAGTAATTATGGGCTTCTTTGCAGAATCGATCAACTCGATCACGTTGTGGATAACGAGTTCGCTGTATGGTGGTTACGTTGCGGCTAATTTCCTAAAATGGATTTGGTGGCGTTTTAACGGCTGGGGTTATTTCTGGGGAATGTTAAGCGGTCTGGTGATCGCAACGCTTCAGTTTATGATAGATCAGGGCGCATCAACCTATGCCGAAGGAAGCTTCCTATTCTGGTATTCGCATATTCCGGCGATTTATCTATTTCCCATAATTCTAGGATTTTCCCTTTTAGGCTCGTTCTTAGGAACCTATCTAACTCCGCCTACGGCATTAAAAACCTTAAAAAGTTTCTACACTTCTGTACATCCCTGGGGTTGGTGGAAACCGGTACGCGAGCAGCTAACCCAAGAAGAGCAAGTTGGCAAGAATACAGATTTTGGCCTGGATATGTTTAACTGTATCGTGGGGATCGTTTGGCAATCCAGTATGATCTTATTGCCTATTTATCTGGTGGTGCGCGACTATGAGAAGACTGCGATAAGCTTACTGGTTTTTGGAGTGACTACCCTTATTTTAAAATTTACTTGGCTGGATAAAGTCAAAAAACTGAACAATTAAAATCAATACAAAACACCCGCAACGGGTAAAAATATAGAATACAATATATGAGTACAACGCAAATTCCTTGGCAAGACAGACCGGCAAACAGCACTGATGTAATGTGGCGTTATGACGCAAATCCTATTATAGACAGGTATGCGATCCCCAGTTCTAACAGTATTTTCAATTCGGCTGTTGTGCCTTTTGAAGATGGCTATGCAGGAGTTTTTAGATGCGATAACAAAGCGGTGCAAATGAATATTTTTGCCGGCTTCAGTAAAGATGGAATTAACTGGGAGATCAATCACGACCCTATTGAATTTGGTGCTGGAAACACCGAGATGATCGATTCTGATTATAAATACGACCCACGCGTTTGTTTTATTGAAGACCGCTATTGGATCACGTGGTGCAACGGTTACCACGGACCAACTATTGGTATTGGGTACACTTTTGACTTTAAAGAATTCTTTCAGTGCGAAAATGCCTTTCTTCCTTTTAATAGAAACGGTGTGTTGCTTCCGCAGAAAATAGATGGGAAATACGCGATGTTGAGCCGTCCTAGTGATAATGGGCATACGCCTTTTGGAGACATTTATATCAGCTACAGTCCTGATATGAAATATTGGGGCGAGCACCGTTGTGTGATGAAAGTTGCACCGTTTACAGATAGCGCTTGGCAGTGTACAAAAATTGGTGCGGGACCTGTGCCTATTTTGACCGATGAAGGGTGGTTACTGTTCTATCACGGGGTGATCAACACCTGCAACGGATTTAGATATTCGGTAGGAGCGGCGCTCTTAGATAAAGATAGCCCAGATAAAGTATTGTACCGTAGTCAGCCGTATTTACTTGCACCGGCTGCACCGTATGAGTTGGTAGGTGATGTGCCTAATGTGTTGTTTCCGTGTGCGACCTTACATTCGGTAGAAGAAGATAAGGTGGCCTTGTATTATGGAGCGTCAGATACCGTAACTTCGGTGGCTTTTGGAAAACTGAGCGAGATCATTGATTTCGTTAAAAATAACAGCCTGTAAAAATGATTAAAACTGCCCTTTCTATATTCTTGCTTTTGATTACCTACGGAAGTTTCGCCCAAGTGAAACCTCGTTCTTATGTTGCACATCACATTGATGCACCGTTAACAATTGACGGAAAAGCAGAGGAAAAAGTTTGGGAAGCAGCCCCATTTTCAGAATCATTTATAGACATCGAAGGTGTCAAGATCCCAAAGTACGATACACGGGTAAAAATGCTTTGGGATGATGAAAATCTGTATTTCTACGCAGAGCTTAAAGAGCCTCATATTTGGGCGACCTTAAAGCAGCGCGACACTGTGATTTTTTACAATAATGACTTTGAGATTTTTATAGATCCTGATGGCGATACGCACAACTATTATGAGTTTGAGATGAATGCGCTCAACACGGTTTGGGATTTACTCTTAGTAAAACCTTACCGCGAGTCAGCTCCTGTAGTTGATAGTTGGGATATTCAAGGCTTGCAAACCGCGGTGTCGATTAATGGTACTTTAAACGACCCTACCGATACAGATAAGAGCTGGAGCGTTGAGATCGCAATGCCTTGGAAAGTATTGAAGGAAGCGAGCGGGAGTAACGATGTGCCGGCAGATAACTTCTGGCGTATAAACTTCTCCAGAGTCAACTGGGATCACGATTTAGATGGAAGTACTTACAGCCGTAAAAAAGATGCTTCCGGGAAATTTCTACCGGAATATAACTGGGTTTGGTCGCCACAAGGTGTGATCAATATGCACGAACCGGAGCATTGGGGGTATGTGTATTTTTCTACCAAGCCGGTTTCGGAAGAAATTGCGTTTACGATTCCGCAAGATGAGCAGATCCGCTGGAAGTTGTATGAATTTTATCGTGCTCAAAAAGCATATTTCTCTGAAAATAAAACGTGGGCAACTTCGCTTGATGCGCTAAATGCAGAAGCATTTCAGTTAGAGAATAAAACCATAACTCCGGTTTTAGAAAACCACACGTACGGCTGGTCAATTACTGTTGAAAGTCCGTTTTCAGATGCGGTTTACCGTATTCAGGAAGACGGCAAATATTTAAAACTTAATTAAGGAAACCTATGAAACTAAAACACCTCATTGTACTGCTGGTAGCGATAGTGGCTACTTCTTGTATTGACAATATGCATCCTGCGGGAAATAAAGATCAAGCTGAAAAAACACAAGATTCTTCAGCTTCTGAAGATTTTAAATTCTGGACCTGGACGACTGCAGATCCCAAACGCAGCGACGATTCTTATGTCGAGGAATTTAAAAATTATGCCGAAAATGGTCTCGATGCCGTTTTGATCAACACCAATGCAGATGCTGATTTATTGGCGCGCCTTACTCCTTTAGCAACTGCAGAAGGTCTCGAAGTACACGCGTGGATGTTCACGATGAACCGCCCCGGAGACACTGTTGCGCTAAAACACCCGGAATGGTATGCGGTAAGTAAAGAAGGAAAGTCAACGTTTGACCATCGCCCATATGTAGATTATTACCAGTTTTTATGTCCTACTCGTGAGGGATCGCGTAATCACATTTTAGGCTTGATCGATAAGCTGACCAAGGTAGAAGGAGTGAGCAGTTTTCATCTAGATTACATTCGCTATCCAGATGTGTTCTTGCCGATAGGTCTGTTACCAAAATACGACCTGGTTCAAGATACAGAGCTGCCAGAATATGATTTTTGCTATTGCGACGCTTGTATAGCGAAGTTTGAAGAAGAACATCATAAAAATCCGTTAGAATCACATAATACTGCAATTGATATGGAGTGGAAGCAATTCCGTTTAAATCAGATCAAAGCCGTAGTTGATGATGCTTATGAAGTAGCCCATAAAAATGGAAAATTATTAACAGGAGCAGTGTTTCCTTATCCTGAAATGGCAGATCATATGGTGCGTCAACGTTGGGATAAATGGAATATTGATGTGGTTTTACCAATGATCTACCACAACTTTTATAACGAAGAGATCGACTGGATCGGTTTTGCTACAGGTCAAGGTGTAAAAGATCTTGAAGGAACAGGTACCGAATTGCATACCGGTATTTATGTGCCTGAAATGAGCGCGGAAGACTTAGCAAAAGCGATTCAGCTAGCAAAAGAAAATGGTGCAAAAGGAGCGTCATTCTTTGATGGCAATGCGCTTACACCAGAGCTCCTTGCAGTAATTAAAGAAGCAAACAATATTTAATGAAATACCTTCTTTTAGGTTTTAGCCTATTTATTAGTGTGTATGGCTTTACACAGAAATCCCTAACTTCTAGTGTTAATCCATTTATAGGAACAGATGGTCCCGGGAATACTTATCCCGGGGCAACTGCGCCTTACGGAATGGTGCAACTGAGTCCGGATATTGGTACGCCGGGTTGGGACCGCATTGCAGGATATTTTTATCAAGACAGCATTATTAGCGGTTTTTCGCATACGCATTTAACAGGAACCGGGGCCGGAGATTTGTATGACATCCTGGTGATGCCGGTCAATAGTAAATCATCAAAACGCATTGAAGCAAACGGGTACCGCCCGTTTTCTGCATTTAATCACCAACAGGAATCAGCATCTGCGGGGTATTATCAGGTAGAACTGACCGATTATGAGATCAACGTCGAACTTACTGCAACGCCGCGTGTGGGAATTCAGCGGTATACGTTTCCAAAGGATAGCGCCTCGCAAGTGTATGTAGATCTGGGGTATGCGCTCAACTGGGATCGTGCCACAGACACCTATATCAAAGTAGTAAACAATACAACACTAGAAGGCTATCGCAAATCAACCGGATGGGCTAAAGATGAGCGTATTTATTTTGTGATGCAGTTTTCTAAACCTTTTGAGAGCTACACCCTTTTTGAAGGAAAAAATAAAATAGATCAAGAAGCAAAGGGAACCGATACTAAAATCATACTCAATTACGCTACCGCGGAAGCGGAGCAGCTGGTGGTAAAAACGGCTTTATCCACGGCAAATATCGCAGGAGCTTACGCTTCCATGAACACCGAAGCTTCGCATTTTGATTTTGATGCCTACCGAAAACAAACCGAAGCTGTTTGGGAAAACCAGCTGAGTAAGGTTAAGATCACTACTAAAGATCAAGATCAGAAGGCATTGTTCTATACCATGATGTATCAATCTATGTTGGCGCCTACACTTTTAAATGATCCAAAGGGTGCTTATAAAGGTGCAGATGATGAGGTGCATATCGCTCAAGGTTTTGACCGTTTTGATACCTTCAGCTTGTGGGATACTTTTCGCGCAGCGCACCCCTTATATACGATCATTCAGCAAGAGCGTCTGCCGGACTTTATTCAATCGCTATTGGCGCATTATAAAGAAACGGGTTTGCTTCCGGTTTGGTCGATGCAAGGCAACGAGACCAATATGATGCTGGGCTATCACGCCGTTCCTGTGGTTGTAGATGCCTATTTTAAAGGTTTTGATTTTGATGCGGAATTAGCTTACGAAGCCTGCAAAGCGAGTGCAACTGCCGCAGACCGAAGCATTCCTATTTATAGCAAATTGGGCTATGTCCCGGCAGCTGAGGAAAACGAAGACTGGAGTGTTTCTAAAACTTTAGAATATGCCTATGACGATTGGTGCATCGCACAATTTGCAAAGGCTTTAGGTAAAAAAGAAGAATATAAATACTTCAGTAAACGTGCGGAAAACTGGAAAAAATTACACGATAACAAAACCAATTTCTTCCGACCTAAAACAGTTGAAAACAAATTTGTTGAGCCCTTTGTAGCTAAAGAATATACCCGTTTTTACAGCGAGAGTAATGCGTGGCAGTACTACTGGTTTGTGCCTCAGGACATTCAAGGCTTGATTAAAAAAACCGGCGGAAGCACTGCTTTTGAGCAAAAGCTTGATTCAATGTTTAGCTTGTATCCCAAGCCTACTGATAAACTCCCAATTTTTAGCACCGGGATGATCGGGCAGTATAATCACGGTAATGAGCCCAGTCACCACGTGGCATATCTTTATAACTATGTAGGGAAGCCTTCAAAAGCGCAGGAACGCATTCGCGAAATCTTAAAAACGCAATATAAAAATGAGCCTTACGGGCACTGCGGAAATGAAGATTGTGGGCAGATGTCTTCGTGGTATGTTTTTAGCGCATTGGGTTTTTATCCTGTAAATCCGGCGCAGGGCGCATATATTTTGGGTATTCCGCTGTTTGAAAAAGCTGAGGTCAAGCTTCCTGGCAATAAGAAGTTTATAATTTCAGCACAAAACTTTTCTGATAAAAACACCTACGTAAAAAGGATTTTTCTCAACGGAAAACCTTTAAAACGTGGCTTTATCACGCATAGCGAAATAACCAATGGTGGCGAACTGCTTTTTGAAATGACCGCTGACGCTACAGACCAACGTTTAGAAATGCCAAAACCCGATCAGGACTATAAGTAGAATAGAACACTAAAATTCTTTTTGATGAAACTCATAAAAACGCTCTTTTTCTTTTTTAGTATCGCTTTACTAGGCTGCGCCGAAAGTAAAAATCCATCGTTCACCGAAGCTGATCTGGTTTTGATTCCACAGCCTAAATCTTTGGAGTTACATTCGGGCAGTTTTGAGATCACTCGAGAAACTCGCTTTGTAATCACAAATGATAGCCTAGAAGAACTGACGGGGATCATCAATGATTTACTCTCAAATTCTGCGGGCTTTAGCTTAGATATTGCCTCAGAAGAGACTGCTAACAGCATTCAGTTAAGTATTAATTCTGAATTGGAAGAGGAAGCGTATACACTTGATGTTACTGCTGATAAAGTGCTTTTAGAAGCCAATTCAAAATTGGGTTTTGTTTACGGGTTAGAAACCATCAGGCAATTGCTTCCGAAGGAGGTAGAAAGCAAAACGCAGGTTTCAGATTTAGCCTTGTATATTCCTAATGTTAACATTGACGACGCGCCACAATATTCCTATCGTGGAAGTCATTTAGATGTTTCTCGACATTTTTTTGGTAAAGAATACATCAAAAAGCATTTGGATCGTATGGCGTTTTTAAAACTGAATACGTTTCACTTTCACCTTGTAGACGATCAGGGGTGGCGCATTGAGATCAAAAAATATCCTAAGCTTACTGAAGTTGGTGCTTATCGCGTAGATCAAGAAGATAAACATTGGAATGCCCGTACTAAAAACGACCCTGAGGAAAAAGGAACTTACGGTGGTTTTTACACGCAAGAAGATATTAAAGAGATTGTCGCTTACGCGCAAGCAAAAGGAATTCGCGTAATTCCTGAAATTGAAATGCCGGCGCACGTGATGAGTGCGATCGCGGCGTACCCGTGGTTATCGTGCACCGATGAGCCTATTGCGGTTCCGTCTGGTGGCGTTTGGCCTATAACCGATATTTACTGTCCCGGTAAAGAAACCACTTTTGAATTTTTAGAAGATGTGCTAACCGAAGTGATGGCGCTTTTTCCGGGAGAGTACATTCACGCCGGCGGTGATGAAGCCACGAGAACCAATTGGGAAACTTGCCCTTCTTGTCAAAAATTAATGCGAGAAGAAGGTCTTGCTGACACCGGTGAACTTCAAAGCTATTTTATGAAGCGCATCGAGAAATTTCTCAGTGAGCATAATCGAACCTTGATCGGTTGGGATGAGATCCTGGAAGGTGGTTTGCCACAAAAGGCCACGGTGATGAGTTGGCGTGGTTTTCAAGGAGGCTGGGAAGCGACCAAGGCTGGTCACGATGTGATTATGACGCCGGTAAGCCACATGTATTTTGATTATTATCAGGGCAGTCCAGACCACGAACCAGTAGCCTTTAACGCATTTCTTCCGTTAGAGAAAGTATATGAGTTTAGTCCAGTTGTAGATTCGATGAGCGTCGAACAAAAGAAACACGTATTGGGCGGGCAAGCCAATTTATGGTCAGAATATATTCCTACTGAAGCACATTCAGAATATATGCTGTTTCCACGATTGACAGCTCTAGCAGAAGTGCTCTGGAGTCCTAAAGAGAAGATTGACTGGCAAAATTATACACACCGTGTGCGTAAAATGATGCAGCGTTTTGATGTGATGGAGATCAATTATGCTAAGAGTGCGTTTGCCGTTCAGCAAGAATCTGCCATAGATCTTAAAACCGGAGAGATCACCGTGGCTTTACATTCGGAATTCCCGGATACTGAAATTAGATATGTTTTGGGTGAAGCAGAGCTGACCCCAGAAGCAGAACTTTATCAAACACCTTTAAAAATTGATAGTACGACACGCGTAAAAGCGGCAGTTTTTGAAAACGGGAATCAAATGGGCGATACGATGAATAAGTTTTTTGACTTTCATCAAGCGGTTGCAAAGCCCGTAACCTATAAATTTGAATACAGCGCGAGTTACCCGTCAACGGGTGAGACGGCTTTGGTCGATGTGCTGCGCGGAAGCAAATACTTTAAAGATGGTCGCTGGCAGGGATGGATCAATAATCCTGCGGTGGTTATGATCGATCTGCAGGAATTGAAAGAGGTGCAGCAAGTGGTTGTAGGAACTTTAGAAGAGCAGGGAACCGGTATTTATTTTCCGGAGGAGCTGAAAGTTGAAGTGTCTCAGGATGGAACAAACTTTCAGCAAGTGGCTGTAACAACACGGGATTATCAGACGAATCCCGGTGCAAAAATTGAAAATTTCAAACTCGATTTTAAAAAGCAGCAGGCGCAGTATCTTCGAGTAACTATAAAACCATTGAGCGAAACTCCAAAAGGGGGCGGCGCGTGGTTATTTGTTGATGAAATTTTAGTGAATTAATAGAACATAGAATCCCATGATGTATTCAAGAGTAGCGTTGTTGCTCGCTTTATGCTTTAGTTTTTTAGCAACGGCCCAACAAAAAGACTACACACAATATGTAAACCCATTTATAGGAACTTCTAATTTTGGGGCGACGCATCCGGGAGCGATCGCTCCGCGTGGGATGGCGAGCGTTTCTCCGTTTAATGTCGCCGGAAGTCAAAATGTATTAGAGAAAGACAGCCGCTGGTTGTCTAATCCTTATGTAAATGAGAATACCTTCTTAACCGGTTTTAGCCACCTCAATATGAGCGGTGTGGGCTGTCCTGACTTAGGTGTGATTTTGAGTATGCCAACCACCGGCGAACTCAAAACACAACATTTGGAGTATGGGACCACCTATAAAAACGAAGAAGCAAAACCGGGATATTACTCGGTCGAATTAGATAAATATGATGTGAAAACGGAGCTGACCGCAAGCACCCGCGTGGGTGTGAGCAGGTATAGTTTTCCTGCCGGAAAGGCCAATCTTTTATTGAATTTAGGTCTCGGCCTTACTAATGAGCACGGTGCGATGCTTAAATTCAATTCATCTACAGAGATTGAAGGTTACCGAATGGTTGGAGCGTTTTGCTACAATAATGCTGAAAGTGCGTATCCGGTGTATTTCGTTGCGCGCATTTATGAAGCACCTGAGAATTTTGGAATTTGGGATAAACCGGCAAGCCATAAAGGTGTAGAAGCACAGTGGATGGGTTATAACGGAAAGACGCGTCTCAAAGAGCAATTTATGCGCGAAGTGGTGGGAGATAGTATTGGCGCTTATGTGCAGTATGATTTTGAAAAGCCTACGCAGGTCGTGATGAAAATAGGCGTTTCTTATGTGAGTATAGCAAACGCGCGAGAGAATCTTGATAAGGAAGTAGGTGATGCTACTTTTGATGAGGTATATCAACAAACCAAAAATGCATGGAATGATAAATTGAGCGTTGTAGAAGTAGAAGGGGATGATGCAGACGACAAAACCATTTTCTATACCGGCTTGTATCATACGCAGATAGCGCCAAGTATTTTGAATGACAGTAATGGCGAATACCCCGCGATGAAAACCCGAGCGACTAAAAAAACTGACGGTACCCGTTATACGGTGTTTTCGCTATGGGATACCTATCGTAATTACCACCAGTTGATGAGTTTGCTGTATCCGCGAGAGCAATTAGATATGGTAAATTCTATGCTTGAGATCTATGATCAAAATGACTGGCTGCCCAAGTGGGAGCTTAATGCAACCGAAACATTTACTATGGTTGGTGATCCGGCAGCAGTAGTTTTAGCAGATACATACCAAAGAGGAATTACTGATTTTGATGTGGAAAAGGCATACGCGGCAATGCTCAAAAGTGCTGACGCTAGAGAAAATAATCCGTTGCGCCCGGGTATAGCTGAGTACATTGAAAAGGGTTATGTAAGTGTCGACTCTGACGTTGCAGGTCCTGTTTCTACCACTCAGGAATATAATATTGCAGATTTTAGTATCGCTCAATTGGCTCAAGCGCTAGGCAAAAAAGAAGATGCTAAGCGTTTTACGAAGCGCGCACTTTCGTATAAAAAACTGTTCAATAAAACATCTGGTTTTTTGCAACCTAAAATGTCTGACGGCACTTGGTACGAACCTTTTGACCCTCTTGCCGGTGCTAATTTTACCGAAAATCCGGGCTTTATAGAAGGTAATGCGTGGCAATATTTATTTATGCAGCCACACGACATCAAGGGAATGATCAAAATGATGGGTGGTGCCAAAAAATTTGAGGCAAAACTCGATGCACTTTTTGCGGAAGATCAGTTTGATATGGCTAATGAGCCTGATATTGCGTATCCGTTTTTATACAATTATCTTCCGGGGAAGAGTTATAAGACCCGTGAAAAAGTAGCTGATTTGATCGATACGTATTTTACTGATAATCCTGCCGGGCTTCCGGGTAATGAAGATACAGGAACTATGAGCGCCTGGCTCATTTATGCGATGATGGGCTTTTACCCGATGACTCCGGGCGAAGCAACCTATACGCTTTCGGAACCGCAATTCAACAAGGTGACTATTCATTTGAATCCTGATTTTAATACTAACGACACCTTGGTGATACAAAATGTTTCAGAAAACCCATCAAAGGTCTCAGCTGGTTTTTCAATCAACGGAAAATCTATCAAAAAACAAGCAATCACGCATAAAGAATGGGTGAATGCCGGGGAGGTGATTTTTGAGTAAGATGCTCAATATATTTTGCAATTTGATAACAAATTGCAAATACCAGAGCCCTGCAATTGATGTTATTTAGCTTCTTACAGCCGTTGTCTATCGAATCTTTTTTGAAATAGTTAAGAAAATTGGGAATTTCATCCTTAGAAAGCTAGATATTGTAGCGCGGTGATGTAGAAATTTCAAAAAAAGTTAGCTTTTCTAAACATTTTTAAAGTCAGCAAAACTCATTCAGTAGATATGGATTTACAGGTTAAAGATTCAGCATTGATCAAATATGAACCCGCGGGAAAGTTTGAAGAAACGCGTTTTGAAAAGATACACAACATCAGCTTTCAGAATGCTACCGATGCTTCAGTGATTGTAGCGCAGGAAATTGCAGATTTAATAAAAAGCAAAGAAGCTGCCGGTGAAAAGTGTGTTTTAGGCCTTGCCACAGGTTCTTCCCCAATTAATGTTTACGCAGAACTTGTGCGTATGCATCAGGAAGAGGGCTTGAGCTTTAAAAATGTAATCACCTTTAATCTTGACGAATACTGGCCAATGGATAAGTCAGACGTGCAAAGTTATCATTACTTTATGCACGAGCATTTATTCAATCACGTGGATATTCCTGCAGATCAGGTGAATATCCCTGATGGGACGATCTCTCAAGAAGAGATCAAGCCGTTTTGTATCGCTTACGAAGAAAAAATAAAAGCTGCCGGCGGACTCGATTTTCAACTTTTGGGAATTGGTAGAACCGGTCATATTGGTTTTAACGAACCGGGCTCGCATTTTAATAGTGGAACCCGAATGATCACCTTAGATTATCTAACCCGTGCTGATGCTTCAGGAGCCTTTAGAGGTTTGTCTAATGTGCCTAAAAAAGCGATCACTATGGGGATCAATACGGTACTTGGCGCTAAGCGAATTGTACTTTTAGGATGGGGGCAAAATAAAGCTGAGATCTTAAAAGAGACCATTGAAGGTGAGATTTCTTCACACGTTCCGGCGACTTATCTTCAGGAACATGAGAATACCACATTTGTGCTTGACGACGCAGCTGCTTCAGAATTAACCCGAGTGAAAACTCCGTGGTTAGTGGGTACTTGTGATTGGACTAAAGAATTGACTGCAAAAGCGGTGTTTTGGCTTTGCCAAAAAGTAAATAAAACGATTTTAAGTCTTACCGATAAAGATTATAACGACAACGGGATGTCAGACCTATTGGCGCTTCAAGGTTCTGCGTATAATCTCAATATCGAAATGTTTAACAAGCTGCAGCATACCATTACCGGATGGCCGGGTGGTAAGCCGGGAGCTGATGATACTAACAGACCAGAGCGTGCAACCCCAGAGAAAAAACGCGTGATTATTTTTAGTCCGCACCCTGACGATGATGTGATTTCTATGGGAGGTACTTTTGACCGTCTGGTAGAGCAAGGGCACGAGGTGCATATCGCTTATCAAACTTCAGGAAATATCGCAGTTTCAGATCACGAAGCTTTGAAGTTTGCCGAAGTTGCTGCGCAAATTGGTAACGGAGATAAAGAAAAATTTGCTGCGATCGCAGAACAAATAAAAAACAAACAGCGTAACGAGATCGATCCGGTTGAAGTACGCCAGTTAAAAGGAATCATCAGACGCTGCGAATCACTAGGAGCGACCCGTTTTGAAGGAGTTCCTGATGAGCACGTTCACTTTTTAGATCTTCCGTTTTACGAAACAGGAGGAATTAAAAAGAATCCCATGTCGCAAGATGATGTAGATATTGTAAATGATCTAATCGCGACTGTTAAGCCTCATCAAATCTATGCTGCGGGAGATCTTGCAGATCCGCACGGAACGCATAAAGTATGTTTAAATATTATATTTGAATCGCTTGAGCAACTTAAGAGCGAGGCGTATATGAACGACTGCTGGGTGTGGTTATACCGCGGCGCGTGGCACGAGTTTGAAATGCACGAAATCGAGATGGCAGTTCCAATGAGCCCAGATCAGGTGCTGAAAAAGAGACAGGCCATTTTCTATCACCAATCACAAAAAGATGGTGTGATGTTTCAAGGAGAAGACCTGCGAGAATTTTGGGTGCGTGCAGAAGATCGAAATAAAGAAACTGCTAGTAAGTACAGAGCTTTAGGTCTTGCTGAATATGCAGCGATGGAAGCATTTATGCGTTATCATTTTTAAGTTGAAAATAGCCAAAAAAGAACTTTAACATAAACGAATATTCATCTATGGTAGCTTTAGAAACACTTGATTATGCCATTATCATTGGCTTTTTTGCAACAACCCTGATTGTCGGACTTCTCGTTGCAAAAAAATCAGGTAAAAGCTCTTCTGAATATTTTCTTTCAGGCCGAAACATGCCGTGGTGGTTGTTGGGGATCTCTATGGTGGCCACAACCTTCTCGACAGATACGCCTAACTTGGTTACTGATATTGTACGTAATCAAGGTGTAAGCGGTAACTGGGTTTGGTGGGCGTTCTTGATCACCGGCTTACTCACTGTTTTTGTCTATGCAAAACTCTGGAGAAAGTCTGAAGTCAACACCGATATCGAGTTTTATGAATTGCGCTACGGCGGAAAACCTGCGAAGTTTTTACGTGGTTTTCGAGCAGTATATTTAGGTGTGATTTTCAACGTAATGGCGATGAGTGCAGTAACGCTTGCTGCTATTAAAATCGGGCAAATTATGCTTGGCTTAACACCGTTAGAAACCATAGGTTATGCTGGATTGGTTACCGTGATCTTCAGTACGATCGGAGGGTTTAAAGGCGTTGTTTATACTGATTTTATTCTCTTTTTTGCTGCAATGGCAGGTGGTATTGGCGCAGCATATTATTGCGTAAATCTACCCGAAGTTGGTGGGATGGAAGGTCTAATGGCGAATGAAGCGGTTATTAACAAAATAAATATACTTCCTGATTTTAATGATACCACGACCCTGATCACACTATTGATTATTCCGCTTGCGGTACAGTGGTGGAGCGCTTGGTATCCAGGTGCAGAACCCGGAGGTGGTGGTTATATTGCGCAGCGTATGCTTGCGGCTAAAGATGAGAATCACGCAATTGGAGCAACCTTTTTCTTCAATGCTTTGCACTATGCGTTGCGTCCTTGGCCGTGGATCTTAGTAGCCTTAGCTTCAATTGTAGTATATCCTGATATTGCCAGCATTCACGAGGCATTCCCAAATATTGTGGAAAGTAAATTGGGTGATGATTTGGCGTATTCTGCTATGTTGACCAAACTACCAAGCGGATTGCTAGGTTTGGTAATGGCGTCACTGATTGCAGCCTATATGTCAACAATTTCAACGCATTTGAACTGGGGTTCATCGTACGTAGTAAATGACTTTTACGCACGCTATGTTAAACCGAAAGCCTCTCAAAAAGAACTGGTAAATGTAGGCCGAATTTCAACAGTATTGTTGATGGTAGTAAGTTCAGGGGTTGCGTTACTATTGACTAATGCATATCAACTCTTCAACATTATCTTGATGTTTGGAGCAGGTACCGGATTGATATTTATTCTACGCTGGTTTTGGTGGAGAATCAACGCGTGGAGTGAGATCTCTGCAATGTTTTCTTCAGGAATTATTTCCATTCTTTTCAACTTTACTTCTTTAGGAGTGGTGCTCTTTGGTACCGCCGAAGCAGATGGTGTATTGCCTAACTGGTCAACCTATCCTGTTGTAGTGCTTTTAACTACAATTGTTTGGTTAGCAGTTACCTTCTTGACGCGCCCTGAAAAGGATAAAACCTTATTTGATTTTTATAAACAAACACAACCCGGTGGTCCCGGTTGGGAGAAAATTATTATTAAAGCACGTGCCCAAGGTGTTGCTTTAGTTACGACCAATCAGAAATGGTCTGTTCCTGCGGGTATTTTAGCCACATTGGTAGGTTGTGTCACAATATATGGTGCGCTTTTTAGCACCGGATACTGGATTTACGGGTATTATACCCAAGCCAGCATCCTAACGTTACTCACGCTGATTGCAACCATAGCCCTGGTGAAGCTATGGCAGCGCATAAAAACGAGAGTTTTTTGAGTTTTTTTAAATTGTTTCTGGTGAAAAGGGTGCTCGCAAAAGCACCCTTTTTTTGTTTAAGCGAAGACCTGCTTTGGGATTAACTTTATACTAATTTAATATTTAATCTTTAAACCAAGTACAACGTTTTCAAAGGCTGGAGGCGATTACACCTACTTTACAAACATTTAAAAAAATCTTAATATTTAGCGTTACTAAGCTACGTTCAGCGGTTATTCAGCGATTATTTTTCAAATCTGTTGAATGTTCTTTTAGTTTTAAAAAGCTTATTGTTGAAATTCTAACGTAAAGTTTGCGTTTTTCACAAAGCGATACCAAAATTGATAAAGAACCTTATGTGTTATATTTATTTGAAGAAGTTGTTTGCCACTGTGTTCGTGCTTGTTTTCGCAGTGGCGCAGCTTTGCGCTCAAGAAGAAGTTCCTGTAAATGCAGTCTATAAGAATGCGCAGGCGCCAATAGAAGATCGCGTTACCGATCTCGTAGAGCGTATGACCATCGAAGAAAAGGTAGGACAACTCACTACACTTTTGGGATGGAAAATGTACACAAAAACTGGTAATTCGGTTAAAGCAAGCGAAGCGCTAAAAACGGCGATCGAAGAACAGAAAATTGGCGCCCTTTGGGGGGTGATGCGTGCCGATCCCTGGACGCAAAAAACCTTGTCAAATGGTCTGAATCCGGAACTCGCTGCAAAAGCGACTAACGCCATTCAAAAAGTTGCTATCGAAGAAAGCCGATTAGGAATCCCCTTATTTCTGGCGGAAGAAGCGATGCACGGCCATATGGCTATTGGGACTACCGAATTTCCATCAGCCATAGGTCAGGCGAGTACCTTTAATCCGCAATTGAATAAAAAAATGGGAGCCGCTGTAGCAAAAGAATTACGTGCTCAAGGGGCGCACATTGGTTACGGTCCTATTCTGGATCTTGCACGTGAACCGCGCTGGTCCCGTGTAGAAGAGACCTTCGGCGAAGATCCTTATTTGATTTCTGAAATGGGATTGGGCGTTATCGAAGGCTTTCAAGGTGAAGGAATAGAAAATCCTGAAAGTGTAATTTCTACTTTAAAGCATTTTGCTGCATACGGCGTTTCAGAAGGTGGTCACAACGGTGATGCAGTACATATTGGGCAACGCGAACTCATGCAAGATTATATGTATCCGTTTAAAAAAGCAATCGATGCTGGTGTGCTTTCTGTAATGACGGCGTACAGTTCGGTTGATGGAATTCCGAGTACTTCAAATAAAGCCTTGCTTACCGGTTTATTGCGCGAGCAATGGGGTTTTGAAGGATTTGTGGTTTCAGACTTGGCAAGCATCGAAGGTATTAAAGGTGATCATCACGCGGCTGCAACTTTTGAGGATGCTGCTGCCTTGGCGATGAACGCCGGTGTAGATTCAGATTTAGGTGGGAATGGCTTTGACGATGAATTACTCAACGCTTTTGAAAATGGAAAAGTTTCTGAAGCGCGCTTAGATGAAGCTGTAAAATATGTATTGCGTTTAAAGTTTAAAATGGGCCTTTTTGAAAATCCGTATGTAGAAGAAAAGGCGCCTAAAAAAGTTGTGCGAAGCGCGGCACATATTGCGATCGCAAAAGAAATGGCGCTGGAAGGCGTGACCTTACTTAAAAATGAGAACGGGTTGCTTCCGCTATCTAAAGATCTTAAAAAAATAGCAGTGATCGGTCCTAACGCTGATATGATGTATAATCAATTAGGCGACTATACTGCGCCTCAAGAACCCGAATTTATCGTAACGCCTCTGGAAGGAATTCGTGCCAAAATGCCAAAGGCTGAAATCACTTATGTAAAAGGAACAGCCATTCGCGATACCACTCAAACTGATATTCCTGCGGCGGTTGCAGCGGCCAAAAGCGCTGAAGTAGCTATTGTGGTGCTCGGTGGTTCTAGCGCACGTGATTTTAAAACAGAATACTTAGAGACGGGTGCAGCGACCGTTTCCTCAAAAGAGGATCAAGTTTTAAGTGATATGGAAAGTGGAGAAGGTTATGACCGTTCTACTTTAGATCTTATGGGAAAACAATTAGAGCTTTTACAGGCGGTAGAAGCGACAGGAACTCCCACAATATTAGTGTTGATTACCGGCAGACCTTTGTTGATCAATTGGCCTGCCAAACACATTCCTGCAATCATAGACACGTGGTATCCCGGCTCACAGGGTGGTCACGCGCTGGCAGATGTTTTATTTGGTGATTATAATCCGGCGGGGCGCTTGCCGGTCTCGATCCCAAAATCGGTTGGGCAATCTCCTGTGTATTATAACCACTGGTGGCCTAAACGGCGCGATTATGTTGAAGAAACTTCGGAACCATTATATGCTTTTGGTCACGGCTTGAGCTATACCACTTTTGACTATTCAGATTTGAAAATTTCGCAAAGCGGAAATGCTGCAAACACAACCATTGAAGTTTCGGTTGATGTGAAAAATACCGGAGATAGGGATGGAGACGAAGTCGTTCAGCTGTACCTAAGCGATGTGGTGAGTAGCGTGGTCACTCCGGTAAAACAATTACGCGGTTTTGAACGTATTCATTTAGCCAAAAGCGAAAGCAAAACAGTGACTTTTTCCTTAACACTGGCAGAATTAGCGCTTTATGATGCCGAAATGAATCACGTAGCCGAAGCCGGCGAATTTGAAGTTCAATTAGGAGCTTCTTCTCAAGATATTAGACTTAAAGAACGTTTTGAACTTTCAGAATCTATACAACTTTCAAACAACTAACGATACTTATGCGAGACCTTTCATACTCTAAGTTTTTTTATGTTTTAGCTGTGCTGCTGTGCTCCCTAGCCGGCAGCAACAGCTTATTTGCTCAAGGCGGCAACTTGCACGAGCAATCCAAAATATATCAAGCACCTATCGACCCTCAGGTAAAGGAAAAACTTGCTGTTTGGGGCGATCAAAAGTTTGGAATGCTTATTCACTGGGGCGTGTATGCAGTTCCCGGAATTATCGAGAGTTGGCAAATTTGCTCTGAGCCTTGGCTGGAGCGTCCTGAAGGAATCTCATACAACGACTATAAAAAATGGTATTGGAACTTGAGTTCAGTTTTCAATCCCGTGAATTTTGATCCGGATCAATGGGCCGAGGCTGCAGCTGATGCCGGAATGAAATATGTGGTTTTTACTACGAAGCACCACGACGGTTTCAATATGTTTGATACCCAGCAAACCGATTATAAAATCACCAACGGACCTTTCAAAAACCATCCAAAAGCCAATGTCGCCAAATATGTATTTGAGGCATTTAGAAAGAAAGATTTTATGATCGGCGCTTATTTTTCTAAACCAGACTGGCATTCGCAAGATTTCTGGTGGGATAAATATGCAACACCAGACCGTAATGTGAATTATGACATCAGAAAGTATCCTGAAAAATGGAAAAGCTTTCAGGATTTCACATTCAACCAGATCAGTGAGTTGATGCACGATTATGGGTCTATAGACATTTTATGGTTAGATGGTGGCTGGGTACGCCCGCGTGAGACTGTAACCGATGAAGTGCGTGCCTGGGGAGCTCCAATTCCGGAATTCAGTCAGGAGATCGATATGCCGCGTATCGCAAAAATGGCACGCGAAGCGCAGCCGGGAATCATCTTTGCAGACCGTACGGTTCACGGGCCTTACGAGAACTATCAAACTCCTGAGCGTTCGATCCCGGAAACCAAACTAGATCATCCTTGGGAAACCAATATGACCTTAGGAAACAACTGGGGTTATGTGCCTAATGATAACTTTAAAACTTCGGCAAAAGTGATTCATAGTTTAGTTGAAGTGGTAGCCAAAGGCGGAAACATGCTTTTAGGTGTTGGCCCGCAACCAGACGGTTTATTACCTCCTGATGCACTTCCTATTCTTACTGAAATAGGAAATTGGTTAGACACAAACGGTGAGGCAATTTACGGTACCCACGCGATCGATCATTATCACAGTGAGGCAACCTATTTTACGGCAAACGACACAAATACCTTTGCAATCACCTTATTGACCGAAGGTGAAGCGGTACCCAATACGGTGAGCTGGGAAGGAAATCTTCCTAAAAAAGGAACTAGCCTTAAACTGGTAAGTACTGGGAAAAAACTAAACTATATGATTAAAGATAATCTAGTAACCGTAAAGCTTCCTGCTTCGGTAAGAAACGCCGCAAAAGCAGCGCTTGCATTTTCTTATAAATCAGAATAAACGCTTTGTATGAATAGATTCTATATTCCTTTTTTAAGTTTTTTATTGTGTGGTCTTGTGGCTTGCGAATCTTCAAATGATGGTGTCCCTGAGCCTTATGGTGCAGTGCCTTCAGAAGATCAACTCGCTTGGTATGATATGGAAATGAATGCCTTTATTCATTTTACCATAAACACCTTTACCGATAAAGAATGGGGTTATGGAGATGAATCTCCAGCGCTTTTTAATCCGTCTGAATTGGACACAGATCAGTGGATGTCTGTTTTGGAAGAAACCGGTTTTAGCGGAACCATTCTAACTGCAAAACACCACGATGGTTTTGCTTTGTGGCCTTCAGCATACACAGAGCACGATATAGCTTCGAGTCCGTATAAAGATGGAAAAGGGGATTTAGTAAAAGAAGTTGCAGAAGCTGCTAAAGCGCACGGATTAGAGTTTGGGGTTTATTTATCGCCTTGGGATCGTAATCGTGCCGATTATGGTGAAGCATCTTACATCACGTATTACCGCAATCAACTTAAGGAATTGTTCACTGGTTACGGGCCTGTTTTTGAAATGTGGTTTGATGGCGCTAACGGAGGCGACGGCTACTATGGCGGCGCTAATGAAGAGCGCAAGATCGATCGTCAAAATTATTATGATTGGCCCACAACGTTGAAAATGGTTGACTCGATGCAGCCGCCGGTATTGTTTTTTAGCGATGCAGGACCAGATTTGCGTTGGGTAGGAAATGAGCGCGGAATAGGCGGCGAAACCCATTGGAACACGATTACAACAGATACGCTTTATGCCGGTAAAGCAGGAATCGAAGAACTCTTGCAAAGCGGAACCAAAGATGGGAAAAGCTGGATTCCGGCAGAGGTGAATACATCGATTCGTCCAGGGTGGTTTTATCACGCTTCAGAAGATTCGCTGGTACGCTCTCCAGAAAATTTATTTGAATTGTACCTGACTTCTGTAGGTCGAGGTTCAACCTTATTGTTGAATATTCCGCCAGACCGTCGCGGCTTATTTCACGAGAATGATGTTGCGTCACTTCGTGGATTCAGAAAAATATTAGATAGCGTTTTTGCTGAAAACTTAGCTGAAAAAGCTACTGCTATCGCAACTCCTGTGCGTGGCGATAAGCCAGTTTACGCTGCAGACAAAGTGCTTGATGGCGATGCAGAAACTTATTGGGCAACAAATGACGGTGTAACTACCGGAAGCATAGAATTGAACTGGGATGCGCCGCAAACACTGAATTATATTTCACTTCAGGAGTATATCAAACTCGGTCAGCGCGTGGCTGCATTTACGGTTTCTGTTTGGGAGGATAGTGCTTGGAAAGAAGTGCAAAACCAAACGACGATCGGGCATAAACGCATCCTGAAATTAAATGGTGTGGAAACGTCAAAACTTAAAATCGAGATCACCGAAGCATTAGCTTGCCCATTGATCTCTAACATCGAAGTATACTAGATTCTATGCAAGTTGTACGAACAAACTTTTTCGCTTTAGTCCTTATTATGCTGAGTTTTGGCTTTGCTCAAGCTCAGGATGATGCCCCATTCAAAATAGAAAATGGCTCTTTTGTATATAATGGAAAGCCAACGCCTATTTACTCCGGCGAGATGCATTACGAGCGTATTCCAAAGGAATATTGGCGTCATCGCATTCAGATGATGAAAGCGATGGGTTTGAATACCATTGCCACCTACGTATTCTGGAATTACCACAATCCGGCTCCCGGAGTTTGGGATTTTAAAACCGGAAATCGCAACGTAGCCGAGTTCATTAAAATCGCTAAGGAAGA
This sequence comes from Leeuwenhoekiella sp. ZYFB001, assembly GCF_011784865.1. Lineage (NCBI taxonomy): Bacteria > Pseudomonadati > Bacteroidota > Flavobacteriia > Flavobacteriales > Flavobacteriaceae > Leeuwenhoekiella > Leeuwenhoekiella sp. ZYFB001. Next base: position 45,915 of record NZ_CP050460.1, read on the forward strand.
AGAGATGTTTGTCATTTTACGTCCGGGACCCTATGCCTGTGGTGAGTGGGAATTTGGCGGCTATCCTTGGTTTTTACAAAACATTCCGGGGCTTAAAGTGCGCGAGAACAATGCGCAATTTTTAGCAGCTTGTAAAGAATACATCAACGAACTCGCTAAACAAGTTGCGGTTTTACAGGTTAATAATGGTGGAAATATCATTATGACGCAGGTAGAGAATGAGTTTGGTTCGTATGTGGCTCAGCGGGAAGATATCGCTCCTGAAGATCATAAAGCATATAAAGAAGCTATTTTCAAAATGCTGAAAGATGCCGGTTTTCAGGCACCATTTTTCACTTCTGATGGTGCGTGGCTCTTTGAAGGCGGAAGTCTTGAAGGTGTATTGCCTACAGCTAATGGAGAAGGAAATATCGATAACCTGAAAAAGGTGGTCAATAAATTTAATAATAACGAAGGGCCGTATATGGTTGCTGAGTTTTATCCCGGTTGGTTAGATCATTGGGCAGAGCCTTTTGTAAAAATTAGCGCTTCAGATATTGCAAAACAAACTGAAGTGTATCTCAAAAACGGTGTGAATTTCAATTTTTATATGGCCCACGGCGGAACCAATTTCGGTTTTACCTCAGGAGCCAATTATAATGATGAACACGATATTCAGCCGGATATTACCAGCTACGATTATGATGCGCCAATTTCTGAAGCTGGTTGGGTAACTCCTAAATATGACAGTATTCGCGCATTGATGCAAAAATATGCGCCCTATGATATTCCTGCGGTACCGGAGCAAATTCCGGTTATTGAAATTCCGCAGATTCAATTGACAAAAACAATTGATGCGCTTACCAATATCAAAAAGCAAAAACCGGTGACGAGTGATACTCCGCTTACATTTGAGCAACTCGAGCAAGGTTATGGTTATGTGTTGTATAAAAAACGCTTTACGCAGCCTATCAACGGAACGCTTAAAGTGCCCGGGTTACGCGATTTTGCAACCGTTTATGTAAATGGTAAGAAAGTAGGCGAACTCAACCGCGTCTTCAACTCGTATGAAATGCCGATTAAAATTCCATTTAATGGGAGTTTAGAGATCTTGGTAGAAAATATGGGCCGTATCAATTACGGTGCAGAGATCGTAAATAACCTTAAGGGAATTATCGCTCCCGTGAGCATCAACGATTATGAGATCACTGGTGGTTGGGAGATGTATAAAGCGCCCTTTGCTGAAGTGCCGGAAGTTGAAAGTTCAACGGAAATAAAAAGAGGAAGACCTGTTGTGTATTCCGGAAATTTTGATTTGAAAAAGCAGGGAGATACCTTTCTTAATATGAGCGAAATGGGTAAGGGAATCGTTTTTGTAAACGGACATAATTTAGGGCGTTATTGGAAAGTAGGCCCACAGCAAACGCTGTATGTTCCGGGGTGTTGGTTGAAGAAAAAGGACAATACCATTACCATTTTTGAACAGCTTAATGAAGTTGCGGCGACTTCTATTTCCGCACAAAAAACACCGATTCTCGAGGATCTAAAAAATTAAACAAAGCCCCTATGTCAAAAAAATATATCAAAGAAGCTTGCGTAGAAAGCCTAACTCAGGCCATTAAAGCCGAGGAAAAAGGAGCAGACCGCTTGGAGCTTTGTGCTTACCTTGCTTTTGACGGTTTAACGCCGGCTCCAGATCTAATTTCTGAAGTGATCAAGGCGGTTAAGATCCCGATCCGCGTGATGATCAGGCCGCGTAATGGCGACTTTAATTACAGTGAAGAAGAGCTTGAACATATGAAAGCCTGCATAGCCTTTTGTAAGAAAGAAGGCGCTGAGGGTGTAGTTTTTGGTGTTTTAAACGAATCTAAGAAACTCAATATTGAGGCTATTAAAATGCTTACAAAAGCAGCAAAGCCTTTAAGAGTGGTAATTCATAAAGCCATTGATGCAACACCAAATATTGACGCGGCATTAAAAGAGCTTTTGCAGGTTGAAGGTGTAGATACTATACTCACTTCAGGAGGGAAATCTAATGCGTTTGATGGAGCGGAAAATTTAAACCGACTAATAACAATGGCGGGAAATAAACTAGAGATTATGCCTGCCGGAAAAATCACTCAATTCAATTTAACCGAACTTCATCATCTCGTGGAAGCAGAAGCGTATCACGGACGATTGATCGTTGGAGAATTAGCCTAACCAATGCAATTAGAAAAGATCAAAGCACAAGTAGTCGTTTTATTTTTAGGTGTGTTTACTGCGTGTCAAACGAGCGAAACGCCTAAATTAAGTATCGTACAAGAAGGGTTTATTTACGAGAAAGCGCCATTTCCGCAGTGTCACGCTTCAACCTTGGTTGAGGTTCAGGACGGAAGTATTATCGCAGCTTGGTTTGGTGGGGAATACGAGCGGCATCCCGATGTAAGTATCTATCAAAGTAAACTTACAGATACCGTTTGGTCAACACCGCAAAAAATTGCTGACGGTAAGGTAGAAAACGATACACTGAGTTATCCTACGTGGAATCCCGTGCTATTTAAAAATGCCGAAAATACATTGATGCTGTATTACAAAGAAGGTCCGTCGCCATCTTCCTGGTGGGGAAAATTGAAAACTTCTGAAGATAACGGCGCTTCGTGGTCAGCAGCAGAGCAATTACCCGATGGAATTTTAGGTCCTATCAAGAATAAGCCCATCCAGCTTGCAAACGGAAGTATTGTAAGTCCGTCTAGCGTAGAGTCAGAAGATGGTGCAGTTTGGATATCGCATATTGAATTATCAAGCGATAACGGCTATACTTGGGAGCGTGTTGGGATTCCTTCAGCAGATACGGTTAAAGTCATTCAGCCTACTTTGATTCAGCTTAAAAATGGAAATCTGAAAGCTTTATTACGCAGCGATCAGAATTATATTTTAGAAAGTGAAAGTTCAGATCAAGGTAAAACCTGGTCTGAAGCTACCAAGGGAACGATGCTTAATCCCAATAGTGGGATTGATGCGGTTACGCTTGAGAGCGGAAATTTTCTTTTAGTTTACAATCCTACCGAAGCCGGGGCTGATTGGTCAGACGGGCGCAATAAACTCAATCTGGCGTATAGTACAGACGGTTCGCATTGGGAAGATGTGTTGCAGTTAGAAAATGAGGCTGAAGGCGAATTTAGCTATCCTGCGATCATCCAAGATTCAGAAGGTTTGGTGCATATTACATACACGCATAACCGGTCAAAAATAAAATACCTGCAACTTAAGCTGGAGTAATCTAGACCAAGGTTAATTTAATTCCCATCTCTCGAATGCGCTCTGCATCTGCGGCAGATAGGTCTTTGTCCGTAATGATCTCACTAATTTCATCAAGTTCGCAGATCTTAGCTAAACTGCGTTTTCCAAATTTTGAAGAATCTGCCAGAATGATCGTTTTCTGCGCAGCTTCCATCATTTTTTTATTCAAGATTGCCTCTTCAATATTAGTAGTAGTGCAGCCAAAATCGAGATCAATCCCATCAACTCCCATAAAAAATTGATGAGAAGAAATGTGTTGCAAAATATGCTCTGCATAATGCCCTGTAACCGAACCGGAGCGATGGCGAATGTTTCCGCCCAATTGAATAATATCTATATCGCGATGTTTCATCAACTCAATCGCAACGAGAAGCGAAGAGGTGATTACGTTGAGCTTGCCAATGGGTTTAATCGCTTTCGCCAGCTGTTGTACGGTTGTTCCGCTTGCGATAATGATAGAATCGTTTTCCTGGATGCGTTGAGCAGCCGCTTCTGCTATGAGCGATTTTTCTTCGGCAGATATTGAAGCTTTTTCGCTTACGTCGCGCTCGTTCATATAAGGATTTTCTAAAGAGGCACCACCGTGTGTTCTAAAAAGCAAGCCTTTATCTTCCAGAAGTTTCAAATCTTTTCTTATGGTTACGGCTGAGACATCGAGTCGCTCACAAAGGGTCGCAACTTTAACATGTTTCTCTTTTTTTAAAAGATCTAAAATTTCCTGATGACGTTCCATTACTATAAGGTTTGAGCGCATAAAAGCACTACAAATATAAGGTCTTAAAGCGTTTTTAAAAATGGTTTCTTTTAGTTTCGTTTTTAATCGATATTGTGTTTTTTAACAATTTAAACGAAACTTTAACTTTCAAATGAAATCGTTTTAGTATCATTTTATATATATTTGGCAGCATAAAGAAAAATTAAGAAACCAAACGATGGCGAATATATTTGCGCGTGAGCATTTGACAGGACAACTTTCACAAACCAAAAAATGGGATGTGATTGTGATTGGAGGAGGAGCAACAGGACTTGGAGTGGCTTTAGATAGTGCTACTCGAGGCTATAAAACCTTGTTGTTAGAGCAGGTAGATTATGCAAAGGGAACTTCTAGCCGAAGTACAAAATTAGTGCATGGTGGCGTGCGCTATCTTGCACAAGGAGATATTGACCTGGTTAAGGAAGCCTTATATGAGCGCGGATTATTGGCGCAAAACGCACCGCATCTGGTGAAGAACCAAAACTTCATCATTCCAAACTACAGATGGTGGGAAGGGGTTTATTACACCATCGGGTTAAAAGCTTATGATTTTCTAGCCGGAAAACTGAGTTTAGGAAAATCGAAGCATATCAACAAAACCAAGACCACAGAGCGTCTTTCAACCCTAAGACAAAAAGGACTTTATGGCGGAGTTGTATATAAAGATGGGCAGTTTGATGATTCGCGTTTGGCGACGAATATCGCACAAACCGCGATTGAAAATGGGGCTACTCTACTCAACCATTTTAAAGTCACTGATCTTTTACAAAACGATACCGGCAAAGTTATAGGTGTCGAAGCGAAAGATACCGAAACCGATGCACACTATACGTTTTCGAGTGATGTGGTGATCAATGCAACCGGAGTATTTACCGATGAAATCCTGCGTATGGAAAACGCCGAAGCTAAAAAATCGGTAGTGCCAAGTCAGGGGGTGCATTTGGTTTTTGATAAATCATTTTTGCCCGGAGACGATGCGATTATGATCCCTAAAACCAGTGACGGTCGGGTGTTGTTTGCTGTGCCTTGGCATGATAAAGTGTTAGTGGGTACTACAGATACCAATCTGGATGATCATAGTTTGGAGCCTCAGGCACAGGAGCAGGAAATTGAATTCATTCTGCAAACCTTCAATAATTATTTGAATAAAAAAGTGACGCGCGCTGATGTGCGAAGCATTTTTGCCGGTTTGCGTCCGCTTGCTGCGCCTAAAGACGATTCAGAAAAAACGAAAGAAATTTCGCGTAGCCATAAAGTGATCGTTTCAGAAACCGGTTTGATTACCATTACCGGCGGAAAGTGGACCACCTACCGTAGAATGGCACAAGACACCATAAATAAAGCGATTTCGCTTAAAAAACTTCCGAAGAAAGCCTGTGAAACAGCACATTTAGCAATTCACGGGGCACAACCTACTGAAGACCGTAGTAATCATTTGTACATCTATGGTAGTGATCAAAAAGGGATTGCGAGCCTTATAAAAGAACAACCGGAATTGGGTGAGAAATTGCACGAGCGTCTTCCGTTTTTAAAAGCGGAAGTGATCTGGGCCGTGCGTTATGAAATGGCGCGTACAGTTGAAGATGTGTTGGCTAGACGCGTGAGAGCCTTGTTTCTAGATGCGGCTGCTGCTCGTGAGATGACTGCTGAGGTAGCGCGATTGATCGCAGCTGAACTGAATCGTGATGAAGCCTGGAAACTTAACCAGATAGAAGAATTTACAAAATTGGCTAACCACTATTGCATTGAAGGCAATATGGTTACCGCATAAATAAAATCGGGCACTACGGCTTTAACGTCGCAGTGCCTTAATCTTTAAACCTATATTATACAACATGGACCAGTTTATATTATCCCTGGATCAGGGAACAACAAGTTCGCGCGCAATCGTTTTCGATAAGAAAGGTGGAATTGTGTCGATAGCTCAGAAAGAATTTAAACAATACTTCCCTAAACCGGGTTGGGTAGAGCACGATCCTCAGGAGATATGGTCCACACAAGCGGGTGTTGCTGCCGAAGCAACCGTTTCTAAGGGTTTAAACGGAAAAAACATAGCCGGGATCGGGATTACCAATCAGCGGGAAACAGTTGTTGTTTGGGATAAAAATACCGGCGAACCGGTGTATAATGCCATCGTTTGGCAAGACAAGCGTACAGCAGATTATTGCGAAGAGCTGAAAGAAAATGGCAAAGCCGAAATGATTCAGGAGAAAACCGGATTGGTGATCGACTCGTACTTCGCCGGAACCAAAGTAAAATGGATACTCGATAATGTAGAAGGTGCACGCGAAAAAGCCGAAGCCGGAGATTTGATTCTAGGAACCATAGATACGTGGTTGATCTGGAAATTCACCAAAGGAGAATTGCATGTGACCGATGTTACTAATGCGTGTAGAACCTTGCTTTTTAACATCAATACGATGGAATGGGATGAGGAGCTTCTTGAGCTTTTTGATGTTCCAAAAAGCATGCTTCCGGAAGTTAAAGATTCTAGTGAAGTATATGGGCATACCAAAACCACCATTTTTGCATCTAAAATTCCTATTGCCGGAATCGCGGGAGATCAGATGGCAGCATTGTTTGGTCAGATGTGTACCAAAAAAGGAATGGTTAAAAATACCTACGGAACGGGTTGCTTTATGTTGATGAACATTGGAGACAAACCTATTCTTTCTAAAAATAATTTATTGACCACGGTTGCCTGGAGAATTAACGGTAAAACCGAATATGCACTTGAAGGAAGCATTTTTATTGGTGGTGCAGTAGTACAATGGTTGCGTGACGGTTTAGGAATTATCAATAAATCTGAAGATGTAGAACCGCTGGCGGAGTCTGTAGAATCTACAGATGGCGTTTATTTTATTCCAGCATTTGCCGGTCTTGGTGCACCGTATTGGAATCAAAAAGCAAAAGGAACTATCTTCGGGGTTACCCGCGGAACCACCGATGCCCATATCGCACGTGCTTCGATAGAAGCGATCGCTTATCAAACGATGGATATTCTAAAATCTATGGAAGCTGATTCTGGAATTGATATTAAAGAATTGCGTGTTGATGGTGGCGCTTCAGTAAATGAAACCTTAATGCAATTTCAGGCAGATGTATTAGATTCAGTAACAGTGCGTCCTAAAATCACCGAAACTACTGCTTTGGGAGCTGCATATCTTGCAGGTCTTGCCGTAGGCTTCTGGGAAAGTAAAGAAGAGATTCAAGAGATATGGCAAGAAGATAAACGCTTTGAGCCCGTTAAACCTAAGGAGGATGTAGAAGCCGGAATCAAAGGTTGGTACCGCGCAGTTAAAGCACTAGAACACTGGACTAAATTATAAGAATTATGACACCATTTATAGCAGAAGTTTTAGGAACGGCTTTATTGATCCTTTTAGGAGGAGGAATTGTAGCTAATGATATTTTAAATAAAACCAAGGGGAAAGGTGGTGGTTGGATGACCATTACCACCGCTTGGGGACTTGCAGTTTTTGTAGGTGTTGTTGTTGCCGGCCCGTATAGTGGGGCGCATTTAAATCCGGCGGTGACCATAGGTCTCGCAGCCGGTGGATTGTTTTCGTGGGCAGATGTACCTACATATCTCGCAGCAGAATTTATTGGGGCGATGATAGGTTCTTTCTTGGTGTATGTGATGTACAAAGACCATTTTGATGCTACCGAAGACGGCGGACTCAAACGTGCGGTGTTTTGTACAGATCCGGCGATCCCAAACAATTTTAGAAATATAGTAAGTGAGATTTTAGGGACTTTCGTGTTGCTTATTTGTGTATTCTATTTTTCTGATGCAGAAATCGCTGACGGTACAGGAACTAAAGTGGGTCTGGGCTCTATTGGCGCGATTCCAGTGGCATTTGTTGTGTGGGGAGTAGGTCTTTCTTTAGGAGGAACAACCGGCTATGCGATCAACCCGGCGCGTGATTTAGGTCCGCGTATAGTTCACGCACTATTACCCATAAAAGGCAAAACCGATAGTGGATGGAGTTACGCCTGGATTCCTGTTTTGGGTCCCATCATTGGCGCTGTTTTAGCAGCCTTTCTATTTCTAGCCTTAAACTAATTTATATCTAAATCATTTTATGAAATTATTTCAAACGGCCTTAGCGCTGTGGTGCATTCTCGCACTTCAGCAGCTACAGGCACAGGAAGACTTACGCTCTTCAGATCTGCAAATTGAAGATTCTACAGCTACAAAATACAAGCCTTTCGCATTTAATCTGAAGGCTAAAAATATGCACCTCTGGAAGGGTTTACGCGTGACCGATGCTCCGGTTCTGGATGTAGATCTTAACTATACTTCACGCGATGGAAAATTCAAAGCCGGACTTTGGGGAGGCGCCGGAGTAACAGGTTATTATACTGAATTTGATTATTACGTTTCGTACAGTACAAACGGTTTTTCGTTAAGTGTATGGGATATTAACAACTATAGTGATTTCCCGGACGCCGGTATTTTTGACTACGACCGGAGCACTACTTCTCATTTTATCGATGTGACTTTAGGATATGAGTTTAAGCCTATTCCGTTGAAGCTTTCTTGGAGTACTATCGTGCAAGGGCGAGATACTTATGTTGCTAGTGATGGCGAACTGAAAAATGCGTTTTCTAATTATGTAGAGGTTAGTTACGGTTTGATTCAAAAGAAAGATTGGTCGATCAGCGCCTTTGTGGGTGGAGCGTTCTCTTTTGAAAATGAGGCTCACTTTTACGGCGATAAGCCTAATCTAACCAATATAGGTTTAATTTATGCCAGAGAAGTTCCTGTGCTTAAAAAATTCACGATCCCAATGGCAGCAACCGCAATGTGGAATCCAGAGCAAGAGTATGGAGCGATCGAAGTCGCAATAACCTTATTCTAAGAATTGATAAATTTTCGGATGTCTTTGTTGGCGCCGTAAAGAACTAAAATGTCTCCACGCTCTAATAACAATTGGGGTGTGGCGACACTTTGAACATCGATAATGGTTTTGGTTTTACCAATTTCGGTATCTACATAGGCATTCTTCAGCGTGGTTAAAACAAGAAGATTATAGCGTTCTCTAAATTGAACTTCTTCCACCGTTTTATTTTCATATTGCTTAGGTAATTTCACCTCTACAATACTGAAATACTCATTCAGCTCAAAGGAATCTACAACGCCGCGCATACACAGTTTTTTTGCCAGGCGTTCTGCGCTTTCTTGTTCCGGGTGTACGATCTCATCAACACCAATGGCGCTCAATACGTTCTCGTGCAAGGGATTTACCGCCCTGCTGATGAGTTTTTTTACTTTTAGATTTTTGAGCAGTGCAGTAACCATCACATTAGTACCTTGATTTTCCCCAATAGCGACAACTACAATGTCGGTATCCTTAAGCGGCAAACCAGTTACGGTAGATTCATCAGTCGCATCTAGACAAATGGTGTGCGTGATTTTTTCTTTTAAAGCATCTACACGATTCATTTTAATATCAATGCCTATAACTTCGTTGCCTTGAGCGGTAAGTTTTTCGGCTAAAGAAGCGCCAAAGCTTCCTAATCCCACAATGATATATTTCATAATCTAAACGTTTTAATTGATCAAAATTTCTTCGCTAGGGTAGCGGTAGGCTTTGTATTTCATCTTTCTGAAGATCGCAATAAGTATGGTAAGCATACTCACGCGCCCAATAAACATCACGATGATCAATACTCCTTTACTACCTGCTGAAAGACTTGAAGTAATGCCTAAACTGAGGCCTACGGTACTGTATGCAGAAAAGCATTCAAAGGCAATGCTGAGCAAGGTTTTATCAGGATCAAAAGCTGCAATAGCGATCACCGCAAAACCAATAACAACAAGCGATAACGAGATGATGGCAAATGCCCTTCTCACCGAAATATCGGCGATCTCTCTGCGATACACTTCTATGCGTTCTTTACCTTTAGCGAGGCTCAAAAAATTTAACGTGGCAATCGCAAAGGTGCTGGTCTTGATACCACCCCCTGTTGAAGCTGGCGAGGCGCCAACCCACATCAATAAGAAGATCATCATCAGTGTAGAAAAATGCAGCTGATTCATATCTAGCGTATTAAAACCGGCTGTTCTGGGCGTAGTGGCTCCAAAAAGTGCGGTTACAAATTTGCCAAAACCATTATGTTCAGCCAGCGTATTGTGGTACTCATTAGCATAAAAAACAGCGGTGCCTAAAAGCGATAATGCGGTAGTGGTAATTAGCGTAATACGGCTGCTAAGACTTAACACCCAAGGTTTGCTTAAAGTTCCGCGATCCCAATATTTAATGGGGTTCACGATCTTGTACTTTAAATATTTCAGAATATTGATGACAATAGGAAAACCCAATCCGCCAAAAACAAAAAGTCCGATTAGGGTGAGCTGTAAAAAATAGTTGTATCTAAAATTGATATCATAAATACCATTAGATAGGGTTGAAAAACCGGCATTACAAAAAGCCGAAATAGAGTGGAAAACCGAGAAAAAGAACCGATCTGTAAAGTCTTGAAAGTTTTCGGCTTTAAGGCTTAGAAAAATTAGAATTCCGCCAACAGCTTCGATCGAAAAGGTAATGATAAGAATACGTTTTAGCGTAGAAAAGACTTCACTGATCTTTTGCGAATTATTCATATCACTCAACACCACCTGATTTTCAAAGGTGGACATTCCCTTAAAAAAATAACTGAAATAACTGGCAAAAGTTAGAATGCCCAGACCTCCCAATTGAATGAGAAAAACGATGATGTTTTGGCCAAGCGGTGTAAAAAAAGTTCCCGTATCTACTACGATCAGACCGGTTACACAAACCGCACTTGTAGAAGTAAACAGGGCATCTAAAAATGAAATCCCGTCATAGGTAGCTTTGGGAAGCATCAGTAAAAAAGTGCCCAATAAAACGATCCCAACAAAACTGGCAATAAAGAGTTGCGCCGGGTTGAGGTGGCTCTTTTTGTAATTCACGCGCTGCTCTGCAAACTCTCTAATAAATGTGAGCAAGATCGCTGCCCTTACCCAACTGTCACTATAGAGAAAATTTAAATGCTTATGCGCTTCGGCACCAAAAAAATGAATGCCTATGATGTATAAAATGACCAGAATACTGGCCGCGTCAAAAAGAATGACCTGTGTGCTTAGTTTTTTTGATTGGGTAAAATAGCGTACTAGGGTAACGGCGATTCCCACAAAAAGAATAAACAGGTAATAGGCGTTGAGAAAGGTTTGCAATTTTGAAGATTGCTCGTAGCCAAAATCCAGGATAAAGGCAAAAACTCCAAGCAAACTAAGAATGAAAGCGGTGCGAAACAACGTCTTTAGCGTAAATACATTTGCTAATGTTTCTTTCAAACTTTTAAGATTTAAAATTGCTGTGCAAAGGTAGCGTATTCCTGATGTTGGCTTTTTTTTAAGTCTTAAAATATTTACAAAGTTCGAGCGATGTACTTCCAATGAAAGGATGACGGGGCAAAGGGTTTTAGCTGAATTTAAAGCCGTAGTTTTGCATAAAATTGAATATTGATGGAAGCAAAGGATATAGCGCGTTTAGAATTGTCTGAACAAGAAATGCGTGATTATGGGTATAAAGTGGTTGATGCTATTGTTGAGCATCACCTCAACCAACATAAAAAGAAACCGGTAGCGCAAGCAAGCCGTGAAGAAATGGATTCTTTGTTACGCGAGCACGCTCCAGAGGCGCCTACTGCCGCTAACGAGGTTTTTGATACTGTAATGGAAAAGGTGATGCCTTTTACAAACATTATGAGTCATCCTAAGTTTTATTCGTTTGTGCCCGGGCCCAGCAATTACGTGAGTGCGATGGCTGATGCATTGGCCACAGGGTTCAATGTGTTTTCAGGAGGCTGGGCAGCTTCGCCGGCAGCTGCAGAATTAGAGATCGTGACCATAAACTGGTTATTGAGTTTATATGGATTTCCTAAAAAACGCGGCGGCGGAATTTTCACTAGCGGTGGCTCGATGGCAAATCTTACGGCATTGATCACTGCGCGTAATATCAAATGCGGCGACGATTTTTCTAAAGCGGTGATTTATCTGTCTGATCAAGCGCATTCTTCAAATATCAAGGCGATACGCGTAATGGGCTTCAGAAAAGAACAAATACGTTTGATCCCAACCGATCTTGAATTTAAGTTCGCAATCAATAAGTTGAAAAATGCGATCAACAAAGATCGTCTTGCCGGGTGGAAACCTTTTTGCTTACTGGCTTCAGCGGGAACAACGAATACCGGTACTGTTGATCAATTGACCGAATTAGCTGCTATTGCGAAGGCTGAAGATTTATGGTTTCATATTGATGGTGCCTATGGTGGCGCAGCAATTCTGGCAAAGAATGGAAAGCAACTTTTAAAAGGAGTTGAAAAAGCCGACTCGCTAACGGTAGATCCGCACAAATGGTTCTATCAGCCTTATGAAATGGGGTGTTTGCTCGTGAGAAATCACAAATGGTTGAGCGGAACATTTACCGAAGTTCCTGAATATTTAAAAGATGTAGAAGGGAACAGTTCTGAGATCAATTTTTACGACCACGGAATCCAGTTAACCCGACGTTTTAGAGCGCTTAAATTTTATATGAGCATAAAAACTTTTGGTTTAAAAGCTTTTAGAGAAGCGGTGCAATACAATTTTGATCTGTGTGAAAAAGTAGAAAGCATTCTTCGGAAAAGTAAAAAGTGGGAAGTGGTTTCTCCGGCTACACTAGCCGTGATCAATTTTAGATACAACCCTATTGATCAAAACCTGTCTGAGCAAGAACTTGATGCGCTCAACTCAAAGATCTCAGAAGGAGTAGTAGATTCTCGAGAGGCGATGCTGGTGACGACCATTCTTAACGGGCAAACTGTATTGCGCATGTGTTTGATCAATCCCCGTACGACTTTGGCTGATGTAGAAGAAACAATCGCGCTATGCGAGAAAATGGCCGAATAATTACGCGATAATTGAGATTCAAAAACCTTGGGTTTACCCCAAGGTTGCTATTCTCTCATTTTTGCTTCTATTTGTTCTGAAGTAATGGGGGCGTTAGCACCTTTGGTTCCGGCTACTAAAGCACCCAACGCACAAGCAAAGGCCAAGGCTTTTTCCGGAGTATTTTCAACTTTAAAAAGTTGGTAGATCAGTCCGGCTAAAAAAGAATCGCCGGCACCCACGGTATCTATCACTTTTGTACTGTAACCGCTATTTTTGGCGATAGCTCCATTTTTATAAAGTAGAGCACCATCAGCGCCTAAAGTAATGCAAATAATATCGGTATTGGTTAGCTTACTTATGGTGGAAAGTTGCGCTTCGGTACTAAGATTTGAGATGTCTAAAAACTGAGCAACTTCTTCAAGTTCTTCATCATTCATTTTGATCATTTGCGCTTGCTTCATAAACTCAATAAGCGTTTCCATTTCATAATGCGGTGCGCGTAAATTCACATCAAAAATGGTATAACCAGCAAGCTGAAGCAGGCTGTTAAGCGTTTCGCTAGACTCGTTGCTGCGTGCTGCTAAGGAGCCAAAAATGAATAGATCGGCTTGTTGCACAGCATTTTTGTTTTTATCAGTCAATGCTATAGCATCCCACGCGACCGGTTTTTTGATGTTGTACGAGGCACTGCCCGAAGCATCAAGCGTGACTTCTACTTTTCCGGTTTCTAGAGCAGGATCTTCTTGAATCAGATTTTGATCAAGACGGAATTTTTGAATGGCTTCGCGGGTTTCTTCGGCTAAAGCATCTTGGCCCAATCTGCTGATCATTTGCATCGTGACGCCCAGACTTTTCATACGTAAGCATAAATTGAGCGGAGCGCCGCCTAAAGCTTTTCCGTCAGGAAAAACATCCCATAAAATCTCCCCGAAGCAAATAGCGTTTAAAGACTCTTTCATTATCCCAATATTTTTTCTTCTAATTCTTCAAGCGAAATCCCTTTTGTTTCGGGCATCATAAATTTGGTAAACAGTAATTGTAAAAACATCATAAACGCAAAGAATGCAAAAATGGGCCACGGATTGTCTTTAAAAATTCCGTTTTCTCCATCTAAGAAAACCGGAGTCAAAAGTGTGATTAATGCGGCAAAAACCCAATGCGTTCCTGTTCCCCAAGATTGCCCGTAAGCGCGCACCTTATTAGGGAAAACTTCAGAAATAAATACCCAGATCACAGCCCCTTGTCCAACAGCGTGTGATGCGATAAAGATCAGAATGAAAGTGAGTAACAACGCCGGACTCGCGCCGCTGTAAAAACACCAAGCTACCGTAACGAGGCTGATAATGTAACCAAACGAACCGATAAACATTAGCGTGCGGCGGCCCAGACGGTCGATCAAGCCAACACCAACAAAAGTAAAGATGAGGTTCACCACGCCTATTGAAATTGAATTTAACAAGGAATCTTCGGTGGCTAAACCGGCTTTTACTAAAATTTCAGGGGCATAGTACAGAATGAAATTGATCCCGGATACCTGATTAAAAAAGGCGATTAAAAAGGCTAGGATCAAGGGTTTTTTAAATCGTGCCGTAAAGAGTTTTACATCATCAGTCGTTTTTGCTAATTCGGTTTTAATGCTGTCAATTTTACGCTGTGTTTCCTGTTTGTCATAAACTTGATTGAGTACCGCAAAAGCACCTTGTTCATCCTTTTTCTTATGAAGCAGCCAGCGCGGACTTTCAGGAACGGTCATTACCAGAACCGTATATAAAAACGCCGGAATCGCTTCGACACCCATCATCCAGCGCCAGTCATTTTCACCTTGAAAACCTTCTAAAAGGTAATTTGAAAAGAATGCGATAAGAATACCTAAAACCAGATTAAATTGGTACAGTGCGACCAATTTACCGCGGTTAGAAGCAGTGGTAATTTCTGAAATATAGGTAGGCGCAGCTACGGAAGAAGCACCAACCCCTACACCGCCAATGAAGCGAAAAAAGGAAAATAAATACGGGTCTGGAGATAAGGCAGAACCTAAAGCCGAAGCAAAATAGAGAATCCCGATCCAGAACAAGGTTTTTTTGCGCCCAAATTTATCACAAGGAATACCGCCGGTCAGAGAGCCCAAAACGGTTCCCCACAGGGCCATTGACATGATGAACAGTCCGTGAAACCAAGGTGAGAGATTCCATAATTCTTTAACCGGTAAGTTGGCACCTGAAATTACTACGGTGTCAAAACCAAAAAGAAAACCGGCAAGTGCGACGGTTACAGACCATTTTTGTACTGCTTTCATATATTCAAATTCTAGTATTAGTTATTGTCCATCCAGATTGAAGGAATTGGGGTGATTTTTAAATTTTTCACTTCATCTTCGGTAGTGATGCTGAACTGGGTGTATGGCTTTTCTGGGAAAAACTGTGCGGTGATGGCATTAGCGCCGTTATCAGCAAAAAATTCCATCGAAGAAGCATCTAAGAAAATTTGAAATTCCGCTGAATCGCTGTCGATGAAGTCAGCAGGAGCTTCCATTATTGGGAGTGCGAATTTATCTGAAAAGTCGGTCAAACCACTTTTGCTTCGGTCCAAACTGTATTTTGCGGCTTGGGCGTCAAATAAAATCGTGAGCTTTTCGCCATCTGCATTTCCGACATTAATCTTAAAATCCTTAAGCGGTTTAGGTAATTTAAAAGAAACTACTGCTTGGTTGAGGTTTTTATGAGAAAATGATGAGGTGTTTTGCTCTTCTAAAATATCTATGGAAACATCGCTTAAACCTTCAGTAATTGAGGCTACCGGAGTATTGGCTAAAAAATAATCCTTGTTTTTATGTAAACTCACTTTTTGCGGAAGCGTCATCGCACTACGCCACTTTTCAGTAGGTGTTTTCTGGCCGTACTCCCAGTTGCTCATCCAAGCGATAAACGTACGCTCTTCATCAGGCAAGTTATTGTAGGTGATCCCGGCATAATTATCACGGCCGAGGTCAATCCATTTTTCGTCTGTTTGGGTTGTGGTAAATTGTTTTCCGTCAAAATCGCCAATAAAATATTGTGTTCCGGAGCCACCGTTAGGAGCGCCCGGATTGATGCTGATAAACAACACCCATTTGGTCTCGCCGGTTTCCTTTACCGTTAACGGAAAGAGATCAGGACATTCCCAAACGCCACCATGAGCGCCGATGTCCTTGCCAAATTCGCTGAGGTAGGCCCAGTCAATTAAATTATCAGAATTGTAAATCATCGCGCGATCGCCGGCAACTAGCACTAGAATCCATTTATTAGAGTCTTCGTGCCAGAAAACTTTCGGGTCTCTAAAATCTACAAGGTTTTCGTTATTCGGCACAACAGGATTGCCGGCATACTTTGTAAACGACTTTCCGTTGTCAAGACTGTAAGCAATTCCCTGATATTGATAATCTGAAGTTTTTGCCTCAGCACCTTTGGGTTCGTGATAGGTGAACATGGCGATCAGTGGCGGGTTTTCGGCAGTGCCTAAGCCAGAAGAATTGTTGTGATCAACCACGGCACTTCCTGAAAAAATGTAGCCTAATTCATCCGGCTCAAGTGCAATTGGCTCATTTTTCCAATTTTTTAAGTCCTCACTGGTCGCGTGCCCCCAATGCATAGGTCCCCAAACGGTAGAATCTGGGTAAAATTGATAGAAAAGATGATAGGTTCCGTCTTTGTAAACCAGACCGTTAGGGTCGTTCATCCAGTGTGCTTCGGGCGAAAAATGATATTGTGGGCGAAAATTTTCGTGATATGATTTAACTGCCGTATCTTTAGGGGTATCATTTGCGGTGTTTTCTTTTTTACAAGAACTCATAATTAGTGTGATTAACAGAATGGAATGTACATATTTCATGATAGACTACATTAATTAAACCTTTCGGTCAACAAGAGTCGAAATTTAAAACAAATTAAGAGAACTTAATCGATTTAGTCGCTTAAATTTGCCACAAGTAATAATTATCAATAGTCTTTCAAGATAGACAAAAAGAATTAAACCGATTTTTCAAATTATGAAAAGAAAGTTAACCCTAAAATCAATAGCAAAAGAGCTGGGTGTTTCGATCTCTACCGTTTCAAAAGCGCTTAGAGACAGCCCGGAAATCAGTGAAGAAACTCGTGAGAAAATCAAAGCTTTTGCGAAGCTCTATAACTACAAGCCTAACAATATTGCGCTGAGTTTAAAAAATCGTAAAACCAATACGATCGGGGTGATCATTCCTCAGATTGTACACCACTTTTTCACTACAGTAATCTATGGTATTGAGCAGGAAGCACGTGAGAATAATTACAACGTGATCATTTGTCTTTCGAACAATGCTTTTGATAAAGAGGTTCTGAATATGGAGCTTTTGGCCAATGGAAGTACAGACGGATTCATTCTTTCGGTTTCTAAAGAAACGATGATGAAAGAAGATTATCACCACTTAAATGAAGTGATCGATCAAGGAATGCCCGTGGTGATGTTTGACCGTGTGGTTGAAGGGATTCAGTGTGATCGAGTATTGATCGATGATAAAGCCGGCGCTAAAAAAGGGGTGACGCATATGATTCGCTCCGGGTGTCGTAAAATAGGTATTATTACCAGCGAAGATTACGTGAGTGTAGGACGCCTGCGTACCGAAGGTTATCTTGATGCTCTGGATGATTTTGGGATCAAAGCTGATGATAAACTTATTTTGAAGTTGGATAATATTGATGATCTTTCTGATAAATCTAAAAAGCGTATCGAAGATTTTATCACTAATAACGACCTTGATGGTGTGTTTACCGTAAACGAACTCTTTGCTGTTCATGCATCTCGAGTGATCAACGCGTTGGGTAAAAAGATTCCTGATGAGATTTCGCTGGTTTGCTTTACTGATGGTCAATTGTCTGAGCACGCAGTGCCTAGTTTAACGGCGGTGAGTCAGCACGGAGAAGAAATGGGGCGTAAAGCAGCTTCTATTCTTATCAATAAATTAGAAAGCCCTGAAGACGAGGAAGAAGAATATAGCACAACCTATATTGATACCAGTCTTGTAGAGCGTGAATCTACTAAAGAAGTAACGCGCAGATAAGGATGGGTAAAAAGGGTTTTATTTTTGACTTAGACGGAGTAATTGTAGATACGGCCGGATTTCACTACTTAGCGTGGCGAAATCTCGCTCATGAATTGGGTTTTGAATTTACCGAAAAGCAAAACGAGCGTTTTAAAGGGGTGAGTCGCGTACGATCTCTGGAAATCTTACTTGAAATAGGAGATGTAAAAGCCACTCAAGAACAAAAAGAGGGCTGGCTCGTTTCTAAAAATGAGGAATATCTGAGTTATATTTCAAAAATGACTTCAGATGATATTCTGCCGGGCGTACTAAAAGTGCTTGATTATTTGCAGGAAAAGCAAATACCAATGGCTCTTGGTTCTGCCAGTAAAAACGCGCAACCCATCTTAAAACGTGTTGGGCTTTTTGATCGTTTTGACAGTATTGTAGATGGCAATCACGTAACCAAAGCTAAGCCAGATCCCGAAGTTTTTACCATAGGCGCAGATGCTTTAGGTGTTGCCTATACTGATGCGATCGTTTTTGAAGACTCAATCGCTGGTATTCAGGCAGCAAACCGGGTCGATATGGTGAGCATAGGTATTGGCGACGCACAGGTCTTGCACGAAGCCGATCATAATTTTAAAGATTTTACCGAAATCGATACCGCATTTTTAGACCAACTAATCAACGCATAAACTATGAATCAAGATTATATCATTCCTGCTCCCTGGGCAGTAATAGAAGAAGGATTTGAAAAGGATCGCGTAAAGTCTTCAGAAAGTCTTTTTAGCATCGGGAACGGTGCTATGGGGCAACGTGCCAACTTTGAAGAAGCCTATAGCGGAAAAACTTTTCAGGGAAGTTATATAGGAGGTGTTTATTATCCTGATAAAACCCGAGTAGGCTGGTGGAAAAATGGCTATCCTGAATATTTTGCAAAGGTGCTTAATGCTCCAAGCTGGATCGGGATCAAAGTGACAGTTGATGGAGAAGCGCTTGATTTGAATACCGTAAAATCGGTGTCAAAATTTCGTCGCGAACTCAACATGAAAGAAGGTTGGTTAGGTCGCAGTTTTGAAGCCGAATTACAAAACGGAACGCAACTTAAGGTGAAAGCTAAACGCTTTTTGAGTTTAGAACACGATGAACTTGGCGCGATCAATTATGAGGTGACTCCGCTAAATAAAGATGTGAGTATAAGCTACGAGCCGTATTTAGACAGTGGGATTACCAATGAGGATACCAACTGGGATGATAAGTTCTGGAATACGCTTGACGTAGAAGAAGACGGCAATAAGGCTTATATCACAGCGCACACGATGAAAACGATGTTTTACGTGTGTACGGCGATGTCAAACACCTTTACTGTTGATGGGAAAGAGATTTCTTTAACCCTCAAAACCAATAAGGCAGAGACTTATATCGGTCACGTTTATGAGACTGATATCAGAGAAGGCGAGACTTTTGCTATTCAGAAATATGCAGGATATATCACCTCTTTCAATCACGATAAAGACGAATTAAAGCAAGCTGCTGAAGCTGTTTTAGACACTGCTCTTGAAGAAGGATTCACCCGATTGTTAGCTAAGCAAAAGGAAGACTGGGCAGCAATCTGGGCAATGGCAGACATCGTCATCGACGGAGATGTCAAAGCACAGCAAGGTATTCGTTTCAATATTTTTCAGCTGAATCAGACCTACTTGGGTAAAGATGCTCGTTTGAATATTGGGCCGAAAGGATTTACAGGTGAGAAATATGGTGGTTCTACCTATTGGGATACCGAAGCTTATTGCTTGCCTTTCTACATGGCGACCAAAGATCAGCAGGTAGCGCGTAATTTGCTAACCTATAGATATAACCATCTTGAGAAAGCTATTGAGAATGCCGAAAAACTCGGTTTCAAAAATGGCGCCGCGTTGTACCCTATGGTTACAATGAATGGGGAAGAGTGCCACAACGAGTGGGAGATCACTTTTGAAGAAATACACCGTAATGGCGCGATGATCTTCGCAATCAGAGATTATGTGAATTACACTGGTGACTTTAGCTATGTTCCGGAAAAGGGATTGGAAGTAATGATAGGTGTAGCGCGTTTCTGGAAACAACGAGCAACCTGGTCGAGCAAAAAAGAACAGTTCGTGATCCTTGGTGTGACCGGGCCTAATGAATACGAGAACAACGTAAACAATAATTTCTACACCAATTACCTGGCAAAATGGTGTTTGAATTATGCAGTTGAAAATACCAAGAAAGTGAGCAAGGAATTCGCATCAGATTATAAGCGAATTGCTGAAGCTACGGGTATTTCTAATGAAGAATTGAATTCGTGGACCGAAGTTGCTGAGAAGATGTATTTGCCTTTTTCAGAAGAAAACGGCGTGTACTTACAACAAGATGGCTTCTTAGATAAAGAATTAGTTACGGTAGCGGATTTGGATAAAGCAGATCGCCCCATCAATCAAAAATGGAGTTGGGACCGCATCTTGCGTTCACCTTACATAAAACAAGCCGATACATTACAAGGTTTTTATGTTTTTGAAGATGATTTTTCACAAGACGAACTCAAAAAGCATTTTGATTTTTATGAGCCGTTCACGGTTCATGAATCTTCGTTGAGTCCTTGTGTGCATTCGATTCAGGCGGCAAAACTCAATCAGATGGATCAAGCGTATGCGTTTTATTTGCGTACGGCACGTTTAGATCTTGACGATTACAACAAAGAAGTGCACGAAGGGCTACACATTACCAGTATGGCCGGAACTTGGTTGAGCATTGTTGCCGGTTTTGGCGGAATGCGTATCAAAGACGACAAGCTTTCTTTTGCACCAAAAATGCCAAAAGCCTGGGATGGTTTTTCTTTCAAATTAAATTTTAGAAATCAGATCGTAAAAGTAGCGGTAGCTAAGGATAAATATACTTTCAGCCTAGATGGTGGTGATGATCTTGATATTTTGGTAGACGGAAAAGAAATTACTATTTCGGCAGATGAGCCTACAGAAGTTTAGTCCTATACTATAGTTTTAATTGAAGCCTTTGTTCTCTGAAGAACAAAGGCTTTTTGTTTTATATGTCGATATGAATTTAAACCGACACAAAAATAGACCCGCACTTCAAGGAGAAGGTAAAGCATTTAAAAAGCAAAATAAGCTCAATATGCTTTTAGCCGAATTGGAAACACGCAACTTACCTGAATCTTTAAGCCATACCATAAATAAAAAGGTCGAAAAACTCAATGATCTAAAGGGGTCAGAGAAGGAATTGTATAAATCTTATATGAAATTTCAACATAGCATTTTACGATTGATCAAGGAGGAAACAGGCATTGTTAAAAAGGGTCATTATAAACATATGTGGACGGCTTTAGGGATGAGTGTTTTTGGTATCCCATTAGGTATAGCCTTTAGCTCAGCAGTCGGTAATATGGCATTTTTAGGGGTAGGATTACCTATTGGATTAGTAATAGGTGGCGCTGTAGGAACCAAAAAAGATAAAGCGGCGGCTGCAGAAGGTAAAGTGCTTGATGTTGAGATTTAGTTGTAATTTCGCTGCATCCTTAAATCTAACCTACACTATATGGATGAAATTTTAACCTACTCAATTTCGGTATTTACGGGCTTTTTTGCCATTATGAACCCGGTTTCTAATATTCCTATTTTTTTATCCTTAACCGAAGGTGCCAGTAAAACTGAAAAGCAAACGGTAAACAAAAAAGCCGTGATGGTAGCTTTTATCATCATCGCTATTTTTGTAGTGCTGGGTAAATTTATATTTGAGCTTTTTGGGATCACGATTCCTGCGTTTAAAATCACCGGAGGGATCTTAATTTTCTTTGTAGGTTTTGAAATGCTTCAGTCTAAAAAGTCAAATGTAAAGCATTTAAAGGAACCTAATTTTGATGAGAATATTGCGGTTTCGCCTTTGGCAATTCCTATTCTTGCCGGACCAGGAACTATCGTAACTGCGATGAACTTTGTGTCAAATGCTTCTTATGTAAATATAGGTTTGGTGATTTTAATCTTCGGTTTAATGTGCGCGCTAACCTATGTGGCTTTCAGTTTAAGCGACTTTATCGCTCGAAAATTGGGGAATAACGTGATCTCTGTGATTGGTAAAATTATGGGATTGATCATCGCCATTATAGGTACTACAATGGTGATTCAAGGGTTAAAGCTATCTTTTGATTTTCTAGCTTAGTCTTATTCCAGCGGAGAATCTTGTTTCAGTGGTAAGTAGATGTCAGCTTTCCAGTCGAGCTCGTTTCCCCCCATATTCGGGTTGTTGTAGAATATTTCGACCGGCTTCTTTTCAACTTCTAAATTATTGTTTTTAGCATATTCAAGTAACGCATACCATGCACGGTCTGATGTTATGTAGTTTCCATTATAAACCGCGTGAATGGCTTCTTTCTGAAACAGGCGCTTATACTTGATGTCTTTTGAAATGGGTAAGTTTTCAGACCTGATGATAGGAAAGCAAAAGTTATAGGCAATACTATCAGTTTCAGTATCCCAGTCTGTAACTTCAATGATCGGCGGGCCATTAAGCTCTACATTATTTTTAAGTAAAACATCGCCTATATAGCCGTAATATTGCATCATACCACGTGCTTTTTCTACCTGTAATCCTTTCAGCGGAACATAAGCTACATACGTTGATCGGGTTTGATCTAAGCCGGTAACTTCGATGTTGATCTGATCTAAATGTTCCCGAAGGATCTCAAAAAAAGTTTCAACATTTTCGGTACTACGTTTTCTAAATAGGGTGTTTTTAAATGGAGCGGTAAGCCTGTTGACCACACTATGATCAAGATCTTTTACTCCAACGCTTACTTGAGTAACAGAATCGTTAATCATTTTAGCCTCGTAACTATAATTCACTACTGAATCGCCAAAATGCCGCTGTTGCACCACTTTATTTAGTCCGTCTTGCGCTATGATCTCGCTGTCGGGCACATCATAATTCCAGCTTTTTACTGATTGTGTGACGGTACCCGGTGTGGTCACGACTTTAAAATTGATGATGTAATCGCTGGGTTTTATAAAAAGATACCAGATCAAGGCTACGGCAACTAGGATTAAGAAGCCAACTCCGATTTTTTTAAGCATAATCTTTAGTTAGAAGCTTGAGCAGTATTTGATTTCATTTGTAAATTTTGCGCAACAAACTGTCCTAATTGACGCCCTTGTTTAAGCCCTTCTTCAATTGCTGCACGATAGTGAATTCCACCATAAAGACGACTTAAAGCGGCTTCTGAAGAAGCATTTCTAAACGAATCAAAACTGCGTACAGGCAAGCCATAAGCGGTTTCTGTATCATCGTCAAACTGAAAATTATCTCCATAAATTTGGGTAAGCACCTCTGCTGCTGCTCCCGAAACTACAGAGTGACCGCTGCTGTATTCAGGAAATGGTGGAGTTTGTAAAACAGGCGCCCAGGCATCGTCAATATATTGATTGATAAGCGTCTCGGGACGGATGAGGTTACTGCGGTATTTCTCATCCCAACAGCTGATAAAGCCGTCAAAAAGGGCTACAGAAGTCTTGGTGTATACATAAACCGTTTCCATCAAGTCGGCATTGGCTTTTTTGGTTACGATTTTTACAATCCCGATCCAGTGGCCACCGGGCGTGATCTTTTTGGTAGCAAACATCAAGTGTCCTTTGTGCGTAGATACATAAGGATTACAGTCCCAAAATTTGGCAATTTCCATTTTTTCAGATTCATCACCTTCTTCGGTCATAGCGTTACGCACGTCATACACCTCCATCAATTGTTTGTGAAATTCAGATCCTTCTTCCATAGAAAATTCAGGTGGAGGAATCGGTTTAAATTGATCTGCAGAATCAATTACCAGCGTTCTGATTTTCATCCAGTGTGGCTCAATACCGTCCATGTATGCCGGAGGCGTAGGTTGCCAGCGTGAAGGATTGTCAGGATTTACCGAAAACTTCGGCATCGTGCGCGTTTGCTTATACATATCCCCATCCATCCAAGCTTTAATGTGATCTGCAACTTTGAGTCCGTAAGCTTTTGAAGCTTCCAACTCGGTTGGGTTTTGCTCTTCCCATTGCAAATACAAACTGTCGCGCATTTCGGTAATACGATCTTCAGAGAAGATAAGACTTTTAGCCATTTCCATCTGAGCAACAAGCGCAGCTACATCATAATTTACAGCAGCGTCAGCATCAGGTTTTGGCGTTTCTCCCAACTCGTGAATTTGACCTGCCAAACTTTTATAATCAGGATTATTTTGTACCAAAACTTCGTAAGCAGCCATATTGGAGTAGGCGTAAATTCGGCTGGCCACCGGTGGCGAAAAAATATCGTGAATGATCACCTCGGTAACTTTATCTACCGCATTGTTATAATCGTCTGGTGTAACTACAAGTGGTTTTTCTTCTTTGGAGCAAGAAGTAATCAAAACTGCAGAAAGAACCAGTAGGCTCAGTTTTTTAAGCATAATCTTCAAATTATTTTAGGGAAACCTTTATGAAAACGATTTCTACTTTAAATTGTTTTAAGGTGTTGTGTCACCCGGTTAATCTAGTTTGTATAGCTGGCTGGTGGCGTTGTTGGGAGTCGCAAGCAAATACTTTTGACCATTTAATGATAGTATCGAAAGATCTCTTATTGATTTTCGTGCAAAATCTAATCCGATTTGATCTCCCGGAATCACCGTATTTTCATCTTTGATCAAGGCGCCGTTAAAGCTGTCTAATCTTCCGTGAAAAGGCTGTACACCAAAGTAATTTCCGGCAGCAAGAACTTCTTCTTTACCATCATTATCGAAATCAAATTTACAAAAACTTAACACGGGTGCAACCTGAAAATCACGACCTAAAGCTACAAATTCAAATTTGCCACCGTCATTGCGCAGATAACCGGTTTCTAAGGTTTGTACTTCTAGTTTTGTACTTGTTTCTAACTGTTCTTTGCTAAGAATTTGCTCGATGGTTTGACCGGCAAAATCTCTGTAATTCTGATATTTTTTTCTGAACGACACCACTTGAGAAGCCAGCGCGTCAAGTCCCATTAAAGGATAATACTTGCCTTCTTTGGCTGTGGTGACAATAGTTTCCGTTTGACCATTATTGTCAAAATCATTGTAAAACATCACCATAGGAGCATCGGCCGAAGCTTTAAATTTGCTGTTCTCGCCCCAGTTTCCAACTAAATAATCTTCATCACCATCGCCGTCAATATCAAACGGAATCACGCTTTGCCAAAGCCCGTTAAGATTTCCAATTCCTAAATCGACTTTAGTTAATCTACCATTTTTATTCTCTAGAAAAGTGGGTGCCATCCATTCGCCAACGACCACAAGGTCTAACTTTCCGTCCAAGTTAAAATCGCTCCAAACAGCAGCGGTAACCATTCCGAGATCTTTAAATTCTTGCGCTACGCGGAAACTTCCGTTTTCATTTTCTAAAAGATAGGAAACCGGTGTTTTACCAAAACTTCCTGTTATGGCTTGTGTTCCGGCAAAAACATCAAGATCACCATCCCCGTCATAATCATAAGTTACAAGCACCGAAGTGTTATCAAAAAGCTCAGGCATTGCGGCTGAAGAAAAAGCCACGCCGTCGTTTAGGTAAAGTCCGTCAATCAAGGGTTTTGCTCTGTTGAAAAAGTCACCACCTGCAGTACCGGTCATCAAATCGTTTTTCCCGTCTTTGTTGAAATCAGCGATAACGGCGGTTACCTCTTCATTGATCGAATCTTTTTTAATAGTAGCAAATTCTGTTTTTACAAAAGCAGAATCCTGTTGAATAAACACCTGAGAAGGAATGTATTTCGATCCGCCGAAAAATACATCATCGTTACCGTCTCCATTAAGATCACCAACTGCCACCGCGGGACCGCGATCACCTATTTGATAAGGAATTAATTTCTCACGATCAAAGTCAGAGTAGGCATCTTCAATGTATGTGAAATCAAGTCCTAAAGAATCGGTTACTTTTGAGAAAAGCTTTTGCTGTTTTTGTTTTAAAAGGTTGTAATCAAAAGCCTGGGTGTTTTCTTGATTCACTACGAGACTTTGATTGGCTTGAAGGTCTCTAAGCACTTGGCTGGTTTTGTCTGGCCAAATGATTCTCACAGAGTCAACAACTTTGGCATCGCTCAATCCAAAATGGATCAAAGGCTCTGAAGAAGCCTGAAAGCCACGCACGGTAAACAACTCTTTAAACTGCTTGATTCCGTTAGCATACGCATACACTTTAGCGCCAATGGCATAAGTGTTTGGGCTTTGGGTTTTCAGTTTTAGCTTAAGATAATTGGCTTTCTCATCAGTTTTATTGATGTAAAAGGTAGGCGAAGCATTGATATTATTGGTAACCAAATCCAGGTCGCCGTCATTATCAAGATCGGCGTAGGCCGTCGCTCCTGAAACAATGGTGTCGTTTGCAATCCATTTGCCGGACTGATCTTTAAATTGTAAATCGGCGCTTCCTTCATACACATAATTATGTGTTACTCCAGAAGGCATCAGATCGAGCGCTTTAGTATCGATCAAGCCGGTGTTGTTGATCTTACTTTGAATCTGCTCGTTGGACACAAACTTGATGTAGTCAAGGTCATTCGGACGTTTTGGGATTCCGTTAGAGATAAAAAGATCCTGCTGCATATCTTGATTAAAATCGGCAAACAAAGCGCTCCAACTCCAGTCTGTAGCGGCAACTCCACTCAATAACGCGGTTTCTTGGTAATCCTTTCCGTCACGATTGATAAACAACATATTTCTGGTGAACTGATAGTGATATCCATATCGATCTGTACGCAGGCGCTGCGTCTGAATATTATCATCACCTTCTGAAGCTTTCAAAACATTCTCATCCTGCGGAAGCATATCTAGCGAAATCAGATCGGGCCAACCGTCGTGATTGAGATCAGCCACGTCGCTTCCCATCGAAAAACGGCTGGTGTGGCCAAAATGATTTTTTAAATCTTCAGTAAAAGTACCATCACCGTTATTGATGTAGTAGTAATCATCTTCGTGAAAATCATTACCAATATACAGATCTGGATATCCGTCAAGGTTAAAGTCGGCAACCGCAATTCCTAATCCGTAGCCGTTGATTCCACCGTAAATCCCTGCTTCTTCACTAACATCGGTAAACACACCGTTATCGTTACGCATTAGGCGATCTCCGGTTTGTTGATTGCGTTCGTAACGTAAATCTGCCTTTCCAAATGAACTCTGCGTATGCACCGCGTGATTGAGAATGTAGATGTCCAGATCGCCATCCAGGTCATAATCTAAAAATGCAGCAGAAGAAGAATAGGTGTCCAGATCAAGGCCGTATGCTGCAGCGCGTTCGGTAAAAGTACCATCGCCGTTATTGATAAAAAGTTCGTTGTAGCCGTCCAATCCATTGAGGCCAACCACCGCACATACATAGATGTCTAGAAAGCCATCACCGTTTACGTCACCCATAACGGCACCGGTGTTCCAATCGCTGTTTCCTGCGACTCCGGCTTTTTCGGTTATATCTTCAAATTTTAGATTTCCTTTATTGAGATACAACTGATTTTTAACCTGATTTCCTGAAAAGTAAATATCTGGCAAGCCGTCATTATTGATATCGCCAATTGTGAGTCCTCCGCCATTATAAAAATAGAGGTAGTCCAGAATATTCATATCGTCTGTTGCCTCGAGCGTATTTTTAAAGGTCACTCCTGTTTTTTCAGGACTTGGATTTAAAAATAACTCGGGCTCATTTTTACAAGAAACGATCGATAAACCTAAAATGAGCAGTGAGAAAAACTTATTCATTGAGCACAAAGGTTTTTGGTTTTTGATCATTAACCGAAGCGATTAAATAGGTAGTTCCATTTTTATCTTTGAAGGTCGCAAGATGCTTCACTTCTCCTTTTACGAAAAAGCCGCTCTTGTCATAATTCTGCCAAGCATAAGACGCATCACCTTCATTGAGTAATACGTTACCAAAGCTGGCATCAAGCTGAGAATATTGCGGTTTGAACTCAAAGTTGTTGCCCGCCATAATCAAATCGGCTAAACCATCTTTATTAATATCGGTCGCGACAATATCGCAAACGCATGACAATTGCGTTTGATAGGGAAGTGGCTTTAAGCTGAAATTACCCTTACCATCATTCACAGCGATCATAGATTGGGCATATTTTACCGATTTTTTAATCGCATTCTGGAGGCTTTCTTTAGAGAAAATCACGTCGATATAGCGGTTCGCATAATCTGAAGCTTTGAGGTTTTGCTTTTTAAGCGAACTCATTTGCGCGGTGATCTCTTTCTTTTGATGTAATGGGTAATCCTTCCCATTTTTATGCATCGTAGTGATTTGCTCGATCGTTCCGTTGTTGTCAAAATCGTTGATGTACATAGACATTGGGCGTTGCTCAGAAGGCAGATAGTGTAGATTTTCTCCTTCGTTACCCAATACTAAATCCATATCGCCGTCATTGTCGATGTCAACCGCTGCGATAGTATTCCACCAGCCGGTTTTATCGCTTAAACTTGTTTCTTTTAGCGAAAGTCGTCTTCCCGAATTTTTATACACAAGCGGTGCACCCCATTCTGAAACCGTGATCAAATCAGCTTTTCCATCTTCGTCAATATCCAGCCAAAGTGCGTCAGTTACCATTCCTGCATCTTTGGTGTCGTAAGCCAAACGCTCTGTTGCGTCTACAAAAACACCATTGCCGGTATTTTCTAAGAAGAGTTGTTTAGGGTCTATACCATAAACGCCAACCACGCTGCGCGAACCTATAAACACATCCATATCGCCGTCGCCATCAAAATCATAAGGCGCAACAACGCTCATATTTTGAAATGCTGAAGGAAGTTCTTCAGGAGCTTTGCTAAAGTTTCCTTTACCGTCGTTTAAATACAATCTAGGTTTTAACTGTTCTTTTTTACCTACTTCATTTCCGCCGGAAGCAACCATTAAATCCAGATCGCCATCACCGTCTGCATCAAAAAGAGCTGCGGCGGTATCCTCATAAAAAGCATCTTCGGTAAAAGCCGACTGGTTTTTGTTATTCAATTTTCCTTTGCCTTGATGTAAATACAGCGTTCCTGCGCTTCCGCTAGGTGCTCCCACATAAACATCTTCATTTCCATCACCATCAACATCTCCCGTAGCTAGCGCCGGACCCTCCTGCGAAAGTTTTTTGGCGATCAAACCTTCATAATCAAAGTCGTTATAATTGTTTTCGGTATTTGCTTTGAGCTTCTCGTTGCTTAATTCGGTAAGCAATTGAGATTGTGGCTGTCGCTTTTTCGGAATATAGGTTTCCGTAGCATCAGCTTGAGCTAAAGCTAAGGTTTGATCGGTCGCAACTTGGGTTAAAAGCTGTGTTTTATCATTAGGCCATAAAACGCGAAGCGAATCAATAGTTTGCGTAGTGCCTAAACCAATTGTCATTTTATAATCTACAGAAGACTGAAACCCTCGTACCGGGTACAATTCCTGAAAAATCTCTTGATCATCAAAATACAAACGCACCGAAGCTCCAACGGCAAATGGGTTTTGCTCGCCACCTTTAAAGGTTAGGCTTAAATAATGATTTTGGTTTTGTTGTGCAGCTTCATTGCGGTAAATGAAGGTTTGCATATTTACGTTGTTCACAACCAGATCCAGATCCCCATCATTATCCAAATCCCCGTATGCTGAACCGTTGGACATACTCGGCATATCAAGTCCCCATTTTTTACCAGCATCTTCAAAAGTCAAGTCTTTTTTATTGCGATACACCGCATTAGGTAGCGGCTTTTTCGGCATTTTATCAATGATCGAATCTATCGCTTGACGCTTACCGGTCATCGCCATATTTTGAATGATCTCGTTAGCAAAAAAGTCAACAAAGTCAAGATCAGTTAAATCGTGGTTGATTCCGTTGGTCACATAAATATCACGATATCCATCATTATCAAGGTCGACAAGCAATCCGGCCCAACTCCAGTCGGTAGCATCTACGCCACTATAATAGGCGGTTTCAGAAAAGGTGCCGTTTCCATTGTTCACCTGAAGCGTATTCTGAATAAACTGCTGATAAAAATCTTTACTCTGCTTGAGTTTATACACATTATAATTGTCAAACTCCATTACCGATTTTACGCGCTCTTCCGGCTCGGGAAGCATATCGGTAATAAAAATATCTTGCAGCCCATCGTTGTTGATGTCTGCCATATCAACTCCCATTGCAGAAAGTGATAGGTGGGAAGTCCATTCTTTTATTTCTTCTTTAAAAGTGCCATCTTTTTGGTTGATGTAGAGATAATCGCGCTCGTAGAAATCATTTGAAATATAGATATCCGGATACAGATCATTATTGATGTCTGTGATCATCACGCCAAGGCCAAAACCAATTAAGCTACCGTAAATTCCTGCTTCTTCACTAACATCTGTAAAGGTTCCGCCGTCGTTACGCATAAGTAGATCGCCCACACCTTTAAAAACATCAGGAACATTTTCCCAGTTTTCTGCCCGCGTATCGCGTTGCTCAGCATATCCTAATCCGCTTACAGGAACGTTGCTGTTATTTAAGATGTACACATCAAGATCGCCATCTTTATCATAATCGAAGAAACTCGCTTGCGTAGAAAATCCTGATTTTGCCAGATTGTATTCCTGTGCTTTTTCGGTAAAGGTTAGATCGCCGTTGTTGATGTACAGATCATTGTCGTGATTGTTGCCTTTCATATTTCCGGCATTGCTCACATAAATATCCAGCAAGCCGTCAGCATTTACATCAGCCATCACCACACCGGTAGACCAAGGTTTGTTTCCGCCCACACCGGCTTTTTCGGTAATGTCTTCAAACTGAAAATTTCCTTTATTGAGGTACAGTTTGTTTTGCTCCATATTAGCGGTCAAGTAGATATCTGCAAGGCCATCATTGTTAATGTCACCAATAGCGACACCACCACCATTATAGAAGTTTCGGTATTTAAAAATGTTGAAATCGCTCTGATTTTTAATGGCGTTCACAAAGTCGATGCCCGTTTCTTCGGTGGACATTGTGGTAAACAAAGTGGGCTCTTGATCTATTGCAGCATCTTTTTGTTGCTTGTCCTGATCACAAGAAACGAATGCTAGGCAAATGCCAATGAAGTATATTTTCTTAAAACTAATCATGTGCAGTCTCTTTTCTAATAAAAAGCGGTTTATCATTATTACGACCTATGATGTAAAAAAGGTCGTCTTTAATTTTCAGCTTTGAGTTGCTGCGTACAGCGCCTCTAATATCAATAGTGTGGTTGCCGGTATAGTTGAAACCCGATCCTGTATTTAATAAAAACACACCGTGCGAAGCATCAAGGCGGCTCAACTGGGTGCTGATCTCGCTGTCGTTTCCTAAGAGCAAGATGTCTAGTAAACCATCGGCATTGAAATCTTCGGTTATGATTGATTTTACACTCGAAATCTGTGCCATTTGCGGTAACGCAGTTGCTTTAAACGCTAAATTTTCTTGGTTTTCAAAATACGTGGTCTCAAGCGTAAATACTTGCTTTTTTTCCGCTTTTTCAAGTTTTTCTTCGGAAAGTAAATCGGTAATGCCGGCTTTTGCAAAATCGTGATAACTCAAGAATTTCTTATTCAAGAACGGAAGTTGCTTAACCAACTCATCTTTTGTCGCCAAAACGGTTTCGGTTCCTTTATAGAAATAGGTAGTGATCGGGTCAATCTTTCCGTTATCATCAAAGTCGAAACGATACAGATTCAAGGGTTTTTCAACCGAAGCGGTTAGGCGGGTGTTCAAGCCCCAATTACCCGCAATCAAATCCACATCGCCGTCGCCATCAAAATCTTCAGCACAAATGCTATTCCAGAGTCCGTTTGTGTTTTTGAGGTCATCCAAATTTAGAAGCCTTAGCTTTTCGCCCGAATTCATAAAGATTTTGACAGGCATCCAGTGACCGCAGACAATCGCATCTTTAAAACCGTTGTTGTCAAGATCGACCCAGATAAGATCTTTTACATTTCCTGCGGAAGAAAAGTCGGGAGCGTAGCTTAAGGTAACATCAGTGAATTTTCCTGTACCGTCATTTTTTAGAAGGAATTGCTGCGGAGTAGCGCCAAATTGTTGAGGAATCAAATCACTGGTTATAGCGAGATCAGTATGGCCATCATTATCAAAATCAACAGCAGTTAGCGCCGAAGCATTAAGCGTCACGCCTTCAAAAGCTTTATTCACTTTTGTAAAACCTTCCTCAGAATTTAGGTAGAGGCGAGGCGTGAGTTGTCTTCCGGAGGTGAATTCATTCCCGCCGCTCGCGATGACAATATCGAGCAAACCGTCATTATTGACATCAATAAGTGTCGCTGCGGTATCTTCATTGATCGCGTCTTCTTCACTTTCCGGGAGAAAATCTTCAGTAAAACTTCCGTTTTCTTGTTGAAGATAAATACTTGTTTGTTGCGCCTTGGCTCCCAGAATTAATATATCATCAAGACCGTCATTGTTCAAATCTCCCGTTTCAATTGCCGGACCGGTGTTAGTGTTTGCATAGGGAACTAAAGGATCGCGACTAAATTCAATAGAATTCCCGTCGTTATGCTGAAAATTTATTGCCGTACTGTCTTGAACCCAAACAAGATCTGATTGAGCTTGAGTTTTAAAAGCGGTTTGTGAGGCGTCTTTTTCATCCAGAAACAGCTCGGTCTTAACATTTGTGATCACTTGAGATTTTCCGGAAGGCCAGAGTACTTTTAACGAGTCTAATTGTGTGGCGTTGCCCAATCCTACACCAATAGAAGGAGCGACCGCAGACATAAAGCCACGTGTGCTATAGTTCTCAAAAATCTGAGTATGGTTTGGTGTATACGCTGTGATTTTGGCACCAACCCCAAAAGTATTGGGCTTAGTACCTATAAGATGAACTGTAATTCCATTTGAACGTTGTGAGGTTTCAATAGTGGTGTTTTTTAAAATAGATGCCGGCTGGTTGACGTTATTTACCACCAGATCAAGATCGCCGTCATTGTCCAGATCTCCATAAGCAGCACCATTGCTGAAGGTTTTTTCATTAGAAGTCCATTGTGCGGTAACATCTTCAAATATGCCGTTACCCAAATTTTTATAGGCATAATTGGTCGCCTTGATTTCCGGAAGTTTGTTGATGAATTCCATTTCGGTTTCGGACATATTTTTGCCTAAACGCTTTTGAATACTCTCGTTGGAGATGAAATTCACAAAATCCATATCATTAGTAGCGCCCAGAATTCCGTTAGCGATATAAATGTCTTTATAACCATCGTTATCCAAATCAGCTATTAAAGGGCTCCAAGACCATTCAGTTGCGGCGACACCACTTTGAAACGCAGTTTCTGCAAATCTGCCATTACCTAGATTAAGTTGTAAGGTGTTTTGCATAAACTGATAATCATAGCCGTTTCTGAGTTGGTTTTGATAAATAGGGTAGGCGTATTCATTTCCCGAAGCTTTTAAAACTTCAAGATTTTCAGGCAACATATCTAAGCTTAAAATGTCTGTATTGCCATCATTGTTGAGGTCAGCAATATCACTTCCCATCGAAAAATGCGAGGTGTGCCCCAGTAGATTTTGTGTGGTATTTACTTCAGAAAATGTGCCGTCCTGATTATTGATGTAAACGTAGTCATTCTCAAAAAAATCGTTAGCAATATAAATATCTGGGTAGCCATCGTTATTTAAATCTGATATGGAAACGCCTAGGCCATAGCCTATTTTACTATTAAAGATCCCGGCTTGCTCGGTTACGTCGGTGAACTTATTACCATCATTACGATAGAGTTTGTCACCGCCTCGCGGATCAGGGATCTTGCGGATCGCTGCTCTGCCGTAGCTGGCATTAGGATGCACGGAGTGATTGAGGAGATACATATCTAGATCTCCATCTTTATCATAATCAAAAAAACTAGCCTGTGTAGAGAGTCCGGAATAATCTAAGCCGTAAGCAGCGGCAGACTCAATAAACATGGGCACCGTGC
The DNA here is from genome assembly GCF_011784865.1 of Leeuwenhoekiella sp. ZYFB001. Taxonomy (NCBI): domain Bacteria; kingdom Pseudomonadati; phylum Bacteroidota; class Flavobacteriia; order Flavobacteriales; family Flavobacteriaceae; genus Leeuwenhoekiella; species Leeuwenhoekiella sp. ZYFB001. The sequence continues at coordinate 79,820 of NZ_CP050460.1, forward strand.
CGTGCACTCCCTGATTGATATAAAGTTTGTTACTTCCGGTTAGATCAAGATGACCACTTACCGTACATACATAGATATCGAGGAGTCCGTCTGCATTAATATCTACAGTGGTAACGCCGGTATTCCAGGAATCTGCAGCGGTGTATATGGCAGCTTTGTCAGTAATATCAATAAATTTTAAATCTCCTTGATTCAGATATAATTGATCTGCGACTTGATTTCCGGTGAAATAAATATCCAGCAGTCCATCATTATTAAAATCGGCAACGGCTGTACCTGCACCATTATTGAAGTACAAGTAGTTAAGAATGTTGAGTTGGGGTGTATTTGTTAATTCGTTGCTGAAGGTAATGCCTGTATTTTGAGCCTCAATGAATTTAGATTCTGTGGTCTCTTTACTGCAAGAAAAACTCATAGCAAGTAATACGCTCAAAAAGAAAGGGTATAATCTTGTCATTGATTTTTTTACAGTTTAGGGAAAAGTAGCTTGTGTTTAAAACTAGGAGTCTTTTTCTAAAGTTGAAACAATTTAGAAGGTAAAGTTTGAGAAATCTTTCAATTTAAAAGGAGGGCCAATGCTGACCCTCCTTTTTATAAATCTAGTACTAAAGTTTTCTAATTAGTACCCTGGATTTTGAGTCAAATTAGGGTTAAGAATTATCTGACTAGCAGGAATTGGGAACAAGTTTCTGTTTTCATTTCCTATTTGAGAATCTGCTTTTAATTCCCATCCTCTGGTATATTGACCAAAACGAATCATATCATTACGTCTCCAGAACTCAGCATAAAGTTCGCGACCTCTTTCATCTAGTATGTCTTGCTCAGTAACCGAGGTAAAAGGAGTAGCCTCACGAAGACCACGTAGCACATTCATCATTGCAGTTGGGTCTTGACCAGCTCTAAACATTGCTTCAGCTTTCATCAAATACGCATCAGAATAGCGGAAGAAAATTTCGTGCTCCACAAATCCGCCGTAACGGGCGTTGTACTTTTGTACACGAATACCAGTTGTTTCACTGTTATTGATAAGGCTAACATTACCATTCCCGTCAGTAAATTGTCTCTTAAAAGTAAGTGGGTTACCACCACGATCATTTAATGGAGTGCCATCATAATCGTATTGCTGTCCTACTAAGAAACCAAAACCAATGTTTGATCCATCTGCAAAACCATCATCATTAGAATCTGACGAACCTTCAAACGAACCTGCAGCAAGACCTTCGGTAGGAACAAAACCACGACGTTCTTCTTGACCAGATCCTGGTGTATTTACATTAGGATCTCCCTCAAACATATCGTAGTATTCTGCTAGCGTAGCAAAACCATTCCAACCACCACCTGCAATTTCAGGAGCACTGTTGTAGTGTAGACCATTCCAGATTCGGTTACCTACAGAAGTAGGGATAAACCAGATCGTTTCATCATCTAATTCATTTCTAAAAATATCAAAGTAATCATCTTCAATTCCATAGCCATCAGCATCAATAGCATCTACCAGCTCAATAATTTGTTGCATATCTGCAGTAGCAGGCTCGCCACCTACATAAATATGCTTGTTAAGAAGCACTTTAGCTAATAAATAACGTGCGGCAGCCTTAGAAGCTCTAGCGTGATCAGAGGTTGCAGTTCCTACGCCAGATCCAGGTCCTAAAGTAGGTAAACCGGCGATTGCAGTATTCAAGTCTGAAATGATGTAATCAACAGCTTCTTGCCCGGTGATCACTTCAGGATTGTCTAATAAAGATGCTTCAGGATCACGAATAGGCACTTGACCAAAGTTATCAAGAACAAAGAATACACCTAATGCTCTTAAGAAAGAGGCTTGAGCGCGTTGCACTTCATTAGGGCTTGATAAGTCAGACAAAGCTTGAGACGCAGCAAACTGCGTTTGGTTCCACTGGTTGAATGTGTTTGTGATATACTGGTGATCAGTTCTCCAATCGTGCTGGTGTAACTGTCTCCAGATCCCGTTATCACCCCAGTCAGAACCTCTGGTAGGAACCAGTGCAGCATCTGTAGTCACTTCACTAAGCGCAAAGAAATCTGCCTGATTACCAATGATTCCATTTAAACTGTTGTAGATACCATCAATAAACAAATCTACATCACCTACCCCTTGAAAGTCTGGTGACTGTCTTGAATCTGTTTCTTCAATCTCTAGGTCTGTACAAGAGATAGCCAATCCTAAGGATAGGACTCCTACTAAAAACCTAGAAGTTTTAAAATGTTGTTTTAAATATTTCATAGTTATTTTTTTTAAAATCTTGCGTTAACACCAAATGAGAATGTACGAGGTCTTGGGAATGCTGCGTATTCAATACCTGCGGTAGGAATGTTAGAAGCATTAAGACTACCTGTGTTTGTTGAAACTTCAGGATCAAGCCCAGAGTAACCAGTGATTAAGAATACGTTTTGACCTGTTACTGAAAAACGAAGTGAGTCAAATAATCCTTCACCGCTCATAGGTACATTATATCCTACGCTTAAAGTTTGTAAGCGTACAAAATCTCCTTTCTCTAAGAAACGTGTAGAAACTGCTACTGAAGAACCTGGAGCTTCACCACTAGTTAATACATCAGTGGTTACGTTTTTAGCGATTGTGATACCACCTGCATTAAAGAATGCATTGTCTGTTGCGTTATAAACTGAGAATCCAAACTGCCCATTAAAATATGCAGCAAAATCAAAGTTCTTATACGTTGCGTTTAAGGAAAGACCGGCAGTCCAATCTGGCTGAGCATCTTCGCCTACAAATTTCTTATCTGCATCTGGATCTCCTTCACCATTACCATCGACATCTACATATGTTGGATTTCCGTTTTCATCAAAACCTGTGAATTCAGCCATATAGAAAGAGAATAAAGGATACCCTGCTTGTAAGCGTTGCGCAAAAGCACCAGTTAAACCATTACCATTAATTGGTCCTGTATCAATGATACGATCAGTATCTAACACCTCATTATGGTTATAAGCAATGTTGAAAGAAGAAGAGAAAGTAAAATCTTCTGTTTGTACAAAGTCGTAATTAAGCGCAAGTTCAACCCCTTGGTTCACTACTTTACCATCAGTCAAGTTTTGGAAAATAGTTTCGATACCCGGAACCTGTGGAGCTGCAAGCGTACTTAATAATAGTAAGTCTGTAGTTTCTTTACGGTACAGGTTGAAAGACCCATTAAAGCGATCGTTGTTGAAACCAAAGTCAACACCAATGTTTACGTCCAAAGTAGACTCCCATTGAAGCGCTTCGTTATTGTTACCTACAAACTGAGTTCCTGAGTTAGTTACCGTCAAGTTATCGGTAATTCCGATATCAGAGAAACGTGTTCTTCTGATGAAATTAGCGTATCCTAAACCTTCTTGGTTACCAACAACCCCTGCACCTAATCTTAACTTAAGTGTAGATACATTGTCTCCAATAAAGTCTTCTTCGTGAATTTGCCAAGCAAATGCACCAGAAGGGAAATAACCATATTGATTTTCAGGTCCGAAAGTTGAAGAACCGTCAGCTCTGAATGTTCCTGTAAATAAGTATTTATCAGCAAGCGTATAGTTTACTCGAGCGAAATACGATTGTAATTCGTCTGTGTTATCAAAAGTATTTGCGAAATACGCAGTAAAAAGCTGTGAGTAACTTGTACCGATGGGTTCAGAAACGAATGCAGAGTCAAATGGAGCTCCAAAATCAATTCGGTTTACATAATCTCTGTCTTGGTCGTAAGCAAAGTTTTGGAACGAACCAGAGATCGTATTGGCGATCAAATCATACTGATCTTCAAGTTGGCTAGCAGCTAAGCCCATATCTGGACCAAAGCCAATACCACCAGCGTTAATTCCTTCGCGAGCAAATTCTTGATAAGAATAACCAGCAACTACGTCAATTTTTGAGTTTTCAAACTGCTTGTTGTAGCTTAAAGTAGCTTCAAAGAGCTTGTTAGTCTGATCAAAAGTTCCGTAGGTTCCTTGACCGTTACCAGACACACGGTTGATACCAGCTACTTCAGGGGAGAAAAGCGCGATAGTTTTTGCATCACTTTTGTCATAACCTCCGGTTACTTTAGCGCTAATTGCATCTGTAATTTTATACTCCGCAGAAAGGTTTGCTAAAAAACGATTGGTATTAGACTCACTTTGATAATAACGTAATAAGTTAACCGGGTTTAATAAGTTACTTCCCGGAGAAAAGTCAGCGTCAACTGGCCAAGTAGGGTTTGCTGTAATTGATGAACCAATTAAGTCACCTGTTGAACCAGCCTGGCCACTAATAGGAGCGTTTTGATCATTTACACGAGATAAAGTGGTCTGTAAGCTTAAGGTAAGTTTATCATCAAACAAACGCTGCGTAGCATTTAAACGACCAGTAATTCTTTCTTGACCTGTGTTTCTGATAACACCCTGCTGATCTGAATAACCAAATGACGCACGCACGTTACCAGAAGTGTAGCTGTGTGCATAGCTCAAGTTATTTTGAGTAGAGATCGCATTTCTGGTATAAAAATCTTGAAAGTCAGAAGCGAAACCAAAGTCTAATAATGAAGGGTCTCCTCCGTAATCTGGTAAAGCATTAAGGTATTGATCTGCTGTTAGTAGATCATATTCTCTTGCCGGAGAAGAGAAGCTTACGTTACTGCTTACTTCCCAAACACCTCCAGAGCTACCACGTCCACTCTTGGTTTGTACGATGATTACACCATTAGCACCACGAGAACCGTAGATAGCAGTTGCTGATGCATCTTTAAGAATAGAGATACTTTCTATATCGGTTGGGTTTAAGAAACTTAATGGGTTTCTTGAAGAACCACCACCTACACCTAGGTCACCTGCAGCAGGAGCTCCTGAGGTTGTTAATGGCACACCATCAACAACGATAAGCGGGTTGTTCCCAGAACGAATAGAGTTTGAACCCCTAATACGCACATTGATACCTGCTCCCGGCTCACCAGAAGACTGTGATATTTGTACCCCGGCAGTTTTACCTTGAATTAATTGTTCTGGGGAAGCAATTACCCCTTGGTTGAAATCTTCTGAAGTTACCGAAGCAACGGTTCCCGTCGCATCTTTAACTGTAGTTGACCCATAACCAATAAGAACTACTTCATCTAAAGCTGCAGCATCCTCTTGAAGTGTTACGTTAACAGTAGATCTACCGTTTACAGCAACTTCTTGAGGAGCAAAGCCTACATAGCTAAAAACCAGAACACTTCCGGTAGCTACATCGTTTAAGGTGTAATTTCCATCAAAATCAGTAGTTGTACCATTAGTAGTTCCTTTTACGAGAACGTTTGCGCCCGGAAGCGGACCATTAGGTTCAGATACTGTTCCGGATACTGTTTGTGCTTGCGCCATACCTGCCAGTAAAAGCGAAGCGAAAAACAACATACTTCTAAGTATTACTTGCTTCATAAGTTTTGAATTTTAATTGAATTATTTGGTTTTCCAATAATGTTTCTTGGTATCCAAATTTATATAAATAATTGAATAAACAAGGGCAACTACAACGTTTAAGTAACGAAATCGATATAGTTTTGAAAACTGTATTTTGTACGCTTATTCGCAATATTTTATCAAATAACTAATAATTTGCTAAGAATTACTGTTTTCATTGTGAAATATTCATAGCTAATAAAATTACGCAAGAAAGAGTGCATCAATTACACGTTTGTTTAAATGATGAATATTTTTTGAAGAAGTAGGGCTAAATTGGGTGAAAATCGTCGTTTTTACCTGCAAAAAACACCTACTTTTTTCGGCAAAACGTCAATTCATGCATTTTGTTAATTAAAGGTTAATTTGACGTTTAATGTCCTTATCTAAATCGATTAAGTAGCGAAATTGATTTTTAATGTCAAATCTCAAATTTTAGAATTCCCTCTATATTTGCTCTATGATATATGACTGTATTATTATAGGTGGTGGGGCAGCAGGTTTTTTTACTGCGATCAATCTGGCGCGCCAGCGGCAAGATCTCAATATTCTAATTTTAGAACGTGGGGCTCAAGTGTTAGAAAAGGTGCGTGTTTCTGGAGGTGGTCGCTGTAATGTAACGCACGCTATTTTTGAACCCAAACCACTGACAGGGCATTATCCCAGAGGGAACAAAGAATTATTAGGTCCGTTTCACAGCTTTATGAGCGGGGATACCATGGCTTGGTTTGACGAGCTGGGTGTCGCGCTTAAAATTGAAGAAGATGGAAGAATCTTTCCGGAGTCAGATAGTTCGCAAACCATTATAGATTGTTTTCTTGATCAAGCTAAAAAACTAGGTGTTGAGGTGAGCACTAAAATGCCGGTAGCAGCTATTAACAAAGTAGATGACGTCTTTCAAGTTGAAACTAAAACGCACACCTTCAGCAGTGCTTCTGTGGTGGTTGCGACTGGGAGTAACGCAAAAATGATTAGGCAACTGGCGAGTAATGGATTGGCGGTAATTCCGGCGGTTCCGTCTTTATTTACCTTTAATATAGATGACGAGCGTATTACAGACCTTGCAGGCTTAGCTACCCCGGCAAATGTGCGCCTTTTTGATACAAATAACCAACAGCTTATAACAGGGCAATATGCGATAGATCAAGAAGGTGTTGACGGCCCTGTGCTGATAACGCATTGGGGTATGAGCGGACCGGGGATTTTAAAACTTTCGGCTTGGGCGACGCGAGAATTGCACGCTTGTGACTATCAATTTTCTATAAGAATTGATTGGCTTCCGGAGTATGACCGAGCGACTTTTGGAGCGCATCTCAGATCTCTAAAATTTGACCTAGCCAAACAGCAAGTCTTTAAGCGTAGTCCATTTAATATACCGAAACGCCTATGGCAGCAACTGGTTCTAGCTTCAACTATTTCTGAAGCCTTAAAATGGGCAGATCTTTCTAAAGTAATGCTTCAAAATCTGGAACTTCAATTACGCGAAGCTCAATTTGAAGTTCGTGGTAAAAGCACCTTTAAAGAGGAATTTGTAACCGCAGGTGGAATTGACCTGAAAGAAATTGATTTTAAAACATATCAAGCCAAAAAAATAAACGGACTTTATCTGGTTGGAGAAATTCTTGATATTGATGCGGTAACCGGCGGATTTAATTTTCAAAATGCCTGGACCGGTGGGTATATTGCCGCGAAAGCTTTAGCGCAAACGCTTTAATTAAGGCGCCAGATCTCAAAATTGAGTGCAGAGGCATAGGCTACCCAAATTATATAAGGAAATAAGAGATAGGCTGCTTCGGGTTTCACTACTTTAAACCATTTAAACGTGAAAAGAAGCAGGATCAATAAGCTTATGATGATAAGGAGTGCCGGTAAAACGAGATGCATTCCAAAGAAAACAATAGACCAGGCTGCATTTAAAATAAGCTGAAATCCAAAATGATAGAGCGCTGTTTTGACCCATTTGTGGTAATAGCCTTTGTTCCATACCAGGCCTGCGGCGATTCCCATTAAAATATAAAGTACGGTCCATACAGGCGCGAAAAGCCAATTAGGTGGTGTAAAAGCAGGTTTTGCTAATTGCGGATACCACGTGAGCACACTGCTTTGCGTGGCAATAGCACTTAAGAAGCCTACGAGTAGGCATACCGTAATCGGGATCAGAATATGAAAGGTTTTTTGTGTATTCATATTAAGGGCATTGCTGTCTAAATTAGAAAATTTTTATGAGTTTCAGACCTCAAAAAAAAGCTAGCGGGCTTTCAAAACTTTTTAGAGAGGTTATATTTGCAGTATGACAACTACCAAATTTCATCCTGAACCATACACTCAGGCATTGACGACAAAATCAGTGAGTTATGAATCTCCTAGTAATATTGCCTTAATTAAATACTGGGGAAAGCACGGCATTCAAATTCCTAAGAACCCTTCAATAAGTTTTACTTTAAATAATTGCAAGACCACAACTACTCTAAGTTATGAGAAACGCTCTGAGCCGGGTGATGCTTATGAATTAAAAGTAATTTTAGACGGAAAGCATAAACCGGGGTTTGAGCCTAAAATCCATCAGTTTTTTGGGCGCATTGAAGCATATTTACCTTTTATAAAAGACTATGCCTTTACCATTGAGACTTCTAATAGTTTTCCGCACAGTTCGGGGATCGCGTCTTCTGCAAGTGGATTAAGCGCATTAGCCTTGTGTTTGATGGAGATGGAGCGTGAGATGCAACCAGATATGACGCTTAAACACTTTAAGCAAAAAGCTTCTTTTATCGCACGTTTAGGTTCGGGTAGCGGTTGCCGGTCATTAGAAGGGCCTATTATGGTTTGGGGAGAGCACGCAGATGTAGATGGAAGTAGTGATGTGTATGGTGTGCAATACCCTTATCAGATCCATTCGGTTTTTGATCACTATCAAGACACGATTCTTTTAGTAGATAAAGGCGAAAAGCCGGTAAGCAGCACCGTGGGACATAATCTAATGCATAACCACGCTTATGCCGCGAGCAGATTTGATCAGGCGGTAGAAAATTTATCACGTATGATTCCTATTCTTCAGGAAGGTGATTTAGATGGCTTTGTGGCTTTAGTAGAGAGCGAAGCACTTACGCTACACGCAATGATGCTAACGAGTAATCCGTATTTTATACTGATGAAACCTAACACCTTGCATATCATTGATAAGATCTGGGAATACCGACGAGAGACCGGTGTGCCTGTATGTTTTACGCTTGATGCCGGGGCCAATGTGCACGTTTTATATCCAGAAAAAGATAAAGAAGCTGTACAAGAATTTATTAAGAATGATTTAAGTAAATATTGTCAAGATAATCGGTATATTTTTGACAATGTGGGAAATGGAGCAATTAAATTGTAAATTTGCTTCGGTTTAAAAACCTGTACGCTTTATGAAAGGACCTTTATTTTATTCTAAAATTTTACTTTTTGGTGAGTACGGAATCATCAAAGATTCTAAAGGCTTATCAATACCTTATAATTTTTATAAAGGTGCTTTAAAGGTTGATGAGCATCCTGATGAAGTCGCGGTCAAGTCTAATGAAAGCTTAGGTAGATTTGCGGTTTATTTAAAAGAATTGCAAGAAGATCAGCCTGATTTAGTTCAGTTTGATATTGAAGCGCTTCAAGAAGATGTTGCCAAAGGAATGTACTTTGACAGCACAATTCCACAAGGATATGGTGTAGGAAGTAGTGGTGCGCTGGTTGCTTCGATCTATGATAAATATGCTTTTGATAAAATCACGATTCTCGAGAATTTAACACGTGAAAAATTGTTGAAGCTGAAGCATATTTTTGGTCAAATGGAATCGTTTTTCCACGGAAAATCTTCAGGTCTTGATCCGCTTAACAGCTACTTGAGTCTTCCTATTCTTATTAATAGTAAAGACGATATCGAGCCTGCCGGAATTCCTTCTCAAACTCCTGATGGAAAGGGTGCTGTGTTTTTATTAGACAGCGGGATTGTTGGCGAAACTGCCCCAATGATCAATATCTTTATGGAAAGCATGAAGAAAGAAGGTTTCCGTAAAATGTTGAAGACACAATTTGTAAAGCATACTGATGCGTGTATTGATGACTTTTTAAAAGGGGATGTCAAGTCACTTTTTGGGAATGTAAAGCAATTGTCTAAAACTGTGCTGCGCAACTTTAAACCTATGATTCCTGCAAGTTTTCACGATCTCTGGAAACAAGGTATTGAGACTAACGATTATTACCTGAAACTTTGCGGTTCTGGTGGTGGCGGTTATATTCTTGGCTTCACGCAGGATATTGATAAAGCCCGTAAAGCACTCGCCGGCCATAAGGTTGAGGTGGTTTATAATTTCTAAGAATTTCCTGGTATTAAATATCTGTTTATGTCACGCATAAGCCGTAGAAACAAACTGTTGCTTTTAAAATTTCTGAGTTTGTTTTCGGTGGTGCGCGGGTACAACATTCTCATTATAGTTATAGCACAATACCTGGCTTCGATCTATATTCTTTCGCCAGATTTACCGCTTAGAGAAGTACTGTTTGATGTTAATCTCTTTCTTATTGTGGTTTCTACCTCTGTAGTGATCGCCGGCGGTTATATTATCAATAGTTTTTATGACAGCGAAAAAGACTGGATTAACAGGCCTAATAAAACCAAGTTGGATCATCTGGTGAGTCAGAAAAAGATGCTCTCGCTTTATTTTGTACTCAATTTTATTGCAATCATCGTCGCCAGTTATGTCTCGTTTTTTGCTGTGCTGTTTTTTTCTGCCTATATCTTCGGTATTTGGATCTACTCTCATAAACTCAAAAAAGTTTTATTCTTAGGAAACCTTGTTTCGGCTTCTTTGGCGCTTACACCCTTTTTTGCAGTCTTTATCTACTATCGCAATTTTGAAAAAGTGATTTTTGTTCACGCCGTTTTTTTGGGTCTCATCATTTTGATGCGCGAACTCATAAAAGACCTTGAAAACATTAAAGGAGACATTGCGCTTAATTACCATACTTTTCCTGTGGTCTATGGAGAAAAATCTACAAAAGCATTGATCTCCTTACTTATTGGAGTGATTGTGATTCCTGCTTTTTTATTGATTAATAAATTTGATATAGGGTTAATGCGCTACTACTTTTATGTCAGCACCTTGCTGCTTATAGTGTTTTTATACCTGCTGTGGTGGTCAGATGCTAAGCTTCATTATCTATTGCTGCATAATATTTTAAAATTCATTTTAGTACTTGGAGTTTTTAGCATTCTACTTATTGATCCTGATATAGTACTTAATCGAATTGTATAAAAAAAGGTCATCGCATTGATGACCTTCTGGCTAATAAAATAAACGAGACCGATTAAATTTCTTTTACGATCTTATAACTTAGGTTGAAGAACTTGTTTTTACCAACAGCTACCTTTGCTTCTTTATAATTGAGTCTGTTTTTGATGTAATTCTCGATTGCAGGATTTTCGGTGGTTACATTGAGAACCACAATGCTGCCTTGCGCAGTTACCATAAACTCAATTTCATTTTCTAAAACATCCTGCTGCAACTCAAGATCTGGAGTTCCTAAAAGCTCGATGATTTGTGTACGCAATTGCATACTTGCGGTTTCTGGTTTTGGGTCTGTGTTAGCCAATAAGCTTGATGTAGATAATACTAAGGCTACGACTAGAATTTGTAATTTTTTCATTGTTCTTTTTTTTACTGATTGATGTGTCAAATGTAGCTGTTAAGATTGCGTAGCAGAGCATTTGATGTGTTATCAAACTAGGGCTAAACCTTTCATTTTGTGTAAAATTCAAAACAGGAAACTATTTCTAAACATTTCCATTTTATGCAAATAAAACCGAAGTTTTCTATGAGTTTAAGGCTGTTTAACTAAGTTTTGGTACAAAGTTTTGAGCGATGCATACGATTAGGTATTCAGCTGAATAATTTGAAATTGAGATTTGTGAACTTAAGGTTATGCCAACTTAAATTTAAGCCGGAATACTGGTTGGTTGATTTTGATTTTTTAGATCAAAAAGCACATTTAAAATAGGAGCTGTTCATTAAGAATCACGTGCATTAGTAATTTATTTGTTTCGATTTTTAAATATGTATCTTTGCGCCAAATTTTAGAAGTATGAGCAGACATCAAGAGAGTAAGAAGGGCGGGAAAGCGTCTGGTCGTGGGGCAAATAACAATCGTGCTAAAAGTCATGCACGAGGTAATGCTCCAATTAAAAAGAACACAACCGGTAGTAGTCGAACTGCGACTGCAAGTACCGGAAAAGGCGGTATACGTCTTAATAAATATATCGCAAACAGCGGAATCTGTTCGCGTCGAGAAGCAGACCTTTATATAAGTACCGGACAGGTTTCGGTTAACGGCGAGATCGTTAATGAGATGGGCTATAAAGTCAATATTGATGATGATGTGCGCTTTGATGGGCGTCGCATAAATCCGGAAGCTAAGGCCTATGTATTGCTTAATAAGCCCAAAGGTTTTTCGGTTACGACCAGTAATTCTAAAGGAATGACTGTAATGGATCTTGTGGCGAGCTCAACAAAATCTCGTATTCAGCCGGTAGGGCGTTTGGGGCGCAATGCAACCGGCTTGTTGCTTTTTACTAATGACGATAAGGTGATGAAAAAACTCACCAATTCTAAAACGGGACTTCCGCGGCTATTTCATATTGAACTCGATAAAAACCTAAAGGCCGAAGATCTTGAAAAAATTAAAAAAGGACTTACTGTTGACGGTAAGCGTTTAGAGATTGAAGATCTAAGTTACGTTGACGGAGCGCCTAAAAAAGAGGTGGGGCTTAAAATGCGTAATGTAGGTAATAGTATTATCCGTTCTATTTTTGAGCATTTAGGCTATCAAGTGGTGCGCGTAGATTGTGTAATTCTAGGTACGTTGACTAAAAAAGATTTGCCACGCGGTAAATATCGTCACTTAAAGGAGCAAGAAGTGCATAACTTGATGATGCTTTAAGTGTTTGTTTGAGTGGTTTTTAGTGTGAAATAGGTGGTGTTTTTAATATTTTTTACATTACCTTAAGAGTTGAGTGTATCGTATCTCAATTTCTTTTTTTACATTTCACGCTTTAAATTATTTGATGAATACTAAGTATATAGATCTTATAGATCAATCTTTCTACTTTCCTCAAGAAGAATTCAAACTTGAGGGCAATCAGCTCGAATTTCACGATATAGATTTAATGGCGCTTGTAAAAGAATACGGAGCTCCATTAAAATTCAGTTATCTGCCAAAAATTTCTGAGAACATAAACAGAGCAAAAGGCTGGTTTGCTGATGCCATTGCAAAACACAATTACAAAGGCTCTTACAATTACTGCTATTGTACAAAAAGTTCGCACTTTAAACACGTGCTTGACGAGGCTTTAAAAAACGATATTCATATTGAGACTTCATCAGCTTTTGATATCAATATTGTAAATAAGCTGAAAGAGAACGGTAAGATCACCGAAGATACATTTGTGATCTGTAATGGTTTTAAACGCGATCAATACATTAACAATATTGCAGATTTGATCAATGGTGGTCAAAAAAACTGTATCCCTATTATTGATAACTACGAAGAGATCAACCTGCTTACCGAAGGTATAAAAGGAGATTTCAAAATAGGAATCCGTATTGCTTCGGAAGAAGAGCCTAAGTTTGAGTTTTATACCTCTAGGTTAGGAATTGGGTATAAAAATATCGTTCCGTTTTACGAAGAGCAAATCAAGAATAACGATCAGGTAGATTTAAAGATGTTGCATTTCTTCATCAATACCGGAATTCGCGATAATGCGTATTACTGGAACGAGTTGAACAAATGTCTTAAAGTATATATTCGCTTAAAGAAAATATGTCCTTCGCTTGACAGCTTGAATATTGGTGGAGGATTTCCTATTAAAAACTCGCTGGCTTTTGATTATGATTACGCCTATATGGTAGACGAGATCATCAATCAGATCAAGATCACCTGCGATGAGGCTGATGTTCCTGTTCCTAATATTTTTACTGAATTTGGAAGTTTTACCGTTGGCGAAAGCGGCGGTGCGATCTATGAAGTGTTGTACCAAAAGCAACAAAACGATCGTGAAAAATGGAATATGATCAACTCATCATTCATCACCACATTGCCAGATACTTGGGCGATAAGCAAGCGTTTTATTATGCTTCCGGTAAATCGTTGGGATGAAGAGTATGAGCGTGTTTTGCTAGGCGGTCTTACTTGCGATAGTGATGATTATTACAATAGTGAGCAGCACAGCAACGCGATTTATTTACCTAGATATAAAAAAGATAAACCGTTATACATCGGCTTTTTTAATACCGGTGCATATCAAGAAACCATTGGAGGCTATGGCGGACTTCAACACTGTTTAATCCCACAACCTAAACATATTCTTATAGATAGGGATGAAAATGGTAACTTAACAACCCGTATATTTAATGAACAACAAAAAGCAGAACAATTGCTTAAGATTTTAGGTTATGAGTACAACTAAAAATTATGCTGGCATTCCTGATGAGTTTGCCAAACTTGAAACTTCAAAAATTGTACTAATCCCGGTACCCTATGATGGGACAAGTACCTGGGGAAAAGGAGCTGATAAAGGTCCGCAGGCGTTTTTAGACGCATCAGAGAATATGGAGACTTACGACATAGAGACTGATACTGAAGTGTATCAACAAGGGATCTATCTCGCTCCTGCAATAACCGAAGCAAGTTCGCCAGAAGCAATGGTGGCCGAGGTGCATAAAACGACCAAAGATTTTATCAAGCGTAACAAGTTTGTGACGCTTTTTGGTGGTGAGCATTCGGTTTCTATTGGTGCGATTAGAGCGTTTAACGAGTTGTTTGATGACTTAACAGTATTGCAAATTGATGCGCATGCTGATCTACGTCAAGAATATATGGGTAGCAAGTGTAACCACGCGTGTGCGATGTACGAAGCTAGCCAAACCACAAACCTTATTCAAGTAGGAATCCGCAGTATGGATGCGCTTGAAAAAACTGTGATGGATGAAGATAAAACCTTCTTCGCTCACGAGATGGTTCAGGATGAATATTGGGTTGATAACGTGATTGATCTTTGTACAGATAATGTATTTATTACCTTTGACCTTGATGGGTTAGACCCTTCAATTATGCCTTCTACAGGAACTCCTGAGCCGGGCGGATTGTTCTGGTATGAGACTATGGATTTCCTGAAACGTGTTTTTGCTGAAAAAAATGTGGTAGGGTTTGACCTTATGGAACTTTGCCCCAACGAGCACGATAAATCTTCAGACTTTTTAGCGGCAAAACTGTACTACAAGATGCTTAGCTTCAAATTTGAAGGTGAGGATGTAGAAGACAATTATGATAATACTTACGTGGCAAATCCTGCAAAAGGAGGCGTTAATAAATTTGATTTAAATGACGATGAAGACTAAGGGAGCAATCTCTCAATTTATAGAAAAATACTATTTACATTTTAATGCTGCTTCTGTAGTTGATGCTGCAAAGGCATACGAAGAGCAGTTAAACAATGGCGCTAAGATGTTAGTGTCATTAGCAGGCGCAATGAGTACCGCAGAGTTGGGTAAGATCTTTGCAGAAATGATCCGTCAGGATAAAGTGCAGATCATTTCGTGTACCGGAGCTAACCTTGAAGAAGATATCATGAATTTGGTAGCGCACTCGCATTATAAGCGCGTGCCTAACTATCGTGACTTGACACCACAAGAAGAATGGGATTTACTTGAAAACGGTCTCAACCGTGTGACCGATACGTGTATTCCTGAGGAGGAAGCGTTCCGTAGATTACAGCAGCATATTTATAAAATTTGGAAAGAAGCAGATGACGCCGGTGAGCGTTACCTTCCACACGAGTTTATGTATAAAATGTTGTTGAGCGGTGTTCTAGAAGAATACTATGAGATCGACTTAAAAGACTCTTGGATGTACGCTGCGGCAGAGAAAAATTTACCAATTATTTGCCCGGGATGGGAAGACAGTACGATGGGAAATATCTTTGCTTCTTATGTATTGAAAGGCGAACTGAAAGCCTCTACAATGAAGTCTGGAATTGAATATATGACCTTCCTTGCAGATTGGTATACTAACAATTCTGAAAACGGAATCGGGTTCTTCCAGATCGGCGGTGGTATCGCAGGAGATTTTCCAATTTGTGTAGTGCCGATGCTTTACCAAGATATGGAACGTGAAGACACACCATTCTGGAGCTATTTCTGCCAGATCTCTGATTCTACAACCAGTTATGGTTCGTATTCAGGAGCGGTACCTAACGAGAAAATTACTTGGGGTAAACTGGATATCAATACCCCTAAGTTTATCATTGAGAGTGATGCAACCATTGTTGCGCCGCTTGTTTTTGCCTATCTATTAGATATGTAATCTTTGAGATTTAACGCTATAAAAAAGCCTCCTAATTCAATTTGGGAGGCTTTTTTATTTTAAGTCTTACTCTTTGATCGCTTTGTTTTGCGTTTTCCAATCTATTAAAGGAGAAGGGTAGTAATTGACGTCCATAGACTCTAAAAATGGAGCCTGATTGCCTAAACGCACCTTGTAGTTTTCCCAATCCCTTTGTTCGGGAAGTGACCAATTTAATTCAGCATAGCCAATGGCTCTGGGGAACGCTAGGTATTCAAGTTCGCTAATCGTACTTATTGTTTCAGACCAAAGTGGCGCTTCGATACCTAAAATATTTTCTCGAGGAATATTTTCATAGGCTTCCGGTTTCCAGACATACGCTGTGTCAACGGGAACATAACCGGCCCAATTCAGTCCATATTCAGATTTTAAATCGTATTTCATATCTAAATAGGCTTTTTTGGCAGGAGACATAATCACCTTTAAATTCTTGGTGACAGCCAGTTCTGCGTTTTCTTTGCTTTGCCAGAATTGCACCACAGAAGAAGTATCAATATCAGCAGTAGCAACTTCGTCCCAGCCAATCATTTTCTTATCATATTTCTGAACGATTTGCTCCACCTTATTTACAAAATAGATGTAATCGTCCTTTTGAGTCACGTGACTTTCATCACCACCAATGTGAAAATAAGGCCCGGGAGTGATCGCTGAAATTTCTCGCACAACATCATCTATAAATTGATAAACCGTGTCTTTTCGCGTGTCAAAGGTGCTGAAACCTACGTGAGTTCCGCGGTAGATTTCAGGGGTTTTACCATTTCCATTTAAAATAGGATAAGCTACAGAAGCGGCGTTGGTATGGCCCGGCATATCTACCTCAGGCACGATGGTCATATGATTTTTAGCGGCGTAGGCCACGATAGCTTTGTAATCATCTTGCGTATAGAATCCGCCGGGTTCTGTGCCCACTTCGGTTGCACCACCAATTTCGGTAAGTTTTGGCCAAGATTTAATTTCAATACGCCAGCCTTGATCATCGGTTAAGTGCAAATGCAGCACATTGTATTTGTAATAAGCGAGAAGGTCGATGTATTTTTTCACATCTTCTACTGTAAAGAAGTGTCTGGCAACGTCAAGCATAGCACCGCGATATTCAAAAAACGGGGAGTCATTAATAGTTCCGGAAGCGATGGGCCACACCGGATAATTAATGATAGAATCACTGGCCTTCATAGGCATTAACTGTCTCAAGGTTTGCACTCCTCTAAACGCAGCCGATGCACTCGCAGCACTCAGAATAATAGAATCTTTATTGATTTTGAGCGCGTAACTCTCATTATTAATTTTTGATAAACTGTCTGATTGCTGAATGTAGATCACACTTTCCTGCTCGGGAAATTCGGTATTAAC
Source organism: Leeuwenhoekiella sp. ZYFB001 (assembly GCF_011784865.1). NCBI lineage: Bacteria > Pseudomonadati > Bacteroidota > Flavobacteriia > Flavobacteriales > Flavobacteriaceae > Leeuwenhoekiella > Leeuwenhoekiella sp. ZYFB001. Next base: position 97,013 of record NZ_CP050460.1, read on the forward strand.
TGAAATTTGTAATTGGGTGCGATCTTTTATTTTTTCTGAAAGAAAAATCCCAACTTCCTCAAAGCCTAAAGAGTCTGGCGCTGTCTGAATAGCGGTAAATTGATCTAGCGGAAACGCACTATAACTGGCATTAAGCAAAGCCGGTTTAGGGATTAAATCCGCCTGAGATAAATCGGTTTTTGGAAGGTTTAAAACGCGGGGTTCTTTTTCAGGTTTACACGAGAAGAATAAAAAAAGCATAAGACTGAACGCAAATACGGAAGGGCATATTTTATGCATGAGAATTAGGTAAAAAGAACTCTGAAAACGACAGAGATTGTTTGGTTGGTAAAAGGTTTTAGTTGTGTAGTATGATGCGTAAAAGCAAGCAATGCTACACTATGCAAATTAAGGTATTGTAATGAATTTAATTACTAATCTCAAGCAATTTCAACGCAATTAACAGGAGTTCGCAGCAACAAAATGGGACTTCTGCAAATTTCCTTTAGAACAAATGCTTATTTTCGCAGCCTTATTTGTTAGTATGTCATACCGTCTTACAGTAGTCGTTCCTGTTTACAATGAGCAAGATAACTTGCTTCGCGTCGAGAAAGTTTTCCAAGATTATTTTGAAATTGCCGCCGTACCTACTCAGGTGCTGTTTGTAAACGATGGTTCTAAAGACCGCAGTCAAGAACTCATTGAAGAGATCTGTGCGCGTAGCGAAGGGTTTCAGTATATATCATTTGCACAAAATTGCGGGTTGAGCGCTGCGATTAAAGCCGGATTTGATTATACAACCACACCACTTGTGGGCTATATTGATAGTGATTTACAAACCACTCCTGAAGATTTCAATATCTTGATAAAATACATCGGCGAGTATGATCTGGTGACCGGTCATCGTGCAGATCGTAAAGACTCTTTCGTTAAGAATATGTCGAGCGCTATTGCTAACAACATCCGTCGTGCTTTTACGCACGATGGAATGGACGACACGGGTTGCCCGCTGAAAATTATCAAAACCGACTATGCGAAGCGTATTCCTATGTTTAGAGGGTTGCACCGCTTTTTGCCGGCGATGATTATGTTACAAAACGGTAAGACTATTCAAGTTCCTATACGTCATTTTCCTCGTATTGCGGGTACGGCAAAATTCGGTCTCTGGAACCGTCTTTTAGGTCCGTTAATGGATTGCTTTGCCTACCTATGGATGAAGAAAAAATATATCAATTATGATGTAGCAAAGAAATCTAATGGATAGTCCGTTTTGGATATATAGCGTTGGATTTTTAGCCCAATTGATGTTCTCTGGCCGCTTGGTAATCCAGTGGTTTTTAAGTGAAAAGCAGAAACGCGTATTAACGCCTTCAACCTTCTGGTGGTTGAGTTTAGGGGCATCTTTTTTACTTTTTGTTTATGGATATTTGAGAGAAGATTTTGCCATCATGTTAGGGCAATCTCTCACGTATTTCTTGTATATACGCAATTTGCAATTACAGGGGCAATGGGTGAAAACTCCAAAAATATTACGTTGGTTCTTGCTTATTTTTCCGGTTTTACTGGTGATCTACGGGTATAATAACGGGGATTACGATGTGGAAAAACTTTTTAAAAATGAAGATATTCCACTTTGGCTTTTGATTCTAGGAAGTGTTGCGCAAGTGATTTTTACACTGCGTTTTATCTATCAATGGATTTATTCTGAGCGAAAGAAAAAATCAAGCTTACCTTTAGGATTTTGGTTACTGAGTTTAATAGGCGGTTTACTCATTCTTACTTATGCAATACTCAGAAAAGATCCCGTTTTATTCGTAGGACATCTTATGGGAGTTTTCATATATTTTAGAAATATGCGACTTTCAATAGGTATTGATAAAGAATGAAAATTTCAGAAAAACATTATCCCTATATTTTATTAGCAGCTTGTTTGCTGTTGTTTTTTCCACATCTAGATGTGCTGTATGCAAATATTATGGAAGCGCGCAATTTTAATACCGCGCGTGAAATGCTGGAGCATAACAATTGGGTGCTGACCACGATGAATGGTGAAGCGCGTTACGAAAAACCACCTTTGCCTACGTGGCTGGCGGCGCTTTCTGCAGCATTATTTGGAATTACCAAGCTGTGGGCTTTACGTTTGCCTTCGGCGATAATTAGTACGGTTCTAGTGCTTTTTAGTTTTTCGTTTTCGCGGAAGCGTTTACAGCTGAGTGCAAAGCAAAGTCTGTATGCAAGTTTGATTCTTGCCACTTCTTTTTATATCCTCTTTTCCGGAAGAAATGGTACTTGGGATATTTTTGCACACGCATTTATGCTCGGCGGAATTTATTTTCTTTTTCAATTTTTTAGCAGTACTGATCAAAAATATGGCAACGCTGCACTAGCCGGGTTGTTTATCGGACTTTCATTTATGAGCAAAGGTCCTGTAAGTCATTTTGCACTATTGCTTCCTTTTTTGATCGCGTATATCTGGGTGTTTAAATTACGCACCTACAAAACCCGAATAGCACCATTTACCCTTATGATCTTGATAGCTCTAGGCTTGAGTTCGTGGTGGGCGCTAGCGATTTACTTTGGGGATAGCGACACAGCGACAGCGATCGCAGATAAAGAGGCTACGGCTTGGGCAAATCGCAATACCAGACCTTTTTACTATTACTGGAGTTTTTTTACACAAAGCGGAATTTGGACCATTCCGGCATTTGTGAGTTTGCTTTATCCGTATTTAAAAACTCGAGTTGCTAATCTCAAAGCCTATCGCTTCAGTCTGATCTGGACGCTTGCTGCGGTGGTACTTTTGTCCTGTATTCCTGAAAAAAAATCAAGATATCTGCTGCCAGTGCTTATTCCGTTGGCTTTGAATACCAGCTTCTATATTGAATATTTAGTACGGAGATTCCCAGCCTTGAGTGACAAGCGCGAGACGATCCCTGTATATTTTTATTTTAGTGTAATCACTATTGCTGCGGTGTTAGCTGCGCCTGCTGCGCTTTTTCTGTTTGCAGATCAGTTAGAAGGAAGCTTATGGTTCTGGTATGCATCGCTTCAGACAAGTAGTCTGTTTATTGTAATAATTTTGGTTAAAAGTCTTCAGCAAAAAAGAATAGAGCGTGCATTTTTTGCGGTAGTCGTTTTTGCTTGTGCGATCGTGAGTTTTGCCTTTCCGCTAGTAGATGTGAGTTATACCAACGAAGATTACGAGCAGATCGCTCCTAAAGTAGCAGACCTATTGCACGAGGAAACACCTCTGTATTTATTTGAAAATTCTTCTCCAGAACTTATCTGGGATCTAGGGCAGCGAGTTCTGGTTTTAAAGACACGTGATGGATTGCAACTTCCGAAGCAGGCTTCATTCTATTTAATTGTAGAAGAAGAGCGTACTCAAGAGGTAGAAGAGCTACTTGCAGACTATACACTGCAGCGTGTGCACTGCTACGATGGTAATATCACAACCAAAGCAGACCGTAATTATAAAAGCAGAAGAATAGGGTGTTTGTATCTGGTGAAAAGGATTGATCAATAATTATAGCCTTTGCCAAAACGGTAGCTCAAGATCAATCCGTGTGTTGCAGGTAAAGGTGATTCTTGAAGTGGCATAGCGTAATTGTAAATAAACCTAAAGCTCTTAAAGAAATAAAATCCGGCGAAGATATTCACAGCAGATGACGTTCTGTAACCAAGACCTCCTTCAATTTTATTCTTGTAATTTACAATAGTGTTCAAATCAAGGTTTAACGGTGCGCCTTCGGTATAGCGCAATAATAGATTTGGTTTTATTTCAAATTCGTCAAAAACTCCGGCATACAAACGATAGCCGGCGTATGCATAACCGATTGTATTAATTTTTAACGACTTGTCTGTGGCAAGGCTGTTACCCAAAACGTTGGGAACTGAAAGCCCTGCATAGAGTTGATTGCGATTATACATTACCCCTAAACCTAATGTAGGTACAGTGCCTTGTATGTTGTTTTGAAAATTAGGATCATCTGTTATGCTGAGTTCGCGTAAATTTTCAGTGTAGTTGTAAACTCCAGCTTGAATACCAAACGACAACACATTTGGATTAAAATTATGAAATCGCGGAGCACGTGCTTGAACGCCAAAATGCAATTTATACGCATAAGCGATAAAAGCACTATTAGTAGAAGTGACGCCAATTTCATCACGCATTATACCACCTCCTAAACCTACATTGTCGTTATTGAGCGTTAGGTTCAAGGTTGCGTTTAAAGTTGATGGTGCGCCTTCGATGCCTGAGAATGAAGATAGGTTGGCTATTGTTACTTCAGAATTCTCATAGTACCCGGCGTGGGCGGGATTTATTAAAATCGTATTGTAGTTGTACTCTGCAAAGGCTGGCTGTTGCTGGGCAGAGCCGATAAGATAGCTTCCGGTTAGTAAAACGGTAAAAAGATATTTTAGCATTGCTTACTGTTTAACGCTTGAGAACTAAGAAGCCTTCAGCAGGAGGTTGATTGTTGGTTCCAGTTAAAATAATTCTGAAGAAATAGGTGCCTTCTGGCAATTTACCGGCACCAATATTTACTTTACGATTTGCAATTCCGTTAAAAGAGTGCGTTGCGTTGTCATAATTTTCCATTTCAAAAACAAGATCTCCCCAACGGTTAAAAATCTGAACCAGATTATCTGGATGATCCGTGATATTAGGAATAAACCACGATTCATTAATGCCGTCTCCGTCTGGTGAGAAACCATATTTTTTATCAAAAGTCGCAGTTTCTTCTGCGGTTGCAGTAGTAAAATAAAACTGTTCACAGTTTGAAGCTGTGCCATTGGTATTGTATGGTGTAATAGAAATATATAAAACTGTTTCCTCTGGTAAAAGATCATTTAAGGTATAGGAGGTGACATTCCCTACATCAAGATTATTTACAATATCTTGAGTGTTTGGATTTGAACCGATATTTAGAATATAACCAGTGACATTTTCTACGGAAGCCCAGTTAAACCGAAGGTCTGTAGGATTATCAGCGCTTTCTGGCACTGGGTTTAACAGTTCTGTGCACAACGGAGGTAGTGGTTCTGCCTGAGTTATAAAACTAAAAATTTCACAAGAAGTTGCCTCACCTCCATTATTATATGGTGTGATCTTCACATAGATTCTAGTATCGTAGGGCAGGTTATCCTGCAGGTAATAGGTGGTTGAGTTACCCACATCAAAAGCATCAATATAGGATGTGGCATCAGGATTAGTACCTATAGAAAGGTAATAGCCACTTGCTTCTGAAACAGGTAACCAGCTAAAGGAAGTGTTTATAAATGCTCCATTAGCATTAGGGGAAGGGTTGCTCAACGTTGTGCAGGGCGGAGGATCTATGGCTGAAACTGTACTAAAAGATTCCTCGCTACAGCCTAAAGTTTCTCCAGCTTCATTATACGGAGTAATCGTTACATAAATTGTTTGATCATTAAAGAATTCTAGAGCATAATCAAAGGTTAAAGTGTTACCCGCATCTACCTGATTGGCAATATTGCTTAAGCCTGAGGATGTCCCAGCATTTATAATGTAGCCTGCTGCACTATCAGCAGGAGCCCAAGAAATAGTTGCATCAAGAGCCACATCAGTCGCGCCATCCACCGGACTGGTTAAAGTCGTACAAGCTGGAGGGGTGATGAGTGTTTCGGTTGTGAAGGATGCTTCGGTGCAGCCGGCGGCGTTTCCTGCGGAATTGTACGGGATGATGCTTACGAAAATCTCTGTGTTTTCGGGTAAATTTTCAGTGAGGTTATAAACCGTCTGATTGCCTACATCTAGATTATCTATTATTTGAGTGCCACCACTTAAAGTGCCAACGTTCAGCAAATATCCTAATGCTTCTGCCGAAGCATTCCAACTTAGTTCAACATCAAGAGCCACATCAGTCGCACCATTCACCGGACTCGTTAAAGTGGTACAAGCTGGTGGTGTGATGAGTGTTTCGGTTGTGAAGGATGCTTCGGTGCAGCCGGCGGCGTTTCCTGCGGAATTGTACGGGATGATACTTACGAAAATTTCAGTGTTTTCGGGTAAATTTTCAGTGAGGTTATACACCGTCTGATTTCCTACATCTAGATTATCTATTATTTGAGTGCCACCACTTGAAGTACCAACATTTAGCAAATATCCTGTTGCCTCAGCGGAAGCATTCCAGCTTAGTTCAACATCAAGAGCCGCATCAATCGCACCATCCACCGGACTCGTTAAAGTCGTACAAGCTGGTGGGGTGATGAGTGTTTCGGTCGTGAAAGATGTTTCAGTGCAGCCGGAAGCGTTTCCTGCGGCATTGTACGGGATGATGCTTACGAAAATTTCTGTGTTTTCGGGTAAATTATCGGTGAGGTTAAAAACCGTCTGATTGCCAACATCTAGATTATCTATTATTTGAGTGCCACCACTTGAAGTGCCAACGTTTAGTAAATATCCTGTTGCCTCAGCGGAAGCATTCCAGCTTAATTTAACATCAAGAGCTACATCAATCGCACCATCCACCGGACTCGTAAAAGTGGTACAAGCTGGTGGTGTAATGAGTGTTTCAGTTGTGAAGGATGTTTCAGTGCAGCCTGTAGCGTTTCCAAGCGTATTAGTAGGTATTATAGTCACAAAATATTCAGTTCCTGCTTCAAAGGTGTCTTCAGGAACTTCATAATACGTTGAAGCAACAGTTTGATTTAAAACATTGTCAGTTCCTGATGAAGTGCCTACCTGTACAATATAATTATCAGCAGCATTTGCCGGTTCCCAATACAGGTCAGAAGTTAAAGCTACCTCTTGAGCACCATTTAAAGGGCGGCTCAATTGTGTGCAATCTGGCGGAATCACTAGAGTACTTGTAGTAAACATTTCTTCTGTACAGCCCGAAATCTCACCATCAGAAAAATAAGGGGTTATAGTAACATATATCTCTTGGTTAGCAGGTAGGTCATTTTCAAAATTGTAGAGCTCAAGATCACCAACATCTAAGTTGTTCACTAGATCTACTCCTCCAGAACTAGTGCCTACACTTAAAATATATCCGCAGGCACCATTAGTATTTTCCCAAGCGATCCCAGTATTTATTGCAACATCAGTTGCTGTGTTTACTGGGTTTGTTAAGTTGACGCAAGTCTTATTTGCGGTAACATCAACTGTAATGTCATTACGCTGGAGTAATAGATTTTTCCCACCCGATCCCGGAGCGTTTGAATTTTCAAACGGAACCAAATCACTAGTGATTTCACTATGATAAATACCGCTATCGCAATCATTCACATCGTTTAGAATAAGTTCTGGAGCATCTGGAGCATCAATTAATTCTATCCCATCCTTAAACCATTTATAATGATTTTGATTACCACGTACCGTAGTAGTAAGCGTGATATTTTCACCTGCATTGGGCGCAATAGTTTCAACCTCGTTAACTTTTGCCTGAGGAGCATAAGTGTATGCTCTAAACAAAACAAGTGAAGAGGATGAAGACCAATAGGTGCTCAAGAGATCAACATAGCTGAGGTGCTCGGCTTCAAAATCGCCAAAATGAAAATAATTGTCGTTAAACCTTAATTCAAAGTAGTTAGTTCGTCTATCTACAGCAAGATTTGCAAAATCTGGAATTCTGCCAGATAAAAGATTATAGCTTACATCAAGTTCATCAGAAGCTCCCAAAGCACCATTTGCGTTCCATATATCATAATATTGATCTATAATATCTGTACCCGAGAATAGATTATGATGCAAGATTAAAGAACCCAATTTAATATTCTGAGTAATGTCTAAGGATTCAATTTGATTGTTTGACGCATCGAGATAGTGTAGTTCAGGGTTTTCAGTAAGATCAAGTCCTGTATTAGAAAACAGATTGTCATCTATGTATAACATTCTTAACTCGTTATTAGATGATACATCTAATGTGGGGATTTTGTTAGTTCCCAAATTCAAATTTTCGAGAAAAATATTGGCCTGAAGATCTATGCCAGGCAGTTCATTGTTATTTAAGATAAGTCTTTCAAGAATCGTGTTTGTAGAAAGATCAAGACTCGAGATTAAATTATAAGAGGCATCCAGATAAACCAAGTTAAGGTTCTGGCTTGTTTCTAAGGTTGCAAATGAGTTATGAGCTAATCGTAGGTCGCTTAAATTTGTATTTTGACTTAGATCAAGGGCATCCATATAGTTATGACTAGCGTTTAGGGTTGTTAATGCCTCATTTTGCGTTATGTCAAGTTGTAAGCCGGGACTTTCTTGTTTTCTGGTAATAGTTAAGTTTTGCAGCATACTTGCATCAGCAAAGGAAGCAGAAGCAATATTGTGGTCGCTAATACTTATGGTGGTCAAGGTTGACGTTTGGGGTATATCGATAGTTTCGGTATTTGTGCTTTGAAGTGAAATAGCTTCAAGTGCCAAAAAATTTGACAAATCAACATCTATAATATTCCCACCTTGAATAGCAACTGTTTTGAGTGTGTTTTGCTCACTTGGAAGCGTGGCGGTGATGGGATAATTATTATTGAAATTTGTGCTTAGCGACAAAGTCTCCAGACTGCTATAACCCGAAAAATCAACCGTAATATCATTGTGCATCAACAAGTAAATGGAAATCACAGTATTGGTGTCTGGGAAAATCACATTTTGAAGATTTCTAAAATTATAGATATTGATATCTTCGAGTTGCAGGTTATTGCTGAGGTCTATAACGGAAATAGGCCCAGAATTTGATCCTCCATTTGCTCTCGCTTGAAATCGTTTAAGATTGGGATTACCGCTTAGATCTAAACTAGCCAACACCATATTTTGGTTAAAAACGAGTTCCTCCAATAAAGAGAGCGTTGTTAATGGTAACGTAGCAAACTGATTAGTCCCGGCGTCTAGAGTAACTAGATTTACAAAAGCTTCAAGGCCGGTAAAATCTGTGATGGTGTTTATTGAAATGCTGAGGGCTTTTACCGCTTGAGCATCTGCATTAAGGATGTTGCCATTAAGTCCGTTAGAATCAATACCTTGATCAACAAGAAATTGTTCAAAATTAGCATCAGGTATTGTAGTGGTTTGAGAATTTGCACAAAAGAAACACAAAGCAAATAAGCAACCTACAAAAAGAGTTTTCATTTAAGTGGTTTAGAGGGCACTAGAACTAGTAAAGTTATCTTATTCTTGAAAAATTGAAGCTTGTTTTAGCGTGTTTTCTCCAACAGATTATTTGTGTAGAACTCCCAGATAAAAAATCCTAGTACTACCAAATATTCTACGGCGACCAACCAAAAGTTTTCTTCTACGCGATCTATTTTGTAAGCCGAATAGCTGAGGAAAACGACTAAACTCCATACAATCGCAAAACGAAATCTTGTAAAGACTGAAAGCAATAAAGGGGTTGCGATATACCAAGGATGAACCGTTGTGGTACATAGAAAATAAAGCGAAGTACCTAAAAGTAAGGTGCTCATTAAATGTTGCTTACGATCACTTTTTCTGAATAAAGCAAGAAGCATTAGTCCTGCAATAACTACAATTGGCAACAATGTTCCTGCAGTGGCGATGATATTGTATCCTTTCACTTGAAAACCAATCCATCGTATGATATAATACACACTGGCATTAAACTCAAATTTTTGAAACCAAAGTCCGATGGTTTGTGAAAAATGAGCCACTAATTCTTCGGTAAAAAAGGGTGTGAAGCTGAGTATAAAAACACCGATTACCACCACGTAGTACCGAAATAACTTCCATAGGGATTGCAGCGGTTTTTCAGCTAAAATTGTAAAAGGTTTTGAGTTTTCTTTGGTTTTTGAATGCGCTGTGATCAAATACTGAAAAAGCAAAGGAAGCATTAGCAAGGGCAACAACTTTACAGCAATGGAAAGTCCCATCAAGAGTGCAGACCAGAACCAGTTTCCTCTGAATAAAAGATAGAGAGAAGCCAGCAAGAAAAATAACATCACCCCTTCAAAATGCAAATTCCCGGTGAGCTCGATGATGATAAACGGATTTAAAAAATACCAGAAGATCTGATGCTCGGGCAGTTTTAGTTTTTTTAATAATTTTCTTCCTATCCAGAAGATTCCTAAGTCTGCAGCAATACAGCAGATACGCAAAACGATCACACCTCCTAGAATAGAGTTTCCGCTTAAAATTCCCGAAAGCCAAAAGAAGAATTGATTTACAGGTGGATAATTTGAGTAGTGTTGCCGGCTGAGAGCGCCCATTCCGTTTAATAAATCCTGAGCTTGTGCAATGGGTATTTCGCCCAAAGCAACCCACTGATCAGGTGTGTTTAAATATGGGTTGAGGCCTTCTGCAAGCAACCTTCCATCCCATAAAAACCTAAAATAATCTTGAGAAAGATTGGGCAGTGCGATTAGCAAAACCAGCCGTGCAGCAATACCAAGGATCAGCAAGATCTTAACGTTGAATTTAAAGGACTGAATGAGCTTAAAGCTTAGGAAGAATGCTCCGGCATAAAGACTGATCAACCGTATAAAATCATAACGCTCCAGATCATAAGCAAATGCTGCATAGAAGCCTAAAAGCGTTACCGCCATTACTATCTGAATTTTATAAGCTTTTAAGGTTTCAAGCATTAAGAAGTAGTTGAGAGCCTAAAAATACAGAATCTATTTTGCTTGAGAATCTCAATTAGATTCGGCTAAAGATGGACTTGAAAGCGACAAATCCGAATCCCGCAAAAAGCATCAGATGAAAAAGGATCAACCCGAAGTCATTCACCTTAAAAGCGCTGTAGATGGCAAAACCAAAATAAAGAAACAGTATACTTTCTAATAGCATACCTGAAGAAAGATTCTTTTTGAGATAAATATTGCCGCTCCATTGTTCGCCTAATTTGCTGATATTAAATTTTGGCGTGCGTATAAATTCTGATTTTTTACCAAAATGCCCCTCTAAAACAGCAAGAGAGTTGTGCACGCTAAAGCCCATCGCCACTGAAAAGAACGTAAAAAACATCCCGATATACTTAAAGAAGTTTTTGATTCCACCGCCGTGAATACGCTTATAGGTCACCCAATAACAACCAAAGAAAATGACCGTGCTTACTGCAAAAGCAGCGATCACATTAAAATACCAGCTGTAGGCAGGATTGTTGTTTTTGATGTACAAAATAGGAACGCTTAAAATGGCTACTAGTAGTACTAAAAGGAACATACTGCTGTTAAGCAGATGAAAAAAACTATGAAATTTAGTCTTAAAACTTACCGAAGGATCTTTGAGCAAGCGCCCATAAAGCTTCTGAAAATTCTCTGCTGCGCCTTTATTCCATCTAAATTGTTGCGAGCGGGCTGCGCTAATAGCAACCGGTAATTCTGCCGGGGTTTCAACATCTTCCAGATACTTGAAATCCCATTTTTTTAGCTGCGCACGATAGCTAAGATCAAGGTCTTCGGTTAGGGTGTCACCCTGCCAGTTACCTGCATCTAGAATACACGTCTTGCGCCAGATACCCGCTGTGCCATTAAAGTTGATAAAATGATGTCCAAAATTGCGACCTACTTGTTCCAGCACAAAGTGAAAGTCTAGTGCAAAAGCCTGAATCTTGGTAAGCAATGAATAATCTCGGTTGAGGTGCGCCCAGCGCGTTTGTACCACACCTATTTTTTCATCTTTGAAGTAAGGCACAGTCTTTTGCAACCAATCAGGATTAGGCACAAAGTCTGAATCAAAAATGGCGATAAATTCGCCTTTTGCGATTGCAAGTCCTTCTTTCAATGCACCAGCTTTAAAACCTTGGCGGTTGGTGCGGGTGATGTGTTTTATTGGGATTCCTGCTGCCTGTAAAGCTTCAATTTTACGTTGCGTGGTTTGCAGACTTTCATCGGTAGAATCATCTAAAACCTGAATCTCGAGTTTGTCTAGCGGGTAATCTATTTGCGCAATATTGTCAAGCAGCCGTTCTACCACATACAATTCATTATAAAGTGGCAATTGAATGGTCACAAACGGAATTTCTTCAGCTTTAGAAAAGTCAAAAACCGGAGCGTCATCTTTCTTTTTTTTCGCTTTTAAATAATTCAAAAGCAGATTCAGTTGTGCCAGGCTATACAGAAAGATCACTGTTAGCGCCAACGTATAAATGATGACAATCGCGGTTTGCATTACTTAAAACTGTACTTAAAAATCCAGCCTAGAATTTTTACACCGGCAAATATAGCACCTTTGACGGTTCCTGAAACTTTAGAAACTCCTATGCGGTTTCGGTATTTTACGGGTATTTCTACATAGCTTAATTTTTGCTTTAAGGCCTTAAGCTGCATTTCTACCGTCCATCCGTAGGTTTGATCTTGCATATTTAAAGCGAGCAACTTATCATATTTGATCGCTCTAAACGGACCAAGATCTGTAAATGTCGAATCAAAGATCCAGCGCATTAGTGTTGTTGCGAGCCAATTGCCAAAACGCTGCGGAAAGGTCATGCTCCCGCTTTCGCGAAAGCGTTTTACGCGAGCGCCAATCACAAAGTCAATACCTTCGTGAATAATAGGAGTTACGAGTTCGTCTAATTGCTCTGGGTAATCGCTGTAATCGCCATCCAGAAAGACTACGATATCGGGCTTTTGCTCTTGCGCAGCAATGTATTGCATCCCTTTGAGGCAGGCCAAACCATAGCCGGGTCTGTTTTCCCTGAGCACAACAGCTCCCGCTTCTTGCGCCCGTGCTTCAGTTTGATCGGTAGAATTGTTATTCACTACAATGATCTCGTCGACATGATTTGGGATGTCTTTGATCACCAGACCTATCGAATCTTCTTCGTTAAAAGCAGGAATAATTACCTTAATCAAGGTCATGAACGCAGGGGTTTTGTAAAATTCTAATCGTATTAGACAGTAGTCGGTTTTTCAAAAATAGCTTACGGCAGCACTTCTTTGTAAACAGGTTATTTGTGTAAGCTTCAACATTTTAACATTGATGTTGAAAACCGAACGCTCAAACCTAACGTATATGTAAGTGATTGATGTTAAAAACTATACTGACAGTATTGATCTTTAAATAGAACTCATGTTGTATTGATTAGCCTTAATACCAAAAACTAAAGATTGTTTGTTTGTTATATGATTTGTTTAAAGGTGGAAGTGGAGACTTCCGCCTTTTTTTGTTTTAAATGGAAAGCGATTGCTACGGTACTTTTAGCCTTTCAGCAGAAGTACATCGAAAAATTTAGCGTCGATTTTTAATTTATGCGCTGTTTACGCCCAACTAAAAAGTAAAGTATTGATCCCAGAAAATTGAAGAATAATACAATGAGCACCCAGATAATTTTGTTGCTCCCGGAAAACTCGTGGCGCACAATATCAACCAACGCGATGATAGGCAAGATTAAGCCGAATACGCCAAAAAATAAAATCAAAAGTACTTGCCAGGGTCCTACCATTCCGAGAATCATAATGTAAAAGATTTTAGGAGTTTAATATACAGTAATAAATCTAATTTTGATTTAGATAATCCATTAAATCAACATCGTTTCCTAGAAGCACTTCGCGGCTGTTGATGCGTTTTTCGGTAGAAGCATTTTCTAATTTTAAAACCCCACGCGGGCAAACTGCAGAGCAAATTCCACAACCAACACAGCTGGCGCGAACAATGTTTTCACCTTTCTGAGCGTAAGCGCGTACATCAATTCCCATTTCACAATAGCTTGAGCAATTTCCGCAAGAAATGCATTGACCACCATTTGTTGTGATTCTGAATTTTGAAAATAAACGTTGCTGAAGCCCCAGGATCGCCGCCATTGGGCAACCAAAACGACACCACACCCGGTTTCCGAAAATAGGGTAGAAGCCGGTGCCGATCACTCCACTAAAAATACTACCAATTAAAAATCCGTAAGTGGTACGCAGGGTTTCTGCCGGAATTAAAAAAAGTGTGCTTCCGCTGGAGAAATGGATTCCTATTAAAGCGAGCACGATGACCAAATAACCAATCGCACCGTACCGTGCGTCTTCCTTTAATTCTTCCTTTTTAAAAAGCCAGATCAAACCGAAAAGCGCCGTGAGAAAAACAGCAACGCCAATGAGAAACACATCTTTGGTTAGCCAGTATTTTTCAGAATCGTAGCCCAGATAGGTGGCAACTACGGCTGTGGTCATCACCACTACAAAAACCAGAACACTGTGTACCACCCAGCGTTCTACCTTCCAGGCAAATTCGCTTTTATCACTTAAATGTCTAAAAGGATCTCCCGCAGTTTCTGCGAGTCCGCCGCAACCACACACCCAACTGCAATACCAGCGTTTTCCATATTTATATGTCAAAATAGGAGTGATCACAAAGATCGAAGCGATCCCAAAAATCAACAGCGCCAGACCGATGCTTCCTGAGGAGATGAAGCCATCAACGCGGTACTGCTCAAAATTGTAGTAATTGAGCGGCCAGATGTTCTTTAGATCGTAATATGGCAGATTAAAATCATCACTATTCAGTCGCGCCATAAACTCCGGAATCAGAAAAGCAAAAGCGGTTTGAAAGAACATCACGCTTAGTGTACGTAGACGCTCATAGCGATTATGGCGGTATTTCCATAAAAACTTTATGCCAAAACCAAGTATGGCGATGGTATAAAGTGTGCCGTACACAAACCACTGGCTGGCGGGATTTCCGCTCAATATTTTACTCAGCGGATCAAATAAAGCGATGAGTCCGCTGTTTTCACCTTCGGTATTGAGACCTAAAAGTTCTGCTTTAAAGTAGAGTACAATGTAAAAACCGGTCAATGCCAGCCCGGCAACCCAAGCTAGAAATCCGCGATTAGAAATTGATTTAAACCAGAGGCCGTCGTTTTTAATTCCAGCTTGCTTATCTGCATAAGCTCCGTAGGAAAACAAAACGATTCCAACAAAAATCGAAGTGAGCGCTGTGGTGAGCCATAGGCTTTGGTTCATTAACCGCACATTAAAAATGGCGAGTACAAGTAGTAACAAACCGCCTACGCCCAATGCCGTTGCCAATTTTTGAATCGTGTTTAATGCAGCCGGTGGTTGCCCGGTGAGCGACATATCGCGTTGTACAGAACTCATGCTTTACTATTTGCGCCACTAAATGCAGCGTTAATGTTTGAATAATAGGATTTAAAAAACTCAGGATCAAAATTGGCTTGCGCTAAATTGTGAACTACTTCGTCAACAGATTTTCGGGTATTGAGCCAGTGGTCTAAAACGTCGTGTCGCATTCTAATGCCAAAGGTGTTGATGCCCAGAAATGCTCGGGTTTCCTTGTGATAGGCAATAGTGATGCATTTAGTATTGTCAGGATGCTTCCAATGAAAATGCGCCTCGTAAGGTTTTTTGTTTTTATCGCTAAAGACCCAACCATAGGTTTGATATTCAATATCAAAGAATTTTGCGCTGTTAAACCAATTGCCGGGATTGTATTCAAAAGGCGTCCCGCAGATGGTTTGCGCCACCGTTTCTCCCATCATTCTGCCGGTGTACCAAACCGCCTCAACCGGTTTGCGTAAACCTATCGCTTCGTGCTGCTGAGCACAATCGCCAATGGCATAAACGTGCGCTTGATTGGTTTGAAGCAGTCGATTGACCAGGATGCCTTTGTCTGTGGCGATGCCACTCTCTTCTAAAAAATCAATTTTAGGTTTAACACCGGTAGTGATCCCTACTAAATTGCAGCTGATTTCTTTGCCGCTCTTTGTGCGTATGGCTCGTACGTTACCCTGCGCATCGCCAAGAATTTCATCTAATTCTTCTTCGTGAAGTAGATTAATGTGATGACTTTTTATGTGCTCAGAAATCATTTGCGCATCAGCTTCAGGCAAAACGCTAGACCAAAATCCTTTTTCGCGTACCAGCATCGTAACTTCGATCTTACGCGTATGCAGCATTTCGGCGAGTTCAACGCCTATGAGTCCGCCGCCTACAATCACCGCCTTTGGGCAGACTTTGTTGTTAGGGGCATTTTTCTCGAGTAATTCAAGATCTTGTTTAGAGACTAAACCTTGAACGCCTTGCAGCTCAAGACCTTTCCAGCCATAAGTTGCAGGAACAGATCCGGTAGCGAGAATCAAGGTGTCATAAGTCATCGTATCGCCTTCTGCAAGTAGGAGCGTCTTGTTTGCAGTGTCAACTTTTTTGACGTAGGCTTGTTTGAGGTCGATTCGGTTTTTTGACCAAAAATGATCTTCATAAGGTTTGAGATCTTTAAAGCGCATATGGCCCATATAGACATACATCAAGGCCGTGCGCGAAAAAAAATGCTCACTTTCCGCAGAAATAATAGTGATTTTTTTATCAGAATTTTTGCGAATATGTCGCGCCGCGGTTACCCCGGCGATCCCATTACCCACAATGACCACGTGCTCCATAAATGTCAAGGTTGTTTTTACAAGATAAGAACTTAGCTTCCTCTTAAATACATTTTAA
This sequence comes from Leeuwenhoekiella sp. ZYFB001, assembly GCF_011784865.1. Lineage (NCBI taxonomy): Bacteria > Pseudomonadati > Bacteroidota > Flavobacteriia > Flavobacteriales > Flavobacteriaceae > Leeuwenhoekiella > Leeuwenhoekiella sp. ZYFB001. Next base: position 113,345 of record NZ_CP050460.1, read on the forward strand.
CGGCAATTTTAGACGAAAGAAAACCGGGAAGCTATCTTAAATTTCCAGTATTTTTAGAGCAATGAAAAAACTAACCTTTCTCATCACCTTCTGTATTCTGGCAATCTGCCTGTTAGGCTGCTCGGCTACTACAGTGGTGAAAGACAAAATCAACGGAGTAAGTTTTGTGGCTTCGCGCGACACGCTTCAGCAAAAAAATATTGATCCCATTCTAAATATCGGAGCTAATGCTGCGGCAATTATGCCCTTTGGTTTTATTCGGGATAAGAATCATCCGCAGTTGCAGTTCAACTCAGAGCGGCAATGGTATGGCGAGCGCTATGAAGGGGTGAAACAGTATATTGAATTGCTGCATCAAAACGCAATTGATGTAATGCTGAAGCCGCACATCTGGATCTGGCATGGTGAATTTACCGGAGATATGCAGATGAATTCTGAAGCCGATTGGAAGCTTTTTGAAAACAGCTATGAAGAATTTATTTTATTGTACGCGCAACTTGCCGAAGAAACGCAAACTGAGATTTTATGCATAGGTACCGAATTGTTCAACTTTGTTGACCAACGACCAGAGTTTTGGCAGCAGCTGATCAAGAATGTTAGAGCTATCTATTCCGGTAAAATCACGTATGCCGAAAATTGGGATAAAGTAGATCGCGTGCCGTTTTGGTCAGATCTCGATTTTATAGGTGTTGATGCGTATTTTCCAGTGGCTGAAGCGCAAACCCCAACGGTAAAAGAGGCCATTGCAGGCTGGATTCCACATAAAAAAGTAATAGCATCTCTTTCAAAACAAAACAACATCCCTGTACTTTTTACTGAATTTGGATACCGAAGCGCAGACTATGCCGGGAAAGAACCGTGGGCTAGCGATCGCCACGAAGGCGCGATGAATACTAAAGCGCAAGTTAATTTGTATCAGGCTTTATTTGAAACGTTTTGGGACGAACCTTGGTTTGCCGGTGGCTATGCGTGGAAATGGTTTCACGATCACGAGCGGGCTACGGCTACCGGAAATAATAGGTTTACACCTCAAGGCAAGGAGGCTGAGATGCTTTTAAAAAAGTGGTATTTAAATTCTGTTAACTAATGCCTTAAATATGTCAAACTCTTGCTAATTGGTAAGAGTTTAAGAGGTTAACTTTTTGGTTGTTTTTAGTTTAGCTGTACTAACTAAAAAATAACCTATTATGTCCATTTTAACCATTATACTTTCTATTCTACTTCCACCATTGGGAGTTGCGCTAAGCAAAGGTTTAGGTAAAGATTTTATCATCAATGTGATCTTAACGCTTTTGGGCTGGTTGCCCGGTGTGATTCACGCATTCTATGTGAATAGCAGAGGGTGATTTCTGAGGAATAATTTAAATAAGGGTTTTGCATTTGTTGTGTGAAGCCCTTTTTTTATTGGCGCCGCTAAAGAATTTATACCCTGTGTCGAAATCAGTTTTACTTAATTAATTATGATCTAAGCCACTGGTTTTTTTAGGTGTTTACAGTAATAAGCGAGTAATTCTTCGGCGGAAGCGCCAAACCACTTTTTCACGTAGATCGCCCAAAAATGGTACTGTACATACCATACGCCATACTTTTCATACATACGTGCTGAAGATTGTATTGGCTGCTGGATCACGACAAAACTGTTTCGGGCGTAGAGTTCGTTGATCAAGATATTGTCTTCATAAATGATATAGCTTTCATCAAAACCGCCAATTTCATCAAAAAGTTCACGCGTGATAAACTGACTTTGATCACCACCTCTGCACGCTCTCCAACTGAATTTAGTCAACCAACTGGCTAAACGCAACCACCAATGTTTACTGTCAAAACGCATTTTAAAGCAGCCTGCGGGATTACCTTTTGCAACTTCTTTCTCAATCAATACATCAAAATGCTTTGGAGGAAATGAATCTGCATGTAAGAAATAGAGGATCTCTCCTTTTGCAGCTTGGGCGCCGGCATTCATTTGTTTTGCACGACCTCGCTGAGAAGTTATAAGGCTAACCGCTAACCGGTTTGTGTCTTTAAACTGTTGAGCCAGCGCAAGCGTATCATCGCTACTTCCGCCATCTACGATAATGAGCTCAACCGCGAGCACGCGGCCAATCTGATCTTTAAGATGGTCTAAGAGGCAGGGTAAGTTTTCAGATTCATTAAGAACCGGGATAACGATACTTATCATTAAGAAGTTTTCTGGTGCGCTTTAGATGCTAGGGGATTTTCAAATCTAAAGGAATTCAGCGAATTACAGTAAAAATTAAAATTATTGTTCGTTTAAACTCCAATCGTAATCTTTATAAGAAACGCTTGCTCCTGCATTGATTTTTGTATTGCTGAACTGATTCACATAATCAATGATCGTGGGTGTTTCAGCAGTGATAAAATCCTTTTTATACCAATCAAAAATAGAGGAAAGCTTTACGCTATTCGTTCCAATTTCATTTTTGTCAGAGTTGATAAACTCTTTAGTCGCACGATCTAGTTGCTCGTTGATCTTACCGGCGGTATAGGCTTCATCCAGTAATTTAGGGCACGACATCGACGCACAATTGATCGCAAAATGAATACGAGGTTCGTTCATTTTACGCAGAACACCATTTTCGATCCCACCAAGCGCTAGCTTTTTATTTCCTACAGGAACAATACTTCGAGTCCAGGCACCGTCAATATCCTTAATACTCTCTACCGGGTAGTTATTTAAGATTAGATCTACGGTATATGCGTTGTAGAGGTTGATGTAATACGCAAGCAATTCTTGTACAGACCAATCGCTATTAGGTGAATACGAAGAAAGTTGAGTTAAATACTTATTTAGCGCACCACGATCTTTGTTAAAGCCTTTGTAGTCTACCATACCGTCTGCATTCACATGCTTTTTCAGCAAAGCATCCCAAGCACTGTGATCAACATTTTCTGCTGAATTAGCAGTGGTTGAGGTGAGTTTGTCCGGCGCTTCTTTAGTAGGCTGACCGCCGCTGGTGATTCCGGCAGCAGAAAGCAAGTTGCAGCTGTGAAGGCTAAGCGCAATTATAAGAAGCAGGCAAATACGTTTCATAAGTAAATACATAAACTGGGTTGTTTTGATATACATACGCAAGATAACGGCAAGTAGATTTGAGCAACCTAATATTAACAAGAACCTTAACAGATTTTAGGTAGAATTTGAGGTTTAAAGCGTTGAGGTTGAAGTATTGGTCTGATTTATTGCGAATTACCTAAAATACGGTGAATTAAAATATGTGCCGTTTATTATCGTAATTTTGCACCGCAAAAACTACCTTACGGAAAAGCCGCACAGGTGGTTAAATAGAAAGCCTAGCGTTTTCTAAATCTCGATGTTCGAGTAAAAGCATAAAGTAAGTTTTATGAGTATTGTAGCTATTGTAGGGAGACCTAACGTGGGTAAATCCACTTTTTTTAACCGTTTGATTCAACGTAGAGAAGCTATTGTTGATTCTGTGAGCGGTGTTACTCGTGACCGTCACTATGGGAAGACTGACTGGAATGGGAAGGAATTTTCGGTAATTGATACCGGAGGTTATGTACGAGGAAGTGATGACATTTTTGAAGAACAAATAGATAGGCAAGTAGAGCTTGCGATCGACGAGGCAGATGCCATTATTTTTATGGTTGATGTAGAAGCGGGTGTTACCGGGATGGATGAAGATGTAGCCACTTTGTTACGTCGCCAATCTAAGCCGGTGTTTCTTGCTGTGAATAAAGTAGATAACGCGATGCGTGCAGACGATGCTGTAGAGTTTTACAGTTTAGGTCTTGGTGAGTATTATACCATTGCGAGTATAAGTGGTAGCGGTACCGGAGAATTATTAGACGCTTTGGTTGAAGTGCTTCCGGAGAAAGTAGAGGAAGAAGAATCTATCTTACCGCGATTTGCTGTGGTGGGAAGACCTAATGCCGGGAAATCTTCATTCATTAATGCTTTGATTGGGGAAGATCGATATATCGTTACCGACATTGCCGGAACCACGCGTGATGCGATCGATACCAAATACAACCGTTTTGGGTTTGAATTTAATCTTGTAGATACGGCAGGAATTCGCCGTAAATCTAAAGTTAAAGAAGATCTTGAGTTTTATTCTGTAATGCGATCTGTGCGCGCGATTGAGCATTGCGATGTGTGCTTGCTTGTGGTAGATGCTACACGTGGTTTTGACGGCCAGGTTCAAAATATTTTTTGGTTAGCAGAACGCAACAGGAAAGGGATTGTGATTCTTATCAACAAATGGGATTTGGTTGAAAAGGAAAACAAAACCATGCGAGAGTTTGAGAAATACATTCGCACACAGATAGAACCTTTTACAGATGTGCCAATTGTGTTTATTTCGGCACTTACGAAACAACGTGTTTACAAGGCTATTGAGACCGCTGTAAAAGTATATGAGAGTAGAAGCAAGCGTATTAAAACCAGCGAACTTAACGATTATATGTTGCCGCTTATTGAAGCGACTCCGCCACCTGCGACTAAAGGGAAATACATCAAGATCAAATACTGTATGCAGTTGCCTACGCCGCACCCGCAGTTTGCGTTTTTCTGTAATCTTCCGCAGTATGTGAAAGATCCTTATAAGCGTTTTATAGAAAATAAGTTGCGCGAGGCCTTTGATTTTGAAGGAGTGCCGATCGCAGTATATTTTAGAAAGAAGTAATACGTTTTTTCAGAATTGATTATAAAAACCCACATTTTTTAAAAAATGTGGGTTTTTCTTTTAAACCTTTTGCATTTTCTGCAGTCATACAATAAACGTACAAAGTACATATATTTATTTTATGAAGCAGATTTTACTCGTAGTCCTTGCACTGATCGCCCTTCAGCAAAGTAACGCACAAGATTTTCAACTTAACGGAACTATTAAAGATAATACCGGTGTGCCACTGGAATCTGCTACGGTTTATGTTGAAAAAATAAGCGACAGTACTTTAGTAACTTATGGCATTTCTGATCGGGAAGGCTTTTTTGAGATGGAAGGAAGAACCGATCAAGAAAAACTAAATCTGTTTGTTTCTTACGCAGGATTCAAACCGCTACGCAAAGTGATCACGATTACTCCAACTGTCGAGTTAGGAGATTTAAAACTCGAAGTTCAAGATAATCTACTTGACGAGGTGATTGTGGTGGCAGATCGCGCACCGGTGACGTTAAAAAAAGATACGCTAGAATTTAATGCGAATTCGTTTGAAACCCGTCCCGATGCCAACTTAGAAGAGTTGTTGAAAAAGCTTCCGGGAGCTGAAGTAGATTCAGACGGAGCAATAACCATTAATGGAAAACCGGTATCTAGAATTTTGGTCAATGGGAAAGAGTTTTTTGGCGATGATCCTAAGATCGCGACTAAAAACCTTCCGAAAGAAATCATTGAAAAACTTCAAGTGGTCGATACCAAAACCAAAGCCCAGGAGTTTACCGGAGAAGCAGGAGATTCTGAAAATAAAACCATCAATATCACGATAAAAAAGGATAAGAATAAAGGTTATTTTGCTCGGGGAACCATTGGCGGAGGAACAGATGAACGTTACGAAATGAGTGCGATAGGTAATATTTTTAAAGACAATATGCGTACTACGGTTCTGGCAGGATCTAATAACATCAACAGTTCAGGATTTGATTTTGATGATGTTTATGGGATGATGGGTCGTAGTGGTGCTCGTGCCGTTGCCGCCGGAAATAACAGTAACGGCATCACAAAGTCTGAGACTGCTGGCGCAAATTACAGCAATGAATGGTCTGATAAATACGAATTGAACGGGGATTATTTCTTTGACCGTTCGAACACCGACACACGCTCCAGAACCGAGCGAGAGAATATTTTACCGGATACTACTTATTATTCAAGCTCTGAAAATACCAGCAATGCTATAAATGACAGGCATCGCGCTAATGCGCGTTTTGAGGTCGAGTTTGATACGCTCACACGCTTGTCATATTCACCACGCTTTACTACTAGCAAAACAAAATCTGTGCGCAACACTATGGCGAGTTCGTCAGACGGAAATCGTGATTTGGTGAACAACACAGAAACTTCAAGTCAAGATGATGTATATAATGTTGATTTTAGAAACGAAGTAGACTTTATTAAACGTTTTGGGAGTCGCGGGGCCTTTCTAAGAATGGAAGTTTCGCAGAGTTATAACAATCAAGAGAACGACAATTTTTACTTTTCAGAAAGTGAGTTCTTTGGCGATGATGCGCGCACTGAAGTTCAGGATCAGTTTATTGATGAAGATGAAAAGGAATATCAATATGGCCTTGAGGTAGAGCAGCGCCTGGTATTAGCAACCGATTTTTTTATGGATGTGGCTTATGATTTTTCGTCTTCAAAATCTACCAATTCACGCTATGTATATGATGCTGATTCCGGTGGCGCTTATACCGCATTAAATGATACTTTGAGTAGTAATTTTGAAGTAAACACGTACCGCAATACTCCGAATATTGGATTTAATTATGATCACGAAGCTTGGCGCATCAATACCAATGTAGGGCTATTAAACACCATACTTCAGAATGAAAATTTACTCAACCCTGCTAGTTTTGATAATACCTATAACAATTTGTATTTAAGCGCTCGCGTGCGGTACGAGTTAGAGCGCAGTAAGAGTATATCTATAGATTATCGAACCAATGCCAACACGCCTTCTATACGACAATTACAGCCGGTTGCAGACAGAACTAATCCGTTGAATATTGTCGTGGGTAACCCGGCATTACGCCCTGCTTACAGTCATAATATAGGAGGTGGTTTTAGAAGTTTCAATTTCGGCGCTGGTGGCGGAAGCGGTATTTTTAGTTCGTTTGATCTAAGTTTTACCGAAAACCAAGTGGTTTCTGTAAGTACAATTGGTGATGATTTACGCCGGACTACTACCTATGCGAATGTTGACGGCGCAATGTCTGCCGGGGCACGTGTTTTTTATACAAAAAGTACGAGAAAGGAAGAGCACGAGTTTAGATACCGAATGAGTCTAACCGGAAACTATAATAAAAATGTAGGATTTACCAACGGTACCTTATTCAATTCAAAGCGTATAAGCGTGTCTCCGGGAATTAGATTAACCTATGCAATACAGGAGGTTTTTGAGGTGAATCCTAGTTATAGTCTTACATACAATGACACAAAATACTCAATAAATGAAGACCGGAACGAGGATTTTATCAATCATCGTGTAGGTTTTGAAGCGACTACTTTTTGGCCTAAAAATGTCATTTTTGGTAATGATATTAGCTACAATTATAATGGAAATGTCTCTCCGGGATTTCAGAACTCTTCCATCTTATGGAACACGAGTTTAGGCTATCAGTTTTTAGACGAGAAAGCCACTTTGAAGGTTAAAGTTTATGATGTGTTAGATCAAGTTGTTGATACGCGCAGGATCATTGGTGATGACTACATTCAAGACACTAATAGTTTGATCCTTACGCAATACGCCATGTTGAGTTTCACGTACAAACTCAGCAATTTTGGTGGACAGTCAGGAAGACCGGGCGGGCCTCCGAGAAGAAGATAATCGGGTTTAAATAATTGTTAGTAATACGTTTTACGTTAAAGTTATCTTAAACAACCTAACTAATTTTTTAGTTATTTAAGAATTCTATTTATTCGTGTATCAATCAAAAAACAATCATGATCAATCGCTATTTAGTTGCCCTTGTGCTGGGTATGTTTTCGTTATGCACATTCTCTCAAGATTTTAAAATAACCGGAAAACTCATTGATAAGGAACAACAGTTTCCTTTAGAGGCAGCGACTGTAGTTTTAGAAACGCTTCAGGACAGTACTGTAATCAGTTATACCATTTCAGATCGCAATGGTGATTTTGAACTTAGCGGTAAGTCTAATTTGCAAAAGGCAAATTTATTTGTGACGTTTGTGGGCTATCAATCGTATGAGCAACAAATAGATTTTTCTAAAACGCGTGAAATAAATTTAGAAGACATTCCGCTAGAGTTTCAGGTAGAATCATTAGGGGATGTTGTGGTTAAGGGTAGAGCGGCGCCGGTAGTAATCAAACAGGATACACTTGAATTTAATGCAGCGTCCTTTAAAACCAAACCAGATGCAACTCTCGAAGATCTATTAAAAGAACTACCCGGAGCTGAGGTTGACGAAGACGGTCAAATACGCATAAATGGAAAACCGGTAAGTAATATTCTGGTAAACGGAAAGCCATTCTTTAGCGATGATCCTACGATCGCGACGCGTAATCTTACCAAAGAATTAATCAATAAAATTCAAGTAGTAGACACCAAGACCGAGTCTGAAGAATTCGCAGGAGAGGAAGGCGATAGTGAAAATAAGACCATAAATATCACTATAGACGAAGATAAGAATAAAGGTCTTTTTGGTCGTGTAGCAGCAGGTGGCGGTACAGATGACCGTTTTGAGTTTGCCGGTATAGGTAATTATTTTGATAATGATTTGCGTTTAAGTGTGCTGGGAAGTGGTAACAACATCAATTCGCCTGGCTTTAGTTTTGGAGAGATTGAAAAAATGTTTGGTAATGCGAGCTACATCTCTGTAAGTAGTAACGGTGGTTTTAACGTAGGCGGTAGAAGCTTCGGAATGGGAGAAGGTATTGTCAATTCGCGTAACGCCGGGATGAATTTTGCAAATGATTTTGGCGAAGCAATAGAAACCTCTGCAGATTACTTTTACTCGGGAGCCAATACCTTTAATGAGACTGATAGGGTGCGTGAAAACATTTTGCCTGATAACCGTTTTACTTCAGTAAGCAACTCGCGTACTGATTCAAATACCGATAATCATACTGCTAATCTCAGGTTTCAAGCCGAGATTGATTCGACCTTTATGGTAGAATATCGGCCTTCACTTAATTATACCGTAGGAACCAATAGCAGTTCGGGAAGTTCAGTAACCACAAATGAGGCCGGAGACTTGGTGAACGACAGCGACTACGACAACTTTAATGACCGTACCACGCGTAATTTTTCTAACAGTCTTACCGCTACTAAACGTTATGGAGACAAGGGAGGATTTATAAGAATCAATGGCGATCTACAGTTAGACGAGACAGAAAGTACTGATTTTACCAATTCAGAAACCAATGTTTACGGTACTGACGCCAGTCAGATTCTACGTAATCAGCGCACCAATGGGGATAATAATACAGATGGAATCACTACAAATGTAAAGTGGCGCATTCCGCTTATTTCGAAAAAACTCTTTTTAGAGACTGAGTATGAGTTCAAGAATGAAAACCGAACGAACACCCAGCTCGTTTATGATTTTGACGCGACTACCCAGACTTACAATCAGCTTATCACACCACAGAGTACAGATTTTGAAAGTACAAACCGAAGCCATAAACCGCAATTAGGAGTGACCTATAACTCTAAAAAATTACGTGCAAGCGTTAATGCCGCTTACGTTGCACGTAAATTAACGGGTGAGGATCTACTGACTGATGACACCGGTAACCGCGTGCGCGATATTGATTTTGAGAATAATTTTGATGCGCTGGAAGCCATGGCACGTTTGAATTATAATTTTACTCAAAAATTGAGTTTATGGTCTGCCTATAGATTAAGCAATAATGCACCTGATATTAGGCAGCTTTCTCCGTATTTAGATGTTTCAGACCCTATCAATACTATTCAGGGTAATCCTAACTTAAGCCCGACGAATAGCCATAGCTTAAATATGGGCATCAATAATTATGATTGGGAAACCAGAAGCGGATTGTATTCTTATTTTGGTTTTACATTTACTAACGATCAAGTTGTAAACCTTACTACGGTAGATGATAACTTTGTAAGAGCAACAACATTTACAAATGTTGACGGCGTGTATAATGGTTACGGAAATCTGGGCTATAACAAGGATTTTAAGCTAGATAGTTTAAGAACTTTGAAAGTTGAAGTAGGTATGAGTGGTAGTATCAACCGCTTTGTAAACTTCTTTAATGCAGATCAATATGCTAGTATTACAAAATCTCTTGGCCCTAGTTTAGGGTTACGCTTCACTTGGACCGATTGGTTCGAAATACGCCCGGAATATAGAATAAGCTTTAATGAAACCACGTTTAATCGTGATTTCTTTGATGGGCAAGATTTTACACAGCACAATGCCCGCCTGCGGACCACAACATATTTTCCAAAATGGTTAACCTGGGAAAATGATATAAGATATACTTACAATCCAAACGTGGGAACAGGCTTTCAACGGGATGCGGTGTTCTGGAATACTTCTTTGGCGTATTCATTCTTAAATGACAAAGCTCTGGCAACTTTTAAAGTTTACGATTTACTTAATCAAAATACCAACTCAAGACGTACAGCCACACAATCGTATATAGAAGATGTGCAGAGTACCGTACTGCAACAATACTTTATGTTGAGTTTCAGCTATAAATTCAATACGCTGGGTAAAAAGGGAGAAGTTAGAGAGAATGGATGGTGGGATTAAGAATTAGGTAAGTTGAAAAATAAAAAACGCTTTAATTGAGATTTTCAATTAAAGCGTTTTTTATTTTGTTTAATGTTTCAACTACCATCCTCCCGAAGCACCACCGCCACCAAAGCCACCGCCTCCGAAGCCACCTCCAAAGCCGCCGCCACCAAAGCCACCACCTGAAGATCCACCTCCAAAGCCGCCACCGCCCATACCGCCGCGACCTAAACTGCTTAAAATGATCACATCGAGTAAGCTTCCTGCTCCGCTACGCCTACCGCCATTTCTGCCGTTTCCGCCACCGCGAGAACGACTTAGGATAAAAATGATGACGAAAAAGATGATGATAATGGGTAGAAAATTACGAATGCCCGGTCCCTCGTTGCGTTGTCTGGATCCTTGGTATTCTCCCTGAAGCATTTGAAAAAGTGCATCAGCACCTTGATCAAGACCTGCATAATAATCACCTCTTTTAAACTGCGGAATCATCACCCGATTGATGACTTGTTCTGCCATACGGTCTGTGATGATCGTCTCGATCCCGTAACCGGTGTTGATGTCCACTTTACGATCTTCGGTGGCCAGCGTGATCAGGATTCCGTTGTCTTTATCTTTTTGACCAATGCCCCATTTTTGACCCCATTTGGCTCCCAAAAAACTGATGTCTTCCCCTTTAGTACTAGGGATGATCACTACCACAATTTGCGTTGAGGTAGTGTCGCTGTAGCGTACAAGCTTGTTTTCAAGGGTCGCTTTTTGACCGGAATTTAAAAGGCCGGCATAATCGTAAACACTGGTTTGCTGACTAGGAACATCAGGAATATCAAACTGCGCTAATCCTTTCGCCGAAAGGCAGAATAGAAAAGCCAGCAAGAGCGTAGTTCTAATAGTACGTATTTGTGTTAAATAGATCAAGAGGTCGATATTTCATCTGAAAGTTCATTGACGTCATCATCATTCCAAGGGAAGAAATGCGCCAATTGTTCACCGGCAGAGGTGATGCCTTTTACTAATCCGGCTTTGAACTTTAGGTTTTTAAATTCGGTTTGCATAAGGTCTTTGGTGCTTTGCCAGAAATCATCAGGAACAACTTTATTGATACCGCGATCACCACAAATGGCAAACTTTTTAGCATCAACCGCCACATAAATAAGGACACCGTTTTCTTCTTTGGTATTGTCCATTTTAAGTTGATGAAACAACACCTTTGCGCGCTCTAGTGCTTCTTCATCACAAGTGCGTTCTAAATGCACGCGGATCTCTCCAGAAGTTTTGAGCTCGGCCTGGCGAATGGCTTCAACAACTTCTTGTTCTTCTCCTGCCGTTAAAAAGTCTTCAACTACAGATGCCATTATGCTGCGTCGTTATTGAAATCAAAATTGACTTCAGGAGCGGTCTCGGCACCTTCTTCCGCCTCAAAATAATCCATCTCTTCAAAGTTGCCAATGAAGCTATTCACGATATTATTAGGAAAGGTTTTAATGTGCTTGTTGTATGGTTTGATTGCCTCGTTGTAGCGGTTACGCTCTACATTGATACGATTTTCGGTACGCTCAAGTTCGTTGATCAGTTCCTTAAAATTCTCATTAGCCTTAAGGTCAGGATAACGCTCTACGGTTACAAGCAATCTGCTCAAGGCAGAACTCAAACCGCTTTGTGCTTGCTGAAATTGCTCTAGCTGATCTGGTGTAATATTCGTTGGATCTATATTTACTGAAGTCGCTTTGGAGCGCGCCTCGATCACATCGGTAAGGGTTTTTTGTTCAAATTCTGCGTAGCCTTTAGCTGTATTTACAATGTTGGGGATAAGGTCTGAACGGCGCTGGTAAGCACTTTCTACATTACCCCATTGTGCGGTAGCGTCTTCTTGCAATTCTATCCCGGTGTTGTAAAACCCTTTAAAGAATGAATAGCCAATGATTAGAAGTATAACGACTACAATAAGTGCGATAATTCCTTTTTTCATGATGATTGATGTTTTTAGGTTAGAGTTGATCTTTTAATTGCTGAAGCTGGGCTTTTATGTTTTCCAGCTTTCTAATCAGATCAAATTTGTTGAGTGTTTCTTGTTTGTTTTCTTTTAAATGCGTTTTTGCACCCTCTAGCGTAAAACCACGCTCTTTAACGAGGTGGTAAATAAGCTCAAGATTCTTGATGTCTTCTGGAGTGAATTTACGATTGCCCTTAGCATTTTTTTTAGGTTGAATCACATCAAATTCTTTCTCCCAAAATCTGATGAGCGATGAGTTTACGCCAAACGCATCGGCGACTTCGCCAATGCTGTAATATAATTTTTCGGGTAAATCAACGTGCATTAATCCAGAGATTGGTTTTCGAGTTGTGCTTTCTGTAAAATTACATCAAACTCTTCAGGCGAAAGGTTTCCGTAGTAAAAATTAATAGGGTTAATGCGTTGCCCGTCTTTAAAAATCTCATAGTGCAAATGCGGCGCTTCAGAACGGCCGGTACTTCCCACAAAACCTATTAAATCCCCGCGCTGTACTTTTTGACCGCGGCGCACATTGTATTTGTATAAATGCGCATAGAGACTTACATAACCGTAACCGTGATCTATGCGTATGTGATTTCCGTAACCGGTTGCATTATTGTCTGCACGTTCTACGGTGCCGTTTCCGGTAGCATAAACCGGTGTGCCTCGCGGAGAGGTAAAGTCCATCCCCCAGTGCATTTTACGCTCTTTAGTAAACGGGTCTGAGCGCATCCCATAACCCGAAGCAATACGAGTTAGATCTTTATTAGCCACGGGCTGGATGGCCGGAATCGCGTTTAAGAATTTTTCTTTTTCTTCAGCTAAAACAGCGATCTCATCAAGCGATTTGCTTTGTACGACCAATTGTTTAGTAAGCACATCAAGGCGCTTGTTTGATTCAATTATAAGTTTTGAGTTGTCATATCCCTCTAGATCTTTGTAACGGTTAACCCCACCAAAACCGGCTTTGCGCTGCTCATCAGGAATAGGGTTTGCTTCAAAATACAGTCTGTAAATAGTATTGTCGCGCTCTTCTACTTCGTTTAAAACCGTCTGAACCTGATCTAGTTTTTTATTGAGTACGCCGTATTGCATTTTCATATTTTGCAACTCACGCTGCAAAGCTTTTTCTCTAGGTGTTTCAAGGTCTGGAATGTTGAGATAAATAACGAGTAAAATAAACCCCGCAAGAAAAGAAGCGCCTATAGATAACAGGGCATAACCTAATTTACGACCCTTGCGCTTTTCTATTTTTTTATAAGAAAGCGTCTCTTTGTCGTAATAATATTTAACCTTAGACATTAGTTAATTTATTCTATTTTTGCGTTAAAATATATGCTTGTATCCCGCATTTAATTAAGGGGTAACGAACAAATATAAAAAATAGTTTGCCGGTAATCATATTTTGGCAAGATCTACTCTAAAATTCACTCATGAAATCCCAAGAAATACGCGATCAATTTCTATCTTTTTTTAAGTCCAAAAACCATTCCATCGTCGCCTCTGCGCCCATGGTGATCAAAAACGATCCTACGTTGATGTTCACCAATGCCGGAATGAACCAATTTAAGGAATTTTTTCTGGGTAACGGAACTCCAAAAGATACACGCGTCACTGACACTCAAAAATGTTTACGCGTAAGCGGAAAGCACAATGACCTGGAAGAAGTGGGGAAAGACACCTACCACCACACGATGTTTGAGATGCTGGGGAACTGGAGTTTTGGAGATTATTTTAAACAAGACGCGATCGATTGGGCTTGGGAATTACTAACCGAAGTTTATAAGATCGATAAGAGTAAACTCTATGTGACCATCTTTGAAGGCGACAGCAGTGAGGACCTGGAACGCGATCAAGAGGCTTACACGATGTGGAGTAAACACGTTGCTGAAGACCGTATCTTAAACGGAAATAAAATGGACAATTTCTGGGAAATGGGCGATCAAGGTCCTTGCGGACCCTGCTCTGAAATTCACGTGGATTTACGTTCTGAAGAAGAAAAAGCAAAAATTCTCGGAGCAGAATTGGTCAATGCAGATCACCCGCAAGTGGTAGAGATCTGGAATCTCGTTTTTATACAATTCAATAGAAAAGCAGATGGTTCGCTCGAAAATCTTCCGGCGCGACATATTGACACCGGGATGGGCTTTGAGCGTCTGTGCATGGTGCTTCAGGATAAAACATCAAACTACGATACCGATGTGTTCACACCGCTCATCCGTGAGATCGAGACCATCACACATTCAAAATACGGTCAAAGCGAACAAACAGATATCGCCATTCGTGTGATCGCAGATCACGTGCGTGCGGTAGCATTCTCAATTGCAGACGGCCAGTTGCCAAGCAACACGGGAGCAGGTTATGTGATTCGACGTATTCTGCGTCGTGCCGTGCGTTATGGGTTTACCTTTTTAAATACCAAAGAACCGTTTATTTATAAACTGGTTAGCGTTTTGGTAGATGAGATGGGTAAAGCTTTCCCTGAATTAAAAAAACAACAGAACCTTATTTTCAATGTAATTAAAGAAGAAGAGCAGAGCTTTTTGCGTACGCTAGATCAAGGTTTGGTGTTGCTTGATTCTATTATTGCAGAAACCAAGGGAAAAGAAGTTTCAGGAGCAAAGGCCTTTGAATTGTACGACACTTACGGTTTCCCGATAGATCTTACCGCATTGATCCTTTCAGAAAAAGGATACACGCTTGATGAAAAAGCATTTCAAACCGAATTACAAAAGCAAAAAGACCGTTCTCGTGCTGCCGGTAAAATTGAAGCAGGAGACTGGACGGTAGTCGAAGACGACAGCGAGGAAGAATTTGTAGGATATGACACCTTGCAAACTCCGGTGCGCATTACCCGTTACCGAAAAATAAACACGAAGAAAGAAGGAGACCAATATCAATTGGTTTTTAATCTTACTCCGTTTTATGCTGAAGGCGGTGGTCAGGTTGGCGATAAAGGATATCTGGAAGCAGCCAACGGCGATGTGGTTTACATCACTGACACAAAGAAAGAAAACAATTTAATTATTCACCTTTCTAAAAACCTTCCAAAGAATTTAAACGAGACCTTTACCGCGGTTGTTGATGTAAAACAGCGTCACAGAACTCAGGCAAATCACTCGGCGACACACTTGTTGCATCAGGCATTGCGTGCCGTTTTAGGAACACACGTAGAGCAAAAAGGCTCAATGGTGCATAGCGGTTATTTACGTTTTGACTTCTCGCACTTTTCAAAAGTGACAGCCGAAGAACTTAAGGATATTGAGCAGTTTGTAAATGCGCGTATTCAAGAGCAATTGCCGCTTGAAGAGCAGCGCGCAATCCCATACGATCAGGCGATCGCTGAAGGTGCTATTGCGCTTTTTGGAGAGAAATATGGGGATGCCGTGCGTACCATTCGTTTTGGAAAATCTATGGAATTGTGCGGAGGAACCCACGCTGAAAATACTGCCGACATTTGGTATTTCAAGATCAAATCAGAAAGTGCTGTAGCTTCGGGAATTCGTCGTATTGAGGCGATTACCGGTGATGCGGTGATGCAGTATTTTGAAGAGCAGGATGAGCAGTTAGAAGCGGTGCGCAGTTTATTGAATAACGCCAAAGAGCCTGCAAAATCTATTGAAAGTCTTCAGTCTGAAAATAGCGAGCTTAAAAAGCAATTAGAAGTGCTTCTTGCTGAAAAAGCAAAGAACGTAAAAGGCGAATTGAAGAATGGAATTGAGGAAGTTAACGGCGTACAATTCTTGGCTAAAGAAGTTGACCTCGATGCAAACGGGATCAAAGATTTGGCCTTTCAGTTGGGTGGCGAAGTAGATAATCTCTTTCTTCTTTTGGCGTCACGTCAAGGCGGAAAAGCTTTGCTAAGCTGTTATATTGATAAGGAATTAGCTAAAGCGAAAGACTTAAACGCAGGAACCATTGTACGCGAATTAGGTAAATTCATCCAAGGTGGCGGTGGCGGTCAGCCGTTTTTCGCAACCGCAGGAGGTAAAAATCCTGACGGCATTGCTCAAGCGCTTAACGAAGTAAAAACGTATTTGGGTTAATAGCAATTGAAATTACAAACAACCATACCTTTAAAACCGAGTGGTAATCCTATAGATTATCACTCGCGTTTGTTTTTGGTAGGAAGTTGTTTTGTAGAAAATATTGGAGCCAAGCTGGAGTACTATAAATTCCGAACTGCGATAAATCCATTTGGGATCTTATTTCATCCAGAGGCGATCGCGCGTTTTTTAGAATATGCGGTTTCTGGTAAGCAGCTTTCTGAAGCTGATCTTGAAGAACTACAAGGCAGGTTTGTAAGCTTTGATGCACATTCCGCATTAAGCGCTTCATCAGCTTCAGAAACTACCCAATTATTAAATGAGGCACTTTTCGAGAGCAAATGTCAGCTAACGCAAGCTTCTCATATTGTGATCACTTTGGGTACGGCTTGGGGGTATCGGCATGTGGAACAAGATAAAATTGTCGCCAATTGTCATAAGATTCCGCAGAAGGCTTTTCAGAAAGAATTAGCTTCTGTTGAGGAGATCGCAGCAATTACAAGACGTATGCTTTCGGCAATAGCTAAAGTGAATTCGCAAGCGGAAGTGATTTTTACCGTTTCGCCTGTGCGACACACTAAAGATGGTTTTGTAGAAAATCAGCGGAGTAAAGCTCATTTGCTAGCGGGAATGCATCAGGTTTTAGATGAGTCGCAGCATACGGCGTATTTTCCGTCGTACGAACTTATGATGGATGAGTTGCGTGATTATCGTTTTTATGACAGAGATTTAATCCATCCTAATGCTTTGGCGGTAGATTATATCTGGGAGCGTTTTTCTTCGGTTTACTTTTCTGAAGCAACACAAAAAATAATGAAAAAGGTTCAAGAAATTCAGCAGGGTTTAGCGCACAAACCCTTCAATCCAGATTCTGAAGCTCATCAGAAATTCCTCAACAACTTAGAGGCTAAAAAACGCGCCTTACAAGTTGATTTTCCGCATATTCAGTTTTAAATACGGCAAATGCCTTATGGTTTAGCGCTTTGATTTACAGGAGTTTTGTTCTGTACTTTAAACCTAAAACCATGAAAACAATTACAAGAATTACTTCAGTATTACTTTTTAGCCTACTCGTCTTAACAGCGTGTTCAAAAGACGATGATGGCGGCACAAGCGCAGCCGGCGATGGCGAATTGACCGCTACCGTTGACGGCGACTCTTTTGAATCCTTTCCCGAAGCGACCACTGCCGTGGAGAGCAATTCCGGCGGAATACAAATCCTTACCATTTCCGGAGGAACGATGGATTCTGAAAATATTCAGATCTCAATTATTGGTTTTGAAGGCGTGGGCACGTATGACCTTAACAGCATTAGTCTAGGCAGTTATACGTATCTCGAAGACACTTCAAACTTTAATAGTGCGATGGTGTTTACCACATCAACAGGAGCGGCATCCAATGGCGAAATCAAGATCGCCGAATATACCGCTGGTGGCACCGTAACAGGAACCTTCAATTTTACAGGGTATCTAACCAGCGATACCAGCAAAACCGTTGCCGTAACCAATGGCCAATTTAATGTGTCGATTCAATAATATATAAAATCTCAAGTGTTGAGGTTTTTACGTGAAGCCAAGAGTTGGTACAAACCTTCTTTTGGCTTCTTTTTTAACCCTGATACACAGATGGTTTTAGAATAAATAGGGCAATTGCCGTATTGATTGTCGCTTGATAATCAGGCAATTTTGAGACTGTAAAAACTTTTAACCTGTACAATTATGAAACTTAAATTACACCATTTAAAAAATGCAATACTGTTGTTTTTTGTTACAGCAGTAACATGGGCTCAAAAAGCAGAAACACCTGATTACACCTATGACGTGGGCGCCGGGATCAACGATATGACGCTCACTTTAGGCGGAACGCTCGTTGTTTGTACTAACGACGGTCTGGTTGGGATCAAACCCGGATCAAACGAACTCGTATTCAATTTTACCGATTACGGAAGCGTTAAGCCTGAAGAGGTGCAATACATTCCTAATTCGCCTTACTTGATGGTAGATCAGAATGGGGTAGGTGGCATCAAAGCCTTGTCTGGATTTTCAAGCAAGAAAGCAGTAATCGATTATATCTCTGGCGAAGTGATCTTCAGTACTGAAAAGAATGATTGGAAAACCATTCAAACGGCAGATGTGATTATGCCGGAAAGTAAATTGGTGATCAGCGGTTTTCAAAAAGGCGGCGGACAAGCTGAATCGGTTACACCAAAAATCGCGGTTTATGATTTAGTTACGGGCGAACTCGACTACTCTTTCTTTCTTGTGAAACCGGGTAAAACTACAATGAAGTTTTTTGCGGTAAGCGGAACTCCGCTTCTGTTGAAAGACAAGCTACTTGTGCCTACCACGCAAGGAATTTATGCTAAGAACAAAACCGGAGAAACACTTTGGGAAAATAAAGTAAAAGGCGTGGATTGGATGGTTACTAACGAGGATGAAAGCGACATCTATGCCATCGAAATGAACGATGCTAAGACTAACACGCAAGTATGTAAAATAGGAACGAACGGTGCGGAAATCTGGAAAGACGCTCCCAAGGTGCAAGGCGTGGTGAGTAATTTTCAAATCTTACCTCAAGGGCTCATTGTGGTGAGTGATAAAGACACTTCAGGAAAAAGTATTCTAGCAGGCCGTTCAGAATCTAAGATTAACTTTTTAAGTGCTTCTACCGGCGAAGACTTGTGGGATAAAGCACCAAAGACTAAAGGTTTTGTACAGCATTTCTACGTGATGGATGACGGCGTGTTATTCGGTATTCATGAAGGTGGAATAAATAAAGTTTCTTTTGATGGTACTCCGTTATTTAAGAAACCGCTGAAAACAGGAGAAGATATCAAGTTGATGGCAGAAACACCTAACGGACTCATCTATATCACTTCAGAAGATGCCAATATAGTTGATTTAAAAACCGGAGATCAGGTTTGGAAAAAACCGTTGAAATACAAGAGCGCAAATAGTGTAACTTCAGCATTTGATGCCAAAAATAACCGCTACTTGATCAATGCAGATGATGAGCTATTTGCGATTGATGCAGAAAGCAGTGAGATTTCAACCTTAGCAAAAGTGAAATTTGAGGAGAAAGAAAACCCGAATACACTTACGGTTCGTGAAGATGGAATTTACTTAGGCAGTGATCAAAATATGGCTTTGCTTGATTTTGGTGGCGACACCCAATACCATACCTATCTAAAATCTCCGGGTCGCAGCACGTTTGGTAAAATCGTTGGCGGTGTAACCGCGGTAGCAACTACAGCATTAACAATGACTTCAGCAATGACAGCAGGTGCTAATATGCGCAGCCACGCGGTAAATACCAATAATCTCAGAAATTATAATGAATACGGAAGAGAAGCCAAACGCGCGCAAGATATGTTCGCAGGGATGGCGGATGCTTCTTTTGAATATTTAAGTACGCGTTTTAAAGCTACGGCAGCAACCGAAAATGCACAATTTATCTTAACTAAACTTGATGATGGAACCGGTCTGGCAAAAGTAAGTAAAGCCAACGGCGAGATTGAAAAAGAGATCGTCTTAAAAGATAAAAAGCCGGAATATAAAGTAGATGATTATGGTGGGGTGCTGTATTACAAAGCAGACAATAAAACCATTTACGCATATAATTTAAACTAAAAAGAAATTCCCGAAGTATCCTTCTTGTGCTTCGGGAGTTTTAATTCTTAAAGGATGCATCTCATTTTTATCATAGTAGGTCTCAGTATTCCGTTAGGGTATTTGATTTTTAGAGTGGTAGAACGGCAGTTTGGGTATCGTTTTTCTAAAATCAAAATTGCGTTTTTTTACAGCTTTGCTGCGATGGTATATGCGCTCGTTGCATTGCTTGCAAGCTTTTTGCACCTCTATTTTTTACAGTTTTATATCGCAATTCCTGCTTTAGTTACAGGGTTTTTGTGTTTTTATAGAGCGAAGCAATTAAGATCAAAATCAAATTTTAAACGCTTTGTTTTAATCCTGCTGGCATTGGTGACAATTTGGTGTTGCATTCAACTCATAACTATATTTTAGATGGAAAAGTTCAATTCAGCTGTTTTTTTAAAAGTCGCAACTCCAGACAAATCAAATGCTGCGTTGTATGCAAACGCATTGTTTTTATTGGTGCTGTTGGCGGTAGGATTTGTAACACCGTGGAGTATCGTGATGGCTTACTTTCTTGAGACCATTGTCATCGGGTTATTAAATGCTCTAAAAATGGCATTTTGTGTAGGATTTAAAAGACACAACGGAGGCACACAAGGATTTGGGATCATTCTCTTTTTTCTAGTGCATTACGGGTTTTTTGTAGCAATACAGAGCATTTTTGCCTTTACCTTTTTTGAGTTAGGTGGAAGCACTTTTTTCACAGACGGAATCGCAGTTTTAAAGAATTACTGGACATTGCTTCAGTTAGACGGAATGTGGCTTTTACTTGCAAGTATTATTCTCAATAACTGCTTTTCTTTTGCAACTGACTTTCTAGGCGAAAAGCGCTATTTGAAATTTACCGCAAGTGAGTTGATGATCAAACCCTATTTGCGCATATTTATTCAGCAGTTTGTTGTGGTGCTTTCCGGGTTTTTCTTGGTGTATCTCGATGCCGGTTTTATTGCAGCGGTTTTGCTTATTATTTTGAGACTGGGTATAGATTTGTTTCTGGTGAGTTTACGGGATAATTCGGCTTCCATAGATAAAGTGGCAGATTGGTATGCTTCAAAAAACGCTGAAGTTTCCGCCGAGGAAGTTAAAAAGCAACTCAAAATTTTTACAGAGTAAGTAATGCATTAAACCTATGACTTTAGAAAGTACATACGTGTTGGGGTTTTTACTGGCGGTCTTTCCTCTAGTTTGCGGTATGATTATGATTCATCTAGGTTTGTGTAAATACGATAGTGTTACATCTGCATTGCGATGTCATAAACTCAGATCTAAACTTGAATTGCACCAAAATCAGATAAAAACAAGGCAACACCATTTGATAAGGTATGACTTTCAAAAGTTCAATCTTAGCGAATCACTTGTTTGGCAAATGGAACCAAAACACTAGACAAACAGTTGATAATTAAAAAAATAAAGTTATTTTAACGTTTTTTTTAGAACGTTCAAGAATATGATGTTTAGGATTCTTATTGCCGCTCTATGCCTGTTTAGCATTCATGTAAAGGCACAAGTCAATCAAAAAAAAGCCGATAGTCTTAAAGCCGTAATTGCACTTGCAAATGCTGAAGATAAAACCGAAGCATACGTGAAACTAATTGAAGTCTTCGAGTATAAGGAAAATGATTCCGCAGATTTCTATACACGTAAACTTATTCAATATGGTAAAACCACCAAACAACTAAAGCCTGAAATTAGAGGTTTGCTAATCAAAGCCAAGTTTTTCATTCAGACTTCAAATTACGACTCTGCGCATATTTATTATGACAAGGCCTGGACCCAGTTAGAGAATTTTGAAGATTATCAACTGAAGTCAATTTATTATGGAGATCAAGGAGTTTTAAACTTTTATCAAGGAGACTTTAAACTAGCCTTAGAGAATTTTAGTAATGCGCTAGAACTTGCTAAATCAAATAAAAAGAAGGACGATGTGCTTACCTTTTTGAATAATAAAGCTTTGGCAATGTCATATCTAGGGCAAGCTGAAGCTTCAATTGATGTTCACGAAGAAGCAATAGATCTGGCTAAAGAGCTTAGGGATTCTACAGCATTAGGTCGGTCTTTAAATAATCTGGGTCTTATTTATGAAGATATGGATGCGCTTGAAAAGGCTTTGGAGTTCTATGAAAAAGCGCTGGTTATAAAAGAGAAACACGGTACGCCACAAGATATTTTAAATGGAAAGTATAATGTGGCCAATATGCATAGGGAGTTGGCTGAAGATATTCAAGATACTGTAATGCTGAATAAGTCTGAAGGCGAATTTGAAAACTTGATCCTTGAGGCTGAAGAAGAAAATTATGGTAAACTTGTCTTGTTTGCAAAAACTGCTCTAGCTCAAGTCGCTACTTCAAAAGGTCAATTTGAGCGAGCAATCGAATTGTATAAGCCCGTAATCGCTGGTGCTATTACTCAAAAAGATAACCAAACCTTGCGCGTGGTTTATCTCAATGTAGGTTCTAACTATTTTGAGTTGGAGAATTACCAGCAGGCAAAATACTATCTGGAGCTAGCGGAACCCTTTATCGTACAAGCCGAAAATCCAAGCGACAGCGCTAAGTTGTTTAAAAATCTAGCCAAAACTTATTATGAATTGGGAGAGTTCAAGAAAGCCTATGAGTATGCAAATAAATATCAAGAAATCTCAAAAACCTTGATTGATGAAGATTTACAAGAAAAAATAACAGGTTTTGAGGTTAAATATGAAACCGAGAAAAAAGAAAACCAAATTCTAGAGCAGCGTGCACAACTCGCTGAAAAAGATCTCGAAGTACGTCGCAAAAATGCATTTATTTATGGCAGTCTGGCTTTAGCCTTTATACTGGGGCTTTTAGGATATTTGATCTACAGCAGGCAGAAATTAAAAAACAGTCAGTTGCAAAAAGAGCACGAACTTCAAGTCGCTTTAGCAAAGATCGAGACCCAAAATCGGCTTCAAGAACAGCGTTTACGCATCTCAAGAGATCTACACGATAATATAGGGTCGCAGCTTACATTTATCATCTCGAGTATTGATAATCTCAAATATCAACTTAAAGATGCAGATAGCGGTATTCTCCAGAAAATGAGTATGATAAGCGCTTTTACCTCAACAACGATTAACGAGTTAAGAGATACGATATGGGCGATGAATAAGGAGAAAATTTCGGTTGAAGATCTGCAAACGCGTATTTCAAATTTTATTGAGCGTGCGCAGAGCAGTAAAGATTCGGTGCAGTTTAGCTTTGACTTTAATACGAAACAAGCTCCTGATTTTATATTTACTTCAATTGAAGGAGTCAATATTTATCGTGTGATACAAGAAGCGGTCAATAATGCTTTAAAATATGCCGAGGCTCAAAACATTCAAGTAACTATGCAGGTCTGGGATGCTGATCAATTTAAAGTCGCTGTTGTTGACGATGGCAATGGTTTTGATCTTAAAAATCATCAGCAGGGCAATGGCTTAGGTAATATGAAAAAGCGCGCTCAAGACATAGGCGCAACCCTTCAAATTGAAACGCAACTTACTCAAGGCACTCGAGTGATCCTTCAGTCAAAATAAGCGAAGGCGTAGTTTTTATAGGTAGTACCAGTTTTCGTTAAAAAAACGTATTTTGTACGCTTAAAACACGTTTTATGACACCAAGCTCAGCCAGTATTGCGCACGCTTCAAATAATGACTTTTACGCTGATAATGAAAAATTATACGTCGCGACAGATTGCATTGTCTTTGGTTTTGACGGTGAAGATCTCAAGCTTTTAATTTTTAAAAGACGTGTAGAACCAGACTCTGGGATTTGGTCGTTGATTGGAAGTTTTGTGCAGCTTGATGAAAATGTAGATGATGCGGCACGACGCGTTTTAAAAGAGATCACGGGGCTTGAGCAAATATTCTTAGAGCAGTCTAAAACCTATGGTAAAGCAGATCGAGATCCCGGATACCGCTGTCTTTCTGTGGCGCATTATGCGCTGATACGTCTTGAAGATTATGACCGCGAACTTGTAGAAAGTCACGGGGCTTTCTGGTACACCTTAAAAGAATTGCCTACGCTTGCACTTGATCACGATCAGATGGTTGCAGATGCACTTGATAAACTGCGCAGAAAGGCGAGACAACAACCCATTGGGTTTGAGCTTTTGCCTGAAAAATTTACCATTCCGCAGTTGCAAAAACTTTATGAAGCGATTTATCAACGCGATCTGGATCCTCGCAATTTTAGAAAAAAAGTGCTTTCGCTTAAAGTCCTGGTAAAGCTTGACGAGAAAGATAAAAGTGGCTCTAAACGCGGGGCCTTCCTCTATCGTTTTGATGCCGACAAATATGAAGAGCTTCTAGAGAGCGGTTATAATTTTGAGATTTAAAACGAAATAACTTAAAAATGGGGCAAATGCCCTATTGCGACCCTATAGTCTTCTTCTTAGTTTAGTGATCTCAATTTCAGTACTGTATTGAATGTTAGATCCGGAGAAGGGCTAGGGGACTTTTCCGGATTTTTTTACCAAATGACTGGCACTCATATTTTTTGATCTGAAACACCAGTTATTCGATTAAAATTTAAAGCTCTCAACTTCAAATGCCGGTAAAAATAGCCATAGTAGATGATAAATTTTTTCTTGCCAAAGCCGTAGCAGAAAAGCTTTCCTTTTTTAAAGAATTCCATTTAAAATTTACTGCGGAACACGGCGCAGATCTTTTGACCAAATTAGATGATAATCCGCATATTGATTTGATCTTAATGGATATTGAAATGCCGGTGCTCAATGGTATCGAAGCCACAGCCTTAGTTAAACAGAAATATCCGCAGATTAAAATAATTATGCTTACGGTTTTTGATAATGACGAGCATATTTTTAATGCGATCAAAGCCGGGGCAGATGGGTATTTACTTAAAGACACCACGCCTGACGAACTCCAAAAAGGAATAACAGAAACACTTTCCGGCGGAGCCGCAATGAATGCGTCTATTGCTATGCGCACACTTAAACTGTTGCGCAATCCAGAAGCTATAAGCAATTTGCAAGAGCGCGAAGAAATCTCGTTATCTTCTCGGGAAATTGATGTTTTGGAGCAGTTGGGCAAAGGATTAAGCTATACTAAAATTGCAGAAAATCTATTCTTGTCGCCCAGTACGGTGCGTAAACACATAGAAAATATCTACAAAAAGCTACAAGTACATAGCAAAATCGAAGCGGTTGCCAAAGCTAGGCAAAACAATATTATATAATATGCTGTTAAGATTAGCAGCTTCCTTTTTTCTTTCCGCAATTAATAGATAAATTGACTTGATTCTATAATCAGGCCTTATGCGGAAAGTCTTAATCGTAATTCTTATACTCCTTTTAGGATACTTTACCTATCAATATTTTGATGCTCAGCAAGAGAAGCGAGAACAATTAGTTGAAGCGACAAATCTCATTGAGAAAGAAATTAAAAGCGTGGGGAAGCTGGTTGTGACCGAAGGCTCATTTGCACAGGTTTTTACCTATAAAAATTCTAAGCAGATTTTCAATTTGGTGGAAGCGAATAAAAAAGCTTTGGTGGTGATTAATGCTAAAGTGACCATTGCTTATGATCTACGCGCTTTAGAAACCGAAGTCGATCCCGAGAACAAAACCATCACGATTAATAAGATCCCCGCTCCAGAGATTAATATTAATCCGGATATTGAGTATTACGATGTATCTCAAGATTATTTAAACCAGTTTGAAGCGTCAGATTATAACAAAATCAAACAACGGGTGATGACTACGGTAAGGCAAAAGGTTGAGTCTTCAGAGTTACCTCAAAATGCTGAAAACCGACTTCTAGCAGAACTTGCCAATATTTATGTGGTGACCAATACGTTGGGTTGGACCTTGCAGTATAACACGACTCCTATCAATTCATCACAAGAACTAAAAACGCTTTTAGACTAGTTCGAGACCATCTTCAATAAGGTGTTTTACCTTAGGATGCTGCGCTTTAACTTGCTCTAAATGCTGAAGAATTTCAGTTTTGAAGGTTGTGTTGTTTTCATCTTTAGCGAGTTCATACAATTCCACCGAAAGTAGCCAGTCTTTTTGATGGCTTTTTTTCAAAATATCAAAAACGGCCTGTGGAGAAAACTTAGTGTTTTTTCCTTCTCTATAATTGCGAACGGCGAGATAGAGGTCTTCTAACTCTTGACGTTGTGCGCTCATTTTTGGTTTTGCAGTAGTAGAAGAAATTTTATGCTGAATTAAATCAAACGAATTAAAATCTGCCGGTCCAGCAAAAGCCGAAGTGATTTTCTTACCTACCGCGAGATGATAAATTCCCCATTCTGGCTTGAATAAAATGCGTTCTTCGTAGCTAACAGTACACTCTTTAAAACTGATAAGAATGATTTTTCCCTTAAGGTTCCGCGTTCCGGTAATGATCTCGCCGCTTACTTTGATGCCACCTTCAAATTCAAGCGTTACAAGGCTTCCCTCAGAAATTTTATAAGCGAGTAAATCTTTAGGGCTCATGTCTTCAATAGCGAGATTGATTCCTTTAAGTTTGCCTATTGCACTTCCGTAGCCGTCAGGATGGTTAATTGTGCCGTGACCTACCAATTCTTTTTCGTGGTAACTCAGTGCGCTTTTTCCCTTGGTTTGCAAGTAAGCAACCTTGTCTTTATAAAGAATCATTTCAGTAAACACTCCCGAAATTTGCAAACCGGTACTGAGTTCTATCGTTCCCAGATTTTTGCTGTCAATCAGTTTTTGTAAACCTTCAGGACCGCCGGTGCGCAACGCCATGGTGTTGGCAAATTCCTCAAGAACTTCACTTAGATAGGCGAAATTAGGCGTTACATAAAGTTGAGGTTGCGGTTTTGTGATGTCAAATTCCTGTTGCGCGGCATTGATAGCATATGGGAGTTTTTTTACTTTATCGGTCATACACCAAGCGCTTTCACCTATAGAAGAAAGCAAACCGGCTCCATAAATTTTAGGCTGTTCCGTTGTTCCTATAAGTCCGTATTCTACCGTCCACCAGTGCAGGTTTCTTATTAGCGCCATTTCACTAGGCGTTCCCATATTGTTTTGCAGAAAATCTACGCGTTGCTCTACCTTTTCAATTTCGCTTTGCGGCGTATCTTCTGCTTCTTTTAAGATGGAAAGTTCGCGCACCGCTTCATACAACTCATAATCTTTAGCTGAAGAAATCGCTTTACACCCAATTTCACCAAAGCGTCTTAGATATTCTGCATACTCAGGATTGGCAATAATTGGCGCGTGGCCGGCGCCCTCGTGAATGATATCTGGCGCTGGCGTATACTCAAGATGCTCTAGTTGTCTGATGTCTGAAGCTATGACCAAAACATTGTATGCCTGAAATTCCATAAACGCCGCAGGCGGAATAAAGCCATCAACAGCGACTGCCGCCCAGCCAATTTCTTTGAGAATGCGATTCATTCCATACATATTAGGAATATGATCGATAGAAATCCCGGTTTGTTTGAGTCCGTCTAAATAGGATTTATGCGCAACAGTGCTGAGGTATGCGACGTTTTTACGCATCACATAGCGCCATACTGCTTGATTGATCGCGGTATAATTGTCGTAATTCTGCGGTTTAATGTATTGCTTTAAATGCGCAGGAAGACGCTCAATAAGTGGATTAGTTTCTATATTTTTATCTAAAACCTGACTCATAACTAAAATGCTTCTGTACCCGAAAATTGGGATTATATGCGGTAAATTTCGATTTAGGTTCTGCGTTGAAATCTTCAAAATAGAACAAGATTACCTCAGCGTAATTTACTAATGAAAAATAAGAATATGTTTATAAATATTGTTCTTATATCTATAAATTTGATAAATATTTAATAGAAACTACTTTTTACTGAAAATTTATGTCAGAATCCTATGTAACGCTTGATGTTAAAAATGCGGTGGGAACCATCACATTCTACACGCCTAATCATAATGCTTTACCGACTGAAATTCTAAAGAAATTAGAACGTACTATAATCGAAGCTGGATCTCGTAGTGATTTGCGTGTACTGGTTATTCAAAGTGGGGGAGACCGTACCTTTTGTG
Source organism: Leeuwenhoekiella sp. ZYFB001 (assembly GCF_011784865.1). Lineage (NCBI taxonomy): Bacteria > Pseudomonadati > Bacteroidota > Flavobacteriia > Flavobacteriales > Flavobacteriaceae > Leeuwenhoekiella > Leeuwenhoekiella sp. ZYFB001. The sequence continues at coordinate 141,480 of NZ_CP050460.1, forward strand.
CGGGGGCAAGCTTTAACGAACTAATCGCAATTAAAGATGAAAAGCAGGGTAAAGACTTTTTTATGGGGTTTGCACGAGTGATCTTAGCAATGCGTAAATGCCCATTGCTTACTATTGTACGGGTGCAAGGCAAGGCGGTAGGCGGTGGAGTTGGTCTGGCTGCTGCTGCTGATTATTGCATGGCGACCAAATATGCTTCGATAAAATTGAGTGAGATCAGCATAGGAATTGGTCCATTTGTGATAGGACCTGCTGTGGAACGTAAAATTGGAGTTTCTGCATTTTCCCAAGTGACCATCAATGCGCAAGAATTTTATTCCGCAGCATGGGCTCAAGAGCGCGGACTGTATGCTTCGGTTTTTGAAACTGTCGAAGCATTAGATCAAGCTATTGAAAAATTAGCTGGAGATTTAGCAACCTACAATCCGGAAGCTTTAACCGAAAGTAAAAAGATGTTTTGGTCTAGTACTGAATCTTGGGACACCCTCTTAAAAACGCGAGCAGCAACAAGTGGTAAGTTGGTTTTATCAGACTTTACACGCAAAAAGCTTCAATCGTATGCATAAAAAAAGCCCTCAATAGAGGGCTTTTTTTATTGGCGGCGCCAAAGAGTTTAATGCTCCGAGGCTTGCCTCAAAATTGAAAATTTGTTTTCAACCAATGTCTTAAGGCGTGCCCTGTGGTAGTTTACTGCTTTAGCTCTTCTTAATTAGAAGCCATTTGTTTCGGTGGATATTCTTGCATAATCTCACCAACAATTTCGTTAATGCGCTCTTGCTTGCGCTCAACATTTCGCGCTAGATATCCGGTACCTTGTCCTTGCCAAACCAGTTCTTTTTTAGTCGCATCGATTAGGTCAATGTATAGTGTGCCTTCAGTAGTTCTGGAAACAGTGTTACCAAAACCGCCGCCCCATGGTCCCCAAGGACCCCAGGCGCCCCAACCCCAACCGAAGTTGTTATACACATCTACACGTTCTTCTGCTGTAGTAAAAATACTTACTAACATAGATGGATTGTCAGATTTTACGAAGCCTTTAGCCATCATTTCGGTTTCGATCGCACGTAAAATTCTTTTTTTATCTAAATCAGAAATTTCGGCTTTATCAATACCCGGTTTAAAAAATGCAAAGGTTTTGTAATTAGTAAAGTCAGCACTCTGATCATAATCAGAAGCCACTCGAACGGAACTACATGCCGATAGTACTGCGACAACAGCAAGTAGTAAAAAGGGTTTTAATTTTTTCATAATGACATATTTAAAGTTTGAATCAGCCGAAATAGAATAGGTTCTATTTTAACTTATTAGCATCAACTATTATACCAAGAGTTCATCGATCACTCTCGATTTTTATCAAAACCATAAGGACAATGGCGGCACCCGCTTTTACAACAGTAGCCCCGTTTTAAATGGTATTGCTCGGTAAAGCACTTATATCCTTCGGGTGTCAAATAATAATCTCCTTCTTCTAAAGGAACGCGTTGTTTAAAAGAACTCACGGTATTAAAGTTATGAAAAGAAACAGTAGCCTTACGTGAAAAAACGCTTAAAACTACGCCTAGATTGTATATTAGTGCAATTATAAGTTACCTATGCCAATTTATATTACAATCCCTAAAATCTTTAAGCATTTTGCCGGCTGCGCACTCTGGCCCTTTGTGCTATTAAAAGATCCCAAATTAAAGCAAGATCCGGTTTTTATAAATCACGAGCGTATTCATTTACGGCAACAGCAAGAACTTTTACTGGTTTTCTTTTATGTCTGGTATAGCATTGAGTTTGTAATACACTTGATTCGTCTACAATCTCAATACGCAGCTTATCGCGCGATAAGTTTTGAGAAAGAGGCCTACGCAAAAGAAAACGACCTTAGCTATTTAAAGCAAAGGCCGTTTTGGAGTTTTTTAAGTTATTTGTGAGTTAGCGATGAACGATGATTTGAAATCTATCATAATTAGAAGCACCAAAAATCATTTGAAAATCAAATTGAGAGCCAAACCCTCTTCCGTAAAGTCTAAAAGTATGAGTACCTGCAGGTAATTCTACATAAGACGTTCCGTTTAAATAATAATAACCCGCAGCATAATTACTTTGACTATTAGGATCAGGGTCGTGACCATTGGTATATGTACCTGTGTCATATGCTAAATGTTCTGCAGTATTGTTGATGGTAACCCAACCTCTAAAAAGTCTCGGGGCACCATCTGTAATAGCATCCCCATTGCGCCTTGTTATAGAGACGCTATAAAAATAAATTACTTGAACCAGTGATGTTTGAGTTAGTGTAATTGTTTCTGTAAGTAATAACCGATCAACTGATGCACCAGTATTAAAACCTGAAGTGACAGTATTATTATTGCCAGTTAAAAAATCAACTCTATTCACAGGCATATAGGTTTGAACTAACGAAGGTCGTAAAATCATTGTACCATTATCATCAACATATACTGGCATAGGGTCATTTTGGACATTAGAAGCGTTGTTAGCTCTATTCAAACCATCTACGCGTATTGTTGAGGTGTTTCCTGATATATGTAACTTTTCTTGAGGAGCTGTATTGCTAATACCAACATTACCTGTAGAAGCAATATTAATGTCATCTTGATATTGATTTACGCCGTCATTTTGAATACCGATTTCTAATAATGCATTTTCATTTGTTGAACCATTTCCACTTCCATTATCAGAAAAGTTTAAATACCCGTAATCACTATTATTGTTAGATCGACTTTTAAAAACTATTGATGAGGATCCGCCGGCATCTCCGTGTTCTAAAACTATTGTTCCATCACTAGGTGAAGCAGGAGTTCCTGAATTTTCAAAAATATGGAGTTTGGCTTGGGGATCGGCTAAGCCAATACCTACATCCTGATTGTTATCTAGAGTTAAAACAGGATCATTATCAATGTCAAAACGTAGTGCATTGAATGTCGTGAAGAGAAACGGGTCGTTATTATCAGAAACTGAAGCTCCTTCTAAGTTTAGGTAACGACCAACACCATTGTCAAATCGTAGAATATTTTCATCAAGATTGACCGTTCTCGTTTCTGGAAGACTTCCATCAGTAGTATAAATATTTTCTCCGGTGCCGCCTACAGCAACCCATTGCGTACCGTCCCAGTAATAGAAGCCTTTGCCGGTCGTAGTATTGGTATTATACACCAGCAAACTTTCGCTGCTTGTAAGATCACCGGTAACAGGAGCTTGAGTGCTCAGGTCTGCAATATCGACTCGCGGAATTAAAATACCTTTCTCTGCGCTCTCTATATCAAGTAGAGAGCCTCCGGCAGGATTGGTGGTGCCAATACCCACTTGAGCATTGGATATTAGCGGAATTAAGAATAAACTCAGTAAGAAACTGAGCTTGAGCATAGGGGTAAATGTTTTCATAACTTGGTCAATCTTAAGATTCGGGGGTAACCACAGTATTAAAAAGCTATATGACCGATAAACAAGTCATTAGACTGCAAAATTAAGTATTTTATCGAATTGCTGTCAAGTTTTTAACCTGTATAATCATTCTATATTAGCGATTTTCTAGTTGAATATCAATAAATAAAGTCAAAAAAATGAATCGTATACTTGTATAAAACCTTTATTCTTAAATTTGCTTTTAAAACTGCGGTATGCTACTGAATACATACGAAAAATGAACGATTTAGGTTTTTTTACTTCTTTAGAAGATGAACCTCAGATTCAATATTTAAGGGATTCTTTGTATGAAGAATTTCAAGTCGAGGTAGCTATTAAAAGGGAAGATCAGATCGATACCTATGTTTCCGGTAATAAATTCAGGAAATTAAAATACAATGTGCTAGAAGCCGCAAAACAACAGCACGATACTTTGCTCACTTTTGGCGGAGCGTATTCTAATCATATTGCAGCAGTAGCCAAAGCCGGATCGCTCTCAGGTTTCAAAACTATCGGATTGATTCGTGGAAAGGAGCTTGCTCAAAACTTTCGGCAGACGCTTCAGCATAATCCTACCTTGAGATTTGCCAAAGATTACGGAATGCAATTCAAGTTTGTTTCACGCGAAGCGTATCGAGAAAAGCTTCAACCCAAATTTTTACAGCAATTAAAAGATGAGTTTGGCACTTGTTATTTAATTCCGGAAGGCGGAACCAATACTCTGGCCGTACAGGGTTGTACTGAAATCCTTTCAGAAGCGACTCAAGACTTTGATTATATCCTTTGCCCAGTTGGTACCGGAGGCACCATTGCCGGAATTATAGAAGGCAGTTTTCCGCATCAAAAAATTTTAGGATTTCCGGCGTTGAAAGGTGATTTTTTAAATGCTGAAATTAAAAAATATACTGCTAAAACCAATTGGGAACTTGTTAACGCATATCATTTTGGCGGTTATGCTAAAGTAAATCAAGAGCTTGTAACCTTTATCAATGACTTTAAAAAGAAGCACGATATCTTGCTAGATCCGGTTTATACGGGTAAAATGATGTTCGGTCTCAGAGATCTTATTCGCAATGAGTTTTTCTCTAAAAATACCCGTATTTTAGCCGTTCATACAGGAGGCCTGCAAGGTATTGCTGGGATGAACCAAAAACTCTTGAAAAAAGGATTTCCACTGATTAGAATGTAATATGATTGAAAAAGTTCTTACTCTTTTTATTCTAAGTCTTTTGCTGATAGGTTGTGGCGGAAGCAAGCGTGCTGCTAAGCGTAAAGTAAGTGTTCGCCCCTCTCGTAATACTGAGACACGTACCGCAGCGCGTAATAATACACCACCTGCCGAAACTACTAAGGAAACCGAAAGGGCGTATGTGTACGCTCCGTTTGACAAAGTAGAAGATTATATTGAGCATTTTGCCCCTATTGCAAAAGAAGAAATGCGACTTTATAAAATACCGGCGAGCATCACAATGGCTCAGGCTGTCTTAGAATCGGGCGCCGGAAATGGCAATTTGACTAAAAAAGCTAATAATCACTTCGGAATAAAATGTCATAACTGGACGGGCGATGTGGTGTATCATGATGATGACGAGAAGGGCGAATGCTTCAGAAAATATAGAGATCCTAAATATTCTTTTAGAGATCATTCCTTATTTCTAACAGGTAGAAGTAGGTATGCAGATTTGTTTGATCTGGAACCTGACGACTATAAAGGTTGGGCCCGCGGTCTGCGCAAAGCAGGTTATGCAACAGATAGAAAATATCCTGAAAAACTCATTGCGATCATTGAACGTTATGCGATGTACAACTATGATGCTGAGGTTTTAGGCACAAAAATTAAAGAATATAAACCCGAACCTTCAAATGCCGTGAGTATTCATACGGTAAAAAAAGGAGAAACACTTTATAGTATTTCACGTATGTATAACCTTACGGTAGATGAACTAAAAAAGAACAACGGGTTAAATAATAACACGATAAGTATTGGGCAGCAGTTAAATGTTACCCCACAGTATAACGGATTTTAATGATGATTTATAAAAGAAGTAGCGCATTATTTACAGAAGCGCAAGAGGTAATCCCCGGCGGAGTAAACTCACCGGTAAGAGCTTTTAAAGCTGTTGGCGGGGATCCTATTTTTGTAAAAGAAGCAAAAGGTGCATATCTATTTGATGAAGACGGAAATAAATTAATTGACTACATCAACTCTTGGGGGCCTATGATTTTAGGTCATGCCTACCAGCCAGTGGTTGATGCGGTTATCGAAAGAACCAAGAAAGGAACTTCTTTTGGAACACCCACAGAATTGGAAACTGAGATTGCTAAGCTAGCAGTCAAAATGGTACCCGGTATTGATAAAATACGCTTTGTAAATAGCGGTACCGAAGCTTGTATGAGTGCGGTGCGTCTGGCACGTGGCTTTACTGGCAGAGATAAAATCATAAAGTTTGCCGGTTGCTACCACGGGCATTCTGATTCGTTTTTGATTCAAGCGGGGAGTGGTGCGGTGACTTTTGGTTCTCCTAATAGCCCCGGTGTAACTCAAGGTACTGCTAAAGATACCTTGCTTGCGGAATACAATAATCTAGATCAAGTGCGAGAGATCTTTGAAGCCAATAAAGATGAAATAGCTACGATTATTTTAGAGCCGGTTGCCGGAAACATGGGATGTATTCCTCCGGCTGAAGGTTTTCTTGAAGGATTGAAGGATTTGTGTAAAGCTCACGGAGCGCTACTTATTTTTGATGAGGTGATGACCGGTTTTAGGCTAGCTGCAGGTGGCGCACAGGAATTAACAGGCGTTCAGGCTGATATTGTAACCTTCGGAAAAGTAATAGGTGGTGGTTTGCCTGTAGGAGCTTTTGCCGCACGAAATGAAATTATGAATCACTTGGCTCCTTTAGGTCCGGTGTATCAGGCAGGTACTTTAAGTGGAAACCCTTTGGCAATGGCTGCCGGTTTAGCGATGCTTCAAGCTTTAGATCAGGATCGTGAAATCTTCAAACGACTAGAACAAAAAACCGAATACCTACATAAAGGAATTGCTCAAGCATTAACCGAAAACAAAATCACGCATACGATTAATAGAGTGGGGTCGATGATTTCAGTACATTTTGCTGAGGAGGCAGTAACCGACTTTGCTTCGGCATCTGCGGGTGCTAACGAAACGTTTAAAAAGTTTTTCCACGGGTTATTAGCAGAAGGGGGTTACATTGCTCCAAGTGCTTACGAGACGTGGTTTATAACTGACGCGTTGACATATGAAGATCTTGATGCGACTATTGCGGCGGTAGCTAAAATTGCACCAACGCTTTAGGAGTAAAAATGAAATAAAATAAAAATCCCCGCAATTCGCGGGGATTTTTTGTTGGTACTGCCCAAGGCTAACATCCTTTTTGGTTTTTACCTTAAGATAGAAAACCTGTTTTTGGGATAAACCTATCTACGCCATTTAGCTTTCTGGTTGCGGTCGTGAGAACGTTCTCCACGTTTGCCATCGCGCATCGCCATACGGTCGTGACGCTTCATTTTAAGTTTACGCCATTCGTCAAATTGCTCTTCATTTAAAATATTTTGCATTTTTTCTTGATGTGCAATTTGCTTATCTAACATTTCAGAATGTCTTTCTTTGATAGATTCGCGCATTGCTGCAATTTCTTCTTCTGTAGGTTTTACACCTTTTTCACGAGTACTTTTCTTAGCGGCACGTTCTTCCCACTGGGCTTTACGTTCTTTAGCTTCCGCAAGCTGAAGATCATAAACTTGCTTTTGTTGTTTATCATCAAGTACAAGAGCTAGAGTCAAACGTTTAGTTTGTAATTCAGCCATTTCTTCAGGTGTAGCATCCATCATTTTTTTGAAACGCTCCCCACGCGGCTGTTCCTGTGCAAAAGTTGTTGTAGCAACAAATAATGCGGCAATTGCCATCAATTTTTTCATATCCATTAATTTTTATGTTATATCTCTATGACTTTGATAATTTCAAAAGGTTTATTTGAATAGGGAATTTTTAACATTCTTCAAAAATTAAAAGCCCGACTCAAAACTGAATCGGGCTTTTAAATTATTTAGAAAATTCTGTGATTAATCTATTAGAGTAACCGTAAGGTTTTCACCTTCTTTCTCAACTTTAGCTAGCTTTTGTTTGGTAAGGCCTTTAATGCCTTTATCCCATTTTTTATTGCTTAACCCGGAAACTTCTTTTAAAGTGTCTAGTGAAAGATTTTTTTCCTTCTTGAGAATATTAAAAATGGTTTTTTCTTCTTCAGTCAATTCTACCTTCTTACGTTCGGGTTTCATTTGTGGGAAGAATAATACCTCTTGAATAGATTGATTATTAGTCAAGAACATAATCAAGCGATCCATCCCAATTCCTAAACCAGATGTTGGGGGCATTCCGTATTCAAGAGCTCTTAAGAAATCCTGATCAATAAACTCTGTCGCTTCATCATCTCCTTTTTCAGCAAGTTTAAGTTGCTCTTCAAAACGCTCGCGTTGATCAATAGGATCGTTCAATTCTGAATACGCATTGGCAATCTCCTTACCGCAAACCATAAGTTCAAAACGCTCAGTAAGCTCAGGGTTTTCACGATGTTCTTTACACAACGGACTCATTTCTTTAGGGTAGTCTGTGATAAATGTAGGCTGTATAAAGTTGCCTTCACATTTCTCACCAAAGATCTCATCAATGAGTTTCCCTTTACCCATAGTTTCATCAACTTCAAGACCCATTCCTAGAGCAGCCTCACGAAGTTCAGATTCAGACTTGCCAGTGATATCATAACCGGTAAATTGTTTGATCGCATCGGTCATAGTTACACGCGCGTAGGGCGCTTTGAAGTCTACTTTATGTTGACCAAAAGTAGCTTCGGTAGTACCATTTACAGCAGTAGCACAATGCTCAAGTAGTTTTTCAGTAAAGGCCATCATCCAGTTGTAGTCTTTATAGGCTACATAAATTTCCATTGCCGTAAATTCTGGATTATGCGTACGGTCCATTCCCTCATTTCTGAAGTTTTTAGAGAACTCATAAACTCCATCAAAACCACCAACGATCAATCTTTTTAGATACAATTCATTGGCAATTCTCAAATACAAGGGAATGTCTAAAGCATTGTGGTGCGTAATAAAAGGTCGTGCTGCAGCACCTCCCGGAATAGATTGCAGGATAGGTGTTTCTACCTCAAAATATCCCTTGTCGTTGAAGAAATTACGCATTGCAGCAAAAAGCTTGGTGCGTTTAACAAATACGTCTTTAACTTTTGGATTGACTACAAGATCTGCATAGCGCTGGCGATAGCGCATTTCAGGATCGTTAAATTTGTCAAATTCGTTTCCATCTTTATCCACTTTAGGCAAAGGAAGCGGTTTAAGCGCTTTACTAAGCAGCGTGAATTTTTTAACCATCACGGTTTTCTCACCTACTTGAGTGGTAAAAAGTTCGCCTTCAATACCTATAAAATCACCAATATCGAGTAACTTTTTGTAGACGTCATTGTACTGTGTCTTATCTTCTCCCGGGCAGATTTCATCACGATTAAAATACACTTGAATACGACCGGTTGAATCTTGCAACTCTGCAAAAGAGGCTTTACCTTGAATTCTACGAGACATCAATCTGCCGGCGATAACCACCTTTTTACCGTCTTCAAAATCCTGTTTTATCTTCGCTGAAGTATGATCTACCGGATACAAATCTGCCGGATATGGGTTTATGTTTAATTTGCGTAAACCTGCCAGTTTCTCGCGTCTGATAATTTCCTGTTCTGAAAGTTGCATAATGCTGTCTGTATTTAAGCCCGCAAATATAGCAACTCGCAGCCGAGAAATCAATAACTGTAACGAAAGCTTAGTAATTGTGTCTTATAGACCATCAATCATCATAAATCAAATCAAAAATGAGTTTTTTTAGGGCGTTAATCGCCATCTTTTTGCCGCCTTTATCGGTTCTTGATAAAGGGTGCGGCTCTGTATTATTAGTAACCCTGCTATGGTTTTGTGGCTGGATTCCCGGTGTTATTGCAGCATTAATAATCGTAAACCGGCGCTAATCATCTTAGTTACTGATCTTCTTAGAGGTTATGCGCAGGCTAAAATGTATTGTATCTTTGCAGTATGAATAAGCAAGTAGAAGTACAGGATTTAGGAAATCGCGACTACAAGGAAGTCTGGGATTATCAAGAGCAACTGTTTAAAAATATTTTAGATCTAAAAATTAAGAACAGGCGCGAAGAAACTGATTTTGCCACCCCTAATCACTTTTTATTTGTAGAACATCCGCACGTGTATACCTTAGGGAAGAGCGGTGATATAAGTAATTTGTTGGTTTCTGAAGAGCAACTCAAAGCCAAAAATGCTACCTTTTATAAGATCAATAGAGGAGGAGATATCACGTATCACGGTCCTGGTCAAATTGTGGGATATCCCATTTTAGATCTTGAAAATTTCTTTACTGATATTCATAAATACTTAAGGCTTCTGGAGGAAACCATCATCTTAACTTTAGCAGAATACGGTTTGAAAGCCCAACGTTCTGATGGGGAAACCGGTGTGTGGCTTGATGTAGGCACTCCGTTTGCGAGAAAGATCTGTGCTATGGGCGTACGTGCCAGTAGGTGGGTTACTATGCACGGTTTTGCATTTAATGTTAATGCTAATCTTGGCTATTTTGATAATATAATCCCTTGCGGAATTAAAGAAAAAGCTGTGACCTCGCTTAACGTAGAACTCGGGCGTAGTGAAGTGCCTTTAGAAGAAGTCAAGCCAAAATTACTTAAACATTTTGCCGATTTATTTGAAGCAGAGTTGGTGGAAAAGGCCTCTGTGTAATCAGAATTTTAGATCAGTAAGGAGATTGATTCCGGTTATCGCACCCTCTACATTATAATCTACTTGCTTTACAAGTCCAATATCTTCTGCAAACCATTGTTTAACGCTTCCAGTGTTATTGTTGCGTGGTTTCATATGTGTTTTTGCTTCTATCAAGTAACATTCAAAAGTGCCTGCAGGTGTGTTAATGGTTTCTTTTGCAGTCACTATTCTATCGGTTAAATAATAATGTAGTCTATGGGTGATGGGTGCTACTTCGACTTCAATTTCATAAGCCGCATTGCTCAATTTTTGACCTACATCAAGTTTTTTAGGAATGGCTATGCTGCTTGCTGAAGCATCAAAATTCATATTGCTATATTCTTCAAAAACATAGGCAGGAATGATGTTCCGGTTGTTGATCAATAAGGTCGAATCAGCGCATTCTAACGAATAATAATTTTGAGGTTCTTGGGTTGGTGCATCTTTGTCAATTTGTGCAATGATCGCTTTTCGACCTGAAAGCGTATTGAACGTTGAAGAAACATTAAAATTTGTAACCGCAACTAAAGTGTTAGAAGTTCCGTAAGCGGTGATTTCAAAAGATGTTTTTTCAGTTAATTTTTGATTGTCAGCGCATAGGTTTTGAGCACTGGCAAAAATGCTGTAAAGCAAACTCACAATAAAAAAGGCTGAATTTTTCATAGGCTGTTATTTGAGTCCATAATTTTGAATGGAAACAGCATTACAGAAACATCTAGGAGGCGGCTCTGTATTCAGGGAAGCTATTTAGCTATAAAGGTACTAAGATAAAAGCTCAGATTTAGGGGTGAAAATCCCTTTTAACACTTTGAAAAACAGTTTATTTAGGTTTAGTTGATCTGATAGATCAACACACTGTCTGACTCTCCTTTAAGCGTTAAACCTAAGTCTTTAGAATTGTGCAACGTGCCAAAATCTAACTCCGAAGCTCCATAAACAGGGAAATTGGAAAGCAAGGTTCCTTTGCTGGTGTAGAGAAAAGATTTATTATTCTGTAAGTCAGTCATAGCAACGTAATAAGAATTTTTAGCCTTAATAACCTTAAGACCGGTGTAAAGTCCTAAGTCTATTGGAATTGCTTTTTGGTTAATACTAAGTTGCTCGGGGAGCAGGAGTGCTTCGGTTGAGTTAAGACGATCGTACTGAATTTCAGAACCGCTACCTAGCGCTTTTCGGCTTGTTTTTCCGCTTTGCGAAATAGTTATTAAGGAGCCATTCTTCTCACGGACTAAAAATGCCGAACCGTTTTCAAAAATCGGACTTTCAGCAAAGTCAAATGTTTCCTTAAGTGGAATTCTCGTCTCGCCGCGACGGTTTAAAATCTCCAGTTTCCCGGAAGTCAATTGGACCAAAATATAATCTTTAGACCCTAAGCGGATGTGTTGAGGCGCTTTAAAAAGGCTGGTGGGTGCTTCGGTATAGTCAAAACCTTTAACCTTATTGCCTTCCCGATCAAGCATCGTCAAAGTGTTTCCTTGTGTGATTACAAAACGATAGTCTCTACTGCCACTATAATCAAATACGGCAAGAGGCTGAGTTATATTGCTGTAGTTGAGATCGAAAGGTTTAACGACAGTACCGTCACTGGCAATAATGTAGAAGTGAGAAGGTGTTGTAAAGGCATATTGCAACCTGCCATTTTTATAAAGATCCACTTGCTGAATTTTGCCTAAAATGGGTCCGTCTAACTCCTTTTTCCATTCAATTTTACCATTTGCATCTATATGATAAAGCGTATTGCCAATATCTTGAACAAGAATATTCTGACCTTTAGTACGATAGTTTCTAAGCATTTGCGGAGCATTCAAAAGATCCTGATCAAGCTGAACGCTCGCAGTCTGAACCACTTGAGCTGCAGTATTAGCTGCTGAAATTTTATCTACACGCGCATTTACGTAAGTAAAATCATCAGCTTGAACCAATTGCACCATTGCAGCCGGGAATTGTTCAAAATCAATTGCTTTCAGTTTTTTTGCTTCGGTTTTTGAGACTTTACCAGAGAGGTAAGTGGCTAATAAATTGGTGTTGCCATAATAAGTAAGTGTTGAAGCATCACTCATTTTTTTAGCAAGCGTGTTGTAGGCTGGCGTTTTCTTTAAAAGCGCTTCGTTTTGATAATTAGCGATATAATCTTTGAGAAGGTCTTGCGATTTAGCAAAAGCTATAAGATTACCTAGCGTACAATAATAGTTTACGGTGGGAGGGTTCAAAAGCTCTTTAAAAGTACTTTTAATAAAAGTAGAATCAGATATTTTATAAATATCTAATGCTCTAAATGTTTCAGATTTGGTCGAAATGGGAGCAAGCGCCTTTTCAGAAATTGTAATATCATTACTGTAATTGAGTAGTAGATTTTGTTCATTGGTGTAAACCACTGCGAGCTCATTGATCGAAGCAAAGTAGTCTTCCAAAGGCACAGAAAAATCCTTGACTGAAGCATTTCGTTTTTTAGCAAGATTGTTTTTATAGGTTTCCCATTCCTCATACTGAAAACTAATTACACCGCGGCATTGCGCCGTGGCATTAAGAATAAGTTTAGAGGGTGCCGGGTTCAAGTCTTGTAAAAGATCAAAAGTTTGTTTGCCATTTTGTTCAGAAGTCAAGACTCCACTAAGGTTTAAAGATGTCTTGGAGTCTAGATCAATATCAAGCGCCAACCATTGAAAAGGAATTTCCGAATCTAAAAATTTGAAATCAGGAATTATGGTTTTGAATAACCTTTTAAAATAAGAACCACGCACATATATATTAGGACTGCCATTATCACTGGTCTTGATCATCTGTTCCAGTGAGAGATCAATAGGATCCCGTCCTGTATTGTTTTGAAGGATTGTGTTTTCGAGGATCAGTTTTGAAGTACTTGCAATAAAAATATCCTCATTGTTCAAAAAGTAAACCGGAGATTTTGTTGAAGTGATGGTATTTACGGTGGTTTCCTCGTACTCATACGAAGTGATATTTTTGGTGAAAACAGAATCTGTTTGTAGGAGCTTCGGGTGATTTTTAGTGATGAGCGCTAGATCAAAATCATTATCTCCAAGAGCAACAAAAGCAAGATATGCATCGTCCTTTGGCGCGAATTTTTTGAGCAGGTCTGCATACTCTAGAAGTGTATTGTAGAAACCGGTTTCATTTAAAACAGCCGAGGGTTCATTGATTTTAAGCGTTTCATTGAAAGTATCCCAATCAGGTATTCTAAGAATAGCTGCAGATTTTTGAGGGATGAGATGCAGTAAATTGGTATTAGTAGTTGGTGTTTGTTTGCAGTTAGTGATTAAGAACAAAAGTGCGAACGCTAAAGCAAGTCTCCTCATTAGAATACATTTTAAACACAGCAAAGGTAAGTACTCTTAAGTCAGAATATATGTTTACACAACCTTAAATGTCAAGCCGAAGCTGCTCAGGCAATTGTTTGAAACTTTTACGATGATGAGGGGTAAGTCCGTATGCTTTGATAGCTTCTCGATGCTCTTTAGTGGGGTATCCCTTATTTTTCTTCCAGTTGTATTGCGGAAATTGCATATGCAAGTCCGTCATATATCGATCCCGTTCCGTTTTAGCTAAAACCGATGCAGCAGCGATAGATAAAAATTTGCTGTCGCCTTTTATGATGCATTCGTGTGAGCAATCTTTATAAGGCTTAAAGCGATTACCATCAACTAAAATATGTTTAGGCTCTTGTTGCAACTGTTCTATAGCCAGGTGCATCGCCTTTATTGATGCATTAAGGATATTAATAGTGTCAATCTCATCCGGAAAAACGTGAGCAATGCTATAGGCAAGAGCTTCTTTTTCAATTATAGGCCGCAATAATTCACGAGACTTATGATTAAGTAATTTTGAATCTGTTAAGGTTTCATTAACAAAAGAGTCGGGTAAAATAACGGCCGCAGCAGTGACGGGACCTGATAAACAGCCTCTTCCGGCTTCATCGGTACCGCATTCTATTAATTTATTTTGTGAACGTAATTTCAAAATCATAGAGGTGCAAAATAGAACTATTTTCAAAATTGCTCAGCGGAGAAGCTCTTAAAGAGTTGAATTTTAAAAAATTATGTACTTATTAAAATATTTTTTGAAAATACTTTGATTAGCTGAGTATCTGTTAAATAAAAGCTAATTAAAACGTTTATTTTAATTATTTACTATGTTAAATCTTAAATGTATCTAAAAATTCGTTGTAATTCTAAGAAACTTTTAAGATGTTTGCGATGGCTAATTCAAATAAATAAATTTATGAAATCAAAAATTACGTGGTGCTTTGCGCTAGGTTTACTGTTTTTAACACAGTTGACATTCGCTCAGCAAAAAACTGTTACTGGTACAGTAACTGACGGCAATAGTATGCCGCTACCAGGGGTAAACATTGTGGTTCAAGGAACCAGTGTTGGTACTCAAACTGACTTTGATGGGAATTATTCTATCAGCGCAGAGCAAGGGCAGAACCTTGTTTTTTCTTACATTGGTTTTCAAGATCAAGTAGTGGCCGTAGGAGCTTCTTCAACTATCAGTGTTTCTATGCAAGCAGGTGAGGAGTTAGATGAGGTGGTGGTTACTGGTTTTGGTAATGTTTCTAAAACATCATTTGCAGGTTCAGCAAAAGTTGTAGGAGGTGAACAAATCTCAAAGAAATCTTTTTCAAACGTTTCTCAGGCACTAGCGGGAGAGGCAGCTGGAGTTGCAGTATTTAACACAACTGGTCAGCCTGGTAGTACTTCGCAAATTAGAATCCGCGGTTTTGGATCTATCAATGGTAGTAATGATCCTCTTTATGTAGTTGATGACGCTCCATTTGGAGGAAGTCTTAATGATATCAATCCTAATGATATCAAATCGGTTACTATTCTTAAGGATGCATCTGCAACATCACTGTATGGTGCGCGAGGTGCAAATGGGGTAATTGTAATTACAACTAAGAAAGGTAAGGGTGAAGCAAGTCGTTTAAATGTGTCAATCAAAACCGGTACAAACTATCAAGGTATTGACAGATATGAAACAATTAGTTCTCCTGAAGAGTATATTGGAATTTCTTGGGAAGGAATCTATCAAAGAGGTTTGTTAGAAAACGACGGTGATCAAGCTGCCGCAATCGACTATGCAAATGCCAACTTATTCGAAGGGGCTAATGCAGATGTTTCTGATATTTCGCCTGTATATAATATGTGGAATATTGGAGGTAGTGATGCAGCGGCTGTTGCCCAATTGATTGATCCGGCAACCGGTATGGTACGTCCGGGTGTGACTAGAAGATATACTCCAGAGAGTTGGGAGGATTTTGCTTTTCAAAGCTCTAACAGAACAGAGGCTAATGTTTCTGTTTCAAATAGCGGAGAAAAGTCTTCAGTATACGCTTCATTCGGTTTTATCGATGATATAGGGTATGCAAGTAATACAGATTACCAGAGATTGAATGGTCGTGTGACTGCTACAAATAATATCTTAGATATTATCGATTTAACTACTACTATTAACTATGCTCAGAGTGAGCAAAATAATAATGGTACCGGTTCTTCTTCATCTTCTCAGTTCTGGTGGATTGATAATATACCACCTATCTACCCATTATTCCGTAGAGATGCGGATGGTAACAGAATTCCTGATCCTATTTACGGTGGTTTCTTATATGATTATGGTTTAGAAGATGGTCGTGGTTTTGGTTTTGCTACCAATGGTGTGGCTGATTCTCAAATTAACATCAGCAACAATAAAGGTAATGCGGTTAACTTTAATAATGACTTCAAGTTGACATTATTAGATGGTCTGACATTAGAGAATAACTTTGCGTTTCAGTATTACATGAATGATAATACCACGCTAAACGAACCGTTCTATAGCCCTTCACAAGGAGACGGTGGTAGAATTGATAGATCAAGATCTGAAACACAAAACTATACCCTTAGAACTGGATTGCGTTATAACAAGCGTTTTGGCGAATTTAATGTTTCTGCATTCCTATCTCACGTTGCGACTGCTTATGAGTTTAACTATTTGCTAGCGAGCCGTTCTAATTTGGTAACTCCTTTTGGGCCAAATATTTCAAATGGTGTTGTTAATAATCCAAGTGACGGGTTTACAAGAGATGAGAGAACTGAGAGTTATATAGCAAACGCAACTGTGGATTTTGCTAATAAGTATTTCTTAAATGCTACATTTAACAGAGATGCGTCTTCACGTTTTGTAAATGAAAAATGGGGTAATTTTTACTCTGTAGGTGCTGCTTGGGTATTAACTCAAGAACAGTTTTTAAATAGCTCTAACTTTGTGGATTTCTTGAAATTAAAAGCGAGTTATGGTGTTCTTGGTAACTCTGCAGGTATAGGTCTATATCCTGGTTATAACTTATACTCTATCAACAATCTTAATGATAATATCTCATTAGCATTTACTACAAGAGGTAACCCAGATCTTACTTGGGAGAGCTCAAACCAGTTTAACGTAGGTGCTGAGTTTGAATTAGGAAACTTTGTTGATGGTTCGTTAGAATACTACAGAAAGACCACAACAGATATGTTCTTTACAAGAAACGTAGGGCCTTCAAATGGTTTTGCTAACATTCGTGTAAATGACGGTGAAATGTTGAACACTGGGGTTGAATTTGATCTTGACTTTAAAGTTGTTAACAATGGTAAATTCCGCTTGAATGTCGGGGTGAATGGAGCCTTGTTGTCAAACGAACTTGTGGCGCTTCCTATTGATCCAACTACCGGAGAGGAGCAGCGATTTGATCAAGATGGAAGTTACGGTCGTACGGCTGGTAGATCATTATATGATTGGTATATGCCTGTTTACGCCGGTGTTAATAGTGAGAATGGTGCTGCGCAATGGGAGCGTTATTTTGACGATGTTGACAACAATGGTACGTTCGGAGGAGATGATGTGATCATTACTTCTTTGACAGGTTATATGAATGATAACCCAGAAGCAAATATTGTTCAAGATATTACAGAAGTGTATGCTGAAGCAGCAGATAAGTTCATAGATAAAACTGCAATTCCTGATATTACCGGTTCTTTCCGTTTAAATGCTGAGTATGGTGCTTTCTCTCTAAGTGCTTTATTTGCTTATTCTTTAGGAGGGTGGTCTTATGATGGAGCTTATGCTTCTTTAATGGACAATGATTATGCAGGTACTAATAACTTTCACGTAGACATCAGAGATCGTTGGATGTCGCCTGGAGATGTTACTGA
The DNA here is from genome assembly GCF_011784865.1 of Leeuwenhoekiella sp. ZYFB001. Classification (NCBI taxonomy): domain Bacteria; kingdom Pseudomonadati; phylum Bacteroidota; class Flavobacteriia; order Flavobacteriales; family Flavobacteriaceae; genus Leeuwenhoekiella; species Leeuwenhoekiella sp. ZYFB001. Next base: position 158,927 of record NZ_CP050460.1, read on the forward strand.
TATTCCACGTCAAGATGCTAGATTTCAAATTCAGCAAAATGCTACTTCAACGAGATTTTTGACTAAAGCTGATTTCTTGGCTTTAAATAATATTCGTTTGGGGTATACAATGCCTGCTAACTTTGTGGAAAAAATGGGCCTTTCTAACCTTGATTTCTTTGTGACTGGTGATAACCTTGCTTTCTGGTCTGCCAGAAAAGGTTTCAATCCTTCTACGTCTGCTACAGGTAACTCTGACTTTTATAGCTATGCACCATTATCTACTGTTGTATTTGGTGTTAATTTAACTTTATAAAAAATATGAAAATGTTAAGAAAAATTATTTATTTCGGTGGGGCTCTTCTCTTGCTGGCGTCTTGTAGTGAAGACTATCTAGAAGTTTACCCAACAGAGACTTTATCTGCAGAGCAGGTTTCTGAAGCTGCGGAAATTAACCCTGATGTATCAGCTGGTACATTATTGGGTATTTATGAGAACTTATATCGTCGAGGTAGTGGTGGTACTGATAGTCAAGAAGATTTCGGAATCACAACGCAGTATATTCAATTAGACATGATGTCGGCGGATATGGCTCATTTAGGAAAGAGTTATAACAGACAAACTCAAATCTCAGAATTAACTGCAACTCTAGATCCTGATAATGCTTACAATTACAGAGGATGGAGGTTCTTATATCGAATCATTAACTTGTCAAACTTGGTTATTGATGGAGCTGGTGGTAATGATGTAGTGCCTGAAACTGAAACAGGAAGATTCACTATCGGTCAGGCTAAAGCTTTAAGAGGATATGCATACTATTTCCTTGCTCACATTTATGTGAATGATATTTCAGATTTATCTAAAGAAGTTTTGCCTATTTATACAAGTGCAAACGATCTTGATATGCCCAAAAGTACACTTCAAGAAGTATTTGATGTTGCTTTAAATGATTTATTAGAAGCGGAGACTTTACTTGAAGGTTTTAATAGAGATGCTAAGATTGAAATTAATCAGGATGTTGTAAGGGGGTTATTAGCTCGACTTTATGGAGCTATGAATAACTGGCCTAAAACTGAAGAGTACGCTAAAAAGGTTATAGATGCTGGATATCCAATTATGACGGCTGATGAAGTGGCATTACTACCGGGTGAAGATGGTAGTGTTGGTGGATTCAACGATATCAATAGCATTCCAGGAGTTCTATGGGGAATTGATATTACCCCTCAAGGGCAAGGTCTTGCTTCATTATTTTCTTGGTGGGGCTTTATGGATGCTTATAGTTATAGCTATGCTGCTGTAGGTAATCCAAAAGGAATGGATGCTGGCTTATATAGTAACTTTAGAGAAGATGATATTAGATTGTATCAGTTTAATTCTGATCTGCGACCATTAGGTAAGTTTTATTATAAAGGAGCCGAACTAAACGGTTTTGGATTATTTTCAGGTCCTCAGGTGAATATCGATTCGGATTCTCACTATATGCGAATTGCAGAAATGTATTTATTGCATGCCGAAGCTGCTGCTGAAAACGGAAATTTTGCTGCGGCTAGAACTAGCTTAAAAGCAGTCCTAGACTTAAGGTTGGATGATTCATCTTATATTGATGCAATGGCAACTACTGATTTAGCCGAAGAAGCTGCTTTGCAAGCGAGATTAGAGCTTTGGGGAGAAGGTCAATCTTATTTCATTATGAAGAGAAGACGTGAAACTCGTACTAGAGGCTCTAACTGGTTAGATTTTGCTGGTCAATCATTCTCACATGATGACGAGAAGTTAACTTATGAGATTCCTCAAAACGAGATTTTATTTAATACAAATCTTGGAGGTCAGAATTAATCGACATTCTGGATAAATATTAGAACCGGATAGTAATTCAATTGCTATCCGGTTTTTATTTGCAAGATATCTAGGTCTAGATAAATTGATGTATAATTGCGCGAGATAGAAGTATTAAATATTTTTTGATGATATTCTTCGTTATATATTTAGTTTCGCATATTTAAATAAGAGAGAAGTATGGGTTTTAGGATTAAACTTACTTGCATCATTGTATTAATGTTTGGTTTTAAGATGTTTTCTCAAGATAATTCTACAATTAGACGTGAAGGAGGAGGGAGAAACAGTTATGAAGACAGTTTAACTAATAGAGGTCTTAAAAATAGAGCAGCACGCCAACGCCCACCCTTAGATCTATACAAAATCATTTCAGTAGAAAATGATACCATAATCGTAGATACATCACTTACGATAGAAAAACTCTACAAGTATAATTACCTCAGGAAAGACAATTTTGAGTTGTTGCCATTTGCTAATGAAGGGCAAACCTATAATACGCTGGCCTATACTTTTGATAGTGAAAAAGTAATGCCTGAATTTGGAGCCCGTGCGCGGCATTTCAATTATATGGAGGTTGATGATATTTTTTATTATCAAGTTCCCACGCCGTTAACCGAGCTGTATTATAAAAGTGTATTCTCTCAAGGCCAAAACCTTGATGCGTTTTTTACGATGAATAAATCTAAACGCTTCAATTTTTCTATTGCTTATAAGGGGTTGCGTAGTTTGGGTAAATATCAAAACGCGCTTACCAGTACAGGGAATTTCAGATTCACGACCAATTATCAATCAAAAAATAACCGTTACAACGTTAAGGCGCATTATGTGGCTCAGGATTTATTAAACGAAGAAAACGGTGGCCTTACAGATCAAGCCTTGGTTAATTTCGGAGGAGGCGATTCTCAGTTCAATGATCGCGCTAGGCTGTCAGTTAACTTTGAAGATGCCGAAAGTATTCTCGATGGAGCTCGATTTTACATTAATCAGCGCTACGACTTAATTAAGCAGAATGACAGCGTCAATAAGAATAGGATTCAAATAGGGCATATCCTCAATTATGAAGACAAGTTCTTTGAATATAGGCAAACCACTCCCGCTACTGATCTTTTCGGCGAATCTTTTGTGACTTCTAATTTGGTAGATCGTACAGATTATGAAGAATTGAACAATAGAGTCTTTGTAGAGTATTCAAACAATATATTAGGAACGCTAAACTTTCAGGCTAATCATACCTATTACAATTATGGCTATAACTCGGTGCTCGTTCGAGAAGATGAGACGATTCCCAATGCACTTCAGGGGAATATTATTGCAGTCGGAGCTTCTTATAGAAAAGCGTACAAAGGATTTCAATTAAAAGGCGAAGCACAGACCAATGTGGTAGGTGACTTTTCGGGCTTAGATTTTAATGCAGAGGCCAGTTTTAAGCTAAAAGATAAAGCAGCATTTTCTGGCGGAATTCATATCAATTCTTCTCCTGCAAATTATAATCACTTGCTGTATCAAAGCAGTTACCAGAATTACAACTGGTACAATGCTGAAAATTATGAGAACGTAAAGACCAGTTCTCTCGATTTTAAGATGGAATCAAAAAAATGGTTCAATGCTTCTGCTAGTTTAGTGAGTATCGCAGATTATGCTTATTTCGGTAGAAATAACGCCGGCTTGGTGCAATCTTTTCAGGCAGATGCCAATGTCACCTATTTAAAAGTTAAGCTCAACAAGGAATTTAGATTGGGCAAATTCGGTTTAGATAATACGGTAGCTTATCAAAATGTTAGTTCAGGGATGAGTTATTTTAATGTTCCTGAAATCATCACGCGAAACACCTTGTATTATACAGATGAATGGTTTCAAAAGGCGCTTTTCGTTCAAACAGGTTTCAGATTCAATTATTTTACTGAATATAATATGAACGCGTATGATCCTGTACTTGCCGAATTTTACGTTCAGAACGATCTGGAGCTGGGTGGTTTTCCGTTGTTAGATTTGTTTTTCAATATGAAGGTTCGCCAGACGCGCATCTTTTTCATCGCCGAGCATATCAATTCCTTGGTGAGTCCTTCAGATTATTATTCAGCTCCGGGTTATCCGTACCGTGATTTTACGTTTCGTTTTGGCCTGGTATGGAATTTCTTTTTATAGGGTTTTGCTGTTTTTGACAACAACCTGGCTTTCGCTACTCGCTTAATTGCGCTTTAAGGGGCGCAACAAGAGCTCAAACAGGTCGCTCAATCCCTAACCCGGGTATTTTTGATGAAAAGCAATCAGAGTTTTTTTGTGTAGTTCATCGAGTAAATCAACTAAAATCTAGGTTTTGGCTTTTTTGGAGGTTCTTTGAATCCTTTAATATTTTAGCCTCATCAGCATATGCGTAACTTTTTTAAAAAACATTAAGAATGTAATCAGCTGTAAACAAGGTGTTAGAAGATTATTTTAAAAATACTTTCAAAAAGTGCTTGTGGGGTGAGATAATCGTTCTATATTTGCGCCTCCAAAATCGGATATAAAAAACGGTTTTACGTTCATAGAAATATAGATCAAGTAAACAATCTTAAGGTAAGCTTATAGGTTGTTTATGGGAAACAAATTTTCGCTTAGAGGTTATTAATACCTTTTGGCGGTGGCAAAAAATAAAGTTTAAAAAAAAGCTTGTTTTGTAAAGGAAAAGGGTGGTATCTTTGCCTCCCGATTTTCGGCAAAAAGTCGGAATAAGTTCTTTGTAAGGTTTTATAAAAACGGCTTAAAAAAAACTTTAATTTTTATTTGTTTGGTAAGAAAAAAGGTTTGTATATTTGCAGCCGCTTTCAGGGAGAGCAACGCACATTGAAAACGAGATGATTTGGTAATAAAAAGAGAGGTTCGATTCCTTACATCTAACGATAAATGATCTTCTTTAATTAGGGGAGAAGTTAATTGACATATTGAATTGACAACGCGTTCCGATATTATATCGGAATTGAATTAAAACTAGAACGACCATTTTGAGCGCTTCTTTATGAAGTGTGATTAAATTTCCTTATATCGTGGAATATTATTTAAGATACTACGATGAAGAGTTTGATCCTGGCTCAGGATGAACGCTAGCGGCAGGCCTAACACATGCAAGTCGAACGGTAACAGGAATTAGCTTGCTAATTTGCTGACGAGTGGCGCACGGGTGCGTAACGCGTATGCAATCTGCCTTGTACTGGAGTATAGCCCAGGGAAACTTGGATTAATCCTCCATAGTCTATTGATATGGCATCGTATTAATAGTAAAGGTTACGGTACAAGATGAGCATGCGTCCTATTAGCTAGTAGGTGTGGTAACGGCACACCTAGGCAACGATAGGTAGGGGTCCTGAGAGGGAGATCCCCCACACTGGTACTGAGACACGGACCAGACTCCTACGGGAGGCAGCAGTGAGGAATATTGGACAATGGGCGGGAGCCTGATCCAGCCATGCCGCGTGCAGGAAGACTGCCCTATGGGTTGTAAACTGCTTTTATACGGGAAGAATAAGTGTTACGTGTGGCACGATGACGGTACCGTAAGAATAAGCACCGGCTAACTCCGTGCCAGCAGCCGCGGTAATACGGAGGGTGCAAGCGTTATCCGGAATCATTGGGTTTAAAGGGTCCGTAGGTGGACTAATAAGTCAGTGGTGAAAGTCTGCAGCTTAACTGTAGAATTGCCATTGATACTGTTAGTCTTGAATTGTTGTGAAGTAACTAGAATATGTAGTGTAGCGGTGAAATGCATAGATATTACATAGAATACCGATTGCGAAGGCAGGTTACTAACAATATATTGACACTGATGGACGAAAGCGTGGGGAGCGAACAGGATTAGATACCCTGGTAGTCCACGCCGTAAACGATGGTTACTAGCTGTCCGGTCTAATTGAGGGCTGGGTGGCCAAGCGAAAGTGATAAGTAACCCACCTGGGGAGTACGTTCGCAAGAATGAAACTCAAAGGAATTGACGGGGGCCCGCACAAGCGGTGGAGCATGTGGTTTAATTCGATGATACGCGAGGAACCTTACCAGGGCTTAAATGTAGTCTGACAGATTTGGAAACAGATTTTTCTTCGGACAGATTACAAGGTGCTGCATGGTTGTCGTCAGCTCGTGCCGTGAGGTGTCAGGTTAAGTCCTATAACGAGCGCAACCCCTGTTGTTAGTTGCCAGCGAGTAATGTCGGGAACTCTAGCAAGACTGCCGGTGCAAACCGTGAGGAAGGTGGGGATGACGTCAAATCATCACGGCCCTTACGT
>NZ_CP050460.1:170000-172500 GCF_011784865.1 Leeuwenhoekiella sp. ZYFB001
GGTGGTATCTTTGCCTCCCGATTTTTCGGCAAAAAGTTGGAGTAAGTTCTTTGTGAGATTTCATAAAAACGGCTTAAAAAAAACTTTAATTTTTATTTGTTTGGTAAGAAAAAAGGTTTGTATATTTGCAGCCGCTTTCACGGAGAGCAACGCACATTGAAAACGAGATGATTTGGTATTCCGATAGCTATCGGAGAGAGAGGTTCGATTCCTTGACATCTAGCGATAAATGATCTTCTTTAATTAGGGGAAAAGTTAATTGACATATTGAATTGACAACGCGTTCCGATATTATATCGGAATTGAATTAAAACTAGAACGACCATTTTGAGCGCTTCTTTATGAAGTGTGATTAAATTTCCTTATATCGTGGAATATTATTTAAGATACTACGATGAAGAGTTTGATCCTGGCTCAGGATGAACGCTAGCGGCAGGCCTAACACATGCAAGTCGAACGGTAACAGGAATTAGCTTGCTAATTTGCTGACGAGTGGCGCACGGGTGCGTAACGCGTATGCAATCTGCCTTGTACTGGAGTATAGCCCAGGGAAACTTGGATTAATCCTCCATAGTCTATTGATATGGCATCGTATTAATAGTAAAGGTTACGGTACAAGATGAGCATGCGTCCTATTAGCTAGTAGGTGTGGTAACGGCACACCTAGGCAACGATAGGTAGGGGTCCTGAGAGGGAGATCCCCCACACTGGTACTGAGACACGGACCAGACTCCTACGGGAGGCAGCAGTGAGGAATATTGGACAATGGGCGGGAGCCTGATCCAGCCATGCCGCGTGCAGGAAGACTGCCCTATGGGTTGTAAACTGCTTTTATACGGGAAGAATAAGTGTTACGTGTAGCACGATGACGGTACCGTAAGAATAAGCACCGGCTAACTCCGTGCCAGCAGCCGCGGTAATACGGAGGGTGCAAGCGTTATCCGGAATCATTGGGTTTAAAGGGTCCGTAGGTGGACTAATAAGTCAGTGGTGAAAGTCTGCAGCTTAACTGTAGAATTGCCATTGATACTGTTAGTCTTGAATTGTTGTGAAGTAACTAGAATATGTAGTGTAGCGGTGAAATGCATAGATATTACATAGAATACCGATTGCGAAGGCAGGTTACTAACAATATATTGACACTGATGGACGAAAGCGTGGGGAGCGAACAGGATTAGATACCCTGGTAGTCCACGCCGTAAACGATGGTTACTAGCTGTCCGGTCTAATTGAGGGCTGGGTGGCCAAGCGAAAGTGATAAGTAACCCACCTGGGGAGTACGTTCGCAAGAATGAAACTCAAAGGAATTGACGGGGGCCCGCACAAGCGGTGGAGCATGTGGTTTAATTCGATGATACGCGAGGAACCTTACCAGGGCTTAAATGTAGTCTGACAGATTTGGAAACAGATTTTTCTTCGGACAGATTACAAGGTGCTGCATGGTTGTCGTCAGCTCGTGCCGTGAGGTGTCAGGTTAAGTCCTATAACGAGCGCAACCCCTGTTGTTAGTTGCCAGCGAGTAATGTCGGGAACTCTAGCAAGACTGCCGGTGCAAACCGTGAGGAAGGTGGGGATGACGTCAAATCATCACGGCCCTTACGTCCTGGGCCACACACGTGCTACAATGGTAGGTACAGAGAGCAGCCACGTCGCAAGGCGGAGCGAATCTATAAAACCTATCACAGTTCGGATCGGGGTCTGCAACTCGACCCCGTGAAGCTGGAATCGCTAGTAATCGCATATCAGCCATGATGCGGTGAATACGTTCCCGGGCCTTGTACACACCGCCCGTCAAGCCATGGAAGCTGGGGGTACCTGAAGTCCGTCACCGCAAGGAGCGGCCTAGGGTAAGACCGGTAACTGGGGCTAAGTCGTAACAAGGTAGCCGTACCGGAAGGTGCGGCTGGAACACCTCCTTTCTAGAGCTTTGCTGCATAGCAGTTAAAGACGCGACTATAAGGAAAGACGAAGTTTTAGTTTTAGTTGTCAATTCAAGATATTTTTCGGTTGATGATCCTGAGTAAAATCGGGATCATTCTTCTGATAAATAGGACAGTCTCATAGCTCAGCTGGTTAGAGCGCTACACTGATAATGTAGAGGTCGGCAGTTCGAGTCTGCCTGAGACTACTACGCAAGCTAAGCTTGCGATTCAAGGTTTTGAATTTAATATTTAAAATTTTGGATAAAGTTCATTAAAGATTATTGAAGGAAATTCTAGAAGCTAAGAATTCTAATTCTAGTAAAATTCTGAATTCTAAATTCTGAATTTATCTGGGGGATTAGCTCAGCTGGCTAGAGCGCCTGCCTTGCACGCAGGAGGTCATCGGTTCGACTCCGATATTCTCCACCATTTTAATTTTGAATTCAAAATTTTGAATTTGTAATTGAATACAGTTCATTGACATATTGGGAAATAATAAGAATACGAGAGAAACAAATTTTATATAGTTAGTAATAACTAAGTTATATTATAGATAGAACTCATTAATAATACAAAGG
>NZ_CP050460.1:177500-952500 GCF_011784865.1 Leeuwenhoekiella sp. ZYFB001
ATGTTTAAAAGTGACATACGAGCCCAGTAAAGCAACTTGATTGTTTTTTCCGAATTCTCTAAAAATATATGCCGTTATATCCTCACGATCCCAAGTAGAAAAGTCGATGTCAAAATCAGGCGGACTACTTCTATATTCATTTAAAAAGCGCTCAAAATATAGATCTAATTCTATAGGGTCCACATCAGTTATGCGTAACAAATAAGCTACAATACTGTTCGCACCGCTACCGCGACCTACATAAAAATAATCTTGACTTCGGGCGTATTCAATGATCTTCCAATTGATTAGGAAAAAAGAAACAAAGTCTTTTTTCTTGATAAGCGTAAGCTCTCGTTCTAGTCGCTCCCTAATTTTAGGTGTGATCTCATCGTAACGCTCTTTTAAACCTTTTTCACAAAGTGCTAAAAGATGTTTGTAGTCTTTTTGTTCGCTGCCAAAAACAGTTTTTAAATTTTGATTTTCACGCTCTTTAGCAAATTTAAAATCGATGCTGCATTGCTTTAATAACGCTTGAGTGTTTAATAGAATCTGCGGAAACTCTTCAAATAGATTTTCTATCTTTTTTGGATCAAACATCAACTCATCAGGCAAGGCCTGTGCTTCTTTTGGGAGTTTGCTCAGCAGACAATTCAGATCTATGGCACGCAGTAACCGGTGCGCATTAAAATCTCTTTTAGAATTGAAACTCACCGGAAGCAACAAAACCAATTTGTCGTGATAAGTGCTGTATTGAGAAAAGCGTAGCTTGTTTAAATCGTGAATACCAATACCTATAAACTCATTTTCACTGAAATGGGTTTTGTCTAATTCAAGCGCGCGTTCAAAAGCATAAATGGTGAATGCATTTTTAAAAACCGGAGCTGTTTCGGGGAAATTAGTTTTGTTATGAAGGTGTTGTGCTAAGAAATTATTGAGTTCAAGATAGCCTTCGTTGTTTTTAGCAAGGCATACATAGCACTGTTCGATTCCGTTTCTAAAATCTACACCTAGCACAGGCTTGACTTTTTTTTCTTTCGCTTTGCGTACAAAATTGAGTCCGGCAGAAGTACTATTAATATCAGTGAGTGCAATAGTGTCCAGTTTATGATCTACCGCAAGATCAAGCAACTGCACTTCAGAAAGAGTGCCGTAACGTAAACTAAAAAAAGAGTGACAATTTAAATACATAAAATGCTTAGGTTGCTATTGATGTCTGTGTGCTAAAACAATAGGCGGCTGCCCATTAAACGGATTGCCTTGTCCACCAATGGTGCGCGAACCTTCGCCCAGCGTTGCAGCGCGCATAATACTGCGGTCGCCGTAACGTAGGCGTATCGCATCCATCGCTTTATAGAGATTCACGGTGCGGCTAGTGTTTTCAAAAAGATCTATCTGGTAGTGTCCTTCGGTCAAGCCGCTATAGCGTACACCTACTAATCGTATAAGCAGTCTGCGGTTATAAAGTTTTTCAAAAAGCTCTAAAACCTGCGGAATCAAGTTGTGATCTGCCGCGGTATATGGAATCTTAAGTTGTTTTGAATAGGTCTGAAAATCTGAATATCTCACTTTTACCGTAATGCAGGAAGTCAATTTATTGCCTGCACGTAATTGAAAGGCCAGATTTTCGGCCATTGCACGTATGGTTGTTTTGAGTTTTATGAGATCTGTGGTGTCTCTACCATACGTACGCTCACTAGAGATTGATTTGCGCTCGTGGTATTGCACAATAGGTGTGCGGTCAATACCATTGGCACGTTCCCAGATGACTCTTCCGTTTTTGCCAAAAACAGAAACCATCATTTCTATCGGCATTTGCTGTACCAGTCCTACTTTTTTAACGCCCAGATTACAAAACGTTCTAAAAGTTTTTTCACCCACCATAGGAATTTTTCTGATAGAAAGTGGCTCGAGAAAGATTTTCTCAAAACCAGCATCAACCTTTAGTTGGCTGTCTGGCTTAGCCTCATTCGTAGCGACTTTTGATACGGTTTTATTTATTGAAAGACCAAAGGAAATAGGCAAGCCTGTTTCTCTAATAATTTTAGTTCTAAGCTCTTTTGCAAACTTATAGCAACCAAAAAACCGATCCATCCCGGTAAGATCTGCGTAAAACTCGTCTACACTTGATTTCTCTAAAACCGGTACTTGTTCCTGTAGAATATCGGTTACCATTTTAGAGAATTTGGTATAAACACTTGCGTTACCGCGTATGTAGGTAGCGTGTGGACAAAGCTGTCGCGCCATACGCATCGCCATACCAGAGTGTACGCCATAAGCACGACACTCATAGCTGGCAGCGCTCACCACACCACGATCGCCGGTACCACCTACAATCACTGGTTTGCCTATAAGTTTGCTGTTTAATCTTCGTTCGCATGAAACGAAAAAAGTATCAAGGTCGAGATGTAAAATATTTCGATTCATAATTTATTAGGAATAAATACAAAATTATGGAAATATTCCTAATAAGTGAAAATCTCAAATTTTATTTGATGTTAAAACTTATGCAGCCTTGTCTTGTCTAGGATTGTATAGAATTGTCAGAAATATAATTTTGAAAGGCTTCTTTGTAGCCTTCAGAAACAGTTATGCGTTTTCCTGAAATGATAACTTGACTGCGTTCTATTTCATCGATTTTATCTAACGAAATAATAAATGAGCGATGTATGCGCATAAAGTTAGACGGCAACTCTTGTTCTAAAGCTTTTAGACTTTTTAGGGTGAGCACCGGTTTTGACTGACTCGCGAGGTAAATCTTTATGTAGTCTTTTAAACCCTCAAAATAAAGGATGTCGTCGAGTTCTAATTTTACCTGTTTATATTCAGATTTTACAAAAAGGTATTTTTTAGGTGGTGTGGTGGTAGTGTCAGTAGCCGTGCTAACTAACTTAAACCACGATAGCGCTTTGTTTGCCGCTAGTAGGAATTCGGTGTAATTAAAGGGTTTTAAAAGATAGTCTAGCGCATCAACTTTATAGCCTTGCAAGGCATAACTATCAAAAGCTGTTGTAAAAATAACACGCGTGGTTTTGCTAAGCGTTTTAGATAATTCAATGCCCGTTAAATCGGGCATCTGTATGTCTAAAAAAATAAGATCTATTTGTTCTGTATTCAGAATTTTAAGCGCTTGAATAGCGCTACTGCATTTTCCTTTTAGATCAAGAAAAGGTGTTTTTTGAACATAACTTTCTATAAGATTGAGCGCCATAGGCTCATCATCAACAACAATACAGGAAAGTTTAGGTTCTTGAGAAATACTCATCTAACAGGAATATTGAGCTTAGAGATAAATAAATCATTTTGCACATCTATTTTGAGCTTGTGATCATTACCGTAAATCAATTGTAAACGTTTATCTAAGTTAAGCAATCCTATGCCAGAACCACTCTGATCTGTGGCATCTTTAGGGTAATAATTGTTAACCGAAACAAATTTAATAGTTTCTTCTTCTACACTGATTTTAAAATCAATGCGTGATAATTCAGTTGATGAGATCCCGTGTTTAAACGCGTTCTCGATAAGTGTGATGATCAGTAGGGGCGCTATTCTTACGTCGCCGGAAACTGTAGGAAAACTATAATTAACGATGACATTGCTAGAAAACCGCAGTTTCATTAACTCGATATAGGTTTTTAAAAAATCTATTTCTTTCTGAAGCGGTACATACTCGGTAGCGGTTTCATAAAGCAGGTAACGCATTAATTTACTTAAGCTGTGAATGGTTTCTTTAGCTTGGTCTGGAGCAATATCTACAAGCGAATAAATATTGTTTAACGAATTAAAAAAGAAATGCGGCTGAAGCTGGTAACGTAAATACTGCAGTTCTGATTCAAGCTTGATCTTTTCAGCTTCTTGCGTGCGGGTCTCGTCTTTTTTCCACTTTTCGATAGTTTTAAATGCCAGAGCAAAAACTAACGGAACCACAAAAGTGATACTGTTTAAATAAATGAATAACCCTTCGTGAGGTGGGCGCTCTATAGTCTTGTTCTTGGCGAGAATATGCTCAAGATACATTTCTTTAAGCTCATAATTTAAAAACGCTAAAAGACCAATGAGAACCAGATTGAAGAGGATAAAAACAGTGTTCTTTTTCTTAAACAGAAACGCATTGATCAGGTATAAATAATTCAGATAAAAAATAACTGCATATAAACCTAGAGGCACCCAGGTATTCATAGCTACCGGCGACAATTCTACTTGACCACCTGCTAAAAAATAGGGCGTAAAAAACAGAGCCGCCCACACCATAAGGTGCAGTAAGATTAGAATTCGTTTGTTTCTTGTGAAATGCATATTTGTTTTTTATTGGCTCTGCCAATGGTTTAATATTCCGTCCCGATAGCTATTGGGATGTTTTGAAATTAAAATTTATTCGTAACGTAAGGCCACAATAGGGTCTAGAGCAGCTGCTTTGCGCGCGGGATACCAACCAAAGAATATTCCGGTGATGGCACATACTGCAAAAGAGATGATCACAGAATATAAAGTTACAATAGTGGGCCAGTTAAACACATTCTGAATGATCAAAGTTGCGCTGATGCCTAGAAGCACCCCTAAGATTCCGCCGGTGATGCTTATAAGAATAGCTTCGATCAAAAATTGAATCAAAATATCAGCTCCCTTACCGCCTACCGCCATTCTTAGTCCAATCTCGCGTGTACGCTCTTTAACCGAAACATACATAATATTCATAATCCCGATTCCGCCAATTAATAATGAGATACCGGCGATGGCTACCAAAAGTACGGTGAGAATTTCGCTGGTAGAACTCAGTGCGGTGATCAACTCTTCCATAGAAAAAACATTGAAATCATCTTCTTGCGGATTGGTGATCTGGTGGTTCTCTCTTAAAATAGCCGAAACCTCTTCAACGGCATCTGGCGCCTGCTCTTCATTTACTGCCGAAGCAACAATAGATTGTAAATAATCTATGGCCAAAATACGCTTTTGAACAGCAGTATACGGCGCCAAAATAATATCGTCTTGATCCTGCCCAAAGGTGTTTTCGCCTTTAGGCTCAAGAACCCCAATAACTTTAAAAGGGATTTTATTAAACCGAATCATTTTACCAATAGGGCTCTCGCCATCAGGAAAAATGTTCTCAACAATGGTCTGGCCTATCACGGCAACTTTAGCGGCAGATTTAACTTCGGCAGAAGTAAACATACTACCTTCTGCCAGCTCAAGTACGCGAATGTCAAGATACTCCGGAGTCACCCCATAAATAGAAGACGGCCAGTTATTAGCACCGCTAATCACTTGACCACTACCGGAAACTTGAGGCGAAATCGCGGTAAGCAAAGTTGCTTGATCTCTAAGGCTCTCATAATCTTCGAGCTTAAGACTTTGCATTTCGCCGGGATCAGTACGCACACCGCCCTGCATTCCTGCGCCGGGACGTATCGTGATCATATTAGACCCCATACTTGATATTTGGGTTTTTATACTTTGTGTAGAACCTTCTCCCACAGCAAGCATCGCAATAACTGAAGCAACACCAATTATAATACCCAACATCGTCAAAAAAGTGCGCATCTTATTCAGTTTGATAGCGCGCCAAGCGATCTTTAATAAGTTTAAAATTCTCATATTAATTTTCTTTAGGAAGCGCTGCAAGCTCTTGAGCTGCGTCTAAAATGTCTTCGTTGATTTTATCTGAAATGATAGTGCCATCTTTTAAAATAATGGTGCGATTACTGAAGCGTACGATATCATCTTCATGCGTTACAAAAACAATGGTTTTGCCTTTTCGGTTTAAGTCTTGAAAAAGCGCCATGATCTCGTAAGAAGTTCTGGTGTCTAAGTTTCCGGTGGCTTCATCTGCTAGAATCACCACGGGATCATTTACCAGTGATCTGGCAATCGCTACACGCTGTTGTTGCCCTCCAGAAAGTTGTGCCGGAGTATGATCTAGACGCTCGCCTAATCCCACAAGATTTAAAGCGTCAATTGCGCGTTTTCTGCGTTCTTCAGAAGAAACCTTACTGTTGTATAAAAGCGGAAGCTCTGCATTTTCAATAGCTGAAGTTCGCGGTAATAAATTATACGACTGAAAGATGAAGCCAATTTTCTCGTTGCGTATTTGCGCGAGTTCGTTTCGGCTTAATGCATTTACGGCAACTTGATCAATTTTATAACTCCCCGAAGTTGGCTGGTCAAGACAGCCCAGAATATTGAGCATTGTGCTTTTTCCGCTACCGCTTGAGCCCATTATGGTTACAAATTCACCTTCTTTTATAGCATACGAAATGCCTTTAAGGGCGTGAACGGTTTCGGTACCCATAATAAATTCACGTTTCAGTGTATCTATGTCTATGATCGTTTTACTCATGATATTACTTTTTTCCGGGAGGTTTTGGCATAAAAGGGCTACTACTGTCTTCTGCGCCGCTTTCTGAAGCGGTAACTGTTTTTAAATTATACACCAGTTTAGTGCCGGCTTGCAAACCAGATTTAACCTCGATATTGATTCCGTCGCTTGCACCTAAAGTAACTTCTACCGGTTTTAGTGAACCATCAGCGGCATATTGCCAGACTCTACTTTTTCCTTCGGAAACCTTAGGGATTTCGGAGATCACTTTATCTATTCCCTGTTGTTTGTAGTAGGTGTTGATCTCATTTAAAGCTGGATTGAAGTTTACCGCTTTAGCTTCCGTAGTCAATACATCATCAAGCTCTAGCGTGTAGATCGAAACAGTTGCGGTAAGTCCCGGTTTGAGTTTAAGATCCGGGTTGTCTGCTTTTATGACTACTGTGTAGGTGATCACACTTTCCTCTTCGGTTGGATCTAGACGCACCTGCGTTACTGTACCCGTAAAGGTCTCACCTTGATAGGCATCTACTGTAAAACTTACGCGCTGTCCTTCGGCAACATTGCCTATATCTGCTTCATCTACATCTGCTTCAACCTGCATTTCTTTAAGGTCTTTTGCGATGGTGAACAAAGTGGGAGTTTCAAAGCTGGCCGCTACCGTTTGCCCTTCGTCAACCTCTTTAGAAAGTACCACGCCGTCAATAGGCGAATAAATATCTGCATAACTCAAGTTGGTTTTTGCTTCCTGCAAATCAGAAAGTGCTTGAGTAACCGAAATTTTGGAGTTGTTGAAATTGTATTCCGCATCATCAAAATCTGCCTGACTGATAACCTCTTCTTCGTAGAGTTTTTTCTGTCTTGAGTAGATTTTGTTATAATAATCGCGCTGAGTTACCGCATTAGAATAAGAAGCATTTGCTTGCTGAAGGGCTGCGATTAAATTGGTTTTGTCTAACTCGGCAAGAAGTTGACCTTTAGTGACTGTACTGTTATAATCTACATAAATTTTCTCTACTTCGCCTGATACTTGAGTACCTACTTCAACTTCGGTAAGAGGTTCTATGGTGCCGGTTGCGGTAACCATAGTGGTTACTTTTCCTTTGGTTGCCGTTGTGATTTCGGCGGTAATGGTTGTGCCTGAATCTGTACCGAAGAAGGCATAGCCTACCCCTGCGATAACGCAAACCAGTATAACGGCAAGAATTATTTTTGACTGTGTTGTTTTCATCTAATTAAAGTTTGATTTCGTTTCCTTGATAAAATTGAAGCAGCTGCGCATAAAGGATTCCCAGATACTTGGCTTGAATGTAATTTTGCTCAGCATTGCTGTATGTGTTCTGTGTAAGCACCAAGTCTGTGGTATTGATGGCGCCTACTTCATATTGTTTTTGAGCAAGTTCGTAAGAGTCTTTTGCTGCATTTCGGGCGGCCTCAGCGGCGAGCAACTGTTCTTGAGAAGAGCGGGCATTTCTCCACGCGGTCTCTACTTTATTATAAAGTTCTTTTTCTTGAGTACGCAAGGCGATGTTTGCTTTTTCAATATTGATTTTGGCGTTTTGTACATTGGCTTTAGTCTGGCCTCTATTAAAAATGGGCACACTTAAAGAAAGTCCCAGACGCTGGTTGAAATTAATATCAAACTGATCTGTAAAACTCATATCCTGTATGCTGGTATATCCGCTACCTAAACTGCCTGTCAAGGATAGTGTTGGGAGATAGGCGCCTTTTGCGATCTCAAGATCTTTTTCTGAAATGTCAATATCTAGTTTGCTAGCGGCAATTTCCGGAAGGGTATTCAAAGCATTGTGATAGACGTCTACCTTATCTAGAAGGAGTGTACTGCCGTTATAATCAATATCAGGATCAACGATATCAAAGTTGGTCTCAGGCTCAAGTTCTAGCAATTGTCGTAACAGCAGCAATTGAGCTTCATAACTGTTTTGTGCTTGAATCAATTTATAATTATTAGATGCTTCCTGAGATAAAGCATCAGAATAATCTTTTTTAGCGATCGCTCCCGCATCATAACGAGACTTAGCAATTTTTGATTCTTGTTGTGAACCTGCTAATGTATTTTGTGCAACTGCAATTGCTTCTTTATAGTATAAGGCTTGAAGGTAGGCTTCGGTAAGACTTAATGTGATATTGTTTTTAGCTTCCTCAATAAAGAGCGCACTTTGATCAAGCAACAGCGCGTTTTGATCTATTTGATTATTCAATTGTGAACCTTGAAATAACGTGATTGAAGTGTTTAAAGAGGTGCTTGTGCTAAAGATATCCTGATTTACATAGTTGCTGGTAATGGGATCAATGCTGTAACCGCGACTGTAAGATTCAGATGCGCTACCGGTAAGATTGGGTAATCGTTGTTGTTTTGATTGCTTGTAGTTTACCGCGGCACTGCTTGCATCTAATTGGGCGTCTAGAACCGTAAGGTTGTTCAGAGCAGCATAATCGATACAGTCTTGCAATGACCAGATAACTTGATCAGGATCTGTTTCTGTAAGTTTCTGCTGAATTGCTTCAAGCTTTTCTTGAGCTTTTGATAGCAGCGGAAACAATACAATTAATATGATGAAGTATTTTTTCATTTGGCTATTCATTAAAAATGATAGTCCAAAATACCTGATTTTAAAGCAGTTTTACACTACGTAATAGAAGTTGAGCGCGATTCTCTAGATGAATCCCGTCGTTTTATAGAAGTTATTTTTTAGTTAACTGAAGAATTATGCAAAAACAGAGTATGCCTGAACTGTAAAATAGAGCTAAGCTATTTGATTTAAATTCAGGTTTTCATAGGTTTCTTGAATGAGTGCTTTGGAATATTTACGTTCTAAGCGTCTCAATGTAAAATGTGCAGTAGCCATTTTCTGAAAATGTGAGATGAATAAAACATTGATTGAAGCACCAGCGGCAGCCCCGATAACAGGGATGGCCTGAGCGGCAAATTTTTCACCTACTTGTACACTAAAACGCGCCGCCACCTGATTAATGAGTTTTGCAATAGGAGCTGCTGTTTGAGCAGTGATTGTTTCTATGATCTTTTTAGTGCCATTTTCGGCAATGTAAGCGCTGGCTTGATTTATTGTGGTGTGTAGCGCGGCTCGAGTCGCATAATAGCTGGTGTCGAGTTCGTCATCGTGTTCAGAAGTTCCGCCTAGCGCGAAGACTTGTAAACAGGCTAGCTGGGTATCGATACTATGAACATCTTCACCTTGACTTCGGGCGATATCCATAATGGAGCGCATCATAAACTTAGTAGAGAATAATAAATCTGCTGTAAAACCCGCCACACCAAAAAATCCACCTGTAGCTCCGGAAATTCCGGTGGCGAGTTTATAGGTTAAATTAGAAGAAGGCAGGCTGCGCTTTTCGGGTTTTAGCGTTTTTAAATTGGCTTTTACAGCTAACTGTAATGCTTTTTGAATCGTATCACTAACCTTATTCTGAATATTTTTTGGTAAAAGTTCTAATCCTGAATCTATAGGCGTGCCAATGGTATTGAGCGCGCGCATCAAAAAGGAAATCTCATCAAGGTCTTTGCGGGATTTTTTGATGAGGGCTAGGTCTTCTAGCGAAATTTTATCTGTTTTAGTGAGTTGCGTCATTGGTATTATTCAACAGTTATAAGCCTAAGATACACTTTACAATTTAAGCGCGAATGCAACAAGATGATAATATGTAGTTAAAACGAAACTTTAGATTTTTTATTGGCGCTGCCAGCTTGTAATACCTTAGATGGTTGGCAGGCTTTTGGGAAAATTGAAAAGAGCGAAAAATTAAATAATCTTTTTACCAACAAACAGACTTCATTCGTCCCCCTCATTCGCACCCTAAAAAAGAAAAAGCCCTGTAAAGCTAGTGTTTACAGGGCTTGTCTAATTTAAAAGTGGTACCTCCAGGAATCGAACCAGGGACACACGGATTTTCAGTCCGTTGCTCTACCAACTGAGCTAAGGTACCTCGCCAAAGCGGCTGCAAATATAAAATCAATTTTTAGATTGCACAACAGTTAAATGAAAAAATCTGCTAATAATTTTTATTCCTTTTTCTAATTATGTGATTGCGAGGTATTAGGTATTTGTATTTTTGCAAAAAAAATTGACTTATGATAAATCTTGCTATAGATTTTGGAAATACTCGCGTAAAATATGGCGTATTTCAAAATTCAGAGTTAAAAATAATCTGGGCAGGAAGCGTGTCTGATGCTAAGACAAAGCTTATTGAATTACAAAAAACCTATGTCATTGATAAAGCAATGCTTTGCGCTACGGGCAATTCAAAAGATTTTGTCACGTTTGTAAAAAAAGCAGGTCTTTCAATTGAGGTTTTATCGTCACAGACACCGCTGCCGTTTACAAATGATTATGAGACACCACAAACACTAGGTGTTGATCGCATCGCTCTGGTGGCTGCTGCTCAAAAGTTGTATTCAGGAAACCATGTTTTGGTTATTGATGCCGGTACGTGTGTGACGTATGATTTTAAAGATGCTTATGATGCTTATCAGGGAGGTGCAATCGCGCCGGGGTTGCACATGCGTTTTAAAGCGATGCACGAGTTTACGGCAGGTTTGCCGCTTGTGGTTTATCCTGAGGCTGAGGTTCCGGTGATTGGCAAGAATACAGAAAGTGCCATGCAATCTGGAGTGATTAATGGATTGATTGCCGAAATAGAAGGTGTAATACGTTGGTATCAATCAAATTATGAGCAATTAACGATTATTTTAACAGGAGGGGATGGGCTATTTTTGTCTAGTAGGTTAAAAAATGGCATCTTTGCGCATTCTAATTTTCTCCTGGAAGGACTGAATTATATAATAGAATTTAATAGAGATTAATGATAAAAAGAATATTAGTAGTTGTTTTAATTACCATTACAACTTCTGCATTTGCTCAGGAAGGAAATTCATCACCGTATTCATTTTATGGCTTGGGGCTCTCTAATTTTAAGGGGTCAATAGAAAATCAAGCGATGGGAGGGTTGAGTATATTAGGAGATAGTATACATACTAACTTTAGAAACCCTGCGGGATATGGCGCACTTAAGCTCACAAACTTTACCATTGCCGGAAGTCATCGGGAAGTAAATTTAGAATCTGATAATCAAACAGGTTCTACTACTTCTACTACCATAGACTATTTATCTTTAGCTTTTCCTGTGTCAAAAAGAGTGGGTGTTGGCTTTGGTCTGATCCCGGAAACTTCTGTTGATTATGAGATTTTTGAAGGTGATGATGAAGCGCTCTCGCAATATACCGGGAGAGGCGGAGTCAATCGTGCTTATTTAGCTGCGGGTGTTGAGTTGTTTAAAGGCTTTAGAATTGGTGCAGAAGGAAGCTATAATTTTGGAAGCATTAAAAACGAGAGTATTCAAGCTAACGTTGATCAGCAATATAGCGTGCGCGAAATCAATGAGTCTGATGTAAGCGGGTTTACCTATAACTTGGGCGCTCAGTTTGAAACAACACTGACCAGAGATTATAAAATTTTTACTTCTGCGAGCTTTCAGCCGGAAACCACCCTTACGCTGGAAAATGAGCGTGCTTTAGAATCTGTAATTTATTCGCGCTTAGATAATGCAGTTATAGGCGTGGTGGATTCTCAGGATATCCCGGTGGGAGATACTGAGTTTATTAATCCAAACACATACTCGTTTGGTTTAGGTACTGGTCAAGTAAATAAATGGTTTGCCGGTGGTCAAATTGAGTTTTCTGAAACGAGTAAAATGACCAATAGAGCATTTAATATTGCAAATGCTTCTTATGACGATTCATTTAAATATCGATTGGGAGGTTATTTAGTTCCTGATTATAATTCACTTACAAGTTATTGGAATAGAGTGACCTATAGAGTGGGTGCGCGCTATGAAGAATCAGGATTATTAATAGAAAATCAGTCTATTGATGAGTTTGGCATATCTTTTGGACTTGGGTTACCGTTAGGAAGAGGATTCAGTAATGCCAACATCACTTTTGAGTATGGGCAACGCGGAACAACAACCGCCGGTCTCGTAAAAGAAGATTTTTTTAAAGTTGGTCTTAGTTTATCGCTTAACCCGCTTAGACCGTGGTTTGTTCCTAACAAATACAACTAAAATTCTTAATATTGCTTTTTTAAACCTTACAATGATGAAAACTAAACTGACATTACTTTTTATAGCCCTTGTGGGAGCTGTAAACTTCGTGAGCGCTCAAGCAACCGAAGAATGCATTACCACAATGTCTATTTTTTCAGAACACGCAAAAGTTAAAAACTATGATGCGGCTTATGAGCCTTTCATGAAATTGCGTAAAGATTGCCCAACCACTTCTTATGCACTTTATCAATATGGAGAGCGTATTCTTCACCATAAAATCGAGAATTCTACCGGTGCAGAGCAGAAAGCATTTCTTGCTGATTTAAAGAAATTATATAAAGAGAAAAAAACACATTTTGCAAGCAAAGCAAAAGAAGGTGATGATATTGCTGATGTTGCACTTGTAATGAATGAGAATAACATTGGTACTGCTGAAGAGCAATATGCAATGTTTAACGAGGCTTGGGAGACTGATAAAGAGACTTTCAACAATGCTAAAGGACTTTATGTGTATTTCAACTTAGCTGTTGAATTACAAGAAGCAGGCAAAATTGAATTGCAAGAGGTATTTGATCTTTACGATGCGTTACAAACTAAGATCACAGATGTTCAGAATGATTATGCAGAGCGTCTTCAGAAGATTTTAGAGAAAAACGAAGCAGGCACTGCGTTAACTTCACAAGAGAAAAGAGTGGAGCAAATTGCAGAAGTAAACCTTTCAAACTATTCTAAAATTGCTGCTGGTATTAACCAGAAATTAGGAGTGCTTGCAGACTGTGATCGTTTGATTCCTTTTTATGAAGCAGATTATGAAGCTAAGAAAAATGATGTTGCTTGGGTAAGAGGTGCAGCAGGTCGTTTGATCTCAAAAGAATGTACAGATAGTGAATTATTTGTAACTCTTGTTGAGCAGTTAAACACTTTAGAGCCTTCAGCTAAAACTTCATACTACTTAGGTCGTCTTGCTGAGCAACGTGGTGAAGATGCAAAAGCACTTCAATACTACGAGGAGTCTGCAGAGCGTCAAGATGATCCTGCTGAAAAAGCTAAAGTATATTACAGACTTGCAGAAAACTTTAGAGGTAAAGCAAGCTATAGTAGAGCTCGCGGATACTACCAGAAAGCGGTAGCGGCTCAGCCTTCTATGGGTATTGTGTACTTAAGAATTGCAGATATGTACGCTAAAAGTGCCAACAACTGTGGTAACACACGTTTTGAGAAATTAGCGATCTATTGGTTAGCTGCAGATATGGCTGCACGTGCAGGACGTATTGATCCTTCATTAGCAGATACAGCTAATAAAACAGCAGCTGCTTACCGAGGTCTTGCTCCTACAAGAGAGATGATCTTTAGTGAAGGAAATGCAGGACAACGTATTTCTTTCAGCTGTTGGGTAGGCGGTAGTGTAACCGTACCTAGTCTATAAGTGAGTAGAAACTCAAGACATATAATCTTAAACTTAGTCACAGCATTTGCTGTGACTTTGTTTTTTAGCTGCGGAAACAACACTGAAGCGATTCAGAAATTCAATCAGCGCTCAGAAGGGCCTTCAGCAGAAGGTGAGGGAGTGTTGTTAAAATATACAGATTCTGGTAAGGTTGTGGCTACGCTAAAAACTCCGTTGATCATCGAGTATGGTTTGGTCGACTTTCCGTATGAAGAATTCCCAGAAGGGGTTGCGGTGACTTTTATAGATGATAATAAAAAGGAGAACTACATCACTTCAGATTATGCGATTCGGTATAAACGTACCAATCTTATAGATCTTAGAAAAAATGTGGTGTTGATCACCAGTGATTCTACCAGACTTGATGCTTCGCAATTGTTTTGGGATCAAAAGAATAAATGGGTGTTTACAGATAAACCTTACACCATTAAATTTCCTGATGATTCTTATAATAACGGGGATCTTTTTGATAGCAGTGAAGACTTCAAAAATTTTATATCTTTAGATAATCAAAGCCGAATGTATGTAAGTGAAACTGCAACAGAGGCACCTAACGACAGCATACAATAATGTCAAAATACTTTAAATACTTCGAATACGCCTACCTATTCTTTGCTGCGCTCTTTTTATTTGAAGCCGTAAGAATTTGGAGTACAGAGCCTAATAAAGCGTATGTATTCTTGTTTTTTGTGGCAGTGGCCGTAGGGATGTATTTCTTCAAGCGTAGGTTTAGAAAGAAGTACGAGCAACGCAATCAGAATTAATCAATGGAGACTGATATTCTCATAATTATTATTTCCTTGATTTTGTCTGCATTCTTTTCTGGGATGGAGATTGCTTACGTTTCTTCAAATAAAATTCATATTGAGATTGAAAAAAAGCAAAACGATCTCATCGCAAAAGTACTTACTAAGCTTACTCAGAAACCGTCAAAGTTTATTGCGACGATGCTGGTGGGTAACAACCTCGCACTAGTAGTGTATGCTTATTATATGGGCGGAATTCTTCAATCTTGGATCGAAGGCGCGAATTTTGGTTACCCGTGGCTGACTGATTTTTTTGTAGAATTCAGTTTGTTGACACAAACTTTGATCTCAACGCTTTTAGTACTTATTACCGCCGAATTTCTTCCTAAGGTATTCTTTCAGATTTACGCTAATTCGCTGCTGAAAATATTTGCTGTACCTGCGTACCTTTTTTATGTCGCATTCAGTTTTATCTCTTCTTTTATCATTTGGATTTCTGATAAGGTTTTAAAAAAATTCTTTAAAACCGAAGGAGATGAGGTGCAACTCGCGTTTACCAAAGTAGAATTAGGGAATTATATCACCGAGCAAATTGAGTCGGTAGAAACTAACGAAGAACTCGATTCTGAAATTCAGATTTTTCAGAATGCGCTAGAGTTTTCCGAAGTGAAGTCCCGAGAGGTGATGATTCCACGTACCGAAATTGTTGCGGTAGAAAAAGAAGAATCGCTTTCAGAGCTTAACGCGATGTTTACCGAGACCGGACTTTCAAAAATATTGATCTATCAGGAGTCTATCGACGATATTGTAGGGTATGTGCATTCGTTTGAACTGTTTAAAAAACCACAAAGCATAATCGATATTTTGCGTCCGGTGATTTTTGTGCCCGAAACCATGCTGGTTAAAGATGTGCTGAATATTCTTATAAAGAAGCGTAAAAGCATTGCGGTCGTGATCGACGAGTATGGTGGAACCAGTGGGATGATGACGGTTGAGGATATTGTAGAAGAACTTTTTGGAGAGATCGAAGATGAGCACGACAGCGTTGTGCTTATTGAAGAAGAAGTTGCGGAAGGTGTGTATAAGTTTTCGGCGCGATTAGAGGTTGATTATATCAATGAGGCTTATAAGTTAGAGCTGCCTGAAGATGAGAATTACGAGACCTTAGGCGGACTCATCGTTAATCATACCGAAGGAATTCCAGAAGAGAATGACGTGGTGGATATAGAAGGCTATCAATTTCATATCATACAAACTTCAAACACTAAGATCGAGCTGGTGCAAGTACGCGTCATAGAAAGCGATTAAGGTCTTCATAATTCCATTAACAATACTTTTTATTTTGGCGATTTTAGATTTTATTTTTTCATATAAAATGGTATTTTCGCCCACTATTTGACAAACACTTAAGAAATGGCAGTTTTAAACAAAATTAGACAGCGCTCTGTATTTTTAATTGCGATCATCGCCTTAGCATTATTTGCATTTGTATTGGCAGACGTATTTAAAAATGGTGGTTTTTCTACAGATAAATCGCAGCGAATTTTAGGCTCTGTGAACGGTGAAGATATCGAGCAGCAAGAATTTGCGCAATTAGTAGATAATCAGACCGCGCGTTACGGTAACAACATTACCAATACTCAGGCGGTAAATGCAGCTTGGGAACAAGAAGTGCGTCGTATCATTCTTGATGAGCAATACGAAGAATTAGGTATAAGCATTGAGCGTGATCGTATAAATGATTTGCTTAAAGAAGCTTTGCAAAGTGATCCTAATTTTCAAAACGAAAATGGTGTTTTTAGTGAGCAGAAACTTAGAGAGTATATCGCTACGTTAAAATCTACTAACCCGCAAATGTATGAGCAGTGGGTGGCTTACGAGCAGCAGCTGGCAAAGAATGAGCAGCAGCAAATTTATTTTGATTTGATCAAAGCTGGTTTGAACACAAGCTTTAAGGAAGGTAAAATGGATTTTGAAATGGAAAACAACCTGCGCGATTTAGAATATGTGCAAGTGCCTTACACTTCAATTCCTGATGAAGAGGTTGCTGTTTCTAAAGAAGAAATTACAGCGTATATTAAAGAGCACGCTAACGAATTTCAAACTGAAGCTGCGCGTAACATTCGTTATGTGAAGTTTAATGAAGATCCTACTTTAAGTGATGAGGAAGCGGTAAAAGCAAATTTATCTGAACTGCTCGAGAACCGAGTAGAGTATACCGCGGCTACAAAAACTAATGATACTGTAGCAGGTTTAGCAAATACTACAACTCCTGAAGATTTTGTAAACGAATATTCAGACGAGCGCTATACTGATCTGTATTTGTTTAAAAATGAATTGCCGGCAGATGCTTCAGACGAACTTTGGGCATTGAATGAAGGTGATGTTTATGGGCCATATAAAGATGGCGCTGCTTTTAAAATTTCAAAAGTGGTTGCAGTGTCTCAGATTCCTGACTCGGTACAATCTTCACATATCCTATTAACCTATCAAGGTTTGGCAAACGCGGGTGCACAAACACGCACTAAAGCCGAAGCTAAAGCACTTGCAGATAGTCTTGCCGGGGTAATAAAAGGAAATGCTTCAAAGCTTGCAGAATTAGCTCCTGAGTATTCTGCAGACGGAAGTAAAGAAAAAGGCGGAGATCTTGGTTACGCGACTAAAGGTCGTTTTGTACAGCCTTTTAATGACTTCATCTTCGATGGAAAAACCGGAGATGTTGGAGTTGTTGAATCACGTTTTGGGTATCACGTAATTCGTATTACTGATCAAAAAAATGTTCAGCGCGCAATTAAATTGGCGACCGTAACTAAAGCTGTTGAGCCTTCTCAAGAAACCATTAATAATGTGTTTAACGAGACTACTAAATTTCAAATGGCAGTCACAGAAAACAAAAATGGTTTTGAAGATGTGGCAAAAGAAGGAGGTTATAACGTACGTCCTGTAAACAGTATTAAGGCACTTGATGAGACCTTACCAGGGCAAGGAAGTCAGCGTGAAATCATCAGATGGGCGTTTGATGAAGAGCGTAAAACCGGAGATGTTGAGCGTTTTAATGTTGATGGTGGCTATCTTGTGGTACAACTTACTAAGAAAACAGAAAAAGGTCTTTTACCGGCAGATGAAGCTTCGCCACGTGTGACGCCTATCGTGCGCAATCAGAAAAAAGCCGCGCAGATCAAGAAGAATATTTCAGGTTCTGATCTAGCAGCAATCGCTAGTGCAAATAATGTGACGGTTCAAACTTCTCCTGGTGTAAACCTTAAGAACCCTACTTTGGCTGGTTCTGGTACAGAACCTAAGGTCGTGGGTAAAGCATTTGGTTTAGAAGAAGGAAATGTTTCTGCTCCTATTGAAGGAAACCGCGGGGTGTATGTGGTTAAAGTGACTAAAATTACTCCGGCGCGTGAACTAGACAATTATGCAAGTTTTGCGGTTCAGAAGCAAAATGCTGACCGTGCTACTGTAAATATGCGCGTAGTACAAGCTTTAAAAGATGCTTCAGAAATTGAAGATAAACGTTCTAACTTTTACTAGTAGAAACGTTATTTAAAATATAAAAGCGCCGCACAATTGTGTGGCGCTTTTTTTATTGGCGCCGCCAAAGGATTAATATTCCGAGGCTTGCCGCGAAATTGAAAATTTGTTTCCAACTAATGCCTTACAGGCTTACTCTGGGATGGTTTACGGGTACTTCTAAAAGGAATAATCATCTTGAGGCTTGCGCCGGAAAAGTTTGTCCTCAGACTATTAATTAGATTGAATCGTCTCTGTTAGCTGAATATCATTTCGTCAAAGCTAAGTATGGTTTCATAGCCTTTGGCTCTAAAATAATCCTTCGCTTCAGGACCACCGGTAGCTAAAATAAAATCACCACCCCAGGCACCTAGGCTTTTAATGCTTCCTTTAAAATCAGAGAATAAGGTTTGCTTTACGGTTTGTATGTTCAAAACAGAAGCGATGATGCGTTCATGGGCTTCTATAAGCACATTAAAGCTGAAAATGCTATCAACGGTCAATAAGGTTTCGGTAATACCGGAAACCTTCTGAATTGCCTCTATTTTGCGTGCTTCGGGTTGCTTGCGGTAATTGGCGATAGCTTCACGACTGTTTTGTTTTTTATTGAGATAAACAAAGAAAAGCTGATCGCTAAAATCAGGATAAAAATTGGTTTGAAAAACCTGCGGAACGTCCTCAGAGCGTTGATACAAAATAGGACTGTCGTTTCCTGCGCAAGCAATATCATACCCGCTTCCGCCAAAGGTGAGTTCAAGCAGTTTATAAGCATCAACTTCCGCCCACTGTGCAAGCATATAAATTAAAGTCGACGAACTGCCTAATCCCCATTTTTGATGAAATTCTAATTGCGTAGTCACTTTTAAAGAAGGTTGTTCTTTAAGAAATTCTGGATTCAATTTTTGAGCTGCAAGTAGAATTTGCAGTAGACGAATTTCAGGATTTTCAGAGGCTGCTGGTCGCGATTGTTCAAATAATGCATAATCTAAATGAAAGGTAAACCAGACCTCGCCAGATTCTTTCAATCCTTCCCAGGTGATACCGGGTTGTTCAGCTTCGGCTACCGTTAACTTCTGACCTTTTTTAGTAGGAATGGCAAGAGCTAATGCTCCATCAAGTACAAGGTATTCGCCGGTGATCAATAGTTTTCCGTGGCCATAAAAGTGTTGTGGCATATTATTCGGTTACATTTTCGGGATTATCAGAAATTAATTTTTGAAGTGTGTAAATGGCATTTACAGCATCTTTAGTGGCTGCATTAGCCATTATCGCTACGGCAATCTCTTTATGAGGAAATACCACCACGTGGCAGTAATAGGTGCCGGCACTTCCGTCGTGATAACTTATCTGATGGTCGTTTTTAGAAATATTTCCCCAGCCATAAGCATAATTGTCCAGTCCAAAATGCAACTCTTGGTAAGCCTCTGCTTCTAGAAAATTATCCTTTCCTAAAAGTCCTTGAAGATGCAGCTGTAAAAACCGAGCATAATCCTGACTGTTCATTGCAATATCTCCTGCGCTAGACATATACGCCGGTAATTTATATTCGTGATCAGGACCTAATGCCGTCAGCGTGCCTTTTGAGTTAATATGCCCCCATGGATTGGTATCGTTTTCTTTGTTTGGGAAACCTACAAAATAATCTAAGTCCAAAGCGTTCATAGTTTCATCAAGCAAAGTTTTAAACGGCTTTTCAGTGGATTTCTCTAGCATAAGTGCGGCAAGGACATAGCCGGCGTTAGAATAGGTGCCGGGGTCTGAAGGTTTTTCTTTTAGAATTTCTTGTGTAAACGCATAGCGTTTTTCGCTTGTTGAACCTTTCAGAGTATTGAATTTTTCCAGATCTGCACCTTTAGTATAGGCGTTGATCCCTGCATTATGCGATAGCAATTGACCCAGCGTGATATCTAGGTAAGCGGGATTACTGCTGTTTTCTAATTCAGGAAATAACTGAAAAAATCGCGTGTCCCAGTTAATAATTCCTTGTTCACTCAAATGTTTGGCGATAAAAGCGGTAATAGCTTTAGAATTACTTCCTAAATGAAATTTAGCATCTTGAGAAATACGGGCTTTTTTGGCAGTCCTAATCTTGCCATTTACAAAAGAGAATATACTATCTGGAGTGATCAAATTAACAGATATTGCCGGAATCTGATGTGCTTGCTGTGCTTTCTTGACCTGAGACTGAAAAGCTTCAGTGAATTGCTGAGCAAACCCAAAACTGCTGATTAGCATTAAAAGTAAGAGTGCAGACTTTTTCATAAATTTTGGTTTAACTCAAATTCAAATTACTGATTGAAACGCTTTTGCCACCCTTAATTTAAGCGTTTTGCGCCGATTTTCGAAGGTTGGTTATAAGATTCCCGACGGCGCTGTAGGTGACTTTGTTGGTCTTAAAATGTTGAATTGCCTGATTCTTTTCTTCCTCAGAAGCTTCAAATTGATTGAGCATATTCATCAGATGCATTTTCATATGCCCTTTTTGGATCCCGGTAGTGGTTAAGGATTTTACAGCGCCAAAGTTCTGCGCAAGACCGGCTACAGCAATGATTTCCATCAATTGCGGAGCACTTGGGTTACCCAGCATTTCAAGATTCAGTTTTACTAAAGGATGCAATTTTGTGAGTCCGCCCACGGTACCTAAGGCTAATGGGATTTCAATCCAAAATTTAAAAATACCATCTTCGATGGTTGCGTGGGTTAAACTGGAGTAGTTTCCGTCTTTGGCAGCGTAAGCGTGAGCAGCAGCCTCAATCGCTCTAAAATCATTGCCGGTGGCGAGCACTACAGCATCAATGCCGTTCATGATGCCTTTGTTGTGTGTGACCGCGCGATAAGGCTCAACTTCTGCAATGCGCACAGCTTGTACAAATTTGTTTGCAAAGAGTTGCGGATCGATCCCATCTGCCTCTGAAAGTTCAGAGACCGGGCAACTTACCTCTGCGCGTACAACACACCCGGGAACATAATTGCTCAAAATGCTCATGATGACCACAAGCTCTTGATCAGCAGATTTAAAAGAAGCTTTTTCATTATACAAACGCTGCCAGCTTTCGGCGATCTGCTCTAGGCACGTATTGATAAAATTGGCGCCCATCGCATCAAGTGTTTCAAACGTAGCGTGCAGTTGGTAATAATGCTCAAGCGCATTGGTTTTGTTGACAAGTTCAAGGGATTTTAGACCTCCGCCGCGACGCTCCATAGATTCCGTATGCGGTTTTAAATCTTCGATGATCTGGGCTTTCTGTTCTTCAAAAAAAGCACTGATCTTTTTAGAATCTCCGGAAAAGGTAAAGTGAACCTGACCTATTTTTTCGGTACCTAATATTTCAGCTTTAAATCCGCCGCGTGACATCCAGAATTTTGCAGCCTTACTCGCTGCTGCTACCACCGAACTTTCTTCGATCGCCATGGGGATGGCAAAACTCTTATTGTTGATGATAAAATTAGGAGCAATGCCGAGCGGAAGATAATAGTTAGAAATGGTGTTTTCTATAAACTCATCGTGCAGCTGTTGCAGTTTTTGATCATCATTCCAGTATTGCTTTAAAATTTGAGTAGCATTTGTGTTAGACGGCAAGAAGTTTGAAGTTAACCAAGCTATTTTTTCATCTTTGGTCAATCGGGAAAAACCTTGAATGGTGTGTGACATAGCAAAAAATAGTATTGAAAGTCAGGGTACTTTTGTTTTTAGAAAGTGATGCGACAACAGGCAATTTAATTGAAATTCTAAAATTCAGGTTGCCGGGTAAAGATAGTATTTTGAATAGGTTAGTGCTGAAAAAATGCATTTTCAAAATAAAATAGAATCCAAATTCTTAAGAGAGAGGGCAATTGGTGAAACCCATTTAAAAAACGACAATGACCTTCCGTAATAAAAATGATAAACCAACGCAGTATTTTACGCAAATCACTGCGTATTTAACAACGAAATTGACGGTTCTTTAGTTAATTTTTAGTAAAATTGGCGGTCTATTTTTTACGATATAATAACTATGAATATTAGAAAAACTACCCTTTTGCTATTATTGCTGGTAGCGGGAGTGGTCACTGCACAGCAAAAGAATATCACCCTAGAAGAAATTTACGACGGCACCTTTAGAATGCAATATCTTGACCGACTGCATTCTATGAATAACGGGAAAGAATATGCCGTTCTCAATACCGACCGCAACACAGGAACAAAAACACTAGATGTTTATAGTTATAAAACCGGTGAAAAAGTAAATACCTTGATCAATTCAAGCGAGATCGATGGGCTAGATTACTTTATTGGTTACACGCTGAGTGCAGATGAGAGCAAAGCTTTACTGAGTACAAAATTACGCTCTATCTACCGTCGCTCATCGTTAGGCGTTTATTACGTTTATGATCTAGAGACCAAAGAATTGGTTCAGGTTGCTGAAGAAGCTATTCAGGAGCCTACTTTCTCGCCAGATGCTTCAAAAGTAGCCTATGGCCGGGATAACAATATTTATATTAAAGATCTGTCTAGCGGATCGACCACACAAGTAACTACAGACGGAGCTAAAAATAAAGTGATCAACGGAATCACCGATTGGGTTTATGAAGAAGAATTTGCGTTTGTAAGAGCTTTTGATTGGAATGCAAGCGGAGATAAAATCGCGTACATTCGATTTGATGAAAGCGAAGTTCCAGAATTTTCAATGGATGTCTTCGGAAATGAATTATACCCTTCTAAAGATACGTTCAAGTATCCAAAAGCCGGAGAAACCAACGCCACTGTAAGTCTGCATATTTACGATGTAGCTTCAGCCGAAACAAAAGCGGTAGATTTAAGAGGATTCCAGAACTATTATATTCCGCGTTTAGAGTGGACGCCGGAAGCAAACGTACTAGCAGTACAAACCACAAACCGCAAACAAAACGATATCAACCTTCTTTTTGTTGACGGGACTTCGGCAGAAGCCAAACTCATCCTTTCAGACAAAGACGATGCTTATGTTGATGTAACTGATAATCTTACTTTTTTAGAGGATAATGATTTCATTTGGACCAGCGAAAAAGACGGCTGGAATCATATTTATCTTTATGATAAAAACGGAAAGTTAAAAAATCAGGTTACCCAAGGACCTTGGGAAGTGACTAGTTACTACGGTTATGATCCTAAAAGTAAACGCGTATTTTATCAGAGTTCAGAAAACGGTTCAATTAACCGCGGCGTGTATTCAATTAAAGTTAACGGAAAAGGCAAAGAAGCCCTTGCTGCAAAAGCGGGAACCAACTCGGCTAATTTCAGCACAGATTTCACCTATTTCATCAATAGCTTTTCTGACGCCGAAACACCATATGTGTTTACATTAAATGATGCTGAAGATGGAGATGTAGTTCGCAAGATCAAAGACAATCAAGCTTTAAAAGATCAATTTGCTGACTATGTAATTTCAGAAAAAGAATTCTTTACGCTTCCTGTAAATGGAGAAGAGCTTAATGCGTATATGATCAAGCCGAAGGATTTTGATCCTAATAAAAAGTATCCTGTATTTATGACCCAATATTCCGGGCCGGGATCGCAAAGTGTGGCAAACAGCTGGAGCGCCGGTAACGGATATTGGTTTCAAATGCTGGCTCAGGAAGGCTATATTATTGTTTGTGTAGACCCTCGAGGAACCGGATTAAAAGGGCGTGACTTTAAGAAAATGACCCAAAAAGAATTGGGTAAATATGAGGTTGAAGATCAGATCGCTGCTGCGCAGGCATTGGGCGAGCGTGATTATGTAGATGCAGACCGCATAGGTATTTGGGGATGGAGCTACGGTGGTTTTATGGCTTCTAACTGTATTTTTCAAGGAGCAGACACCTTTAAAATGGCAATTGCTGTTGCGCCGGTAACCAGCTGGAGATTTTACGATTCGATTTATACAGAGCGTTATATGACGACTCCGCAGGAAAATGCTTCGGGCTATGACAATAACTCTCCGCTTTCTCACGTAGACAAATTAGAAGGTAAGTTTTTATTGGTACACGGTAGTGCAGATGATAACGTACACGTTCAAAACAGTATGCGTTTGATCGAAGCTTTAGTGCAAGCTAATAAGCAGTTTGACTGGGCGATCTATCCTGATAAAAATCACGGGATTTATGGCGGCAACACGCGCTTGCATCTGTATACTAAAATGACAAATTTCATTAAAGAAAATTTATAAGCACTTATGGCACAATCAGCACAACTTCCTAAACAGAAAGAATTGTTTGGGCATCCGGTAGGACTGTATATTTTATTCTTCACAGAAATGTGGGAGCGCTTTTCCTATTACGGAATGCGGGCAATTTTGGTATTGTATTTAGTGGCAGAAACAGCATCTGGAAATCCCGGTTTAGGATGGACCAATGCCGAAGCGCTTTCGCTTTACGGTACATACACAATGCTAGTTTATGTTTCTTCCATTCCGGGAGGTTGGATCGCCGATAAATATTTGGGTCAGAAAAAATCTGTGCTTTACGGGGGGATTCTTCTTGTTGCCGGGCACGGTATTCTTGCGGTTGAACAAATGTGGGCGTTTTATACAGGGCTTGGTTTGATTATCGCCGGAGTTGGGATGTTAAAACCAAACATCTCCACAATGGTTGGTGGTCTGTATAAGCAAGGAGATATTCGTCGAGATAAAGGATTTACTATTTTCTACATCGGAATCAATTTAGGTGCTTTCATCTCAAGTTTGGTAGTTGGTACTGTAGGTGAAGTTTACGGCTGGCATTATGGTTTTGGTCTTGCAGGAATTGGAATGGCTTTAGGGCTCTTGCAATATATGCTAGGTCAGAAATACCTTAAGCGTGTAGGAAACTTTTTAGGTTCGTCTACAGATCCTGAAGAACTTGCAGCGAGTAAGCGCCCATTAAGTAAAATTGAAAAGGACCGTGTGATCGTTTTATTAGTTTCTTTCTTAATGGTGATCGTTTTTTGGGGTGCTTTTGAGCAAGCCGGTGGTTTGATGAATATTTATGCTTCTGAAAAAACAGATAGAACGCTTTCTTTCGCTTTACCATTTATCGGTAATGAAGTACCTGCATCTTGGTTCCAATCTTTAAATGCGTTATTTATCATTTTGCTAGGAACATCAGTGGCTGGTTTTTGGGCAAAGCGTAAACTCAAAGGAAAAACTGCTACCTCTCTATTTAAAATGACAATGGGACTTATAATTATGGGGTCTGGATTCTTTTTTATGACAGCTGCTTCTGCGCAATTTCAAGCGAACGGAGCGTCAGCAATGTACTGGTTGGTATTGGCTTATTTATTCCATACTGTTGGAGAACTTTGTCTTTCGCCGGTTGCGCTTTCATACATTACTAAACTTGCGCCTTTAAAATATGCGTCTATAATGATGGGCGTTTATTTTGCAATGACAGGTTTTGGTAACAAAGTAGCCGGACTTTTAGGAGAGTCTGCTTCTGAGTTGGGTGAGTATACCATTTTTACCGGAATCGCAGTTTTCTGTATCGCTTTTGCTTTACTGGTTTTAGTTTTTAGAAAGAAATTAGAAAAGCTTACTCACGGTGCCGAAGATAACGAGCGTGAGATGCTGGAGCAAGAGGAGTATGAACTCGCAGATCCTGATATTAACTAATACAGAAACGTTCAAATGGCAACTACGTCTACAGAACAATTTTTCAAAAATCCGGTGTTGGGTCATCCCGCCGGATTATTTGTTTTATTTTTTACCGAAATGTGGGAGCGCTTTTCGTATTACGGGATGCGCGCACTGCTGGTTTTATTTTTAACGGCTTCGCTGTTTGAAGAAGGTTGGGCGTGGCCAAGAGAGCACGCCTTGTCGCTCTACGGAACTTACACCTCTATGGTGTATCTAACACCTATTCTGGGCGGTTATATTGCCGACAGAATCATCGGGTATCGGATGGCAGTGGTTGTAGGGGCTTTGTTGATGACCTTAGGTCATGCGTCAATGGCGGTTGATAGCGAGTTTGCATTATATCTTGGACTGTTCTTCTTATGTGCAGGTAATGGCTTTTTTAAGCCAACGATGACTTCGATCATTTCAGAGATGTATGCCAATCACGAGCATAAAAAAGACGGCGCATACACCATTTACTATATGGGTGTTAATGCCGGTGCTTTTTTAGGGATTTTACTGTGTGGCTACCTGGGTGAGCAATGGGGTTGGCATTGGGGCTTCGGTCTGGCCGGAATTTTCATGTTTGCAGGAATGCTTCAGTTTTATTTTGCCCAAGGAATATTTGGTGAAGTAGGGAAGAAGCCTGTTAAAACCGAAAGTAAAGAAGTGACCGAAGATCCTTCGGTTAAAAGAAATCCGTTTACGGCGATCGATAAACTATTAATCGCTGTAAGTGCGCTTATCGGGTTGGTGTGGATCATTAATGATCCCATGTCAAAAATAGGCGGCACTGATGTTTTTGCGTTTGAAGTAGGTAGTCTTTCCGGAAGTAACATTATGATTCTTCTAGCGCTTTTAGTATTTCTGGTATTGGTTGTAGCCAGAATTGTTCGCTATACGACCGTGGTGCGCGACCGAATGATCGCAGTATCTATTTTTGCCTTCTTCACCATTTTTTTCTGGGCAGCTTTTGAGCAAGCCGGTGGGTCGATGACCATTTTTGCAAATGATTACACAGACCGCGTTTTAGAAGGAAGCGCAGGGACCATTTTTAGAATCGCAAACACGTTGATCACGATCATTCCGCTAGGGGTAATCACTTGGGTGTTATACTTGTTGTTTAAGCAAACGTTCAAAAATTATAAGTGGGCAAATATCATTCTTGGAGCAAGCTTTTTAATAATCTGGGGACTTGTATTGACGATGCTTTACGAGCAGTACACTGCAGAATCTCCTGAAGTACCTGCTTCTTGGTTTAGTGTATTAAACTCTTTATTTATCATCATTTTTGCACCACTTTTTTCTAAAGTTTGGGAATCAAAATATAACCCCAGTGTGGCTGTAAAATATGGGGTCGGACTCATACTTCTTGGTACTGGTTTTGCGGCTCTGGCATACGGTGCTAGCGATATTCCGCAGGGTGCGCAAACTGCGGCTGTAAGTATCATTTGGTTGATTCTTGCCTATTACTTTCATACGATGGGAGAACTTTGTCTGTCTCCGGTGGGGCTTTCCTACGTAAGTAAATTGGTTCCCGGTAGAATGATCGCAATGATGTACGGAGTTTGGTACCTGGCAATAGCTATCGGAAACAAGTTGGCCGGAAGCACCGGTGGAATGATCGATCAGGTTACTCAAGAATATAGTTTGTCAACCTTCTTTTTATTATTCTTTTTAATTCCGGGAGGAGCAGGAGTTTTAATAATTTTGTTACACCCTTTACTGAAGAAATTAATGCACGGAATTCATTAAAACGGTCTGTTTTTTGAATTACCACCCTAAAAATAATATATGCAACGAGTTATAGTTTTTTTAATGATTGCCATTTGTAGTGCCGGAAGCCTTTCAGCACAAGAAAAAATAAAATGGATGAGTTTTGGAGAGGCGCTTAAAGCTCAGAAAAAAGAGCCTCGCAAGATCTTTATGGATGTGTATACAGATTGGTGCGGGCCGTGCAAATTACTGGATAAAAACACCTTTCAGAATCCTGATGTCGCAAAGTATGTGAATCAAAATTACTATGCGGTAAAATTTAATGCAGAAGGAACAGAGTCTATAGATTATCAAGATTTTGTGTACACGAACCCTAATTATGATCCTAAACGAAAAGGACGCAACAGTCAGCATTTATTTGCGCATGCAATGAAAATAAATGCGTACCCCAGCATAGTATTTTTTGATGAAAAAGGCAATTTGATTCAGCCGTTGCCCGGTTATAAAACACCACAGCAGTTAGAACTTTTTCTGAAGATGATCGAGTCTGACGACTATTTAGAAATCACGACTGCTGAAGCTTGGGAGGAATATCAATCTAATTTTGAAAGTACGTTTAAGAGCTAAAAAGTAACTACTCTATCTTATAAAATCCCTTTTCATACGTATTGTGAAAAGGGATTTTCTTTTTTGTACAAGTAGCTTCCCAGCGCGCTACATAACTTTTGTAGTTGCTTCCGTCAGCAATGTAAACCGCATTTGGATAACGTTCAGTAACCCGATCCAGATTCACTTTTGGAGACTGAGTAAGAACAATAAAATCGGGTTCAAGCTTCGAGATATCAAAAACGGCACTGCTATCTATTCGAAAAATAGTCTGTTCTTTAATGTGGTAGAAGTGTTTCAGCTTAGCTGCTTGCGCAGCAGCAACCTGCTGATGGGTTTTAAACTGGTTTAAAAGTTGTTGAGGTGGTTCGCGATCTGATTCGGTGTAATAAGTGAATTCAAGTTGTTCATTTTGATAAGAAAACAGACTGGTTTGGTATTGATGAAGAATGTAAAACTTAGGTTGCCTTTGGGCGAATTCAGTAAGGCAAAGCGTGACAGGAAAACTTATAAGCACTAGAAGTAGCAGGCTTATGTTTTTAAAACTAAACCTTCGGCTAAAGTTTTCCGCGGAAAAAATTAAAAGGTACGATAGAATGACTAGCGGTAACGAGAAATAAATGTTTTCGATTAGGAATACATCAAGACTCGCCAACCCTTTTATAAAGGTATTAAGCCAAGTCAGGATCAGATCATAACAATCAACTGCAAATTTAGGAAGCAGGTTAAGCGCTGCTGCAATCAGTAGGATCAAGCCATAAATTAGAATAAAACCTAAAAAGGGCAACACGACACAATTGGCTATAAGAAATACTCCCGGGAATTGGTGAAAATAAAATAGGCTTAGCGGCAGTACGCCTATTTGTGCGGCGAGACTGACCAAAATGATTTTCCAGTAATACTGTAGTAGCTTATTCCTCGGGAGACCTAATTTTTCAAATTTTGGATAGAGCCACAGGATGGCAAAGACCGCTGCATAACTCAATTGAAAACCTACTTCAAACAGTAATCTTGGTCTGATCGCCAGCAATACAAATGCCGAAGCGATCAGCGCATTGAATCCTGCTTTTCGCTGATTAAAAAAGAATCCAGCTTGAATGAAGGTGAACATTGTTGCGGCTCTTAATACCGAGGGCGAGAAGCCGGTGATTAACGCAAACCCCCAGATCCCTAATAAAACGATTAGTGTTTTTAGAATGCGGCTGCGCCGATAGTTGCCTAGTGGTTTAAGCAGAAATTGTACTATAAGCATAAGGATTCCCACGTGAAGGCCAGACACAGCTAGTATGTGAATGACTCCGGCGTTGGCGTAATCATTCTGCAAGTCGGTAGAGAGCTCTTGGCGTTGTCCTAATACAAGTGCGTTCAAAACCGCTCTGTTGTCCGGATGCATTGTAAAACGGTCTAGTTTGGCATTCAGACTTGAGCGTAGATGATCTGCAAAGGATTGTGGCGAATTCCTTTTATTAGGAAGTTGTAGCAACTCTTGCTTAGATACTGTTATTGCAGCAAAAATACCTCGTTGTTCGAGATAGGCTTTGTAATCAAATTGAAACGGATTACGAGGTGGTGCGATCTTTTGCGCAGCTGTTTTTGTTAGGATGTATTGCCCTACTCGGAGATCTGACGCTGGTTTGGCACTGTCTTTTTCGATATTTACAATCAGTTTTCCGGTTGCCGGTTTATTCTGAATTTGAAGTACGCGGGCTACATATTTAGAGTCGTAAAAACCGGGTTTGAGTTTTTCGTCAATTTCAAGCAAGATCGTTTGAGGTTGATCAAAGGCTAAAGTTTTGTTGTAATGCGATTCTTTGAGCAAAGGATCAGAAAGCGTAACTAGTAAAACACCAATAGAAACAAAAAGCAAAAATGCTGCGAATGCTGTAAAAACACTGTAGATGTGTTTCCGTTTAAAAATAAAATGAAGACTAAGGAAACTGAAAAAGCAACTTAAAAATACAATGAATTCTATGAGCAAGCTGAAGTTCAAAACCGGGCATAAGAGGATACCTGAGATCAAACCCAGTAGGGCAATGCAAAGTGTTATGTTGATGCCTTTCATAACAAATGGCAACAAGAAGTGGGTTAATACTTTGCAATACTAGTCAAAAAATCAATGAGTTACATAATTCTTCGGGCTTCTTTAAAGGCATTGTTCCAGTAGCCTTCATTAAGCGAAGAGACGATCACACCTTGAGAGGTAGAGGAGTGGATAAAAAGAATTTGCCCCGGTAAAACATCAACCACAATACCCACGTGATTGATTTGACGGCTGCGTCTGCCGGTAATGAAGAACAATAAATCACCGGGAATTACATCATCGGTTTTAATGCGTTCGCCTTCTTCTGCAATATGTCTGCTCACACGCGGAATGCTTATTCCTTCCTCCAGAAATGCGGTGTATACGAGTCCGCTGCAATCCATTCCTTTAGGAGTTGTGCCTCCGTACTTGTAAGGCGTGCCTTCATACTGGCGCGCATTTTTGATGATATTGAATCGAAGTTGATTTTCTTCACTTGGTTTTATTTCTGATAAATACATCAATTCACGCGTTGAAGGATCAGAGGTGGGGACCGAACTTTTTTCTGGAGCTATATATCTCGTGTTTTCTACCGTTGTTGCAGATTTTACCGCTTTTTTGCTTCCGCCGCAGCTTACTAAAGCAATACTTATAATTATAGAGAGGCTTGTTCTGGTCATATACAATCTAGAGTCAGTTTGACTGAATAGCATTTACAATAAGTTTAGCCGTAGAGGCACTTGCGCCTACGCCGCCTAACTTTTTTTCTAATTTATAATATTCTGAAAAAAGTGCTTTTCTTTTTTCTTCTTCTAAAATCTCTGCTAACGCTTTTTTAAGCGTTTTGGTATTGAATTCGGTTTGAATTAATTCTTTTACTACTTCGCGATCCATAATCAGGTTTACTAACGAAATGTAATCGAGATTAATAACGCGTTTTGCGATCTCATAAGAAATTCTTCCACCTTTATAACAAACGACTTCAGGAACTTTAAAAAGTGCAGTTTCTAGAGTTGCTGTGCCAGAAGTTACCAGCGCAGCGTGTGCGACGTCTAGTAAATTATAGGTTTGATTCATAACGATATGAACCCGATTCTTCTTTAAAAACGGTTCGTAAAAGTCAAGGTCTTGACTTGGGGCTCCGGCGATCACAAACTGATAATCGGGAAAATCAGGAGTAACGCTCAACATAATCTCAAGCATTTTTTGAATTTCCTGCTTACGGCTTCCGGGTAGTAGTGCGATAATAGGTCGCTCATCTAATTGGTGTTCCTTTCTGAAATTTTCAGGAATCACCGGTGTACGTGCACTGATCTCATCAATTAAGGGATGTCCCACAAAGTGCACCGGGAAGTTATGTTTCTCCTCATAAAATTGCTTCTCAAACGGAAGAATCACATACATCGCGTCAACATCTTGTTTGATTGCTTTTATACGGCCTTCCTTCCAAGCCCAGATTTGTGGAGAGATGTAGTAATGGTTTTTATAGCCTTCTTGGCGCGCCCATTTTGCAATGCGCATATTAAAACCGGGGTAATCAATATAGATGATCACATCGGGGTTAAACTGAGCGATGTCTTTTTTACAAAATGCTAGATTCTTAGTGATCGTGCGCAGATTCATAAGCACTTCGAGGAAACCCATAAATGCCAGATCGCGATAGTGTTTAACGAGCGTGCCGCCCACTTTTTGCATCAAATCGCCACCCCAGAACCTAAAATCAGCCTGTGGATCTTCGGCTAAAATTGCTTTCATCAAATTAGCTGCGTGTAAATCGCCACTGGCTTCTCCTGCTATAATATAGTATTTCACGAATTGCGTAATTGTTTTCCGTAGAACGAATAGTTAATCATTAAATTTCCAGTCATTCAGTTTTTCTATAAAATGATGCGCGGTCAGATCAAATTGCACAGGCACCACCGAAACATAACCGTTAGCCAAAGCCCACTCGTCTGTATCCTCACCTTGATCTTCGTTTACAAACTCGCCACTCAACCAATAGTAATCTCGCCCCATTGGGTTGGTGCGCTTGTCAAAATCTTCAACCCATTGCGCATTAGCTTGACGCCCCACTTTAATGCCGCTTATTTCGCTGGATTTTAATTTTGGGATATTTACGTTGAGCACAACACCTTTTGGCAATCCGTTTTGTAATACTTCTTGCGTGATCTTTTTTACGTAAGCCGCGCAATGCGAGAAATCAGCATCTATAGAATAATCGAGTAGCGAAAACCCAATTGCGGGAATTCCTTCTACACCTGCTTCTACAGCTGCGCTCATAGTACCGCTATAAATGACATTAATAGATGAATTAGAGCCGTGATTTATACCACTGACACAAATGTCAGGCTTGCGATGCATAATTTCTTGTACGGCGATCTTAACACAATCAGCTGGTGTGCCGGAGCAACGGTACTCTTTGTGCGTGTCCTCCTGAAATTCTTTTACCGGGTCGCAATAAATAGTGTCGTTAACAGTTATAGCATGGCCCATACCGCTTTGCGGGCTGTCAGGAGCTACAACGACCACATCTCCAAGCTCTTGCATGATGCTGATTAATTTGCGTATTCCGGGAGCCGTGATGCCATCGTCGTTAGTGACTAATATAAGAGGTTTTTGATCGGTCATTTGGTTTTGCTTTCTGACGCTAAAATACTAAATTACCAAGCCATAGCCCGGCTTAACGTTTAACAAATTGTTAGCTGAAAAATTAAGCGCTGGCACGGTTTTTAATGTAGATTGCTAGTAAAAGATGAAAATGCAACGTATTATGATAAAAAATGTGAAGGTGCTCGTTTTGGCCTTACTGTTAGCTGCAGCTTCTTGCAGTTTTACCACAAGTGATGAAGATCCCGGAAAAGATAAAGTACTCGTTAGCTTAATTTCTTATGTGCTCGAAAAAGGGCACTATGATGCCAAAGAATTTAATGATGAATTCTCTGAGGAGGTTTTTGATGATTTTGTAACTGCCTTAGATCCTCTAAAGCGTTATTACCTTAAAAGTGATATCAAAGAATTCGAAGCCTATAAAGATCAGATAGATGATCAAATTAGAAAGGAAGATATTAGCTTTTTTGATTTAGCATACACACGACTTAGAGAACGTATGGAAGAGTCAAAGGCGATTTACGATGATATTTTATCTCAGCCATTTGATTACTCTAAAGATGAAACTATTGATACAGAGTATGAGAATTTAGACTATGCTAAAAATCAAAAAGAGCTTAAGGCACGTTGGGAAAATCAACTGAAGTTCAACACCATTGGCACGTATTACGACCGTATTGAAGAAGAAGCCAAAAAGGCTAAAGACTCAACAGGATATACGCCGTTATCAAATTCAGAAATTGAAAAAGAAACGAGAGAGACTACCAAGCAATCTTTAGTTGAATATTTTGAGTTTGCAGATGAATTAGATCGAGAAGATTACTTTTCGATTTACATCAACTCTATAGTTGAAGAATTTGACCCGCATACCACGTATTTTGCGCCGGTTGATAAAGATCGTTTTGATATGCAAATGAGTGGTCAGTTTCAAGGAATTGGAGCCCGTCTTCAGAAAAAAAGTAACGAGATCAGTATCACCGAAATTATTTCTGGTGGACCAGCTTGGAGAGGTGAAGAGCTTAAGGAGGGAGACATTATTCTAAAGGTAAAACAGGCAGATGAAGATGTTGCAACTAGCGTGGTTGGTATGCGTTTAGATGATGCGGTAGAGCTGATTAAAGGCCCTAAAGGAACCGTAGTGACCCTTAATGTGAAGAAAAAGGATGGCTCTATCAAGAATATTGCAATCACGCGTGATGTTGTGGAGATTGAAGAAACCTATGCTAAAACCACGACTGTAGATAAAGACGATAGAACGTACGGTGTGATCAACTTACCAAAGTTCTATTTTGATATGCAGAATGCAGAGCAACGCAATGCTGCTACCGATGTTAAGAAAGAGATTATTCGTCTTAAAGAGCAGGATGTAGATGGTCTTGTAATTGATTTAAGAAGTAATGGTGGAGGATCACTTTCAACTGTGGTAGATATCGCAGGTTTATTCATTAAAGAAGGACCTATTGTACAGGTAAAATCAAATGGTGCGGATAGTGAAATTTTAAAGGATAAAGATCCTGAGATTTTATGGGATAAGCCTCTTGTGATATTAGTCAATGAAATTTCGGCTTCAGCAAGTGAGATTCTTGCAGCTGCTATGCAAGATTACAAAAGAGCTGTGATTATAGGTAGTAAACAAACCTATGGAAAGGGAACAGTTCAAAATGTATATGACCTAAACCGTTGGTTGCGTCAGAATGATTTAGGTGATATGGGAGCTTTAAAAATCACTACACAGAAGTTCTACCGAATCAATGGTGGTTCAACGCAATTAGAAGGTGTCAAAAGTGATGTAGTGGTTCCAGACCAATTCAGTTACATTGATATTGGTGAAAAAGATCTAGACAACCCGTTACCTTGGGATAAGATCGCTGCCGCTGATTATGAGGTTTGGGATGGTTATATAGATTATGATCAAACCATCAGCAACAGTAACGCGCGTATGGCTAAAAACAAGCAGTTGCAATTGATTGAAGAAAATGCAAAATGGATCAAGAGCAAGCAAGATGATTCAGTTTGGCCTTTAAACATTGATGCATATTCTGCTAAAATGGAACAAAATGAAGAGGAAGCTAAACGCTTTGATTCCTTACGCAATTATAAGTCAGGCTTAACGTTTAAATCGCTTCCATACGAAATTCAAAAATTTGAGAGCGACACGGTTTTAAAACAAAAGCGTGAGCGTTGGCATCAAGATCTTGCTAAAGATGTGTATATGGATGAAGCCATTAACGTGTTAGAAGATCTTAAAGTAAATAATATTAGAAGAGGTAAATTGGCTGACGTTAGGGATTAACCTATGGCAGAACATTCAAGTTCATTAACTCATTTAGCGCTCCAGAAATTCAAAAGAAATTTCTGGGGCGTTTTGAGTTTTATATATATCGTGCTCTGCGGTTTGATCGCCTTATTTGCATATTTGATCGCACCAGACGACTCGAGCAATGCCAATCAAATGCATTTGGCTATCCATTCTAAAAAGCCCGGATTTCGTGTAGAAATGCTGAATGTTCCCGGGCCCGACCATCAAAAGCAAACTTGGTTAGGAGCGCTGTTGAATGGAAAGGTCAATACCGATACAGAAATCCCGATCTCGAGTTGGACCTTGCACGAGGATGAGGTAGAATATAAGCCTTATTCTGAAGATGAAGACCTCGAGTTAACCAAAGCAGTTGCTTTAAAAGATTTTGGAATTACAGAGGTTGCTAAGAAAGACTTCGAGGAACAATTTATATCTGAAAAAGTTTTTCTTCTGGGTACTGATAAATACGGTCGTGATTTGCTGAGTAGAATGCTCATAGGTACGCGTATTTCTTTTAGTATTGGTTTTGTGGCTGTTTTGATCTCATTGTTGATCGGTGTGGTTTTAGGAGCAATCGCGGGCTATTACGGTGGTAAAATAGACGCAC
This sequence comes from Leeuwenhoekiella sp. ZYFB001, assembly GCF_011784865.1. NCBI lineage: Bacteria > Pseudomonadati > Bacteroidota > Flavobacteriia > Flavobacteriales > Flavobacteriaceae > Leeuwenhoekiella > Leeuwenhoekiella sp. ZYFB001. Next base: position 213,027 of record NZ_CP050460.1, read on the forward strand.
TCATTATGTGGATTATCAATGTTACTTGGTCTATCCCTACATTATTGCTAGTAATTGCCATTACTTTAGCCTTAGGGAAGGGTTTCTGGCAGGTTTTTATAGCTGTAGGGCTTACGATGTGGGTAGAAGTAGCGCGTGTAGTTAGAGGGCAGGTTCTTAGCGTTAAGGAAGCGCAATATGTCACCGCCGCTCGTGCTCTTGGCTATGGTAATATGCGCATTCTATTTAAACATATTATCCCTAATATTTTGGCGCCGGTAATTGTGATCAGCGCCGCAAATTTTGCCAGCGCAATACTTATAGAAAGTGGACTCAGCTTTTTAGGGATTGGTGCACAACCGCCTATTCCAAGTTGGGGAGCGATGATTAAAGATCACTATTCTTATATTATTTTAGGGAAAGCCTATTTAGCAATTATTCCCGGTCTGGCGATTATGAGTTTAGTGATGGCATTTATGCTTATGGGTAATGCCTTACGCGATGCTTTGGATGTAAAAGGAGTAAAATAATTTATGCGAAGAAAGTACACTTACCCGCTATTGATGATGGTGGCTATTACGATCATTTATCTTGTAAATCAGCATTTAGATCAAAAGCAAAAAGAGCAACACGTAGCCACTGGTGCGGAAATCAAGTCAACGGCATTAAGCTTTTTACTTCCGGAAGCTGCGCCTGCAACGTTGGTGCATCATCAGTACTACAGCTTATCATATAATGAAGCTGCAGAGCAAGCCTCTTGGGTGGCTTACACCTTAGAGAAATCCCAACTGCAGAACAGCAAGAGTTTGAGTAGGCCGTATTTTATGGTAGATAATGCCGTAGAAACGGGAGCGGCAGACTGGCGTAATTATAAAAACAGCGGTTATGACCGCGGACATTTATGCCCTGCCGGAGACCGAAGCTTTAGCACGCAGGCGTACAATGAAACTTTTTTGACCAGTAATATCAGTCCGCAACTGAATGCGTTCAACGCGGGGATATGGAATCGGTTGGAGCATCAAGTTAGAGATTGGGCTTCGCGGTACAATAAGATAACGGTAATTACCGGCGGACTAACAATTAACGGTTTGGGTACGATAGGAACCGAGAAGGTGGTCGTTCCTAGTGCTTTTTACAAGATCGTCCTTCGGAAAAATGATTCAGGCTACTCTTGTTTGGCTTTTTTAATTCCGCATCGCGAAAGTAACGCAGCGCTTCAGCAGTTTGTGGTCTCTGTAGATGAGGTAGAAAATGCAACCGGAATTGACTTTTTTCCGCAGTTGGAAGATTCCGTAGAACACAAAATAGAAGCTGAAAAACCCGTGGATCGCTGGGTGTTTTAGTTACCATTCATTAACCCGATTGCTGTCGAGTTTAATAAAGATAAACAGCAAAATGGTGAAGCCCCAAAGCCCCGAACCACCATAGCTAAAAAACGGCAGCGGGATACCTACAGTAGGGAAAACTCCGGTAACCATCCCGATGTTCACCAAGAAGTGTATAAACAATATTCCGGCGATGCTGTAACCATAAATGCGGCTAAACTGACTCTTTTGCCGTTCTGAAAGAATGATGATCCGCAGCATTAAGCCTACAAAAAGAAGGATTACCAGCGTGCTTCCTAAAAATCCCCATTCTTCGCCTACGGTGCTAAAAATATAGTCTGTATGCTGCTCCGGCACAAAGTTTCCCTTAGTTTGAGTTCCCTTTAAAAAACCTTTTCCGGTCAGTCCGCCGTTGCCGATGGCAATTTCAGATTGATAGGTATTATAACCTATACTTTTCATATCTACATCTTTACCCAATACCACATTAAAACGGTCTCTGTGGCGCTGTTCAAAAACGTTCTGAAAAATATAATTCACCGAAAGTACAAACAGCATAGATACAATTGGCAGAATGTAAAAATAACGTTTGCCAAAGCGCTTTTTTCGGTTTTTGATGAGCAGAATAATAGCGATTAGCACAATGCCGGCAATGATATACACAGGGCCAAAAGCAAGCGTTAAAACAAACAAAGCGATGGTAATGGAACCGGTAATTAAATAAATTCCAGAAAGTCCTTCGCGATAAAGCGGAAAGAAAAAGGCTGCGTAAACAAGTGCGCTTCCGGGGTCAGGCTGCGGTACAATACAAAGCGCAGGCAAAGCGATGATGATAAAAGCTCTAAACTGGTGGGTGAATGACTTTACATCAGTCTGAATATCGCTAAGATATTTGGCCAGGGCTAGAGCAGTAGCTGCTTTGGCAAATTCACTAGGTTGTAAACTAAAGCTTCCAAAGGCATACCAACTGGTTGCACCACTTATGTTTTTTCCGAAGACAAAAAGGCCTAGTAAGGAGGCGATCGAAACGACGTAGATCACACTGGCAAACCGCTCAAAGAATTTGGCTTCCAGTGAGAGTATGAACACAATTAGCAGTAAGCTCAAAGCTATAAAGAGCAGCTGCTTTGTATATAGATTGCTGAGGTCAAAAAAGTTGGAAACTCCAGAAGGATCAATAGAAGCAGAGTAGATATTTACCCAGCCAATACCTACCAGCGCTAGATAGATCACTATAAGAAGCCAGTCAAAATTATTGCGTGCGTTGCGTGCTGTACTGCGCATTAACTTTTGAGCTTTTCTTCGATTTTACCACTTATTTTTTTACCATCATTAATTGGGAATGGCTTTCCGCTTAAGGGTTTTGCGTATTCTTCTTCAAGACTGTGCGTTAAGATCCAGTCTTCAAGATCGGTACGGGTAATCTCACCTTTTATATGCTTTTCGATCATTAGACTGGCAATCTTTCCGCCGTAGCGACCACCCCAATAACCGTTTTCAACAAAAACAGCGATAGCAATTTTAGGATTGTCTTTAGGAGCAAAAGCTACAAAAATCGAATGATCTGTAAGCTGCTGACGTTTACCGTCTATTTTGGTATAGTTTTCAGCAGTTCCTGTTTTTCCGCAGATCTCAATTCCAGGGATCTGTACGCCTGCCGCTGTACCGTAATTATACGCGCCAGACATTCCTTCAACTACAGGTTCGTAGTTTTTAGCATCGATGGTCGTATAATTCTTGGTGCGGTATTTTTCAGGAATTGCGTCGTGTTCACCTTCGATATCTTTTACAATGTGCGGCGTATAAAACCAACCTCTATTTGCAATGGTGGCAGTCACATTTGCAAGTTGAATAGGCGTGAGACTCACTTCGCCCTGCCCGATAGAGTTTGAGATCGTAGCAGTACTAAACCATTTGTATTTAGGATATTCATAGGCTCTGTTGTAGTAATCGCTATCAGGAATATAACCGGGACGGCCCGTAGGTAAATCGGTTCCCATATATTGCCCAAGGCCAAAACTTGCCAAGTGATTGTGCCAAACGTCCATACCTTCCTGTGGAGTGTCATACTTCTCGATTACGCGGCGATACACATTGGCAAAATAGGCATTGCACGAGTTTGCGATTCCTGGTACCATACTCAACGGACTAGGGTGGCTGTGACAGCCTAATTTTCTTCCTCTAGAACCGTAATAATAACCCATATGGCAGGCAAAACTTTCTTGAGGGTCTACCACATCTTCCTGTAAAGCAATAAGTGCATTCAGGGTTTTAAAGGGAGATCCCGGAGGATATTGTGCTTGTAAACCGCGGTCAAAAAGTGGTTTTGCAATAGAATCGTAATATAAGTTGGTGAAGTTGCGGGAACGCTCTCTACCAACGAGCAGGGCGGGATCAAAATTAGGTGCGCTTACTAAGGCAAGAATTTCGCCTGTTGAAGGTTCAATGGCGACAATTCCGCCGCGCTTATTTACCATTAGCTCTTCGCCATACTTTTGCAGCTCAGCGTCAATGGTAAGCGTTAGGTCTTTTCCAGGCTTGGGAATAGTATCGAGGCTTCCGTTTTTATAAGCGCCAATATCACGGTTGAAACGATCTTTCTGAATGTATTTAACTCCTTTTACTCCGCGTAAAATTTCTTCGTATTGGCGTTCAACACCTGTACGCCCTTTTAAGTCACCTGATTGATAGTACGGGTTATCTTCAATATCAGCACGATTTACTTCGGCGATATAGCCTAAAAAGTTTGCACCGTAATCTACCTGATAATCACGCAACGAGCGTTTTTGAATGTAAAAACCTTCATACTTACGCATTTTTTCTTGCAAATAGGCGTACTCCGATTTTGTAAGCTGCGGAATCACAATAGACGGAAGTCTGGGAGAATACACACGGGCTTTGTCTAATCGCTTGACCAAGGCTTCTTTCGTCATTTTTAATAAGCCACAAAACTCGGTAGTGTCAAAGGGTTTTACTTCTCGAGGAATAACCATAACATCATACGAAGGTTGGTTGCTGACTAATAGCGAACCGTTGCGATCATAGATGTGGCCGCGTTGCGGGTAATCATAAATTCGCTTGATCGCATTGTTTACCGATAAACTGGCATAGGAAGTATCTAAAATCTGAAGATAAAAGAGCCTTCCTGTTAGGAGGATTCCGGAAATTAAAACAATAGAAAAAAGCAGAATTTTTCTCATCTACGCTTAACGCTAAAAAGGGTTATTAGAATGATACAAAGAAGCACAGTAAAGGCCCCACTGAACAACGTCTTTTTAAGTATATAGATTATGTCTGAAAAGTTAAAACTTTCGAGGAAAAATAATATCAAATGATGTGAGAATACTAAGATCGTGGTATACAGTAAGCGTTGTCCAAAAGCTGCTTTAACCACTTTGACTGCGTTATATTCATAAGCAAGGCCAAAAATAGATTGTAAGATCCAAGGTCTTAAATAGGCTATGGTCACACAGCTGGCGGCGTGCATTCCGCCACTATTGCAAAACATATCAATGCTGATCCCTAATAAAAAGCTTAGCGCCAACAATAAGGCTTTGTTATCACCTATGGGAAATAAAATAATAAACAACACGTAGGGATACGGATTGATATACCCTAAAAAATTGATGTTGTTAAATATTGCGATTTGAACCAAAACAAGAAATACAAACCGCAGTATGTTTTGCGTGACACTATTGTTCATCTGCTGTTTGTTGTTCTAGAGTTTGTATTTCGGTTCGGTCAAGATTTTCAATGACATACACATACCCAATGTTTGTCATGTCGTTAAAAAGTTCAACTTTAATACTATAAAAGTTTTCGCTAGGATCAAGCTCAAAAGACTTGATGGTGCCTATGCCAATACCTTCCGGAAAGATGGTTGACTTTCCGCCGGTAACAATGGTGTCGCCTTTTTGAACAGGAGCCTTAGACTGTACATCGATAAGGTCTACTATATTAGGATCCCCGCCGCGCCATACTAAAATACCAAAGTGATTACTTTTCTTCAGCTTGGCATTGATCTGTGAATTGCTATTAAGAATGCTTATCACAGTGGCATAATTAGCCGAAGCGCGATCTACGATACCTACAATTCCTTTGCTGGTGATCACACCTAAATCTTGTTTCAGGCCGTCTTTAGTCCCGGCACGTAGCGTTAGAAAATTGTCCTTAAACGTATAGTTGTTATTAATAGTTTTAGCGGTCGTAAACCGGAAGCGCTTATGAAAAGTAGCCGTGTCTATTTTTTGCGAAATGCTGTCTCGCGTGTTAAGCAATCGGGTGCGTAACCTGTTGTTTTCTTCAACAAGCTGCGCATTGTGCACTTTTAAATCAAAGTACTCTGTAATATTATCAAGACTGCTGTAGATTCCACCGCTTAAGAAGTTAGCTGAATTTACAAACTTGCTACGATGATACGAGTGCGACTGAATCGTAAAAACCAGCGAAATAAACAGCAAAAAGGCATAGAGCAGAAAGTTTCTGTACTTTATGAAAAAATTGACGATTTGCTGCATGAATCACGATGCTATTATTTGATGAGTACGCTTTTAAACTTGTTTAGGTTTTTAAGCGTGATCCCGGTACCGCGCACCACAGCGCGCAAAGGATCTTCAGCAATGTACACCGGTAAGTCGGTTTTTTGAGACAAACGCTTATCTAGCCCACGTAGCATACTACCACCACCGGCAAGGTAAATCCCGGTGTTGTAAATATCTGCAGCAAGTTCCGGAGGCGTTTGAGAAAGCGTTTCCATCACCGCATCTTCAATACGTAAGATAGATTTATCTAAAGCTTTAGCGATCTCTCTAAATGAGATTTGAACCTGTTTTGGTTTCCCTGTAAGCAAATCACGTCCTTGAACGCTCATATCTTCCGGCGGAACCTCTAAATCTTCGGTAGCTGCTCCTATTTGAATTTTTATTTTTTCCGCACTGCGCTCTCCAACATACAAGTTGTGTTGGGTGCGCATATAATAAATGATGTCATTGGTAAAGACATCACCCGCAATTTTAACCGATTTATCACATACAATTCCACCTAAAGCGATCACCGCGATTTCAGTGGTTCCACCACCTATATCTACAATCATATTTCCTTTAGGCTGCATAATGTCAACGCCAATACCAATAGCCGCAGCCATAGGCTCGTGAATCAGGTAAACCTCTTTACCGTTAACACGCTCAGCACTTTCTTTTACCGCACGCATCTCAACCTCTGTGATTCCTGACGGAATACATACCACCATTCTAAGCGCAGGAGCAAACATACGTTTCTTAAGCGCCGGGATCTCTTTGATGAACATACTCATCATTTGCTCACTGGCATCAAAATCAGCAATTACACCGTCTTTGAGCGGGCGAATGGTTTTGATGTTTTCGTGCGTTTTACCTTGCATCATCGCAGCGTCTTTTCCGGCAGCAATGATCTTATTGCTCATGCGGTCACGGGCTACAATAGACGGACTGTCAACCACAACTTTGTCATTGTGAATAATAAGGGTGTTTGCGGTACCAAGATCTATCGCTATTTCTTCGGTAAGAAAATCAAAAAAGCCCATATGCGCTGTTGGAAATTAGGGTGAGTATGCTAAAGGTTAAATCTTAAATGTAGTTAAAAAATATGATTTTTTAATGTTTAAAATGTCTGGTTCCGGTCATTACCATGGCCAATTCATTTTCGTTGCAATAATCAATGCTCAGCTGATCTTTTATAGAGCCACCCGGTTGAATTACCGCTGTGATTCCGGCTTTGTCAGCGAGTTCAACACAATCCGGAAACGGGAAAAATGCATCACTGGCCATCACTGCGCCTTTAAGGTCAAAACCAAAAGAAACTGCTTTATCCACAGCTTGACGTAACGCGTCAACACGTGACGTTTGACCGGTTCCGCTTGCGCAAAGTTGTTTGCCTTTTGCAAACACAATCGTATTTGATTTGGTATGCTTGCAGATCTTAGAAGCAAAGATTAAATCACTTAACTCTTGTTCTGTAGGTTTATTGTTTGTAACGGTAGAAAGATCTTCAAGACTATCTGTTTTTGCATCTTTATCCTGAACTAAAATGCCGTTTAAACAGCTGCGTACTTGATCGTTAGGAAGCGCAATTGGCTTTTGAATTAAAAGCACGCGATTTTTCTTTCCTTTTAAAATTTCAAGTGCTTCTTCAGAATAGCTAGGAGCGATAACTACCTCACAAAATAATTTGTGAATTTCTTCAGCAGTAGCTTTATCAATTTCTTTATTAGCGATTAAAATTCCACCAAAAGCAGAAACCGGATCTCCGGCTAAAGCATCTACGTAAGCTTGATGTAAGGTGTCGCGCTGGGCAAGGCCACAGGCATTATTATGCTTTAAGATTGCAAAAGTGGGCGCTTCATTTTGAAATTCTGCCATCAAATTAACTGCAGCATCTACGTCGAGCAGGTTGTTGTAAGATAATTCTTTACCGTGAAGTTGGTCGAACATCGCATCAAAATCACCAAAGAAGGTTCCTTTTTGATGTGGGTTTTCTCCGTAGCGTAAAGACTTGCCTTGTGTGTAGCTGGCTTTATAAACCACTTCCTCTTCATTAAAGTAGTTGAAAATAGCCGTGTCATAATGCGATGAAACATTGAATGCTTTTGCAGCAAAACGCTTACGATCTGCTAGCGTGGTCGTTCCTTCATTAGCGCTGATAAGCTCTAAAACCTCTTCATAATCATCAACCGAAGAAACACAAAGCGTGTCTTTAAAGTTCTTTGCAGCGGCACGAATCAACGAAATACCACCAATATCAATTTTTTCAACAATATCTTGTTCTGAAGCTCCTGAGGCAACCGTTTTTTCAAATGGATACAAGTCAACGATCACAATATCAAGTTGCGGAATGTCGTATTCTTTCATTTCAGCAACATCGCTCTCATTGTCCTGACGGTTTAAAATTCCACCAAAAACTTTAGGGTGAAGGGTTTTTACTCTTCCACCTAAAATTGAAGGATAAGAAGTTACATCTTCAACAGGTACAACCGGTACGCCAAGATCTTTAATGAATTTCTCTGTACCCCCCGTAGAATAAAGGGTTATACCTAATTCATCAAACTTTTTAATCAATGGCTCAAGGCCTTCTTTACTAAAAACGGAAATTAGCGCGGCTTTTGCCTTTATCGGAGTGCTCATGAAGAAATTTTTAATTTGGGTGCAAAAGTATGAATTTAACTACTAAAATAGCTTGCTAATTTTCGTAATTTCTTAGCTTAAATTTGTAACACACAGCGGGCTTTTGCGTCATACCTGTGTTCAAATTAAAACGCCTTTATGCTCATCTATCTTAGGGTATTAAAAGAAAGTCTTGCTTTTGCTATCAATGCGTTGCGAAATAATAAGTTGCGTACCCTGCTTTCCTTACTGGGGGTGACCATTGGTATTTTTTCAATTATTGGGGTTCTTGCTGCTGTAGATTCACTCAAGCAAGAGATTAAAGGTAGTCTTGCTTCGTTAGATAATAACACGATCATTATCATGCGTTTTTCGTTTGCGCCCACTGATATTCCACAATGGAAACGCGAGCAGTTTCCAGATGTGAGTTATGACGAATACCAGTATATTAAACGAAATGTTCCTGATGTTGAGGCGGCATCTTTCAGCTTAAATGTAGGAGCCGAATCTATAAAGTACGGAGATAAATTAGTGACGGGAGTGAACATAATTCCTGTGACTGACGGATATTATAATATCGAAGCTTTGCAGCTTACTGACGGAAGATTTTTTAATGAGTCAGAATCCAATAGTGGTTCAAATGTTTTGGTTTTGGGTCAGGAAATCGCCGAAAGTTTATTTGGAGGTTTAGATCCTATTGGTAAACAAGTGAGGCTTTACGGACAGCGCTTTTCGGTAATTGGAGTTTTAGAAAAGGAGGGAAGCAGTATGTTTGGTCCGTCTAAAGACGGCATGGTGATCTTGCCTGTAAATGTTGTGCGCCGTATTTATGGAAGCAATAATAAATCAGCTTTTCCTCAAATTGTGGTAAAACCGGCTGAGGGTGTTGATATCCCTGAATTTAATGCGGTTCTTGAGCAGCGTCTACGCCAACTCAGAGGATTGAAGCCTAATGATGTAAGCAACTTTTTTATCAATCAGCTTTCGGGCTTTACAGACTTGATCGATAATATCACCGGCACCATGTCTACTATTGGTGGTTTTATTGGGTTATTTTCTTTACTCGTAGGAGGCTTCGGTATTGCAAATATTATGTTTGTGAGCGTGAAAGAACGTACCAATTTGATTGGAATTCAAAAAGCACTAGGAGCTAAAAACCGATTTATATTGCTTCAGTTTTTGTTTGAATCTATAATTCTTGCTACAATAGGAGGTTTGATCGGTCTGGGTCTTGTCTGGATCATTGCGCAGGTCATGTCGCAATTTACAGGAGACTTTCAGTTTGTGCTTTCGGCAACCAATATCTTTTATGGATTGTCAAGTTCTATTGTGATCGGACTTTTCGCAGGAATTGTGCCTGCATTTATGGCTTCGCGACTTGATCCTGTGGAAGCCATCAGAACCGGAATGTAATCCTTCAATCTTAAAAAAGGCAGCACTGTTCCCAGATACTGCCTAATGTATATTTTCTTTGAGGTAGTTGCTATGCCAGGATTGCAGCAACCTGCTCATTAACCCATTCTAAAAAGCGCTCGTCAGCTTCAGTAAAGGGATCTGGAGTGTTAGAGTCAATATCGATTTGCCCAATGTTTTCACCATTAACAAAAAGCGGAACGACAATTTCAGCCTTTACAGTGATACTGCACGCAATGTAGTTGTCTTGTGCGGAAACATCAGGAACAACAAAGTTTTGATTAGAAACAGCCACTTGGCCACAAATTCCTTTCCCAAAAGGGATAATAGTGTGGTCTGTAGGAGCCCCAGCATACGAACTCAATTTCAGTTCGTTTTTATCCCCATTTTTAAAGTAAAAGCCAACCCAGTCATAATACGCCACGTTGTCTTTAAGTAACGTGCATACATCTTCTAAGCGGTGCTCAACAGAAAGGTTGCTGCTGTCTAAAATTTTTGATACTTCAGGTTTTAGGGCTTCAAACGTCATTTTTCTTGTAATTTAGGGCGGTCTAAACCGTATTGAAATTGTTTAAAATAGTTGGCAAATATAAGTCGGTAATCTTATTTATCCTTACATTTTTAGGAGTGTATGTGGTGCTGAGTTTACTTTATGGATTTTATCTGAGTAGATCAGCGTCAAGTAGCTATTATCCTGATTACATCACGCATCAAGTTGCCGTGCAAAGTGCGTGGCTTGTTGAGTTTTTTGGGTATACAACGCAGTTGGCGCCGCATCCTGAAGAAGCTTCCATGGTGCTCGGCGTTGAGAATGTTTATGTTGCTCGAGTAGTAGAAGGATGTAATGCGATGAGTGTCATTATTTTATTTGTCGCTTTTGTGATGGCTTTTTTTCAAGGTTGGCGACGTACCATTCTTTTTACTTTAGGCGGTGTAGTATTGATTTATGTCGTGAATATTTTGCGAATTGCTTTGTTGAGTATCGGTTTGTATCGCTTTCCTGAAGCTCAAAATCTATTGCACGATGTTGTATTTCCGGCGATTATTTACGGTCAGGTTGTTCTACTGTGGCTGCTTTGGGTACGCAATTTTAAAAAGCAGGCAGGTTGAAATTACTTCTCAAAATAAGCATTGTAAGTGCTGCAATTTTCTGTTTAATCGCTATTAGATATTGGCAAGAACAGCTTTTTTACGACCCGCTTCTGCGTTTTTTTGAAGGAGAATATCTGCAAGCGATAAGCCTTCCTGAGTTAGACGCTCTCAAACTTTATCTTCACGTAATACTTCGGTTTTGGTTAAACTCCGCGTTATCAATATTGATATTAGTAGTGCTTTTTCCGAAGAAAGAAATTTTTAGAATCACACTTCTGTTGTACGGTTGTTTGTTTTTATTGTTGATATTAGCTTTTGTGACGATCATTGGTGTATACGACGCGCGGTGGAGTATGCTTTTATTTTATGTGCGACGTTTTTTAATACAACCCATCTTGCTGTTGGTTTTAGTGCCTGCTTTCTATTATCAAAAACTACTGAGCAAAACCTAGTTTGTATATTTGCTGAATTATTTTTTAAAGAATTTATAGAATGAAAAGAATATATATAAGTGTTGTTTTACTCGGGTTAGTGGCTTGTGGAGATTCAAAATCGAAGCAGCAAACAGTCGAAGTTTCTCAAGAAGAAACCGCTCATAAATCCGAAGCGTATTCCTCAGAAGAGCGCAACGCAGCATTTAAAAATCCCGAAGTTGCTCAGGTGTATGATGATTATAACCTTTTAAAAGCGGCCTTGGTGAATACAGATGCTGAAGCAGCAAAAAATGCTGCACAAGTAATGCTTAAAAACAGTGAAGCTAGTACTCTGGAGTTGGGTTTTGTAAAGGCGATTCAGGCAATTGCTGATGAAGACGATGTGAATATTCAGCGGGAACATTTTGAAGCAGTAACCGTTGGAGTTAAAGACCTGGTTGAAGAAAATATAGTTTCAGGAACCTTATATTATCAATACTGCCCGATGGCTTTTGATGGAAAAGGAGCGTATTGGATCTCAAATGAGGAGAAAATTTACAATCCGTATTTTGGAGATGTTATGCTTAATTGCGGTACTGTTGATGCTGAAATAAACTAAGTGAAAAGAGTAGAGGCTTAAAAAAGAAAATCCCTTCAGAATATTCTGAAGGGATTTTTGTTTTAAAAGGTTTGACTGTGCGGCTCGCGCTTACATCATACCTGGCATTCCGCCACCCATTCCGCCTGGCATTCCACCGCCACCTGCAGGAGCTTCCTCAGGGATGTCAGTCAATGCACATTCGGTAGTTAAGATCATTCCAGAAACTGATGCTGCATTTTCTAATGCCACACGCGTTACTTTCTTAGGGTCAATAATACCTTCCGCTAACATATTTACGTAGCGATCAGTCTTAGCGTCATAACCGTAGTCTTCATCACCTTCAATTACTTTAGCGATAACTACAGAGCCTTCGCCACCTGCGTTAGCTACAATGGTGCGTAAAGGAGATTCAATCGCACGGTTTACAATTTTGATACCTGTAGCTTCATCTGCGTTAGCAGCTTCAAGTGATTCAAGTACACGTTTTGCGCGTACTAAAGCTACACCACCACCGGCTACGATACCTTCTTCAACAGCAGCACGTGTTGCGTGAAGTGCATCATCTACACGGTCTTTTTTCTCTTTCATTTCAACTTCAGAAGCAGCACCTACATAAAGTACAGCTACACCACCTGCTAATTTAGCAAGACGCTCTTGAAGTTTTTCTTTATCATAATCGCTGGTTGTAGTTTCAATTTGCGCTTTGATTTGATTAACGCGTGCTTTGATATCGTCACTGTTACCAGAACCGTTTACAATAGTAGTGTTGTCTTTATCGATAGTTACATTTTCAGCAGTACCTAACATATCGATAGTTGCGTTATCTAGAGAGAAACCGCGCTCTTCGCTGATTACAGTACCACCAGTCAAGATTGCAATATCTTCTAACATTGCTTTACGACGATCACCAAAACCAGGCGCTTTAACCGCTGCGATCTTAAGTGCACCTCTCAATTTGTTTACTACTAAAGTAGCTAATGCCTCACCATCCACATCTTCAGCGATGATCAATAAAGGTTTACCTGACTGAGCAACTGGCTCAAGAACCGGTAATAAATCTTTCATTGAAGAAATTTTCTTGTCAAATAACAAGATATAAGGGTTCTCCAATTCAGTTTGCATTTTTTCGCTGTCAGTAACGAAATACGGAGATAAATATCCGCGGTCAAACTGCATACCTTCAACTACATCAACGTAAGTTTCGGTACCTTTTGCTTCTTCAACAGTGATCACACCTTCTTTACCAACTTTACCAAATGCTTCAGCGATAAGCTCACCAATTACATCGTCGTTATTAGCAGAGATCGCTGCAACTTGCTTGATTTTTTCTGAAGAGCTTCCTACTTCTTTAGTTTGCTTTTCAAGATCTTTAGTGATCGCTTCTACCGCTTTGTCAATCCCACGTTTTAAATCCATTGGGTTTGCACCTGCAGCAACGTTTTTAAGACCTTCTTGCACTATTGCCTGAGCAAGTACGGTTGCGGTAGTAGTACCGTCACCGGCAAGATCGTTAGTTTTAGAAGCAACTTCTTTTACCATTTGCGCTCCCATATTTTCAAGAGCATCTTGCAATTCGATCTCTTTTGCTACAGAAACACCATCTTTGGTTACTTGTGGTCCACCAAAAGACTTGCTGATAATTACGTTACGACCTTTAGGTCCTAAAGTTACTTTTACTGCGTTTGCGAGTGCATCAACACCGCGCTTAATGCCATCTCTTGCTGAGATGTCAAAGGTTATATCTTTTGCCATTTTTAATGTTATTTAAATTTTTCGCGGCTGCGAAAAATAGCGTGTTGTTATTAAAGTTAAATAGAAGAATTAAGGCTTAGATTATTGCAAGAATATCATCCTCACGCATGATAAGATAATCAGTGCCTTCTAGTTTTAATTCGGTCCCGGCATATTTACCATAAAGAACAGTGTCTCCTACCTTTACGGTCATGTCGTGGTCTTTTTTACCGCTTCCTACAGCTACAACTTTACCTTGCTGAGGTTTTTCTTTTGCTGTGTCAGGAATATAGAGTCCTGAAGCTGTTTTGGTCTCGGCAGCCATTGGCTCTACCAAAACGCGATCTGAAAGAGGTTTAATGTTTACTCCCATTTTTAATATAAATTTTTAGTTAACAATTTTCTTAGTTGTGCTGCTGTATAGTCAGAAATTATGCCATCAAAATTTCACTGACAAAACGGCAAAAAAAAGACCGCAATATTGCGGTCTTTCTAAATTGTATATGTCTAAACTGTCATTTAGTTTGATGTGCTGTCTGAAGCAGGTGCTGCATTTGTAGGAGCCTGAACGTCTTGAACCGGCATAATGTTTTCTACATCTTCACCTTCAATAACCTTAGATTCGTTAGCTGAACGACCACCAAAAATGGTTACGTTAGAAATAAGAATTAGAATCAATAACGCAGTTGCAAGTCCCCAGGTACTTTTGTCAAGAAAATCGCCGGTCTTTTTTACACCGCCTATTTGCTGAGAACCACCGCCACCAAAAGAAGAAGATAAACCGCCACCTTTAGGGTTTTGAACCATAATTACAACAATAAGTAAAAAGGCTACAATTACGATTAAAACTAAAAATATAAAAAACATAGTTTTGACTTTATAAAATGCGGTTTAAGTTCTGACTTGTTCCGCTAAGTTGTTTATTTATTTTCTTGCAATTTTTCTATTGCCCGAATTTGGTCTGCAAAGAAACCACTTTTTTCCGGATATTTCAAACTTAAAATTCTATAAGCTTGTTTGGCTTTTGAAAAGTTTTTTTGCTCCACATAAACGCGAGCCAAAGTCTCGGTCATCAAGCTGTCATTGGGCTGAAAGCGGTCTTCTAGATTGGGTTTTTTAAATGAGCTGTCAGGAGCGCTTACTTTGATCTTGGGATTGCTCTCAATAAATTTATCAATCAATTCTAATCTGCGGGCGCGCTCAGCGTCTGGTTCCGGCTCTGTAAATGATACTTCTGAGGTTGGTTCTGCAACTTCTTTTGATATGGCTGAAGGTGCTTCGGACTCATCAAGAGTTGTGGTTTTTTCTGTAGCGTCTAAGTCAGTTGTTTTTTGCTGTAGTTCTTCTTCAGAACGGTTGATTTTATTGAATGATGTAAGCTTAAGCCACTCACTAAAGGAGTGTGTTTCGGCTTTATTAAAATCAAGAGGCTTGCCTAACTGAAGCTGTTCTTCCGGTTGGGTTGCTTCTGGTTCTTCCTTCGGAATAAAAAATTCAGGATCTAAAACTTTGTTGGCTTTCTCTAATTCTTCAGCTTCCATTTCAGCAGAAACATCAACGGCATCCGTGACGGTCATATTTAAAAGCTGAGCTTCTTGAGCTTTTATTTGCGCGCTAATATCTTGCTGATTAAAAATATCTGAAGTGATAAAATCAAAAAGCACCGCGCGATCCTGCGTATGTGCAGCGGTCTTTTTTAATTGCGTGTTGTATAAGAAACTGTCTTCATTTTTTAGACCTTTTAGATGCAAGGCACGCGCCGCCTGAAAAAACGGAAATTCGTTAAGCACCGTTTTTAGCTGCGAAGTTTGCTCTGAATTGATCGTGTCAGGATGTTCTAAAAGATATGTAAACGTTTCTGTATTCATATACGCAATAGGCGAGATGTTTGACAGGTTACTTTATGGGTTACCAATTGGCTAGCGATTCTTGAAAAATATCTTGGGTGATACGTTCGTAAATTTCTTCGATAGCGCCATCTAAAACTGCACCTACCGGCTGTGCTGTACCTGCCAGATCGACGAAAAAGGAAAAGCGTTTTTCAAAATCCTGACTTCCGTCTGCGATAGATTTATTGGTGAATCTACAAAGAATCACGATCGTCAGTCGGGTTTGGGCGGCGACGTTGTCTGAGGTTGCCGTTTGCGGAGCAAAATAGTAATCTACAATTTCACCTTCATAGATCAAGTCGGCACTTTCTGCATTCGCCGAAAGATTCAAGCTGGTTTGATTTTGAATAAGATCTGAAAGCGCAAACGTAAAGTCTCTGTCAATTCCAGGTTCTACAATGGGCGCATTATTTTGAAAATAACGCACATAAAACGATTCAGCAGCACCGATATCTACTCCGGTGAACGAATAAAATCCGCAGCTGTTATAGCAAAGCAGGCTTAAAAATAAAAAGGCAATTTGTAGTTTTTTCATAAACGAGAAGCTTCTATTGTTATGCTATAACGTGCGCTAGGCTTAATGGATTTTATAGATCGTATTGTTTTATTTTTCGGTACAGTGTGCGCTCGCTGATGCCTAATTCTTTGGCGGCAGCTTTACGTTTTCCGTTATGGCGTTCCAAAGATTTTTCAATCAGTTCGAGTTCTTTTTCTTGAAGTGAAAGGGTTTCTTCTTCCTCTACATCTTCAGCAAAATGATACTTGTCTTTCATTGGAGAACTCACCACCGATTCTTCGGGAAGCTGAAGCACTTCAGTGATGTCTTCGGCGCTTTCGTAAGCGTCGCTGTCATCTTCGCTATAGATTTTTTTGATCAGCGATTTATTCTCTTCTTGAACCGTGGCGTTGTTACCGTTTTCCATCAATTCAAGCGTGAGTTTTTTAAGATCGTTTAAGTCGCTTTTCATGTCAAAAAGCACTTTGTACAGAATCTCGCGCTCACTGTTAAAATCGCTTTCACTCTTTTTATTCTGGCCAATAACTGCAGGCAAATTAGAACCGGTATCAGGTAAATACGCTCTCAGTTTTTCTGCGGAAATACTTCTGTTTTGCTCTAAAACCGAAATTTGCTCGGCCACATTACGCAACTGTCTGATGTTTCCTGACCAGCGATATTTTAACAGATTTTGCACAGCATCATCTTCTAGTCTAATGGTAGGCATCTTATATTTTGTGGCAAAGTCTGAAGCAAACTTTCTAAACAAAAGATGAATATCACTCTTGCGATCGCGCAACGGCGGAAGGTTAATTTCTACTGTGCTTAAGCGATAATAAAGATCTTCTCTAAAACGCTCATTTTTTATGGCGTCAAACATTTTGACGTTTGTAGCTGCCACAATGCGTACATCAGTCTTTTGGGTTTTAGACGAACCTACTTTTAAAAACTCACCGTTCTCTAAAACACGCAGTAGGCGTACTTGCGTAGGTAAAGGCAACTCGCCTACCTCGTCTAAAAAGATGGTTCCACCGTCTGCTTCTTCAAAATACCCGCTTCGGG
The DNA here is from genome assembly GCF_011784865.1 of Leeuwenhoekiella sp. ZYFB001. Taxonomy (NCBI): domain Bacteria; kingdom Pseudomonadati; phylum Bacteroidota; class Flavobacteriia; order Flavobacteriales; family Flavobacteriaceae; genus Leeuwenhoekiella; species Leeuwenhoekiella sp. ZYFB001. Next base: position 230,164 of record NZ_CP050460.1, read on the forward strand.
TTGAAGTTGCGCCGGTAAAAGCACCTTTCTCGTGACCAAAAAGTTCACTGTCTATGGTTCCTTCAGGAATCGCACCGCAGTTTACGGCGATATACTTGTTGTGTTTGCGGTGTGAAAGGGAGTGAATGATGCGCGGAATGCTTTCTTTTCCCACACCACTTTCACCGGTTACTAAAACCGAAATATCAGTAGGAGCAACTTGAATTGCTTTTTCAATCGACCTGTTGAGCTTAGGGTCATCACCAATGATCCCAAAACGCTGTTTTATTGCGTGAACTGATTCCATCTATAATCGATTAATTATTATCTGAATATCCAACGGCTTTTCCTAAGAGCGTAGTGCTGGTGCAATCTAGTATTTCAACATTTACAAAATCGCCTACGTTATAGTGCTCTTTAGGGAATACAACTACGGTATTTTGTGAATTGCGACCTGCCCATTCCGCATCACTCTTTTTTGAGGCCTTCTCAATAAGAACTTCGACCGTTTTGCCTACTTGCTTTTGTGTGTTATATAAAGAGTGCTCTTGCTGAAGCGCGATCACTTCGGCTAAGCGACGTTTTTTTACATCTAACGGGATGTCGTCTTCCAGTTTACGCGCAGCTAAAGTTCCCGGGCGTTCACTATAGGCAAACATAAATCCGAAATCGTATTTTACATATTCCATCAAACTCAAGGTATCTTGATGGTCTTCTTCGGTCTCGGTAGGGAAACCGGTGATCATATCTTGAGAAATTGCGCAATCTGGCATTATTTCTCTGATATTGTCTATAAGCTCAAAATATTCCTGACGGGTATGCAGGCGATTCATTTCTTTTAAAATACGATCACTACCACTCTGTACAGGTAAATGGATGTATTTACAGATGTTAGGATATTTTGCCATCGTTCTTATCACATCAAGCGTCATATCCTGTGGGTTAGAAGTGGAAAAGCGAATGCGCATTTTAGGTTGTGCTTCGGCAACAAGGCTGAGTAGGCCTGCAAAATTTACAGCGGTAGCTTTTGCCATATCGCTGGCTTTTTCAAAATCTTTTTTAAGACCGCCACCGTACCATAAATAACTATCTACGTTTTGGCCAAGAAGTGTTACTTCTTTAAAGCCTCTTGCCGCAAGATCATTTACTTCTTCAACAATGCTTTGAGGATCTCTACTGCGTTCGCGACCACGGGTAAACGGCACCACGCAAAAAGTACACATATTATCGCAACCTCGGGTGATGCTCACAAAGGCGGTAACGCCATTGCTTTGCAAACGCACCGGTGCGATGTCGCCATAGGTTTCTTCTTTAGAGAGAATAACATTGATGGCGTCTCTACCTTCTTCAACTTCGCCTAAAAGATTGGGCAAATCTTTGTATGCATCAGGACCAACTACAAGGTCAACGATCTTCTCTTCCTCGAGAAATTTACTTTTTAAGCGCTCTGCCATACAGCCCAGAACACCGACTTTCATCGTTGGATTTCCTTTTTTAACGGCGTTGTATTTCTCAAGACGCTTACGTACCGTTTGCTCGGCCTTGTCTCTAATAGAGCAGGTGTTTACTAAAACCAGATCGGCGTCTTCTAAATGCTGGGTGGTATTGTAGCCTTCTTTGGCTAATATAGAAGCCACGATCTCGCTGTCGCTAAAGTTCATCTGGCAACCATAACTTTCTATAAAAAGCTTTTTACCATTGGTGGTTTGTGGCTCGAGAACCAGTGCTTCACCTTGTTTGCTTTCGTCAATAATCTTCTCCATAATACGTACTGCTACCTAAAAATAGTGGGCAAAGATACGATTAACAAAAGTTGTGACAAAGTGTCATTAAGCCGAAAATTAAAAAGAAATTTTAAAGGGGTGCAATGGATTTTTGGGGCACCTTCAGGTAGGTTTTATTTGTGGCTATAAACAGCGACAGGATACCGAATAATAAATTTTCTACTACTTTTGCCAATCTAAAGTCAGAAAAAATGTAGACTTGTGCAGTCTTTAGGATTTTAAATGACAAATTTTTGAAAAGAGCATTATGGCAAAAAATCTGGTAATTGTTGAGTCACCTGCAAAGGCAAAAACTATTGAGAAATTTTTAGGTAAGGATTTTAAGGTAGAGAGTAGTTTTGGGCATATTGCAGACTTGCCAACAAAAGAACTTGGGGTAGATGTAGATGGTGATTTTTCGCCAAAATATACGGTCAATAAAGACAAGAAAGCGGTTGTTAAAAAGCTGAAGGATCTAGCGAAAAAGGCAGAGACAGTTTGGCTAGCGAGTGATGAGGATCGGGAGGGAGAAGCGATCGCCTGGCATCTTGCCGAAGAATTAAAACTCGATAAAGATAAAACCAAACGTATTGTCTTTTCTGAAATTACCAAGAAGGCTATTTTACGAGCGATTGAAAATCCGCGGGATATAGATTATAATCTGGTAAATGCGCAACAAGCTAGACGTGTTTTAGATCGTTTTGTGGGGTATGAGATTTCTCCGGTTTTGTGGAGAAAAGTAAAAGGCGGACTCAGCGCCGGAAGGGTGCAATCTGTTTCTGTGCGGCTTATCGTAGAGCGTGAGCGCGAAATTCAAGCTTTTAATACCGAAGACTATTTTAGGGTTGACGCTGAATTTGCCAATGCAGATGGAAAAACCTTAAAAGCAAAACTTCCGAAGAATTTAGATACTAAAAAGGAAGCTGAAGAATTCTTAAAAGCGAATGCTGACGCCACATTTACGGTTGAAGCTTTAACAACAAAACCTGCTAAAAAGAATCCGGCGCCACCATTTACAACGTCAACACTTCAGCAGGAAGCATCAAGAAAGCTCTATTTTTCGGTAAGTAAAACGATGAATATGGCTCAGCGTCTTTATGAGGCGGGTCTTATTACATATATGAGAACTGATAGTGTGAATCTTTCTCAAGATGCAAAACAAGGAGCAGCAAATGAGATCGTTTCTGCTTACGGCGAGAAGTATCATAAAGAACGTAATTATAAAGGAAAGAGTAAAGGGGCTCAAGAAGCTCACGAAGCGATACGACCTACAGATTTTAGCAGACATACTGTAAATCTGGAGCGCGATCAGGCGCGTTTATATGAGTTGATCTGGAAGCGTGCAATTGCTTCGCAAATGAGCGAAGCTAAACTGGAGCGCACTAATGTTCAGATCGCATCGTCTAATCACCCTTCTAATTTTACTGCAAATGGTGAGGTTATCAAATTTGACGGATTCTTAAAAGTGTACCTTGAAGGAACCGACGATGAAGATCAAGAAGAAAGCGGAATCCTGCCTCCGTTGACAGAAGGCGAAGCGCTAAATAATCTTTGGATCACAGCAACAGAGCGTTTTACCCGAGCGCCTTACCGTTATACCGAAGCATCTTTGGTTAAAAAATTAGAAGAATTAGGTATCGGGCGACCTTCAACTTATGCGCCTACCATTACAACCATTCAGAACAGAAAATATATAGAGAAAGGTAATGTAGACGGTACCGAAAGAGAATACGACCTACTTACGCTTAAGAAAGGTAAGGTGAGCGCTAAAAAGCTTACTGAAAAGGTAGGTTCTGATAAAGGAAAACTCGTGCCAACAGATGTTGGGATGGTGGTGAATGACTTTTTAGTAAATCACTTTGAGAATATTTTAGACTACAATTTCACGGCAAAAGTTGAAGAAAACTTTGATGAGATCGCAGAAGGAAACGAGGAGTGGACTAAAATGATGAAAGACTTCTACAAAGATTTTCATCCGCAGGTAATGAATGTTGCCGAAAATGCAGAGCGTGAAGTTGGTGAGCGTGTTTTAGGAGAAGATCCTAAAACCGGAAAGCCGGTAAGTGTACGTTTAGGAAAGTACGGTGCAATGGTGCAAATAGGTTCGGTGGAAGATGAAGAGAAACCAAGGTTTGCTGGTCTCCTTCCTGATCAGCAATTAGAAAGCATCACATTTGAAGAAGCGATGGATCTGTTTAAGCTTCCGCGTGAATTGGGTGAGTTTGAAGGAGAGACGGTTGAGGTAAATAACGGGCGTTTTGGTCCGTATGTGAAATTTGGTAAAACCTATGTGTCGCTTCCAAAAGGAAAAGATCCTTTAGAGGTTGAGTACGATGAGGCTGTTGTTTATATTAAAGAGAAACAAAAAGCTGATGCGCCTATTTATCATTATGAAGATAAGCCGGTGCAAAAAGGTGTTGGGCGTTTTGGTCCGTACCTCAAATGGGATGGAATGTTTATCAATGTAAATAAGAAGTATGACTTTGATAACCTTTCTGATGAAGATATCGTTCAACTAATTGAAGATAAAAAGCAAAAGGAAAAAGATAAGATCATTCACGACTTCAAAGATGAAGGCATCCGTGTTGAAAAAGCCAGATGGGGGCGATCGAATATTATTAAAGGAAAAGTGAAGATCGAGCTTCCTAAAACGGTAGATGCTCAAAAGCTGACGCTTGAAGAAGTGAAGGATATTCTAGAAAAGCAAGGTCCTAAGCCAAAGAAAAAAGCGACTAAGAAAAAAACTACCCGAAAGAAATCAACTGCAAAAAAGAAGTAGTCTATGGCTTTTGAGAACCTTCTGCCTGTTTCAGATGCTGTGATAGCGCATTCCGCATTATTACATGAGCAAAGTTTATTTAATCAGATTCGCCTGCATACACGCCAAGATGGGTTGCCCAATCTTAGCGAACTTCAGATCGCCATAATAGGCGTTCGTGAAAATCGGGGCGCAGCAGACACTCAGGAAACCTTGATTGATTTTGCGCCTATACGCAAAGCGTTGTATCGATTGTTTCCGGGGAATTGGCATACGGTAATTGGAGATCTGGGAGATTTAGAAGCTGGCGATCAAATTTCAGATACATTTTATGCGCTTCAGGATATGGTCGCGCAGCTTGTTAAAAATAATGTGATTCCAGTTGTTATAGGAGGAAGTCAGGATTTAACGTATGCGCTGTATCGCGCTTTTGATAATCTGGATCAAATGGTTAACCTGGTGAATGTTGATGGTTGTTTTGATCTGGGTGACAGTAGTTTACCTATGACGCACAAATCTTTTGTAGGTAAAATAATCGTAGATCAGCCTTACAATTTGTTCAATTATTCCAACTTGGGGTATCAAACCTATTATAATAGTCAAGAGGAAATTGACTTGATGGAAAAACTGTATTTTGACTCGTTTAGGTTGGGAAATACGGTGTCTAATTTAAGTAGTGTTGAGCCTGTGATGCGAGACGCTGATGTGGTGAGCTTTGATCTTTCTTCTATTCAAGTTGAAGTTTTAGGAGGAATGCACCCTGAAAAGGTAAATGGTTTCAACGGAAGAGAAGCTTGTGCCATCACCAGGTATGCGGGACTTAGCGATCGTGTAAGTGTTTTTGGGATTTTTGAATATCTATTAGAAGGAAACACAGAGACCGCTTCGGCATTGGTTGCACAATTAATTTGGTATTTTATAGAAGGTGTAAATTACAGAATGACTGAATCGCTAACTGATAGGGATACAGATTTTCTGCATTACAATGTTCCGGTAGATGATGAGCTGTTGAGCTTTTATAAAAGTACCAAGTCAGAACGATGGTGGATAGAAATACCTTTCTTAGAAGGTGTTAATAATAAATTAAAGCGACATACGTTATTACCTTGCACGCAAGAAGATTATGAGAACGCCTGTAATCAGGAGATTCCCGAGCGATGGTATAAGGCAAAACGCAAGAACGAAATTTAATTAACAAAAATTTCTGGGTTTGAATGTTATTTTTATCAAAAAATTGCTTTTTAGCATTTTTATAGATAGGTTTACTGTCTCAAATCTAGATTTAACCTAATTTACTTATGAAGAAGTTTATTGCATTTATTGCGATGGTAAGCTTATTAGTGAGTTGTGGTCGCAATGACCGTGGCGAACTTGTGGGAGTAAAAGGCAAAAAATGGAATCCTGAAAAACCCTACGGAATGACGTTAGTCTCTGGTGGGGCTTTTATCATGGGTAAAAGTGATGATGATATCGCAGCCATCAAGAATGCCCCAACTAAAACTGTTACTGTTCGTTCATTCTACATGGACGAAACCGAAATCACCAATTCAGAATACCGTCAATTTGTAAGCTGGGTGCGAGACTCTGTTATTCGTGCTCGTTTAGCGATCGAAGCTGATCTTATGGGAGAAACCCCGGGGACCGGTGGGATAGGTGAATATGCGTTTCAGGATTATGATCCTGATAATATGACACCTTACGAGCAATATATGTATGATAACTACTATAGCTTAAGTGATGACTATAGTGACCGTAAGTTAAACTGGAATGTTGATCTCATCGAAGATCCTATGGATTACCCTGATGAGTATTACGTTTCCGTGATGGACACGATGTATATTCCTTTAGAAGAAGCGTATAACGGGCAGCGTACGGTAGACGTAGAAAAGCTTGTTTTTAAATACAAGTATCTTGATATGGAGGCTGCGGCCCGCCAAAAGAAAGGTTCTAGAAAAGATTTTATCATTACTGAAGAAACCAAAATTTATCCTGATACTACAGTTTGGATCAAAGATTTCGCTTACTCTTATAATGAGCCTATGCATAATGATTACTTCTGGCATAGTGCTTATGATGATTATCCTGTAGTTGGAGTTAGCTGGCAGCAAGCAAAAGCATTCTGTCAATGGCGAACAGATAATAAGAATTCATATAAGAAACAACGTGGTCAAGAACTTGTAAACCGTTTTAGACTTCCTAGTGAAGCAGAATGGGAATATGCCGCGCGTGGTGGTTTAGAAGGAGCGACTTACCCTTGGGGTGGTCCTTACACTAAGAACGATCGTGGCTGTTTTATGGCAAACTTTAAGCCCTTGCGTGGTGATTATGCAGCTGACCAAGCATTGTACACGGTAGAGGCAGATTCTTATGAGCCTAATGATTACGATTTGTATAATATGGCAGGAAATGTTTCGGAGTGGGTAGGATCATCATACGATCCTAATGCATACGAGTACATTTCTACAATGAACCCTAATGTAAACGATACTAAAAATGAGCGCAAAGTGGTGCGCGGCGGCTCTTGGAAAGATGTTGCTTACTTAATTCAAGTAAGTACACGTGACTATGAATATGCAGATTCTGCACGTAGTTACATCGGCTTTAGAACCGTTCAAGACTATCTTGGAGTAGATCAAGAAGTCAATATGAGAAAAGGCCCGTCTCGACGCTAACCTCTAATATATTTCCCCAAAATATATCTTAACCTAATTTCACAAAAACAAAAAATCTATTAAAATGGCAAAAAAAGGAAAACTTTCAGTGACTAATATGATTTACGGTCTTGGAGCGGCAGTGGTAATTGTAGGAGCACTATTTAAAATTCAGCACTGGCCCGGAGGATCTGAGATCTTAACACTAGGGATGGTTGTTGAAGCTTTGGTATTTGGCTATTCAGCTTTTGAAAGACCAGCCCAAGAATTAGACTGGTCGTTAGTTTACCCTGAACTTGCCGGAGACGCTCCAGCGGTTAAAAAAGCTAAACTTGTTGAAGAGCCAACAGAAGCTAAAGGTTTACTTTCAGAAAAACTAGATGCGATGCTTAAAGATGCACGTATTGATTCTGAATTGATGACCAGCTTGAGCACAAGTATTAGAAGCTTTGAAGGAGCAGCTAAAGGGATGGCTCCTACTGCTGAAGCGATGAACTCTACAAAAAAATACAGCCAAGAAATGTCACTTGCTGCTGCGCAATTAGAATCTTTAAACAGCTTGTACAAAGTACAGGTTGAAGCTGCAGGTCGTCAGGCAGAAATTAATAATGAGGTTGCTAACAACGCCGGAAGACTTAAAGAACAAATGGAAAGTCTAGCGACTAACCTTTCTTCTCTTAATGGCGTTTATGGTGGAATGCTTTCTGCAATGAATAAGCGCTAAGCTGAATTCTTGAAACTAATTTAATAATTCAGTAGAAAAACCACACTATGGCAGGAGGAGGACAGTCGCCAAGACAGAAAATGATCAATCTTATGTATCTCGTTTTTATTGCGATGATCGCGATGAACGTAGATAAAGAGATCTTAAATGCGTTTAAAATATTTGACGTCAAATTCACTAGTTCAAATGCGCGTTTAGAACAAGACAATCAACTGGCAATGGCTGGTTTAGAAGAAAAAGCTACCGAGCAACCGGCTAAGTATCAACCGTTGCTAGGAAAAGCGAAAGAGGTTAAAGAAATATCAGATGAATTCTTTAACTACTTAGGAAGCATAAAGGACACGCTTACAGACGGTATCGATACCAGTAGCTATGCGAACTTAGATAAAACCGCTGTTCTTGATGAACTATGGTTTACCGGAGATCGTTATACAAAACAAGGTGATGCGTTCTTAGCTAAAATCGAGAACTATAAGTCAGAAATGAAAACTGCTTTGGGTCCGGAGTTTAGCGAAGTGAATGCTATTATCGAACGCACATTTGCAGTGGAGCCGCAAACTAACAAAGACGGCAAAAAGATTGATTGGTTGCGCTATAACTTTTTAGGATATCCATTAGCGGCATCAATCACGCGTTTTACTCAGATGCAGAATGATGTACGTACCGCAGAATCTGAAGTGTATTCTTCGCTTTTACAAGGACAGCTTAGTAAAGACGTTTCGTTAAGTAACTATCAAGCTATCGTAATTCCTGAAAAAACCGCTTTTTTCTCTGGTGAGAATTTTAAAGGAAAAGTCGTTTTAGGACGTTTTGATAACTCTTTAAACTTTGATAAAGTTGTAATTAACGGAAATGAGGTAGACAATTTACAAGCAGGTCAAGTTGTTTTAGATTTTCCTGCAGGAAACGTTGGAACACGTAAAATTTCAGGAGAACTTGTATATACCGAAGAAGGTGAGCCAAAATCAATTCCGATTAACAGTGAATACGCGGTAATAAACAAGCCTAATTCAGCTACGATTTCTGCTGATAAAATGAATGTAGTTTATCGCGGGGTTGCAAACCCAATGACTATTAGTTTTGCTGGTGTTGCTGATAATAATGTTAGTGCTAGTGCTCCCGGACTTTCAAAAGGTTCTGGTAGTAGCTATGTGATGAATCCTGGACAAGGTCGTGAAGTAACCATTAGCGTTTCTGGGACATTGGCTGACGGCACTAAAGTAAGTGACTCCAAACAATTCCGTATTAAAGATATTCCAAGTCCTATTGGTGCCGTGCGCGGGGAAGATGGGATACTAAAGATGCAACGTAATTCGTTAGAGATATCTGAGGTAAGTGCAAAACTACCTGACTTTGATTTTGAATTGAATCTAAGAGTAACCGGTTTCAAGTTTAACGTTCCGGGACAGCCTACCGTGCAAGTGAGCGGTAACAAACTAGATTCGCGCGCAAAAGATGTATTACGTAGAGCGCAACGAGGATCTACCGTTCAGATATTTGATATTGATGCTCAAATTGCAGGAAACAGCAGTTACAGACTTAAGAAAGTTTCACCTGTACTGATTGAGCTTACTAATTAAAAAAGAGATTGTATGAAAAGCCAGATGCAAGCTTTTAGCATATTATGTTTGATGATTTTAGGAGGTGCTGCTTCGGCACAAACTAATATTCTCAATGCTAAAATGCCTGGTGAAATGTTTGAGAAAACAGAAAGCCAGATTCAGCTAGATAATGATAAACCTTTGCCTTATGGCTATGTTGATAGCCGTGATGTTTTATGGGGTAAGAATACTTGGGAAATCGTTGATCTTGATGAGCGTGTAAACTTCCCATTGTATTATCCGGTAGATACCAATAATATTGGTTCTGATAGAAGATCATTATATGATGTTCTTGTCAAAAATGTAAAGGAAGGAAAGCTTGATATCTATGCAGATTCATACTTTAATCAAAAAATCGAATTGAATGATATTGCTGCAGCAATGTCGCGTGTAGATACTACAGATCTTGGGATCGAGCAAATCAATGCCGGTTATGAAGTTGATGAGCAATACATTGATCGCAGAGATATTTCAGCAGCTGATATTGAGCAGTACTGGATTCGTGGGTATTGGTATTTTGACAAGCGTCAAGGGGAGTTAAAGTATCGTTTAATTGGGTTGGCTCCTGTGGCACCTGATGTGAACTTTATCGATGATGAAGATCCTGTAATGGTACCATTATTTTGGGTTTGGTATCCTACTGCTCGTGAAGTTTTACACGAAGCTAAGGTATTCAATCCGCAAAACTCTGCACAGCCTATTTCATTTGATCACATCTTGAACTCACGACGTTTTAATGGTGTAATCTATCAAGTAGATAACATTCAAGGAGACAGACAGGTTAAAGAGTATATCGCAGATAATGCGATGATGCAATTGTTAGAATCGCAACGTATCAAAGAGCAAATAAGAAATTTTGAAATCGATATGTGGAATTATTAATTTCACATTCGAGATAAAATAAAAACGCCTTTTTTAAAGGCGTTTTTTTATACCCTATTTTTACCAGATGAAGCAAGTTGATTACATCATTGTAGGTTTCGGTCTCGCCGGGATGGCTTTTGCTGATCTCTTAGAACGCAAGGGGCACACTTTTACTATTATAGATAAGCAAACCGAAGCTGCAAGTCGGGTTGCTGCCGGTTTGATCAATCCGGTGATTCTAAAACGCTATACGATGCCGTGGCAGGGCGAAATGCAATTTGATTTAGCGAATACCTTTTTTAATGATTTGGCTTCCCGATTACAGGTTGAAGCAGTAAAGCGACTCCAGGTGTATAAATTGTTTTCTTCGGTTGAGGATCAGAACAATTGGTTTGAAGCTTCAGATAAACCTATTTTATCACGATTTCTCAATTCACATTTAAAAAGTGATGTTGCGCCTCAAGTGGAGGCAAAGTTGCACTGTGGTGAAGTACGTGAAACCCTGAAGATTGATATTCCGAAGTTATTAGATGTGTATAAAGCATATTTGGAAACCATAGGAGCTTATGTTCAAGAGAATTTTGAGTACGAAGCATTACAATTGCTAGGGGAGCATCAAGTGCAGTATAAAGAGATTTTGGCTAAGAAAGTCATTTTCGCCGAAGGCTACGGAATTCATAAAAATCCTTTTTTTAACAAGCTTCCGTTAGTGGGGAATAAGGGAGAATATATAGATATTCACGCGCCGGGTTTAAAACTCACTCAAGCTGTGAAAGCTTCATTTTTTATAATTCCATTAAGCAATGATATGTATAAAGTAGGCGCGACTTTCAATTGGAAGGATAAAGATTCGATACCCACAGAAGAGGCGCGAAAGGAACTTATTGAGAAATTAAATAAGGTGCTCAAATGTGAATTTGAGGTCGTAGCACAACATGCTGCTGTGAGACCAACGACCGGTGATCGCAGGCCGCTTTTGGGCGTGCATCCACAGTATAAACAACTCGTGCTTCTTAATGGTTTAGGAACTCGCGGAACAATGATGGCACCTTACCTTGCGCAGCAACTTTATGCGCATCTTGAATTGGGTGAGGCGCTAGATGAAGAACTATCAATTATGCGTTTTCCGAAGAAGTTCTAGGTGCTTTATTTGTTTTTTCCGGATCGTAATCAAAGAAAAAATTAATCCAGATATTTCGACTTAGACGCATAATAATAGGTGCAAAAATAAATAGCGTGCCTATGATGGCGAAAAAAGCGGTTACTAAGCCTGTGCCTATAAAAAAATAAGAAATAACAAATGCGGCCACCGCAAAAGCAATACCCACGGCGTAACTCACATACATAGCGCCGTAAAAAAATGAAGGTTCAATTTTATACTTTGTGTGACAATGCGAGCAGCGCTCGTGCATCTTTAAGGTAGAAGATAACTTATACGGATTGCTTTTTACATACATACTTTCCTGTTGGCAAACCGGGCAGCTGCCTGTAAAAATGCTATAGAGCGGATTTCCTTTGAAGATATTTTTCATACGGTAAAAATACGCACTTTCAAAGATTCTATACGTAACACGAGTTACCAAAACCGATTTTATTTAATGCTTTAAAGTCTCTTATTTAATGATAACTTTGCGCCTTAAAATTATGCAAGATGCTTAACATACATAACCTTTCTGTTTCATTTCAGGGAGAATATTTATTTGAAGAAGTAACCTTTAGATTAGGAGAGGGAGACCGCGTAGGACTCGTGGGTAAAAATGGTGCAGGAAAGTCAACAATGTTACGCATTATTTCTCGAGAACAAGAATATGACACGGGCCAGATCGCTACAGATAAAGATATTCAGATCGGGTTTTTAAAGCAGGATATAGATTTTGTAGAAGGTAGAACGGTGCTTGAAGAATCATATCAAGCATTTGAACTGATCAAAACTTTAGAAAAACGACTCGAAGAAATTAACACGCAACTTGCAGAGCGTACCGATTACGAAAGTGAATTTTATCACGACCTGATGGTTGAGCTTAATGAAGTACAGCAGCAATACGAGATTCACGGCGGGTATAATTATCAGGGGGAGACTGAGCGTATTTTGATGGGGCTTGGTTTTAATCGCGAAGATTTTAACCGAATCACCGATACCTTTTCCGGGGGATGGCGTATGCGTATTGAACTCGCAAAGTTGCTGCTTCAAAACAATGATGTGTTACTTCTTGATGAGCCAACTAACCACTTAGATATAGAGTCTATAATTTGGCTTGAAGGTTTTTTACGAAACTATGCCGGGGCAGTGGTGATCGTATCGCATGATAGAATGTTCTTAGATAATGTGACTAATCGTACAATAGAAATTTCTCTAGGTAAAATTTACGATTACCCAAAACCGTATTCTGAATATTTGGTTTTGCGTAAGGAGATGCGCGAGCAGCAAATGGCAGCGCAGAAGAATCAGCAAAAAGAAATTGAGCAGACCGAAAAACTCATCGAGAAGTTTAGAGCAAAAGCTTCAAAAGCAACGATGGCACAGTCACTGATCAAAAAGCTCAATCGCATGGATGTGATTGAGGTTGATGAAGATGATAACAGTGTGATGACGCTCAATTTTCCGGTTTCTGTGGTTCCCGGAAAAGTTGTGATCGAAGCAGACGGAGTTAAGAAAAGTTACGGTGAGAAAAAAGTACTTGATGGCATAGATCTTCTTGTAGAGCGTGATAGTAAAACCGCTTTTGTGGGGCAAAATGGTCAAGGAAAATCTACACTCGCTAAAATTATTGTTGACGAAATCACTCACGAAGGGACGCTAAAACTGGGTCATAATGTGCAGATAGGATATTTTGCTCAGAATCAAGCAGACCATCTTGACGGAAGCAAAACCGTGCTCGACACGATGATCGATGCGGCTAATGAAAAAAACCGAAGCAAAGTGCGCGATATTTTGGGTTCGTTCTTATTTAGAGGGGACGAGGTTGAAAAATATGTACGCGTGTTGTCGGGGGGAGAGCGCAATAGATTAGCGCTAGCAAAACTTATGCTTCAGCCTTTTAATGTGCTGGTGATGGATGAGCCTACCAACCACTTAGATATAAAATCTAAAAATGTACTGAAGGAGGCTTTAAAACGTTTTGAAGGTACCTTGCTCATTGTGTCGCATGACCGTGATTTTCTTCAAGGTCTAACAAACACGGTATACGAATTTAGAAATCACAAGATCAAAGAATACCTAGGGGATATTGATTATTATCTTGAAAAAAGAGCTGTTGAAAACCTTAGGGATTTAGAGAAAAAAGATCCGAAAGCAAAGGTTAAGGCAGAAACCACTGTTACCAAAGATTCCTATAAAGATCAAAAGAAAATCAAGTCGCTAAGTAATCAATTGAGCAATATAGAATCTGAAGTGAATAAGCTGGAGCGCCAGATGAAAACTATGGATGATGAGCTTGCTGCAGATTACGAGAAAACGAGTTCAAACCCTGACTTTTTTGATAAATATCAAGCCAAAAAGAAAAAGGTAGAGCAGCTTATGGAAAAGTGGGAAAGCGTATCAATAGAATTGGAATCCTATAGCTAAAATTGCTTTTTATGCTTTTTTTAACTATTCGACTCGATTAGTCGGGTATTTTTGCGAATAGTTAATTTTTTCATAAAAGGATATAAATGCTTCAAGCTGTACGCGCTATCGTTGCTATTCTCATATTGGGCATAGCAGTCATCATAGGTTATTTTATCGCAACGCGCGATAAAGAAATGCCTACCGAAATCGTTAAAGAGGTTAAAACGGTTTTTGTAAAGGAAGTTCAAAACCGCACGGTACCCATAGTCATTCCGGCAAATGGTAATCTCACAGCCAAAAATAGACTTGAGCTTTATGCAGAAGTTCAAGGTGTTTTTAGATCTAGCGCTCACGATTTTAAACCCGGGCAGCAGTATAGCAGAGGGCAAACTTTACTCAACTTAGATGCTTCAGAATATTACGCTTCGGTGCAGGCGGCTAAAAGCGAATTATTCAATTTGATCACTTCCATAATGCCGGATTTGCGGTTAGATTATCCGGATTATTATGAGAAGTGGCAGCGTTATCTTGATGGTTTTGATATCAACACAAGTACGCCGGAACTTCCGGAAACCGCTTCTGAGAAAGAACGTTATTTCATAACGGGCCGCGGTATCTTTTCCTCTTACTATAACGTGAAAAACTTGGAGCAACGCTTGGGTAAATATCGCATCGTAGCACCCTTCTCGGGAATCTTAACGGAGGCCTTGGTCAATAAGGGAACTTTAGTGCGCTCAGGTCAAAAGCTAGGAGAGTTTATAGATACTTCGGTGTATGAACTTGAGGTTGCTGTAAGTAAGCGCTTTAGTGATTTACTCGAAATAGGAGAAGAAGTGCGTCTTTCTGACCGAAATGACATCGAAAATTTTATGGGTAAAGTTGTGCGCATCAATGGTAGGGTAGATCAGGCTACACAAACTATAAGAGTTTTCATCGAAGTCAAAGGTTCAGAAAAGCTTAAAGAAGGTATGTATCTTCAGGCTAATCTTGAAGCAAGAGATGAACCTGATGCGATAAGTATTCCGCGTCAATTGCTGGTTGATAACTCGCAGATCTATGTAGTGAAAGATAGTGTGCTGGATCTGGTAGAGATAAATCCGGTGTATTTTTCAGATAAAGAAGCCGTGATTAGTGGTCTTCCTGACGGAACAAAATACCTTTCTAAATCGGTTCCCGGTGCTTATGCAGGAATGCGGGTTAAGATTTTTGAAGATCAAGCAACACCATCAGAGTAGGCTTATGAAAAAAATTATAAGCTATTTTATAAAATACAGTGTTGCCGTAAATGTGGTGATACTCGCATTTGTGATTTTTGGAATCATCGGTATACTACGTATGCGTTCCTCTTTCTTTCCGCTTATCGATTCACAGATCATTACGATCAGTGTAGCGTATCCGGGCGCTGCGCCTCAGGAAATTGAAGAAGGAGTCATTCTGAAAATCGAAGATAACCTTAAAGGACTTGTTGGGATAGATCGTGTAACCTCTACTTCTCGTGAAAATGGAGGGAGCGTCACGATCGAAATTGAACAGGGCGAGGACATCAATGTTATTCTTGCTGAAGTGAAAAATGCCGTAGATCGTGTTCCTAGTTTCCCTACAGGAATGGAGCCTTTGGTAGTCGCCAAACAAGAAGCCATACGGGAAACCATTAGTTTTGCGGTAAGTGGAGCTACGCTAGATTTAGCTACGCTGAAGCAAATTGCTCGATCTATTGAGTACGATTTACGGGCGATGGATGGAATTTCTCAAATTGAGATCACCGGTTTCCCTGAAGAAGAAATTGAGATCGCCGTTAGTGAGAATGACTTATTAGCTTACGGTCTAACTTTTCAAGAAGTGGCTCAGGCGGTTTCTAGAGCCAACATCCTGACTACAGGAGGAAATATAAAAACCGAAACGGAAGATTATCTTATTCGCGCGAATAATCGTGCGTATTATGGTAAAGAGCTTACCAATCTTATCGTTCGCGCAGATGCTGATGGCTCTCTTGTGCGTCTAAGCGATGTAGCTATTATTAGAGATCGTTTTTCAGAAACACCTAATGCTTCTTATTTCAATGGGAATTTGGCTGTAAACGTTGAGATCAGCAATACGAATAATGAAGATTTACTTCCCACAGCTGCGAAAGTCAAAGAATATATAGAAGATTTTAATGCGCGTTATGAAGCGGTACAGCTTGATATTACTTCAGATTCTTCGGTGCGTTTAGAGCAGCGTACCAAATTATTGGTGGTTAATGGAGCCGAAGGAATTTTGCTGGTACTGCTGTTTTTATCCTTTTTTCTTAATACGCGTCTAGCATTTTGGGTAGCTGCCGGTATTCCGGTAGCGTTTTTAGGAATGTTCATTTTTGCAGGAGGATTCGGAGTTACCATAAATGTGCTTTCCTTATTTGGGATGATTATCGTGATCGGGATTTTAGTAGATGATGGGATCGTGATTTCCGAGAATATCTATCAGCATTACGAGATGGGTAAAACACCTATTCGTGCTGCGATTGATGGTACTTTAGAGGTGATTCCGCCTATTATCTCAGCGATCATTACTACAGTGTTGGCGTTTTCAACATTTTTATTTTTAGATAGTAGAATAGGTGAATTTTTCGGCGAAGTTTCCACGGTGGTTATTCTTACATTGGTCGTTTCGCTAGTCGAGGCTTTGATTATTTTACCGGCGCATATTGCGCACAGTAAAGCCTTAGTTCACGAGTCTGAAATTGATATCGCATCAAAAAAAGGCATTGACAAGTTTTTGTATAAGCTGCGTTTCTTCAATGAAAAAGGAGATCAGTTTATGAGCTATATGCGTGATAAGCTCTATGCGCCTACATTGATGTACGTGCTGAAAAATCAACTGCTTGCGTTCTGTATTCTTTTAGCAATGCTGGTACTGACCATAAGTTCAATAATGGGTAGTGTGGTAGGAGTGACGCTATTTCCTAGTGTGGCGAGTGACACAGTTAGGATCGAATTACTTATGCCCGAAGGAACCAATCCAGAGCGCACAGACAGTATTATCACGATGGTTGAGAACGCTGCTTGGAGGGTAAATGAAGATTTTACCGCTAGACAAACAGATCAAATGCAAGTGGTAGAAAATATCATAAAGCGCGTAGGTCCCGGAAATAATAAAGCTTCTTTACGTATCAATTTGCTTCCCGGTGAATACAGAGATTTTGCATCACCAGATATTACTAATGCGATTCGGGATGAAGTAGGGCCTGTTTTTGGTGTAGAGCGGCTAACCTTTGGTTCTGGTGGAAATTTTGGAGGAAGTCCTATTTCGGTTTCTTTGTTAGGCAATAATACGGAAGAACTTGAAGCTGCAAAAGAAGAATTGCGAGCGCAGTTAGAGGATAATATTTTACTTAGGGACGTAGTAGATACAGATCCTGAGGGAATTAAAGAAATCCAAATTCAACTGAAAGAGACTGCTTATGCACTTGGGCTTAATCTAAACAGTGTGATGGGGCAGGTGCGTAGTGGATTTTTTGGAACGCAAGCACAGCGTTTTCAGCGTGGTCAAGATGAGATACGGGTTTGGGTGCGTTATGATCGCAGTGATCGTAGCAGCCTAAATGATCTAGATGATATGCGTATTGTGACTCCAACGGGAGATCGCATCCCATTGCGTGAGATCGCGACATACACCATATCAAGAGGCGATGAGTCTATTAGCCATTTAGAAGGACAGCGTGAAATTCAAGTCAATGCAGATATGGCTGATCCTAACGGAAGTGTAACAGATATTATGGCTGATATTCAGCAAAATGTAATGCCTGAGATACTCTCAAAATATCCTACGATTTCGGTTTCTTATGAAGGTCAAAATCGCGAAGCAGAAAAATTGAGTAATTCGGCTAATAAGGTGGTTTGGGTGATTCTATTCTTGATTTATGCAACCATTGCGTTTACCTTCCGCAGTTATAGTCAGCCGTTCTTATTGCTTTTTATGATTCCGTTCAGTATCATAGGAGTTGCTTGGGGACATTACTTTCACGATTTTCCTATCAATGTGCTTTCAGCATTAGGGATTATCGCTTTGATCGGGATTATGGTTAACGATGGTCTCGTGCTCATAGGTAAATTAAACGGTTCGCTTAAAGCGGGAGTCAAATTCGAAGAAGCCTTGTTAGATGCCGGTAAATCACGTTTTAGAGCTATTTTCTTGACGAGTATTACCACTATTGCAGGTTTGGCGCCGCTGCTTTTAGAAAGGAGTAGACAAGCCCAATTTTTAAAGCCTATGGCAATCTCTATTTCCTACGGAATAGGAGTAGCGACAATTCTAACATTACTTATGCTGCCGTTATTGCTTTCTATCTCAAATACGATCAAAACTAAAGCAGCTTGGATACGCACCGGAAAAGAACCAAGCAGAGAAGAAGTAGAACGAGCTATAAAAGAATTAAAAGAGCAAGATGAAGCGCACTAGATTACAATTTACATTGCTTTCCTTGTTATTCGTTTTACAGGGAGTTGTTGGAGTAGCTCAAGAGCAAGTATTGTCTAAAGCAGAAGCAATAGCACAGACTTTAGAAAATAACTATAACATTGCGGTTGCCGGTAATTCGGTATTAATCGCTGAGAATAATGCAGATCTTCTGAATTCAAATTATCTACCTACGGTTTTTGGACTGGCGGGAACTAACTATAGCGTGCAGGATCAAAGTACAGATAGAGATGATGGTGGTTCTTTTGACCTAAATAATGCAAAGTCAGAAACGTATAATGCTTCGGTGAATTTGGAGTATACCTTGTTTGACGGTTTAGGGCGTTTGTATAATTACAGAAGTTTAAAGGAGACTTATAACCTCTCTAAGCTTGAGGCTAGAGAAACCATTGAAAATACGGTGTTGCAGTTGTTTTCTGTGTACTATGAAGTAGCCCGATTGACTAAAAATGTTGAGATTTTAGAGCAGACTCTAGAGATCTCTCGTAATCGTGTGAAGCGGGCGGGTTATCAATTTGATTATGGCCAGAACACGAAGCTTGAGGTGCTGAATGCTGAGGTAGATGTGACTAATGATAGCATCAACCTAATGAATACACGACAGCTCTTACAAAACACTAAACGAGATCTAAATGTGGTTCTTGCCCGGGACCTTAAGGAAGGTTTTGCGGTAGATACTAATGTGGTGTTTATTCCTAAAATTCAGTTAGAATCGTATATCGATATGGCTGAAGAGAACAATGTGCGCATTCTTCAAAGTGAATCTGCAATAACCTTAAGTGAATATGATATTCAATCTTCTAAAGCGCGCTTTTTACCAACGGTAGGTTTGAGCGGTTCTTATGGCTGGAATCAATCTATCTCTCCTGCTTCGGCATTTTTTGGAGGAAGTACACGTCAAAATACAGGCTGGCAAGGTGGGTTAAGCTTACGATGGAATCTTTTTGACGGTGGTACAAGTATCACGCAGTTTAAGAATGCTAAAATTGCTAAAAACAATCAGGAATTACTTAAGCAGCAAATCAAACTAGAAGTGGCACGTGATGTTGCTAATGCATTGGGAAATTACGAAAACCTAGTGGAAGTGTTTGAGATTCAAGAACAGAATGTAATTACCAATAAAAATAATTTTGAGCGGTCTAAGGAGCGTTTCAATCTTGGACAGATTACTTCGATCGAATTTAGGCAGGCACAGATTAATTTGATCAACGCACAAACCAATAAAAATTTAGCTAAATATGAAGCTAAATTTGCCGAACTTCAGCTACTACAACAGATTGGGCAATTGCTCAATATTGAATTTTAAAATGGAAGAACATTTTTTTCAGTGTCCGTATTGTTGGGAAGAAATATCGATGTTATTAGATACTTCAGTACGGCGTCAAGTGTATGTAGAGGATTGCGAAGTGTGTTGTAATCCTATCGAACTTACAGTAGATTATGAAGAAGGCGTCTTGATGACTTTTGAGGCAGCAAGCATTGAACAATAAATTTCTATATTTGTTTAAAACCCCTCTCTGTGTTATTTGATTTCAGTCTTTCTGATAATTCTATTGGTTACATCGTAGAAGGTACGATGGATTATAAGGCCGTTCAAGAACTTAAAGGAGCAATCCTTGATAAGTTTAAAAAGCACGACAGCATCAACCTGTATTTAGAAGATAACAATATTGAGCGTTTCAGTCTCGACGCGGTTTTTATTGCAGGAATTTTCCCGATGCAACACAAAAATCAATTGAATAAAGTAGCCATGGTAACCAATCGAAAATGGATTCACGCTATTGCGAATTTCAATAAAGCGGTCATAGGTAAAGATCTGCGCAACTTTACCATCGATCGCCGTATGGAAGCTATGAATTGGATAGCGAGTCAGGATTAGTCTAGCGCGGTAACGGTTTTAAGCATCCCTTCCTTTAAATTGAGCCATAAATAATTAAAGAATGATTTGTTCTGATCTCTATTTACGTCGCCAGAACCTTCTTTAAAGCCTCCTTCTTCATTTTTACTGGTCTTGGCAATAAAGATATTAGCAAGTGTTGAAACCAGCCATTTCTTGCGTTTCTTTTCCTTGTTTAAGATGCTAACTTTAAAATCATCGTAGGTCATTTGCATATCAATATGCGAACTATAATCTGTGCCATAAATGGTAAAATACGTGCGTGCAACATTTCCTGTCATTTCTACGCCTAGATTAGGGCCGGTAAAAGCTTCAAGTTCGTTTGCCGGTAGATGAGACAAGGTGCCTATCAATTTGAATTTATCTTGAGGATCGTTGATGTCAAAATCCCAGTCGATAGTGATGGGAGCGTGCTGCATAAAGCGCGCATCAATAGCGATAGCGGTCTTTTTTTCGCCCGAATTGTATGTGTTACCTACATTGGTCAATGTCGCATTAAGTTGATCAAACTGAAGTTGGCCTGCTTCGGCTTCGTTATTAACACGTTCAGTATATAAGATCGCACCGTTTTGAATTTTAATCGTGTCAATCATCAAATCAAATTGCAACTCCCGAAGCATTTTAGAATACAAGGGTTTGGTGGTGTAATCATCAGCCACACGTTTGTCGCGGTAAATATTTAAAGCCGGAGTGTCAAGGGTTAATTTTGGGCTGTTAAAAAAGAATTTACCCTCGTTCTGACCGTATTTTAAATCCTTAAAATGAAGCCTTTTTATTTGAAAATTGACGTGATCTCTTTCTTTATCTATGAGCTCGCTCAGCCTACTGCGGGAGACCTCTGTGAGTAATTGTGTTTCCAGTAATTCTAAGGCGGTGCCATTCCATTCCAGATGACCAATCTTTAATGCATCAAAGGCATTTATTTTAAAGTAAAGTGAGTCGGTCTTGATCAAGACATCTTCATATTCAAATGGCCGAAGAATACGCTGGGATTGAGCCGGAGTCACGTTTTTTAAACTGAAATCAAAATGTGCCGTACGCAAGGCTACTTCTGCAGATTCAGGTTTTAAGATCTGTATATAATCTGCGGTAAGCTGAAAATCTTTGATTTTAAATTTTCGATCTAATTTTTCAGCAGCAATAGGGTTGTTAAGGCTGTCATTGTCTTTAGACTTCTTTTGTTCCTTCTTTTTGGGTTGTCTGTAGTGTGTAAGAGTGTCGGCGTGAATCTTGACCTCGTTAAAGTAAATGTCTTTGCTTTTAAAGTATGTCCAATGATTAAAACCGGTAAGTTTTACGGTGGCATTCTTTACTTCGCTTTTAGGTACAGTATCCGTAATATTTATACGCACCGTGGCGTTGCTCAAACTGGCATTTCCTTGCCAGCTGTCTATTTCTAAATCTTTATATTCTAAAGAAAGCGATTGCGGTAATTCATTTTCAATTATTCCTTTTAATTGATTTTCTAGATACGTGTTGAGGTAAATTGCAGCCGCTCCCAGCAGTACAATTAAAATTAAAAGGCCAATTAAAAATTTTTTCATCTTGATAAAGATATCTAATAGTCAGCCTACTAAATGTTATTGAAACGATAATATTACAGGAGTGAAAAAAAACTTTTCAAAACCCCTTGTGAGAACAAAAAAAGGGTTGTATATTTGCCGTCCAATATCGCGGGATAGAGCAGTAGGTAGCTCGTCGGGCTCATAACCCGAAGGTCACTGGTTCGAGTCCAGTTCCCGCTACTAAGCAGAGTAAGGCTTTCGAGAAATCGGAAGCCTATTTTTATGCATTGGGTACAACATAGGTACAACATTTTACAGTTTTCCAGTCCCTAATTCATAATGATACTATACGGTATCAAATGAATATAAAGAACATTTTTTATGCCTTATTTCCATAGCATTTATAGCTTCTAATAAAGAATAAAAGCGTTTTCTTGCCCTACATTAGCAAAACAAATAAATGTTAATCTTAATAATAATTGTTAAATTTTTGTAATTTTGCAATAAATGAAACAAACTATCCACAAATCAATGGCAATGGTAATGGCTGTTGTGGTTCTACTGACCACAATGTCATTTACTGTGGATATGCACTATTGTGGGGATACGTTAGTAGATTTTTCATTCATCCAAGATGTTCAGACTTGCGGAATGGAAAAAGCTGAACCTGCTAAGAGTTGTTCTAACTCAATGATTTCTAAAAAATCTTGTTGCTCAGATGAACAATTAATTATTGAAGGTCAGGACGATTTAAAACAGGATTTTATACAACTTACGTTTGAGCAACAAATATTCGTTGCCTCTTTTGCTTACTCATATATTAGTCTCTTTGAAAGAACTGAATCTAAAGAGATTTCTTTCTCAGATCACTCGTCCCCATTCATTAGGCGGGACTTGCAGGTATTGCACCAGACATTCTTAATTTGATTTATTAAACAGCACCAGTAGCAGTCTAATTGCAACTGGAAAAGCCCAGCGATACATTCGTTTTGGGCCCGTTTTGTTGTTTCTCATTTGTACTGTGAGCAAACCAAAGCATATTTCTATAACTGTTTAATAATCATATCGTATGCTAAATAAGAGCATAAAATTTCTCATAGAAAACAAACTTGTTGCCGTTATACTACTCGCCCTATTCGTAGGTTGGGGCATTGTCAATGCACCCTTCAATTGGGAAACAAGCATTTTACCAACTGATCCTGTAGCGGTTGATGCCATTCCAGACATCGGCGAAAACCAGCAAATCGTTTTCACAAAGTGGCAAGGGCGTTCACCGCAGGATATCGAAGACCAGATTACCTATCCACTTACAACTTCATTGTTGGGAATTCCTGGGGTCAAGACCATCCGAAGCTCTTCAATGTTCGGTTTTTCAAGTATCTATATCATTTTTGAAGAAGATGTAGAATTCTATTGGTCACGTAGCCGTATTCTCGAAAAACTCAATTCCCTTCCCGCAAACTTATTGCCCGATGGTGTAAACCCTGCATTGGGTCCGGATGCTACGGGATTAGGTCAAATTTTTTGGTACACGCTGGAAGGTCGTGATAAAGATGGCAACGTAACTGGCGGTTGGGATCTACAGGAATTACGAAGCATACAGGATTACTACGTAAAATATGGTCTGTCTTCGGCAAGCGGTGTTTCTGAAGTAGCATCAATCGGTGGTTACGTCCAGGAATACCAAGTGGATGTTGACCCTGAAAAAATGCGACAATACAACATCGGCTTGACCGATATTGTAAAAGCTGTCAAGGAAAGTAATCAAGACATCGGTGCGCAGACTTTGGAAATTAATCAAGCTGAATATTTGGTTCGTGGTCTGGGATACGTGAAATCGGTTTCAGATATCGAAAATGCGGTGGTCACTTCTGAAAATTTCACTTCTATCCGAATCAAGGACATCGCAAATGTTCATTTAGGACCACAAACGCGACGTGGTATTTTGGACAAAGAAGGTGCCGAAGTGGTAGGCGGTGTGGTGGTAGCTCGCTATGGCGCAAACCCATTGGAAGTCATCAATAATGTAAAAGATCAAATAGCCGAATTATCATCTGGACTACCCACAAAAACCTTGGCAGATGGTCGTACTTCACAAGTGACTATCGTTCCCTTTTATGACCGCACGCAACTTATACAGGAAACACTTCACACGCTCAATGAAGCCCTTACACTTGAAATCCTGATAACCATTTTGGTCATCATCGTAATGGTGTTTAACCTACGTGCATCCATTCTAATCTCTGGTCTGTTGCCTGTTGCCGTTTTAATGGTTTTCATAACAATGAAACTCTTTAATGTAGATGCCAATATTGTTGCCTTGTCAGGAATTGCCATTGCTATCGGTACGATGGTGGACGTGGGCGTCATACTCGCCGAAAATATGATTAGGCATCTGGAAGATGAAAAATTACGCTTTCGCGAAAGCGGAATAGAATACACTACAAATGAAATCATCTACAACGCCACTGCGGAAGTTTCTGGTGCAATTTTAACCGCTGTGCTCACAACGATTATCAGTTTCCTACCTGTGTTTACGATGATAGGTGCTGAAGGAAAATTATTTCGACCACTCGCATTTACAAAAACAATGGCACTTTCTGCATCGCTTGTAATCGCGCTATTTTTAATACCGCCATTTGCCGCGTTCCTTTTCAGAAAAACAAACATTCGCCAGCGATCTAAACTGTTTTTGAATGGTCTTTTAATCGCACTCGGTATCACAGCACTTGTATTTGGTTACTGGCTCGGGTTGATTTTGATAGCTTTTGGATGTAGTGGTTTATTCTTTTCGCTTAAAGCGAAAAAGGAATACAACCATACCATTGCTGGCTACAGGCTCAACATCAATCAAAATGTAGTAAATATCATCATTTCCTGTATTGCTATCGTCGTGCTGTTAGCCGAATACTGGCGACCACTTGGTTTTGACCGCAGCATTCTAATGAATTTGATTTTTGTAGCAATTATCTGCTTTGGACTGCTTGGTGTGTTTACTGTTTTCCGAAGATACTATGACAGCATTTTGCGCTGGGCGCTTCAAAACCGGTACCTGTTTCTACTAATTCCAACCACGGTGTTGATTTTAGGCGTGGTCATAATGCGTAACACAGGTAAGGAATTTATGCCTGCACTTAATGAAGGTTCATTTCTTTTGATGCCCACATCCTTACCGCACGCAGGTGTCGAAGAAAACAAGCGTGTACTGCAACAGCTTGATATGGCTGTGGCGAGCATACCAGAGATTGAAACCGTGGTGGGGAAAGCGGGTAGAACAGAATCTGCTCTTGACCCTGCGCCACTCTCGATGTATGAAAATGTCATTCAGTACAAGTCTGAATATATGCGAAATGAAAATGGCGAGAGACAACGCTACCGTGTAAACGATGATGGCCTATTTGTTCTGAAAGGTGACAAGTTCATTATCAACCCAAATAATGAAATCGATGATGATGCAAACTATGAAGCGTCACAACTCAAAACAAGTGCAACACGCAATGATTTGATTGAAGATAGCGATGGGGAATATTATCGAAACTGGCGCCCCGAAATAAGCAGTCCTGATGACATTTGGAATGAAATCGTAAAAGTGACCAAATTCCCAGGCGTGACTTCTGCGCCCAAGCTGCAACCCATTGAGACGCGACTCGTGATGCTACAAACAGGTATGCGAGCACCTATGGGAATTAAGGTCAAAGGGCCAGATTTAAAAACCATAGAAAACTTTGGATTGCAATTGGAAGACATCCTAAAACAAGCCGAAGGTGTTAAAGAACAAGCCGTTTTTGCAGACCGCATCGTGGGTAAACCCTATTTGCTAATTGACATTAAACGAGACCAGTTGGCACGCTATGGGATTTCAATAATGGATGTTCAGGAAGTGCTTCAAGTAGCTGTGGGCGGTATGCCACTTACCCAAACAGTAGAAGGCCGTGAGCGCTATGGTGTGCGTGTACGCTATCCACGTGAGCTGCGTGCAAATCCAGAAGACTTAAAAAGTATCTATGTGCCTGTGTCAACTGGAAGTCCGGTTCCTTTGGGCGAACTGGTCGATATTCGTTACGAGCAAGGCCCACAGGTCATTAAAAGTGAAGACACCTTCTTGATTGGGTATGTGCTGTTTGATAAGCTCGATGGCTTTGCTGAAGTCGATGTGGTGGAAAATGCACAAGCGCTCATTCAACAGAAAATCGATAATGGCGATTTGGTCGTGCCACAAGGAATCAGTTACCGATTTACAGGAACATACGAAAATCAATTGCGAGCAGAAAAAACGTTATCGGTAGTTGTGCCACTTTGCTTGCTGGTCATTTTCTTGATTTTGTATTTCCAGTTCAGGTCGGTTTCTACGTCGCTAATGGTTTTTACTGCCATCGCTGTAGCCTTTGCAGGTGGTTTTATAATGATATGGTTATACGGTCAGGATTGGTTTTTCAATTTCAGCTTTTTTGGCGAGAACCTACGGGACTTGTTCAATATGAAAACCATCAATTTAAGTGTGGCCGTGTGGGTCGGTTTTATTGCCCTTTTCGGTATTGCGACAGATGATGGTGTTGTAATGGCAACCTATTTAGACCAATCATTTAAAAGCAACGAACCAGACAGTAAAAAAGGCATACGTCTCGCCACATTAGAAGCCGCAGGAAAACGCATACGTCCTTGCTTGATGACCACTGTGACCACAGTTTTGGCATTGTTGCCAGTACTCACATCTACAGGAAAAGGAAGCGACATTATGATACCGATGGCCATCCCCATTTTTGGCGGAATGATAATCGACGTCACATCCTATTTCCTCTTACCAGTATTATATAGCTGGAAAAAAGAATACCAACTTAAAAGAGCAAACAAATGAAAAATATAAAAATCATAATCTGTCTTTTGTTTGTTTCCGCTTTCGCGAAAGCGCAACAATTACAATCCTATATTGATGAAGCAGAAAATAATAATCCAGAGATTCAGGCTTTTGAATTGCGCTACAATATTGCCGAAGAAAAGGTCAATGAAGCAAACTGGTTACCCAATACTGAAGTAAGCGCAGGCTATTTTGTAAGTGAGCCAGAAACAAGGGTGGGCGCACAACGAGCACGGATAGGCGTAAAACAGATGTTGCCTTGGTTTGGCACCATTAGCGCACGTGAAAATTATGCGACTTCTATGGCCGAAGCTGAATACGTGGAAATCACAATCGCCAAACGGAAATTGGCGCTTTCAGTAGCGCAATCCTATTACAGATTGTATGAAACAAGAGCAAAGCAAAAGGTGCTTGACGAGAACATTCAACTATTAAAAACTTATGAGCGTCTTGCCCTGACTTCGGTAGAAGTAGGCAAGGCATCTGCGGTAGATGTATTGCGGTTGCAGATTCGTCAAAATGAATTACAGCAGCAAAAAGAGGTGTTGGAAGAAGAATTCAATTCAGAACAAACAACCTTTAATAATCTTCTCAATCGGGATGAAAATAGCACGGTTGAAATAGTTGCAAAAATGGAAATTCCAGAGGATGACCCCACATACGGAACAGACGCACTATCGCTCAATCCTGAACTGCTCAAATACGATAAATTGTACGAATCCATAGCACAATCAGAATTGCTCAATCAGCGTGAGAGCCTACCTATGATTGGTTTTGGTGTTGACTACCTGCCAGTTACAGAACGTAGCGATGTCAATTTTAGCGACAACGGTAAGGATGTGTTGATGCCAATGGTTTCGGTTTCCATACCCATTTTTAACAATAGGTACAAGTCCATTTCAAGGCAAAATGAGTTGCGCCAACAGGAAATTGAGACGCAGAAATCACAACGATTGAATGTTTTGGAATCCGCTTTCGCGAAAGCGATATCTCAACGCAACCAAGCCCGAATTAAATTTAATACCCAGACTATGAATTTGAAACAAGCCAAAGATGCCGAGCAAATTCTAATCAAGAATTATGAAACGGGAACGATAGATTTCAACGATGTGCTCGATATACAGGAACTGCAATTAAAATTTCAGATGAATCAAATAGAATCGGTTCAAATGTATTACGTGCAACAATCCATAATCAATTATTTAATTCAATAGCAATGGTAAAAGATTTTTACATAAAAAATATGGTGTGCGACCGTTGCATCAAGGTCTTAAGAGATGAATTGCATAAGGCAAAGATTAGTCTGTTGGATATTGAGTTGGGAAGACTTCGATTGGATATGAATGAAAAAGAACAATTGAGCATACTTACCGAAATTTTAAAAAGAAATGGATTTGCACTCATCGCTTCTACAGAGGATAAATTGACCGAGCAAGTAAAAATTGAATTGATAAAGTTATTGAAAGTAATACCGCTTGAAATTGATGGGAAACTATCAGATTTTCTTGCGGATAAATTACAAAAGGACTATTCCAAAATCAGCAAGGTGTTTTCTATAATCGAGGGCATCACTATTGAAAAATATTTTATCAAACTGAAGATAGAAAAAGTCAAGGAACTTATCCAAACACCTGATTATAATTTCACAGAAATAAGCCAATTGCTCGATTACAGCAATGTCAATCATCTAAGCAAACAATTTAAAAGTGAGACAGGGATGAGCCTAAGCGATTATAAGGATGGTCATAAAAATTTTAGAAATCCTTTAGACAAGATTATATAGATATGAACCAGAATTATAACACAACAAACTGAATATCAATAATATTTTTGTTAAACAATAACAATAAGAAAACTATGAAAATGCTAAGAATTATTACATTACTGCTATTTTCTTCAACAGTATTTGCCCAAGTGGGAACTAACGGACAAGACAGAAAAGAAGAAGGAAGACCTGTTAAAGAGTACAACCTTACCATTGAAGAAAATGAAATGACACTCGCAGGTGTAACCGCTAAAGGAATGACTATCAATGGTAGTATTCCTGGACCGGTTTTGGAATTTAACGAAGGCGACCTTGCCATCATTAATGTAACCAATAAAATGGATGAAGAAACCTCAGTACACTGGCACGGGTTGATACTTCCCAACTTTTATGATGGCGTACCGTATTTAACAACACCGCCAATAAAGCCCGGTACAACATTTCAATATAGAATTCCTATTAATCAATCAGGAACCTATTGGTACCATTCCCATACGATGCTACAGGAGCAAAGCGGTGTTTATGGTTCAATAGTCATTCAACCTAAAGAAAAAACATTGGATTATGACAAAGATTTGATAGTTGTTCTATCTGATTGGACCAACGAGGACCCAATGAATGTATTGCGAAACCTTAAAAGGGGGAATGAGTGGTATCAAGTTAAAAAAGGAACAGCAGTTCCATTAAGTAGAGTCATCAAAGAAGGTGCCTTGGGAGCACAATTTAAGTTCTGGCGCGATAGAATGGAAGGTGCTGATATAGCAGACATTTATTATCCCGCATTCTTGAGCAATGGTAAATCACTTGCCGAATATCCAGAATTTAAACCAGGAGAAAAAGTACGTCTTCGCTTTATCAATGCCTCGGCTTCTACTTACTACTGGGTAGATTTCGGTGGTGGTAATCCATTGTTAGTTGCAAGTGACGGTGTTGATGTGCAGCCCGTTTCTAAAAGTAGATTTCTCTTTGGTATAGCTGAGACGTATGATGTTATCGTTACTATTCCCGAAGGTACTTTAGAGGTTACCGCTACGGCTCAAGATGGCTCTGGTCATACTTCTATACAATTAGGTAATGGCACTCTCTATCCAGCCAAAAGAATTGATAGACCTGATAAGGTAGCGATGATGAAGCAAATGGCCAAAATGGATATGAAAATGGGTGCACCTGCAATGGTAGGAAACAAAAAAAAGAATACACCTGAAGTTTTAATGCAGAAGTATGGAATGAAGATGAATATGAAGGACGGCGAGATGAAAATGGGGATGAACGATAAGATGTCGATGAAAGATGGTAAAATGAATGACCAGATGGATATGAAGATGGATGATGCAATGGGAATGAAAATGGATTCAATGGCAATGAATCACAAAGGAGATTCAGATAAAATGAAAGACCATATGCAGCACGATATGTCAAAGATGCAGAAGGATTCTTCCTCATTTGATTACGAAACTCGTAAAACCTATTTTAATTATGATTTTTTAAAAGCAAAAGAGAATACTACTTATAAAGATGATTTGCCAGTAAACGACATCCTGTTGAACCTAACCGGCAATATGCAACGCTATGTTTGGAGTTTGAACGGTGTGCCATTATCAGAAACCGACAAAATTAATATAAAAGGAGGTGAAGTAACCAGAATTACACTTAATAACCTCACGATGATGCACCATCCAATGCACTTGCACGGCCATTACTTTAGGGTCATCAACGAAAATGGTGAACGTTCCCCATTAAAGCATACGGTAAACGTACCGCCAATGCAGAAAGTGGTCATAGAATTCTATAACGAAGAATATGGAGATTGGTTCTTTCATTGCCACGTACTATACCATATGATGGGTGGTATGGCGCGTGTGTTTAGTTACGATACCCCAAGGGACGAAAGAATGAAAGATTATCCAGTTCAAAAGCTTATCAATGAGACAGACCA
This sequence comes from Leeuwenhoekiella sp. ZYFB001, assembly GCF_011784865.1. NCBI lineage: Bacteria > Pseudomonadati > Bacteroidota > Flavobacteriia > Flavobacteriales > Flavobacteriaceae > Leeuwenhoekiella > Leeuwenhoekiella sp. ZYFB001. The sequence goes on from NZ_CP050460.1 coordinate 260,464, forward strand.
TTACTATTCTTGGGGATTGTTGCGTGCAGGCTCAAATTTTAACGAACTCTTTTTGATGTCAAGCAATATCAGAAATGGATTTGGTTTAAGGGCAGAGTTCGACTATGACAAGAACCTTGAGGCCGAAGTGAACTATGATAGATATCTAAATGATTGGTTGCGTCTCTATGTAGGGGTAAATACAGAAACAGAAATACCTAATTCCTTCGATGAGTTCAATACTGTAGGATTGGTCGGTGTAAAGTACTTTACGCCATATAGATTTTATGTAGATGTGAGTATGGACCATCAACTGCGCCCAAGAATTCGTCTGGACAGGGAAATCTTGATTTTTCCAAGAATTTTTCTGGAAGGCGAATATGAATATAGGGCAGACTTTGGATGGGTAAATGATATAGGGAATAGCTCTTATGAGAGTGAAACCCAATGGTTGGTTGGACTTTCCTACATCCTATCAAGAAATTTTTCAATACAAGCAAACTATAACAACCGATATGGCTGGGGTGGCGGCTTATTAGCCCGTTTTTAATGTTTAATCAAATACTATATACAAATGAAAACACTAATGAAAACAACAATCGCAGCTTTTGCACTTATAGCGTTTATAGGCTGCAAGGAAAAACAAACTGTAGAGATTAACACACCTGAAGAGGTAAAGACCGCAAAAGAAAACACTGCAGATGTGGCAGACCAAGGCTTTATAGACGGGATGACTGGGAAGGTGTGGCACAATTACCTTGAAATCAAGATGGCGCTGGCAAAAAGCGATGAGAGCCAAGCAAAATCCATTAGCAAGGATATGGCCGCATCATTTGGTGAAGAACGAATGGAGATGAAACAGCTCGCACATCAAATGGCAGATGCTCAAGATATAGAAGAGGTAAGGGAACTTTTTGCACAGTTCACGGAAAAGGCGGGGCCTATGTTTGAAGATGCCTTATCTGAAGGAACCATATACAAAAAATACTGCCCAATGGCATTTAACAATGAAGGAGCCTATTGGTATGCAGCGGTAAAAGAAATTACCAATCCCTATTTCGGAGAGAAAATGCTGAAGTGCGGGTCGGTCAAGAAAACCATTAATAAATAACCCTTAAATATATAATTATGAAAATGATGAAACAAAATGTAATGATTGCCGGACTGGCATTAGTTCTATTAAGTGCTACTGCCTGCAAAGACGGAAACAAAAACGAACCCGCAGCGCCTATGAGCAATGAGATGCATCAAGAATCGATGGATGATATGATGGATGATAAACCAATGAATGAAGATGATGAAATGGCAATGAACAATGGTCAAGACGCAAAAGCAGAAGCTATTTTGACCGACTATTTTAAACTTAAGGACGCTTTGGTGGCTGATGATAATGCCAAAGCCAAAGAACTTGGGGCAAGCCTCGCAACAACCTTAGGAAAGCTCGATATTTCAGAATACACCGATACGCAGCAATCAGATTTAAAGGACATCGTTGAGGATGCGGTAGAACACGCAGAGCACATTTCAGAAAGCGATATAGCACACCAGCGAGAGCACTTTAAAGTATTGAGCAAGGATGTAACAGATATGGTTGCTATTACGGGAACAGAAAACACCTTGTACCAACAGTTTTGCCCAATGTATGATGGCGGTAGCGCTTGGTTGAGCACGAGCAAGGACGTGAAGAATCCGTATTATGGTAGTAAAATGTTAACCTGCGGTAAAGTTCAGAAAGAAATCAACTAAATGAAGATTGTAAAAATCATAGCGGGAATTTTTTTGGTGGCGCTTGTGCTCATTCAGTTTATTCCAGTGGACTATAACCAAAACGATACCGTGCCCCAAACAGATTTTATGGTGGTGCATAAGGTTCCGGAGGCTATTCAGAAAAAGATACAGGTTTCCTGCTATGATTGTCACAGTAACAACACCCAATATCCTTGGTATAATCGAGTTCAACCAGTTGCTTGGTTTTTGGAAGACCACATTAAAGAAGGTAAGGCAGAGCTCAATTTCAACGAATGGGATTCATTGTCAAGTCGCAGAAAGACAAGTAAATTAAGGTCTATCATCAAGCAAATTGAAAGTGGTGAGATGCCCTTGGATTCATACACCTTAATTCATAGAGACGCCAAGTTCTCGAAAGAAGAAACGGAAGAAATCATCAATTGGGTAACACAATTAAAAGACAGTTTATAAATAACCTAAAAATTAGAATTATGAAAAAGATAAAAATGAGTATAGCAGCAATGCTATTGTTAACGGTTTCTTTTGCTTATGCACAGGAAAAAGATAAAATGGACTACAGCAATATGAAAATGGACCATAGTAAAATGATGGATACCAAGACTGATGCAAAGGCAGAAGTGATTTTAAATGACTATTTCAACCTAAAAGATGCCTTGGTGGCTGATGATACCAAAAAAGCGGCACAATTAGGCACTACATTAGTGGCTTCCTTAAAAGCATTTGACAGCAGTCACTATACAAAAGAACAACAAAGCGAGCTGGCAGATATTATAGAAGATGCCACCGAACACGCCGAGCATATTGCCGAAAGCGCCATAGACCACCAACGCGAACATTTTAAAACGTTAAGCAAGGATATCACGGATATGGTGGCCATTACTGGAACAAAAAATACACTGTACCAACAATTTTGCCCAATGTACGATGGTGGTACAGCTTGGTTGAGTACAAAAGAGGAAGTGCGTAATCCCTATTATGGTAGCCAGATGTTAAAATGCGGTAAAGTACAACGAGAAATAAACTAATTGAAAGTTTTAAAAATCATAGCGTGGATAGCATTAATTGCTTTTGTGGTCATTCAGTTCTTTCCGATGGATTATAACCAGAGTGAGACTTTACCGCAAACGGATTTTATGCTTGTCAATAAAGTACCTGCAACGGTCGAGAAATCGTTGCAGGTTTCCTGCTATGATTGCCATAGCAACTATACAAAGTACCCTTGGTACAATAAGGTACAACCCGTTGCTTGGTTTTTGGAAGACCACATTAAAGAAGGAAAAGCAGAATTGAATTTCAATGAATGGGACACCTATTCAGACAGAAGAAAGAACAGTAAACTGCGCTCTATCATTAAGCAGATAGAAAATGGCCAGATGCCCTTGGATAGCTACACGCTTATTCATAGGGATGCCATTTTATCAAAAGAGGAAAAGGAAGCAGTATTGAATTATATGAAAACTTTAAAAGATGATTTAGAGTAAAGTCCTGATACGGGAAGGGAATTTTTTCATTGATGGTTGGTTAGTTAGAACCCCTTCCCATCTCAGGCAAATATTAAGTCCTAATAAGAGAGAAGGCTCATATTTATGATTAGTTACATAACGCCTTTTCTCTTAATTAGGCACAATAAATTTATTGAAAAAGAAAAGTTGATTTGGTTAATAGTAGCCCGAATATGGAAGAGACGATGCATCAATTAGTGATGATGAAGCTCTTCCCTTTCGGGGCAAAATAGAGGATTATTGAAAAAGAGAAGTTTAGTGAAGATTACTTGATTTTGGGAGGTGAGCATTTCAGATTGGTTTATTGGTTAATACCAGTTGGTCTCTCATTTTCAAGTATAGCCTAATAATTTCAGTTCCATAATTTCAAGCTGAAAAATAAATAAAGTTGATGAAGGATTGCTGCAATACAAATAATGGCAAAGCGCAAAATAAAAGTCCATTAAAGAAGTGGACTAACTATATAGTGTATACTATTATTGCTGTCATAGTTATAGGAGCATTGGTGTTGCAATTATCAGGTAAAAATTAATAACCGTAACAAATGAAAACAATAAAAATCTTTTCAATTATTTTGGTCATTGCCTTTTCAGGCAGTTTCACCAATGTTTTTGCCCTAAATGAAAAACGAAACGATTCAGATAAAATTGAATTATCGACTAACATAACATCAATTGCACAATCGGATGACGTAAAAGCAGATTTTGATGCGTTTCCCAACCTGCATCCTATGGTGGTACATTTTCCTATCGTACTGCTCATTATTGCAGTTCTCTTGCAGCTCATACAGCTTTTTACATTGAATCGAACAATGGATTGGGTTATCCTTTTAATGGTAGGGGCAGGGTTTATAGGCGCATATGTAGCCAGCACTTTGGTGCATCCGCACACTGCAGAATTGACCGAAATAGCCCAAAGAATATTAGACCAACACGATAAATATGCGGAATGGACACTGTGGTCCAGCGCTCTTGCTGCGATTTTAAAAATAGTAAGTCTGTTCTGGGTCAAATTAAAGCGCGGTTTCGAAATAGCGGTTTTTTTGGTTATGGCATTTTCGGCATATTCGGTTTCTGAAGCGGGACATTATGGTTCGCAGCTGGTATATATAGAAGGAGTTGGTCCACAAGGAAAATATATCGAGATTGAAAATGAAGAAAGCCAAGGCGAAAGTAACGAACATTCACATTAAACAATACCAATGAGAAGAGGATTTATTGTTACGAGCATCATCTTGATTTTGGCATTAGCTGCCATAATCATTCTATACCCACTTTTGTGGTGGTTGGCTTTGATACTACTTCCAATCCTCGTTTTGGGTCTAATAGATTATTTTCAAAAATCCAACAATATAAGACGTACCTATCCTTTGCTGGGAAGAATTACCAATCTATTGGAAAAACAACGTCACGTCGTTCAAGAAACGGTTTTATTGAATAGAACAGAGGGAAAACCTTTCAATTGGATACAGAAAGAAATTGTTTATAAACGTGCCGAGGACGCGGTCAAAAACCAACCCTTTGGAACGCAGATTCCGTATGACGAAGTTGGTCGCGAATGGTTTACCCATTCCACGTATCCTGCAAAGGAAATCAAAGATGATTTTAGGGTTACCATAGGGAGTTCAAAATGCTCAAAACCCTATTCAGCGAGTATTCTAAATCTGGCAGGGATGAGCTATGGTTCCATAAGCAAAAATGCGACCCTTGCCTTTAATGGCGGTGCAAAAATCGCAGGCTTTGCCCAAAATACTGGCGAAGGTGGATTTACGCCCTATCATCAGGAATATGGAGCCGATGTTATTTTTCAGTTTGGTACTGGATATTTTGGATGTAGAACAGAAGAAGGGGATTTCGACCCTAAAAAATTTGCTGAAATCGCATCCAATGAGGTGGTCAAAATGATTGAGATAAAAGTCTCACAAGGTGCAAAACCCGGTTTTGGGGCCATTCTTCCTGCCAAAAAAAATACCGAGGAAATCGCAAAGTACAGGGACGTAGAAAAAGGAACCGAAATTCTATCGCCACCACATCACGCCGCATTTAGCAATGATTCGGAAATGATTGCCTTTATACAAGAATTACGAAAACTTTCTGGAGGAAAGCCCATAGGGATTAAAATGTGCATCGGGCAGAAAGACGAATTCGAACGAATGGTTCGCACTTTTGCTGAAAAGAAAAACTATCCAGATTTTATAGCCATAGACGGTGCAGAGGGTGGTTCCGGTGCTGCACATATGGAATCGCTACATTGGGCCGGGCTTCCCATAATCGAAGCGATACATTTTGCAAACGGCATCCTTAAAAAGTATGGATTGCGCGATGAAATAAAGGTAATGGCGGCAGGAAAAATAATATCGGCTTTTGATATCTATAGAATGTTGGCACTCGGCGCAGATACTTGTTATAGCGCAAGAGGGATGATGTTTGCCTTGGGCTGCGTACAATCCTTAAAATGCAATCTGGATACCTGCCCTACGGGAATCACCACAATGGAACCTTCAAGGGTCGCATCATTGGTAGTAGAAGATAAAAAGACCAAAGTAGCCAACTACCATAAAAACACCATTGAAGCTTTTAAGGAGCTGCTAAAATCAATGGGGATTGAAAATAGAAGAAGTATCGACAAAAAGTATATAATAAGAAGAATAAATGAGAACGATACAAAGACGTATGATGAGATTTTTATAGATAACAAATAAGAATGGATAAAGAAAAAGACATAGAAACCACAAGGGCGTTTTATGGGCAGCTTTTCAACAGCTCAAGGTATGTTCTATTGGTGCTGCTTATTGCTTCAGTAATCGAACTGTTTGCTCTACCAACTTTGGAAGGGTCTTATGCTATAATTATCCTTCTGGCCCTAACATTACTAAAGATAGGATTCATTATAGCCTTGTCCTTTAACCAACTAATGAAGATAATTGGTCAAAGCCATCTATTGAGCCACGTACTGGTTTTGTTCGGATACCTGATTGTGTCGATAGTTTTCTCGTTTGCAATAGATTACACAGCGTTGCAGTTTGTGGATGCTATTCATTTTAAAATGAACAACAGTATTGGCAATGATGGACTGTCGGTATTTTTTGATTTATCCTATTTCAGTTTGATAACATTCTCATCAGTAGGATATGGTGATATAGTGCCCATTTCCCTACCTGCAAAAACCTTGGTGGTACTTGAAGTGGCACTGCGGTTTTTCGTCCTTGTCTTTGGTATAGCAAATGTGAATAGAATTCGGGTAAATAAATAACCCTTAAAACTTAAAGAATGAAAACAATAAAATTAACTACGGTGGTAATGTTGCTCATAATAGCGACAAGCCCACTATTTGGACAAGATGCAAACACGGAAAAAGAAGCAGTGCTTACAGTAATGAAAACCTATAAGGGTGCCCTACAAAACCTTACGACCGATGGAACTTTCGAATTATTTACCGAGAATTCCGAGGTTTTTGAATCGGGAGGTGTCGAGGGTACGTACAGCCACTATATAGAGCATCATTTAGGACCGGAATTAGGTCATTTTGAAAAATTTGAATTTACAGATTATGAAATCAATGTAAAGGTAGATGTGCCCTACGCCTTTACTACCGAAACGTATATATATACAATTGTCCTTAATCCGGACGATAAGGGAAATAACCGGACTATAAAGAAAAAAGGGGTAGCAACGTCAATCCTTGAAAAAATAGATGGAAAATGGAAGATTACAAAAATGCATTCGTCTTCCAGAAACGTGAAATAAATTGAATATATGACTGATTTCCTAAAACAATGGGGCGAAGCCGCCTATACGACTACCGGATTTTTCTGGATGGCGCTTTGGGCATTCATTTTGGGTTATATCATCAGTAGTATGATACAGATTTTCGTGACCGAAAAGAAGATGCAAAAAACAATGGGCGAAAACGAAGGCAAAAGTGTGCTTTTGGGCACGTTTTTCGGCTTTATAAGTAGCTCGTGCAGTTTTTCTGCTTTGGCAGGTACAAAATCCATTTTTAAGAAAGGGGCAAGTTTTGTGTCTTCCATTGCCTTTCTGTTGGCATCGACCAATCTCGTCATAGAATTGGGGATTATCATTTCCATCTTTTTGGGTTGGCAGTTCGTGGTGGGCGAATATGTAGGTGGTATTCTCCTGATTGGTATTTCGTGGATTCTGATACGACTCATCAATCCTAAAAAACTCATCGAAAAAGCCCGTAAGAATCTCGAAAATGAAGATGATGATGAGATGGACGGTTCCAAAGATTGGAAGAAACAAATCAAGAACGAAGACAGTTGGGCGCGTGTTGCCAAAAAATATAAGATGGAATGGCAAATGGTCTGGAAGGATGTAACCGTAGGTTTTACCGTTGCGGGTATTACAGCGGCTTTTGTGCCAGATTCGTTCTTTCAGACCTTATTTATCAATAGCGGTCAAGGCAATACAGATTTTACTTTTCTCGAAATTCTGGAACATATCGTGGTCGGTCCAGTTGCCGCATTTTTGACTTTTATCGGTTCAATGGGTAACATTCCGTTAGCAGCGTTACTATTCGGAAAAGGCGTGAGTTTTGCTGGCGTAATGGCCTTTATTTTTAGCGATTTGGTGGTTTTTCCAGTACTGGGAATCAATGCAAAGTATTATGGTTGGAAAATGTCATTGTTTATCACGTTTTTATTGTTTACAGCATTAATTGGTACGGCATTGGCACTTCATTATGGATTTGATTTATTGAATATGCTACCAGATTCATCACAAGTGAAGATTCAGGATAGCGAATTTTTCAAGATTGATTATACCTTTTTCTTGAACGTTGCTTTTCTCATCATTTCGGCCTATCTCGTTTATCTGGGTTTTTTCAAGAAAAAAGATGTAGAACATTCAATGAGCGAGATGGCACCCAAAAGCCCTTTACTCGAAAAGATTTTAAAATATGCAGCCTTCATCTGTTATATATGGCTCGCTGGAGGACTGATTGTAAAATTTTTAGTGAACTAAAATTAGTGGCTATGAAAACATTCGATACCCTTTCCCAAACAATGACCCACTTGCAAGAGCAAGGTTATACTTATGATTTTAATTTATGTTCGGGACACATTGAATGTAATGCGCTAAAGCTAAAATTACATCCAGAGGATTTCGATGTAGATGAGATGCATCGTTATGAAGGAATGAGCAGTACCGATGACAACAGCGTTCTCTACGCTATTTCATCAAAAAATGGAATTAAAGGATTATTGGTCGATGCCTATGGCGTCTATGCAGAGAATATTTCTGAAGCAATGCGAAAAAAATTAAGATAAAATGAAACATACCTATCACATACACGGAATGACCTGCAAAGGTTGCCAGAATCACGTCGAAAAAACCCTTTCCAATATAGAGGGAGTAACCAGTGCATCGGTCAATTTGGAAAAAGCAGAAGCCACCATCGAAATGGAATCTCACATTCCTATCGAGACTTTTCAAAAGGTATTAAATGATGACGGCGGTACGTATTCTATCCACAAACCGGGCGAGCATCATCATAAAGATGATTCCGCTTCCGCGAAAGCGAAAAAACCACAACCCAAAGGCAAAGGAACAGGAACCTTCTACTGTCCAATGCATTGCGAAGGAGATAAAACCTACGACAAGCCAGGCGACTGTCCTGTCTGCGGAATGGATTTAGTCGAGGAACAAAATTTAACCGCCACCACTTCCGAGCAATGGACCTGCCCTATGCACCCTGAAGTTGTTAAAGACGGACCTGGAGACTGCCCTATTTGTGGGATGGACCTGGTGCCGATGGAACCAGACCTATCGGCAGAAGAAAAGACCTATAAAAAATTGCTCAAAAAGTTCTGGATAGCAGTCTCTTTTACATTGCCTATATTTTTCATAGCAATGTCAGAAATGCTGTCAGACAATCCCTTGGAAAGTATTCTCGAAATAAAATACTGGAACTGGATTCAGTTTGTGCTTTCCCTTCCCGTTGTTTTCTATGCCACGTGGATGTTTTTTGAACGTGCGTATCGCAGTATCGTCACCTGGAATCTAAATATGTTTACGCTCATTGGGATAGGTACCGGAGTGGCTTGGGTTTTTAGTGTTTTCGGGATGCTGTTTCCGCAGCTTTTCCCCCAAGACTTTTTAACCGAATCAGGAACTGTATTTGTTTATTTTGAGGCGACCACAGTTATTTTAACGCTGGTGCTACTCGGACAGGTACTTGAGGCCCTTGCGCACAGTAAGACCAATTCTGCGGTCAAGGAACTCTTAAAACTTGCGCCCAATAAAGCTATTAAGGTAGTCGATGGAAATGAAGAAGAAGTTTCCATCGACCAGATAGAGAAAGGAGATATACTACGAGTAAAACCAGGAGATAAAATTCCTGTTGATGGCAAAATTACCGAAGGAGAAACTACTGTAGATGAATCGATGATTTCGGGAGAGCCCATTCCAGTTAATAAATCTGTAGATGACAAAGTAAGTAGCGGTACCATAAACGGCAACCAGTCGTTCTTGATGGAGGCCGAAAAAGTAGGTAGCGACACATTACTTTCCCAAATCATCAAAATGGTAAATGATGCCAGTCGCAGTCGTGCCCCTATCCAGAAATTGGCCGATACGGTTTCAGGCTATTTTGTGCCAATAGTCATATTTATTGCGGTCATAACCTTTATCGTTTGGGCAATCTGGGGTCCGGAACCCGCTTATGTCTATGGGTTTGTGAATGCCATTGCCGTATTGATTATCGCCTGTCCGTGTGCATTAGGATTGGCAACACCGATGTCCGTTATGGTGGGTGTTGGTAAAGGCGCTCAGAATGGCGTACTTATCAAGAATGCCGAAGCCCTTGAAAAAATGGACAAGGTAGATACCCTTATTGTTGATAAGACCGGAACAATTACCGAGGGAAAACCCACGGTGGAGAAGGTAGGTTCTTTTGATGATAAACAATTTAGCGAAAGCGAAATTCTACATTTTATTGCATCTCTAAACAGTTCCAGCGAGCATCCATTGGCCGAAGCTACTGTGAAATACGGAAAGCAGCAGAATGTTGAACTATCAAAAACCGAAAATTTCAGCGCAATAACGGGAAAAGGCGTAGAAGGTACTGTTGATGGCAAGAAGCTCGATTTAGGAAACGGTAGGATGATGGAATATGCCAAGGCTACTATTTCATCTGCTATGAAAGATGAAGCACAATCCTTTCAAAAACAAGGGAAAACCGTTTCGTATTTAGCTATTGATGGTAAGGTTTCAGGCTATGTCGTGATAGGCGACAAAATCAAGAAAACAAGCGCCAAGGCCATCAAGGAATTACAGGACAAGGGGATTGCCGTGATAATGCTCACGGGCGATAACCACGATACAGCACAGGCCGTAGCATCAGAGCTAAACCTTGCTGACTTTAAAGCCAGTATGTTACCTGAAAATAAGTTGCAGGAAGTTGAAAAATTGCAGAATGAAGGGAAGGTGGTCGCAATGGCAGGTGATGGCATCAATGATGCACCAGCACTGGCAAAAAGTAATGTGGGAATCGCTATGGGGACAGGTACAGATGTAGCCATAGAAAGTGCGATGATAACCTTGGTAAAAGGTGATTTGCACGGTATCGTAAAAGCTAAAAATTTAAGCCATATGGTTATGCGAAATATCAAGCAGAATCTCTTTTTCGCTTTCATCTATAATACCTTAGGTGTGCCCATTGCGGCTGGAGTCCTATTTCCGTTTTTCGGTTTGTTATTATCACCTATGATTGCAGCTTTGGCAATGAGTTTTAGTTCCGTATCGGTTATTACAAATGCCTTACGATTACGTACCAAAAAAATCGATAGCTAATGGTCAATAGAAAAACAGCAAAATGGATTCGAAAAGCCCACCGCTACTTGGGTATCTTCCTGGGTATTCAGTTCCTGATGTGGACGATTAGCGGGATGTATTTTAGCTGGACGGATATTGACGAGATACACGGCGACCATTTCAAAAAAGAGATTCCTGAACAAACTGCATTTTCAGGTTTGGTGGGAAGTTCTCAACTAAATATTCAGGAACCGATTAAGTCATTAGAATTACTTGAAATAGCGGATGCGCCCTATTATTGGATTAATGAGACTGTGCTTTATAATGCACTTACAGGAACAAAGAAAGACGAGCTCACAGAACAAGAAGCAATCAAAGTGTCAGAACGCTATATGTTGGCAGATTTAGAATTTGACCAAATACGAAGAATTGAATCTGTTGGCGACCACCACGAGTACCGCGGACGACCATTACCTGCTTATGAGATTTCATATAAAACCGATGAAAATCTAAAAGCCTACGTGGCGATTGAGAATGGCGCTTTCCAAACCGTACGTCATCGCGATTGGCGCTGGTTCGATTTTTTATGGATGACCCACACAATGGATTATCAGGGAAGGGATAACTTCAACACTATTGTTTTAAGAGCTTTTTCACTGTTAGGCTTGATAACAGTATTGAGTGGCTTTATCCTTTGGTATATTTCATCACCAACTCTTAGAAAATTAATTAAAAACAATCGTAAATAAGTAACATTAAAATCAACTATTATGGAAAATTCAATGGAAAACAAAAAGAAAAATCAATACACAAAATTTGTAGGAATGCTCGCTGCATCCTTCGTGGCTATGTACATCACAATGTACCTAAACACTTATGAGTGGGATCACGTATGGTTTAGCCTAACCCGCTTTTATATGGTCTGTTTAGGGATTGCAGCGATGGCCATTATTATGTTTGTTGCAATGCGCGGGATGTACAAAAACAAGAAAAAGAATATCGCAATTGTTTTAGGAAGTATAGTATTGTTTGTAAGTGCTTTGACCTTGGTGCGTGAACAAAAATCAACTGTGGGCGATGTGCTCTGGATGAAAGCAATGATACCGCACCATTCAATAGCAATTTTAACAAGTAAAAGAGCAGATATCAAAGACCCTGAAGCTAAAAAATTGGCAGAAGAAATTATTGAGGCACAATTACGGGAAATCGCACAGATGAAAAAAATAATTTACAGATTAGAAAACGAAAAAGAGGAATAGTACGAGTACTAATTTCTATAAAATTATTATTATGAAAAAGAACATTAATTATATAAGTATTGCAGTTATCGCAGGCTTATTGGCAGGATATCTCATATTCGGAAATTCAGGAACAGAACAAAATGCTGTTAAGGATTTATCCGATATGTCAGATACCCACGACCATTCCGGCGAGTCGGAAAACCAAATGTGGACCTGCTCAATGCATCCACAAATTATGCAACCCGAACCTGGCGACTGCCCTATATGTGGAATGGACTTGATACCTGCTGAATCTGGTGCAGATGGTCTTGCAATGAATGAGATTAAAATGACAGAGAACGCAATGGCGCTGGCCAACATTCAAACTACTATTGTGGGTAATGGCTCTATGTCAGAAGATGATGGAATGATTTCGCTTTCGGGCAAAATCGATACCAACGAAGAAAACAATGCCGTACAAGCAAGCTATTTTGATGGGCGTATCGAACGTTTGAATGTCAATTATGAAGGCCAAAAAGTAAATCGTGGTCAAACATTGGCCACCATTTATGCACCAAATTTGGTCGCTGCACAGCAAGAATTGCTCACAACAGCTTCACTAAAAGAATCGCAGCCTGAACTGTATAAAGCAGTGCGCAACAAATTGAAAAATTGGAAGCTTTCCGATAACCAGATTGATGCCATAGAATCCTCTGGAAACGTGCGCGATAATTTCCCTGTATATGCCACCGTTTCAGGAACGGTTTCAGAAGTGATGGCACGTGAAGGGGACTATGTAAAACAAGGTCAGCCCATTTTGAAGGTAAGCAATTTGAATTCGGTTTGGGCAGAATTTGATGCCTATGAAAATCAAATTTCAGATTTAAAAGTAGGTCAGAAAATAAAGGTAGTAACCAATGCCTACGCCAATAAAGAATTTGACGCCACTGTTTCGTTTATTGACCCCATACTCAACAATGCGACGAGAACGGTTACCGTTAGAGCAACACTTAAAAATACAGATGACCTCTTTAAACCAGGAATGTTTGTAACGGGTAAACTCAAAGGGGAAATGATGATGACCAACGAAGTTATAACAGTTCCTGCAAGTGCCGTAATGTGGACAGGCGAACGCTCATTGGTCTATATAAAAACCAATCCCAACGAACCCGTTTTTGAAATGCGTGAAGTAACCATCGGAAACCGAAATGGCGAAAATTATGCTGTAACAGAGGGCTTACAAAATGGCGATGAGATTGTGACCAACGGAACCTTTACAGTAGATGCAGCAGCACAGCTACAAGGCAAAAATTCAATGATGAATCAAGAAAAGAAAGAGGATGCTATGATGCCAATGTCTGAAATGAATATGGAATTTTCAGAGAATTTTCAGAAGCAATTTAAAAAGGCGCTCAAGCCTTATTTACAGATGAAAGATGCTTTGGTAGCGAGCGATGCAAATCAGGTTTCCGCTTTCGCGAAAGCGACATCAACAGCCTTAAAATCCGCAGATATTAAAAGCCTCGGTAGTATGGAACAATCACATATCAAGAAAAGCATCGAAATGCTCGATGCCATCGCGGAAAATGACATTCTGGAAAATCAACGTGACCATTTCGTGATATTAAATGAAAATATGGTGCCCATTGCGATGAGTGTAAATGGAACCGATGCGATGCTATACGTTCAGAAATGCCCAATGGCAAATAATAATAAAGGCGCGGTCTGGCTAAGTGCTGAAAAGGACATACGCAACCCCTATTATGGCGATGCGATGCTCACGTGTGGTAGTGTGATTGAGGAAATTAAGTAGTTTTATTCCTTTAGTATTTTAAGAAGCTAAATACCGAAAACCTTTAAGATACTTTTCAATTTTTTTATAACCCCTTTCGATAGAGAGGGGTTTATTATCATACAATATTCCCGAAAGTTAAACTCGTAAAATACTTCCATCAAAAGACTACGGCATAAAGCCATCGCTTCTGCCACTACTCATTTATTCCGTTTCCTTTTGAGCCAAGATTTTATCTTCCGTTTGGTTTCTGCTCAAATATTGTTTAATCAAAAATTTGAGTATTATTACAACAAAAGCGAGTACCACAAAGAAGCGCAGTAGAGCGAAATCTACTGCCACGAAAGAAGTAAACGGAAAGAAATCACCCGTACTTCAAATTCAGAACTTACCATTGGGCAAAATTAAGACTGACCCTGAACAACCAAGAAAAACTTTCAAAAAAGATGCATTACAGCAACTTTCTGAGAGTATCGAAGAGCACGGTGTATTGCAGCCAATCACGGTAAGGCAGTTAAATGGCCATTATGTCATCGTGATGGGCGAACGCCGGTATCGTGCAAGCAAGCTGGTAGGAAAAAAGACCATACCCTGTATCGTGAGGACTTATGAGAACAATGATGTTTTGGAAGTTCAAATCATAGAAAATCTACAAAGACAGGACGTTGAACCTACAGAAGAAGCTGAGGCGATTGCCTACCTAAGCGAGAAATATACACCCACAGAAATTGCGAAACGATTAGGAAGAACCGACAACTTTGTAAGACAGCGTTTAAAATTAGCAGGTTTGATTGACGGTTTCAAACACTTTATCCGCAATGGCGAAATGACCATTTCTTTAGGTGTAGGTGTCGCACTTTTTGCACCAGAAGAACAACAAATGATGTTGGAAACGATGGGCGAAGACTTTAATGCGCATCAAATAAACAGAATGATTAAAGACCAGACCTACGACTTGGAAAAAGCATCTTTCGATGTAACCGATAAGAAATTGGTACCGAAGGCAGGGTCTTGTGTAGAATGTCCATTTAATGCAGCCAATCAAGGCAATCTGTTCGGCGAGGGTAAAATGGTCTGCACAAAATCAGCTTGTTTTGAAACTAAGAAAACAAAATCGTTCTTGAACTTGATTGAAAAGGCTAAGAAGCAAAACATCCTACTAATTCCTGAAATACGACAGTATTGGGCAGATGACGAAAACAATCAGCTCATTATTTCACAGTTGGAAAAAAGTGGCTTGAAGGTCTATCTGCTGGATGATGTTGAAATCATTGAAAACCCGATTAAGCCAACAATCGAAGCCATCAGGAAAGAGTATCAGCATTACGACTATTCCGAAGATGAACTAAAAGCTGAATTTAAGGAAGCCATTGAGAACTACGAAGAAGAGTTGAAAAATTACAATTCAGCTTCGGACAATGGATTTGTAAATGGTATCGTGTTTCATCCAGACACGTATCAACACAAAACAGTTTTCGTCAAGATAATCGAGAAATCAAAACATAAATCGAGTGAGTATTCAGCACCATTGGCCAACAGAAAAATGGCAGATTGCACACCTGAAGAACAGATAATTAAAATCAACGAAAGAGAAATCCGCAAGAAGCAAATTGAGAACAACAAGCATTTTGAAGAAGTTGTTGAAATGATACGAGAGACCAAATATATAGCTACGAAGAAGACACTTTCGACAGATGAAATGGTGGCATTCTCGATATCGCTCTTTGAAAATAATGTGGACTATATGAGCCAACAAAAGTATTTCTCAAAGTTCTTGGGCGACACTTCCAAAATGACCAAAGTTGAAATGGTCGAGAATTTTAAAAAGAAGTTCAAAAAGGAAGTCTTTCACAAGTTGATACGCTATATGATTACAAAACAAGTGCATTTTGGCGAAAGCAATCACTTAAATAACCTGACGAACATTTCATTCTACAATGCGATGCAAGGATATTACAAATCCAAGATTGCCAGTATTGAGAAAGAATATACCGAGAAGAGAGAAAAGCGTGAAGCACGTTTGAAAGAGCGAATTGCAGTTCTTGAAAAGAAAGTCAAAGAGCTTAACAAGTAGCTTTTGTTGTTTGAAGAAGAGTCGGCATTCGTGCTGGCCCTTCTTCTTTTTTATGATAGTGCCTAAAAATGTATTTACGAGGAAGGGGTTATCAATCAATAGATAGCGCAAAGGTAAACTCGTAAAATACACCCATCAAAAGACTACGGCATAAAGCCGTTGCGCGCATTCCACTTCTCATTTATTCCGTTTCCTTTTGAGCTGAGATTTTAGCTTCCGTTTGGGTACTGCTCAAATATTGTTTAATCAAAATATATCATTATGAAACGAGTATCTGAAAAATCTAAAATTTCGCCACAGGAGGCTGAAATACATTATCAATCGAGTAAAGAAAATTACAACATCGAAGGTGCGGAAAGTCACTTGGCTTATTACAGAGAAAAGCATCCAATCTATTATGCGGTGTTATTACAAAACGTTTAATCTAAAATTCAAAAGCTATGTATTTACAAAATTTGCAACAGGATGAAATCTTCGTTCCATCAGAAATGAAATCCTTAAAAAGTCTGACACAGATGGAATCCCGAAGAGGGCTTGAAAATGCCATCATCTCAAACGGTAAAATCGTCAATGTGGTATCGAACAGCTATGGCCACATTCCGAACCAATTGTTCTTCAAGAAAGCCGAAGAAATGCTGACCGATGCACAACTGAACTTCCACAAGCGTACCATCAACAAAAATGACAGGTCGTTCATTACAGATTTCATTATTGACGATAAGAGTCAGTTTTCTGTAAAAAATAAAGAGGATTTGATACTGCCGATGCTTCGGTTTAAGAACTCGTATGACGGTAGTGAAAAGACCTCTGGTAATTTTGGGTTTTATAGAAAAGTATGTTCCAATGGCTTGCACGTTTCTCAGGCAGAAATTGAGTTTTCCATCAAGCATAGTAAGAACAATACACACCTCATTATGCCAAGACTGAACAACTTGTTCGATAAGTTTCTGGACAACGAGTTTTATACCATCACAAAGAAATTTGACAAGATGAAGGAATTTAAAATCATCGATACCAAGGAATTTGTAAGAGCCATTCTCGACAGAACAAAGCTGTTCCGCTATGAATGTAGCGACAAGAACAACGACCCGTCGAAGAAGTCCCGTGAAGTTCTTGAAATTCTCAATTACGAAGCCCTGTTACTTGATGAGCAACCCAATCTTTGGTTAGGTTACAATGCCTTCAATTCGGTATTGCACAATGTCTTGAAAAAGAGCTTTTGCCAACAGGAACGATTGGACAAAAAACTGTTCGATGAAGTGTATGCCCTGGCATAGATTAAAAAGGTTTATCCAGTACCTTAAACTGGATTTTTAATAAAACAAAGCCCCTTCAACAAAGAAAGGGCCTTGCAATTAAACTAACTCAAACTAACTACTCAAACGAAGTTTCCCCTTCGTTAGGGTTGTATACATAATTAAAAGTATAGTAACGGCTCTCATCGGTCTGCGGGTCCGGTTGCGAGGGGTTGTCCTTATAGTAGCTTAAAATCTCAACCTTGGCATATCGTCCGTCACGGGTGCGGAACACCAAGACCTTGCCCGGAATGGGTGTAACGACATTGACCATCGGGTTGTAATTGTACCAGCCATTGTCACTTCCAGTTGGGATGGCAAAACTTCCATCGGCATCTTGGTCAAAGGTCAAACCTTCCGCAGTCGTTACACTGGCAAAAGTACCCGTAACAATAGTTGCACCAGCTTCGCCATTTCTTGCAGGCTCGTCGTCTGTTCCCGTAACCGTTCCACCATTTACGGCAATGGTCGTACCTCGAAAAGCAATGTCCCAATCCGTATCGCTGGTAGTCTGCATTCCCGTTTCAAAATCGAATTTTGCAAATTCGCCACCTACGGGCTGTCCCTGCCCACCTGTTTGGGGCGCAAATAGATTACTGACCAACTCGGCTTCAATCGGGTCTGGGGTTGGGGTATTGTCATCATCGCTGCTACAAGATGTGAATGCTATACATACCGCAGCAAGCGCGATGGTTTTAAGTGTGTTCATTGTTTTAATTTTCATTGTATTTAAATTTTAAAATTGGTAATTGAGTTTAACGTATCCTTGAATTCCCGGTAAGGTCGGGATGTTGTTGTCCGTATAGTCCAAGAGGTTGTTGGCACCTACCTGTAAAGTGAAATCGTCATAAAAGGTCTTGCTGGCCGCTATATTCGTGGTTACATACCCATCTATAAAACTGGTGTCGTAAGTGTCGATAAGTCCATTTCCGTTTGTATCGAATTGGGCATATTTACTTCTGTATAGCAGACGTAGATTTATGTTCGCTTTCGCGGAAGCGATATCATAGAACACCTAAAAGTTGGCATTGTGCCGTGAGCGGTTCACGAGCCCGAAATAATCGGACTGCGTGACCGCCACGGTCTGATTTGTCGCCGGGTCGCGGGCAAATACCTGACCATCTTCTACTTCTTGTTGTTTCTTTTTATCGTAGGCATATAATAACTGATAGCCTGCACTCAAGTTCAAAGCATTAGTAATTTTATAACCTGTGTTTATTTCAAATCCCGTAGTGTAGATTTCATCGAAATTGACATAGCTGAAAACATTCTGACCATTGGTCTTACGAGCAATAATTCGTGTGTCAATGAGGTTTTTAATATCATTTCTAAAGAAATTCAATTCGCTGTTCCATTTCCCTTCTTTAAAAGTCAATCCTACATTATATCCTACGGAACTTTCCGCTTCCAGCGGATTGTTCAAATCGTCTTCTGAAACCACTACATCGAGGATTTGCCCTTGTTCCCGAAGTTCCCGTAGTTTATCCAACGCCACATTATAGCCCAAAACAGTATACCCCACGGCCGAATTGGTAAAATCGAAATAGAGCTGCCTGAAATCTGGTGCTTTAAACCCATAACCTACTGAACCCTTTACAGAAATGGCATTTGTCAATTTGTAGCGCATCGCCAGTTTTGGACTGAACTGATTGCTGTATTCCGAATGGTTGTCAAAACGGGCACCGGCGATGACGTTCAACCTTTCGACAGGGTTAAAATCATATTGGGCATAGGCATATTGCGAATTGAAACTTACCGTCTCGTCAAAGAATGTCCTGTCGAGCTCATCGTATTGAAAGCCGAATCCCGCTGTGAGCGTTCCTGCATCAGCAAAAGCATAATTCCCGCGAATTTCAGGACGAAACAATTTCTGGTCAAAATCACTATCGCTCAAAACATCTTCGGAAATGGGGTCGGCCAACCGCTCGTTGGCCGTATAGTTGGTATAGTAAAGCTCGTAGGACGTGTCCAACCTATCGTTCCATTTCTGGTCTATCCTTGCGTGGGCGTTCCATTCCCGTTCCTTACTATCGCCTTCAAATGCGACATCATTAAATGTGAACCCGGCGTCTTGCACCTGGTCATAAAATCGAGCGGACGTGAACAGGGACAATTTGTCATTAAAATCATAGTAGATACGCCCATTGACCGTGTAGTTCTCGAACGGATTTACCGTTTGCCCATCCACATCGGGATTGAGGTCATAGCCCTCACTCGAAAAACGATTGGCAAAAAAGACGTAGCGTAATTTTTTGTAGCGTTGTTTGATATCAACATTGATATCCTGTTGGGTAAAACTGCCGAAGCGATAAGATGCATTTCCGTGCAGTTCTTCTGATTTTGGTTTTTCGGTAATAATATTGATGACACCGCCCAAAGCTTCAGAACCATAAAGACTGCTCGATGGTCCTTTGACCACCTCAATCTGTTTGATGTTGCCAACGGTCAGACGGCTCAAATCAAAATTCCCTGCGCTTCTTCCCACCAAGGGTACGCCATCTATGAGAATCAGGATATAGTCCGATGCGATACCTTGAATCTGTACCCCTTCAAAACCGCTTTCGTCCGTCACGGTAATGATACCTGTTTGCTCGTTCAATATTTCATCAAGGCGTATGGTACCCGATTGTAAAATCTTCTTTTTGGAAATTAATGTTACCGGTAATGGTAAGGAAGAAAGTTGTCTTTCGGTACGTGTGGCGGTCAATATGACTTCTTCCAGCTTCTCTACTTTCAGGGAATCCCTAACAGTCTTTTGCTCGTTCTGGCCAATCGAAGTTTGGTAACAAAAAGTGAATAGTATGAAGCAAAAAGTTAGGCGCAAAATCGAGATTATTATTTAGATTCATTCTTAATACGGTGCAAATATATATATGTTATTTTTATTCAATCTAAATAAAAGTTATTATTTTTGTCGAAGAAATTTAATAACGTAAAACCAAAAAAAATGAAAACACCCGCGTACATCGTATTGGCACTGTTATTTTCAATAAATGCCATTTCCCAACCCTCAAAAAAGCAAGAAGACAGGGAAGCCATCAAAAAAATGTGTGGCTGTTACGAAGTGACCTTCAACTTTGCAGAAACCTTC
This sequence comes from Leeuwenhoekiella sp. ZYFB001, assembly GCF_011784865.1. NCBI lineage: Bacteria > Pseudomonadati > Bacteroidota > Flavobacteriia > Flavobacteriales > Flavobacteriaceae > Leeuwenhoekiella > Leeuwenhoekiella sp. ZYFB001. The sequence continues at coordinate 280,938 of NZ_CP050460.1, forward strand.
AATTACAGCAATGATTCCCTGTATAAACCATCCAAAACGAAAGTCGATAAAGGATTGGAATGGGCACAGTTGGTTACCGATGAAGACGATAAAATCCAGATTCAGCATTTATTGCAAGTAGGCAATCCGGCCGACCCACATATCGTAAAGCATTGGCGACAGGACTGGCTTTTTGAAAACACCGATTTGTACACGTACAATGCCGACAATGAATGGACTTTTAAAAGAATGCCTGCTTCCGAAGTAGAAGGGCAATGGACACAAAAGGTCTATCAGGTAGATGACAGTCCACGTTACGAAGGTTCTGCTACTTGGGTACACGTGGACGGGAAAAGCTATTGGGAAAATACCACACCTGCACCTTTGGCACGACGGGAATACACCACACGTAGCGATTACAACCTGTTGATGCGAGGCAACCGTCAGGAAATTACGGATTACGGTTGGTTGCACGACCAGGACAATTCTAAAATCATCCGCGAGGATGGTAAGGAAGATGTACTATTGGCAAAGGAAAAAGGCTATAACACCTATAAAAAAGTAGATGACAGCCGTTGTGCCGCCGCTGAAAAATGGTGGCAGGAAAATGAGGAAAAATGGGCAAAGGTACGTGCCAAATGGGACGAAGTATATGGTCGTAACAAAGACCTTGTGCTCGAAGAAAAAGTAGACAACAAGGTGCTCTACAAATACCTCTTTGATGAGGGATATGAAGAAGTGGCCAAAATTGATGAAGTCATAGAATCCTTTGTAAAAAGACCTTGATAATGAAACACCTAACCATTATATGGCTGTTTCTTGCCCTGCTGCTCTCGGTGGGGCAGGTTTCGGCCCAAGAAAATATATTTCTTGACCGTTCCTTTTGGAAAGGGAATCCCGATTTGGAAACCGTAAAACAAAAAATTGTCGAAGGGAACGACGCCACCGCACTCAACCAATTCGCCTTTGATGCCACCATCTATGCGATGCTTGAGAAAGCGGATGATGATATCTTGAAATATCTACTGTCCCTGGAAGGTAACCCCATCGATAAAAACACCCACGACAGCCGAATCTATTTGCATTGGGCCGCTTATGCTGGACTTACGGATATTGTTGAACATCTCTTAAACGAAGGCTCATCGGTAACCAAATTGGACAGCCACGGCTACACACCCCTTGCCTTTGCCGCAAACGCTGGACAGACCAATCCCGAATTATTCGAGGCTTTTGAGAAGTACGGTATAAACCTTTTGGAAGAGAAGAACGACAGCGGTGCCAACCTTTTATTGTTGGCGGCACCGTCATTATCCAATGAGGCTGAACTGGATTATTTTCTCGAGAAAGGTTTTGAACTGGGCAGTAAAGATGACATAGGCAACGGTATCTTTAACTATACCGCAAAAAAAGGAAATGCCGAATTTCTTGATTTGCTCATAAAAAAAGGCGTGGACTATAAATCGTTGAATGCAGCCGGCGGGAACGCTTTCTTATTTGCCGTTCAAGGCGGTCGGGTATATAGTAATCCCCTTTCGGTTTATGAATATCTGCGAGACCTCGGTATCGAACCGAATGTCGTGACCAAAGAAGGCTACACACCGTTGCATCGTCTGGCCTACAGCAATACCGACCCAGCGATTTTTGAATTTTTCTTAGCTGCCGGTGCAGATGTCAACCAAAAAGATGCTGACGGAAATACGCCGTTTCTCAACGCAGTCTATCGCAATGAGTTGGCTATGGTGAAACTACTTTCCAAAGACGTAAAAGATTTCAACATCGCTAATAACAATGGCGAGACCGCCTTGATGCTTGCTGTACAACGTAACAGTCCCGAAGTAGTCAAATTTCTTTTGGATAAGGGCGGTAACGCTTTCGCGAAAGCGGAAAACGGTAACACCGTTGCCTATTATCTTCTGGAATCTTTTGACAGTGGCAATCCTTCAACATTTATTGATAAGTTGAAACTGCTTCAAGACAAAGACGTTCAATTTAATACAACCCAAGCTGAGGGGAATACACTATTGCATCTGGCTGCCAAAGCAAATGATTTGGAACTTTTAAAACGTATTGCTGCTTTTGATATCGACATCGACGCCAAAAATGATGAAGGACTGACCGCATTGCACGTTGCAGCAATGAAAGCTGCAGATGACAAAATGATGAAATATTTAATCTCAAAGGGTGCCGATACCAAGGTAAAAACCGATTTTGAAGAAACGGTCTATGATTTGGCCATTGAAAATGAAATGTTGCAAAAACAAAATACCTCATTGAATTTTTTAAAGTAATATGAAGAATTTATTTAAAATCATTCCTGCAATCGCATTGGCAGGATTCTTACTCACAGCATTTACAACTTCCAATTCCAAAGCCGTAAAATGCCTGATACAAATGACCAACTACACGGGCGAAGGTGCTTATGTAGTAGTATCCTTATTAACCCCGGAAGGGGAATATGAAGAAACGCTTTATGTTCAGGGAAAGGACAGCGAATGGTATAGCGAAATTCCAGAATGGTGGAAATTCTACGGAAAATACCGCCCCGATATCGATGCGATTTCCGGTGCGACCATAAGTGGTGGCGAGCGTACCGTGACGGTATTGCAAATCCCAGAAGATAAAATTGATAAAGGCTACAGCCTGCGTTTTGAAACTTCAGTAGAGGACCAAGAATATTATGCAGACGATATACAGTTTGAACTCACCACCGAAAACCTAAAAGCCAAAAAAGAGGGAAAAGGGTTTATTCGTTATGTACGAATGCTTCCAAATTAACGATGGCCTATGACCCTTTCCATCTGGCGATATAGTCACCTAATACTTGCTGTTGCTTCATCCCTGTTTCTGCTCATTGCGGCTATAACAGGTTGCATTCTGGCGGTCGAGCCCATTTCGCATCAAGCAAAAGGCTATGCCGTGCAGGACTTGGACCAAGTCTCATTGACAACCACCATTGACGCCTTAAAGTCAAGCTACGACGAAGTTTTCTCGCTCGAAGTAGAATCGTCAGGATATGTAAAGGCTTCGGTGCTTACTTCGGAAATCGAAACGCTGGACATTTATGTTGACCCGAAAACGGGTGCGCAATTGGGCGTGGTCAAAGAACGACCCTTTATTTACAGTTTTGCCACCAATCTGCACCGCTCGTTATTTTTGAAAAGCATCGGGCGGTTTTTTGTCGGCTTGATTTCGTTGTTGCTATTACTCATTGCAATTACGGGACTATTGCTTTTGGCCAAACGGCAGGGCGGCTTTAAACGCCTGTTCTCAAAAGTCCAAAAAGATTATTTTGAGCTGCGGTATCACGTGATTTTAAGCAGATGGTTCTTTGTTCCCATTGTTATACTTGCATTTACGGGTGTATATCTTTCTGCGGAAAAGTTTGAGTTACTGCCTGACGCTTCGATTGCACATCAGGAAATCGAAAGTTCCAATGAAACCCAAAATTTTGAAAGCCTCAAGGATATCCCATTTTTCAAACAAACCACCCTTAATGAAGTCCGAAAAGTGGAATTCCCGTTTTCCGAAGATCCTGAAGACTATTTTCATATTGCGCTGAAAGACAAAGAAGTGAGGATCAATCAACAGTCGGGACAGCTCATCAGTATTGCCGAATATCCTTTTGTGCAGTTGGTTTCCCGGTTGAGTTGGGTGTTGCACACAGGGGAAGGAAGTGTGCTGTGGTCCATCGTGCTTCTGCTTGCAAGTGTATCCATCCTGTTCTTTATGTATTCGGGTTTTGCGATGACCTTGAAGCGCAGGAAAAAAGTAATCACAACCGCAGCAATGCCGGATAAGGACGATTGTGAATTTGTGATTTTGGTAGGTTCGGAAACAGGAACGACCTATGATTTTGCCAGACGATTTTACGATAGCCTGACAACCGCAGGCAAAAAGGTGTTTCTGACTGAATTGAATGAATATTCCGCTTTCGCGAAAGTGAAATATATCATCATCTTAACTGCAACCTATGGGGAAGGCGAACCACCTACGAACGCCCGAAAATTTACCACCCTCTTCCCGAACATCAAGCAGCCGAATAAAATTCAATATGCCGTGGTAGGTTTTGGTTCTTTGGAATACCCGGATTATTGCAAGTTTGCGATACAAACCGATGCCTTGTTACAATCCGATTCGAATTTTCAGCCGCTACTGCCACTTTACAAAATCAACAACGCGACCGCAGCAGATTTTAAAAATTGGGTCAAACAATTCAGCGAACGATTGGGGATTCCACTATCTTTTGAAGTCCCAAAAACAAAGAAGTCAAAGAATAAAAAATTCGCTTTTGAGGTAATGGAACGTACCGAATTAAATACAGACGACACCTTTTTAATCAGACTCAAAGCTAAGCGAGACATCAAATTTACCTCAGGCGATTTATTGACAATATTTCCTGAAGAAACCGAGGTTGCCCGTCAATATTCCATCGCAAAAATGGATGATGAAGTTTTATTGAGTGTCAAAAAGCATCCCTATGGCAAAGGGTCGTCATATTTGTTCAATTTGAATACGGGCGACACTATAAAAGCAGTAATTGATGCCAATACTCATTTTCACTTTCCAAAGAAAACATCTTCCGCAGTATTGATTGCCAATGGAACAGGTATCGCACCATTTTTAGGAATGATGAAAGCAAATAACAATACCAAAATCAATCTGTTCTGGGGTGGCCGCACACACAATTCAGCTGACATATATGATGCTGTCTTAAATAGACTGCCTTCTCGATATCAAAATGGGATTGTCCACAAATGTTATTCAAGAGAGGAACAGCGGCAATATGTACAAGATTTAATAATAGACAAAAAAGAGATTGTTCTTGATACAATTGACAACAACGGGACGATTATGATTTGTGGCTCATTGGCAATGCAGCACGATATTCTGGATGTATTGGAAAGCCTGCTCAATGGACATAACATAATCAGATTGGATGAGCTTCAGCACAATGGACAGTTGAGGATGGATTGTTACTAATATAAGCCTGATATTCATAACCCCCTCAGCACATTCCCCTGCATTCCGCGCTTGCCTGCCGAAAAGGCAGGCAACCACTTCATTTCGGGAAAAGAGCTTCACTACAAATATCTTGGACACAATCCCCAATTTCAGCTTTCCATTCCGTTAACCCTTCCCGATGCTCTGGGAAGGAACACTTCATTCCCGAGCCAAAATTGGGAATAGAGTCCGCTTTCTCATCGGAAAGCCATCACTTCGGTTTTCTTAACGATATTTTCGGCGAAGCCTTCTTGAGCCCTCACTCGAAAATCCTTAAAAACCGAACCGCTGTCTTACACATTTTAAGGGGTTTATAATGGATAAAGCCTTTGTTGTTTTTCGGGTCGTCGAAAAACAGGCACGACATAACCAATTCTACATTAAACCCAGCTACTCATTTCGCTTAACTGTCGGTACGCTCAAATCGTAACCGGTTTTAAAATAATTGCTAATGCCCTTATGGAACTTGTCAAGACTGTACGAGTTTTAGTGAAAAATAAGGTATCTACTTCCTTGAATCCGCCTATGGCGTGATTACTACGTCGCAAACACACCTGATTTATTCCCTAAAAGTCTTGACAAAACCCACTCTATCCATTGTGCGATGCACGAAAGAAAAGAACAAACACCCCTTAAAATTTAATCTGAATTGAAAAGGGAAATATTAATCAAGCCTAAAAAGGGCATTTAAAACCATTGTATTATGAGTACTATTAGAAATCACGTACAGTTAATTGGAAACGTTGGTCAAGAGCCAACCGTTACGAACCTTGAAAGCGGAAAGAAAGTAGCCCGCTTCTCACTCGCTACGAACGAGTATTACAAAGACAGCAAAGGCGAAAAGCAAACGGACACCAATTGGCATACCGTTGTGGCTTGGGGCAAGACCGCTGAAATCGTTGAGAAATATGTCGAAAAAGGCAAAGAAGTTGGGATTACGGGAAAACTAAAGACCCGAACCTACACCACCGACGATGGAAACCAACGCTATGTTACCGAAGTGGTAGCCGATGAAATCCTATTACTTGGAAGTAAAAACGACAAGTAATCTTCAAAATTAAAGAGGGCGTTACCCTAGAAAGATGCGCCCTCTTTTTCATTATTCACACATTAAATATATGTACAATGAAAGCACAAGTTAATGAAATAAAGATTAGCTACAAAGGTGGTTTAAAATCATCTATGTGGAAAAAAATAGGTAATTCAAAAGATGCAGCTGAACTGCTTTTTGAAGATTGGGATAAAGACACCATTGGTATTCAAGAAACATTTAAGGTAGTCTTACTAAACAACAGTAACAAGGTTAAAGGGGTGTATCAACTTTCGCAAGGTGGAATTACAAGTACGTTGATAGATATACGTTTATTATTTGCGGTAATTCTAAAATCTTTGTCAGTAGCCATTATTTTAACGCACAACCACCCGAGCGGAAAATTAGAACCGAGTGATGCAGATAAGAAACTTACAAATAAGATAAAAAAAGCATCCAAACTTTTTGATATTACGATTCTCGACCATTTGATATTTGCGCCTGATGGGGATTATTATAGTTTTTCAGATAACGGAATTTTATAAAACCGAAAGCTATGGTATATCTCAATTTTACAGACTTGAGCGAGGAAGCTCAAAACCGACTTTTGGAAACGTCCAAAGAAGATGTGAAACGAAAATTTGGCGATAGTATCCGCAAATATGTAAAAGAAAATTATGGCTGTTTTGAAACGATGATTGAAGAGGAAGCACTTCGGAATTTATATTCCTATACCTACGTTTTCAATATATAGTTTTCAGCAAAAATGAACCAAGCACCTCTATAATTTTAGGGGTGTTTTTGTGTGTAATTAAACCTACATCAAGAAAAAATTACTATCTTTATTTCGCTGAAATTCAGCATTCAAATTAAAGTAAGGCTATCCACTTTTCGACTTTCGCCGATAGCCTTACACATCGAAAAATAACATATCGGAAAATCATTTTCCCTGAAAATGGTAATCGGCTTTTTAGCCGGATTGTATGGATTTTTGTCACGCTTGCGCGTGACGAAAAGGAATAGCAAGAGGGTAACACGCGATGCGATGTTAAGCACTCCTACTTCTTGTTAATCACTTGATTTTTAGTTAATTAAAAATCAAGTGATTATTTGGATTTCTACAATTTGCGACAAATGCCCTGTGAGCGCCCATTTTTAGGGAAGGATTTGCGACAAATCGGCGAATTATGGACTCATTTATCGGCATTAGATTCAAAAAGGAAACCGCCAAGCGTTTCCAGCAATTTTCAAGAGCACACTTCAAATCGCATACCGAGGCAATGGCGGTGATGCTCGATTTTTTCTTCTACAATGAAATCTCGCCACGGGAAAAACTGGGCCCGACCGGGAGGACGATAGAGGCCAATTTAAAGAAACGGATCAATGCGGTAATCGCCATAATGCGGAATATGGAAAAGACCCAGACCAAACCCACCGTGGCGATGATCGAATCCCTTTTTCAGACCGAAGAACCCAAAAAGAAACCGCTGATCTTGGAGAAGAAATTTGTGAAAGAAAAGAAGGAAGTGCATTTTCAAGAAAAACGAAATCTAAATAACGAACTCTAAATTTTTGAGCTATGTATATCACGATCACACCTCAAAAATTAGGAGGAAATTATTCACAAAGTTCGGGCGATTTTGTGGGCTATCTGGAAAAGGAAAATCAAAGTTTGGAACAGGAGGAAATGGAATATTTTTTCAACCAATATGACGATGAAATCTCGGCCGAGGAAGTGGTAAAGGATATTGATGGGAACGGTGCCAAACTGAAAAAGAAAGAGCCAAAATTCTATTCGATTACGGTCAGCCCTTCCAAGTATGAACTGAACAGATTACAGAACAGTAGCGAAGATCTGAAAAAGTACACCCGCGAGCTGATGAAGGATTATGTGGGATCGTTCAACCGGGAAATTAATGGCCGACCGGTAACTATTGACGATATAAAGTATTACGCAAAAATCGAGCACCAACGAACCTTCAAGGGAACAGACAAACAGATCAAAGAAAACCAACCCTTTGCCTCCAAAATATTGCAGCTAAAAAATGAGATCCGAAACATAGAAAACGGCTCGATGGAAGGAAGTGCCAGAAAGCGGGAACGGGAAATTGCTAAATTAGAAAAGCAGGCCCCGCACCAACAGGATGGGAAACGTATTGTCCAGGGAATGCCCAAGGCCGGCAACCAAAGTCATATCCATATTATCGTAAGTCGCAAGGATGCTTCCAATTCGTTCAGCCTTTCGCCGGGGAGTAAATACAAGGCTTCCGATGTCGAGATGAGAGGGAAACAGGTTAAACGGGGTTTTGACCGGGACAAGTTTTTTGAACAAGCAGAAAAAACCTTTGATAAGACTTTTGGCTACCAACGGAACTTTGCCGAAACCTACAAAGCCCGGAAGAATTTCATTAAAAACCCAAAAATCTACTTTGCCTCCCTGATGAAATTGCCGACCAATGAAAAGGCAATCGCTTTTAAACTGATGCGGGAAACGGGCATCCCGATAATGCCAAGTATCCCGACCAACCAGGCGCAGCTTGCCCTAAAGGTTTTCAATAAGCTGCGCAAAGGTTTGGACGTGGCCATCAAATCAAGTTCCATCGGAATCTAAATCTTTGTTATGCAACTGGACAACCTTACAACGACACTCTTAATTATTGGTTTAACAAGTGCGCTATTTTATATGCTGTACAGGTTGACCCGTTATGCCTTTTTTTTAAACGTGGCTTTGCTCGGTGCTTTGGTATTTTACCTATCGAGCAACAATGGACTTATTTTGATTTCATTGATCCTGGTTTGTCCGCTGATGCTGATTAATACAGGACTGTATGTTTTTTTGCACAAAACGGACGAGCCAAAAAATAGAGATAGTAAATATCAGGTTAGTTTTGCAACGAGCAATGGAAACTTTAAACTGGAAAACGTAAAACGTGGGGCATCCATCATCGGATCTGCCGGAAGTGGCAAGACTGAAAGCGTAGTTTATGGTTTCCTAAGGCATTTCCGAAAAGAAGGCTTTTGCGGGATCATCCACGACTATAAGGATTTTGAGTTGACGGAAATGGCGTATCCGCTTTTCAAGGATAGCGATATTCCGTTTAAGGTCATCTCCTTCGATAAGATTATACATAGGGTGAATCCCATCGCTCCACGCTATTTAGAGAACGAGGAAAGCGTAAACGAGGTTTCAAGGGTATTGATCGAGAACCTATTGGAGCAAAGGGAATCCGGCACGAGCGGAACGACCAATTTTTTCAATGATGCTGCGGAAGGATTGATCGGCGGGTTGATCTGGAAATTGAAAAACTCTTACCCCAAATTTTGTACCCTGCCACATTTGATCGCCATTTATCAATATCTGGACACGGACAGCCTTATTCAGTTTTTAGAAACCAATACCACATCAAGGGCAATGGCGGATGCGTTTATTAGCGGAAAAGATTCCGAACGACAAACGGCAGGTGTAAAAAGTACGCTGGCCAATGCGCTCAAACGAATCAGTACCCAGCGTATCTTTATGGCACTTTCCGCAGAGAATTGTGAATGCGAGGTCGGTGACGACCTCCATTTGCACTTTCATTGCAACAACTGTAATGAGACAGTCTGTTTTTGAAGCAGTCCAACTCAGTCGATCGCCGGTGGCCAAGGTGTTTAATTTTCGTGATTTTCCATAAGATAAATTCCTTAAATCGTCCAATTCCTGAATATAGTGGTTGACCAAAAGATCATACGCCATAATTTTGGCAACGGCATTATCGTGACTTGTAGAAAATTCTGCATCGGTATAAAAGTGAGAGGTGTCTGAAACCAAACTGATTTTATCTTTTCCCCGCAAAAAATAAAACTCATCGAGAACGGTAGATCCCTCCCTATAATACTTTATAAAATCCAAATGGCGGCGATTGCTTTCCTGAAGTTTTTTAATCTCATCGTCTATAAACAATTGTTGTGATTTAATCGTTCCGGCCGGCCGATTAATCAGAAAGTTGTAGAGCTTAGCGTAATATTTCAAGCGACTGTAAATATAAGGCTTATGCTTTTTGAAAAATATGATTTCTTCCTCTGGATTTTTGAACTCATTTTCCCTTACGCATACTCGTAATTTCTGTAGATACTGTCTGGAAATCGATATCCCATTTTCAACGATACTGAAATCATTGAGGTTTGATTCTTCTACGGGTTTTATTTCTTTTTTGTAATCGTTTATTATCTTGAGTAATTGTTTTTTCAAATCTGATTTGGGTTTATATGTTAATTAAAATAAAACCCACATTATCAACAACTACAATTTTGGGGTTTAAGAAATTAGGTGGTTTTTTAGTGAGCGAACACATCAAAATTCAATGCTTATGAATGTTCCCTTTTAGCACAAAAAAGTAAAGCGAAAATGAGGCTATGACCAAGAGGACAAGTACGATAATTCCCTTGACCTTATCCTTTTTTGAGATTTGACCTTTCGATGGTTTTTGAGCTTTTTTCTTTCTTCTATTTCTTCTACTTTGGGACATCTTGTTGTACTATTTCCAATCCATTTTCTGTAATTAACTCCAAAAGCACCTAAGATCAGCAGCAACTTAAACACCAACGACAGAGCGATATTGTGCGAAAAGTTTTTTAGCTTTTCTAAAAACATGACCTTTTAGAAATTTAATTTTACAGAAAATAATATTTCGACAGCCTTATAAAATCTATATATTTTATAAAAAAAAGAACTCTGTCATTATTTTAAAATAAGTACAGGTGCTTCTGATTTAAAAATCATTTTTCTTCTCAAACCAAGTTCAGTTAATTTTTCTATAAAATCATGTTCCCTGTATAATAGAGCCAAAACATCGATTATGTTTTCCTTCAGAAAATTGGTTATATTCTCTTCAGTTTTTCCGTCGGAAAAAAGGTGAACAGAAATATTCTCCAGGTTAAAAAACTGCTTATAATAATCTTTAACCTCCTGCTCATTAATATTTTCATCTTTACTTTTAGAAGAATGAAAAATAAAAAGACTGGCATTAAATGCCATTAATAGATTAGCAAGAATACTTAATTCTCTATCAGGCCTGAGATTATCTGAATCCAAAGCGAGACAAATTCTTTTTAAGCCAAAAGTTTCTAAATCTTCAGGTACAACCAGCACGGGGCAGGGCACGTCCATGCTTATTTTTTCACTGGTAGTTCCTGCAAGGTAACCTTCTACCTCACCCGCACCTTCCGTACCCATGATTACTAAATTGACTTTTTCTTCTGTTGCTAATTGAAAAATTATATCCGAAGTTCTTCCAGAGGTTACAATACTCTTATATTTAATTGTGGCCAGACGCGGAAAATTTTCGAGAAATTCCAGCATTTTCTCTTTGTATAAATCCTGGTAAGAACTAAAATTATCGGGGACCGGATAGGCTATAGCTCCATATCCGGCATATTGATAACCTCCAGAGTAGGTATGTACAAAAATGATTTCCGAATTTAAAGATTCGGCCACCTTTGTTGCATACTCTACTCCAATTTTTGAACTTTGACTAAAATCGATCGGAACTAATATTTTCATGATTTTTTAATTTTAATTACACATTCAGTTTTCCATTGTTTAATTTTAAAAAAGTTATTTTTTAATCCATTTTTTTGCAGTTTCTCTATCCTCTAGATCATAATATTTCACTTCTGCATTGGTGAACGGTTTCATAAACTGAGTTATCCAATCCTGCCATTTTTTACCTCCAACCATCACAATTTTTTCATAATCCTGAGCGTGTGTGGTATCTATTTTCAGGTCTTCCCAGAATCCAGGAAGATCCCAGCCCGTAAAGTCTTCCATTTCAAAATACCAGCGTACCTTCATTCCTTTGTCCAGTATAGCGTGGATAAGCGGATGGATTTTTTCCATATCCTCTTTTTTTAATTTACCTGAAGCTTTTGTTGCTATGATATTCCCCCCTGTTAATTCAATTATCTGTAACATACTTTTGTGTTTTAATTATTATCCTCCTAAATCGTAAAACCATTCCTCAGCTTTTACAATAGCCTCAGATATAGCCTTTTTTTCCATGTAATTTTTCTCCTTAACTAATTGCCCGGCAATTTCCAGCGCCTTTTCCCTAACCCTTGGGTCGAGGGAATCAAGATCGGATTTGAAATCTTCGAACATCCAGTCCATCTTGTTATTGAAGTGTTTTTATTATTACGGCTAAATTTTTCTGTTTTCCATCTCTGCTTTTACAATACCACGCTCCAGGGCTTCCTCCTTTGAACATTGGTTTTTTCTATAGTGTTCTTCAGCATATTTTACTGCCAATTCACGGATATTTTCATCCAGAATATTGAACCTTTTTGTGTAATTTTTAAAAAGTCCATCTTTCATCTTCAAAATAGTTTTAGTACGAAAAAAATCATTACCAGCAAATAGACAATGTATGCCGCATCAAACACAAAAATTTGCCAGCGGGAGAAACCGTGCAATTCCTTACTTTGGTGCACAAACAAGATGTATAGTAGTGGCATAAGCCCAACAAAGGCCAGGTTAACCCAAAACAACTGAAAATCTTCGATTGGGGTAGTTACCAGTGCCAATGGAAAAAATGCCACCGTCATCGTGACTGCATTGTCTGCAATAACACTGGTGGTGCCCGCCGTCACCTCTCCTCCTTTTACCACGCTCCAGGTCTTGAAAATTTCCGGTGCCGTGGTCATTATGCCCGTGATGAAAAGACCGCCCACGATTTCCGAAATATTTAAGGCCGCAACAATATTTTCGGTTGCCTTTACAATAAAGAAGGCACCTACGGCTATTGCCAGGGCACCAGCAACGGAAAGGGCTATCTTTTTCTTGTTCCAGGTTACCTTTTCACCCTTTTTTCTTCCTTTTACTATGGCGTGGGTCAAAAACACTCCATATGCCGCCAGCATAATCCACCCGTCTATCGGTTGGAGACCCCGCCAGGCTTTAGGTAAAGTCAAAAGGGCCACAAGGGCGATAATACTTAGATATGGTAGGGAAAGAACGGAAACAGAACGTTTGTTCAATGCCAGAATGTTTTTCTCCAGATGTTTTTGGTGGGTTTTATTTTTTTTGAAGTGTCTCCGGGAAGCGAAATACGCAATGGTTACCATCAGGGGAATTGAAATAATATTGGAACCTAACAAATTTCCAAGCCCAATGTCGGAAACACCCCGTGCAGCACTTGTAATGTTGATGGCTACTTCAGGGCTTGCCGTGACAATGGCAAGGAAAGCAGCACCTGCAGAAGCGGTAAGCCCCCATTGTTTACGGAGCATTTTTAAAGGAGCCAATAACTGATCCGCACCCCAATGGGCCGCCCAGGCGGCAATTCCCAATACTATTATCCAAAGCCAGACATTCATATTTTAAATTTTAATTAATTACTCTCCCATCCATAAATTTTTTGATAAGATCTACTTTGATAATTTTAATATCCTTATGGCCCCGCGCATTACGAAAGTGAACACGATTCCACCAATAACTAAATCTGGCCACTTACTATTTAAAAAATAAACCAGGATTCCCGCTAATATGACACCTCCATTCACTATTATATCGTTGGAGGTAAAGATCGCACTGGCCTGCATATGCGCTTCCTTACTTTTGGCCTTGCTTATCAGCCAAAGGGAAACAAGGTTTCCAATAAGGGCAAAAATGGAAACAATGATCATCCATTGGAATAGCGGTGTTTCGCTATTGGTAAAAAACCTTCTCAATACTTCAATAAATCCAAGTGTCGCTAATGCCATCTGGAAGTATCCGCTGAATTTCGCCACTTTCTTTTTTCTGGCAATAGCACCGCCAACCGCAAAGAGGCTTAACGCATACACAATAGAATCTGCCAGCATATCCAACGAATCGGCAATAAGGCCCATAGAAGAAGAAATCCAACCTGTGGTCATCTCGATGACAAAAAAGCCAAAATTGATTGCCAAAACCCACCGAAGAATTTTTTTTTGTTTGGATTGGTCTTCTTTTACAGGAGGTTCTGCTTCTTCGGTTCCCTGAAGTGTTTCATTGAACTTTAATGCTGAAATTGATGAACGTATCTCTTCGACCGCATCTAAATGGTAGACTTCCAACGTTCTGTTAGGTATATCAAAATCCAAGTATTTAACCTGGGCATAGGCCTCCAATTTCATCCGAATCATTTGCTCTTCGGAAGGACAGTCCATTTTATTTATTATAAAAGTACTTTTCTTCATTTTTGGGTTATTTCGTATTAAATATATTCTCACATAACACCAGGACTAAATTCCTCAACTTCTTTTTTGATTTTTCTTTTGTTAGAAGCTAACAGCAGGATAATTGCACCACCAAGAGCTGCAAGTAAAGAAGCTATTAAAATACTTATCTTTGAAATCTTAATTATTGATTCGTCACTGAAGGCTAGATTGGTTATAAAAAGGGACATTGTAAAGCCAATTCCTGCAATCATACCAATTCCAATTATATGTTTCCAGTTTAGTGTAATATGTAATTCGGAAACTCCAAGTTTTTGCCCAATCAATGTAAAAATACCAATCCCTGTTACTTTACCAATTGCTAATCCCAAAAGGATCCCCAACCCTAAAGAACCGGAAACAACCTCAATTAAATTTACATCGAGCTTTACTCCCGCATTCGCGACTGCAAAAACAGGAATGATAAAGAAAGCATTAAAATCAACAAGGGAATTTTCCAGTTTGAGCAAAGGAGGCCTTGAATTCTCAGTATCTGTTTTAATGGCTTTTAAAATTTTTCGTTGTTTTATATCCTGAAGAGGATTTAATTTTTCTAACTCTGCTTTCTCAAGATCAGTAACGTTTGTGGCAGTCCTTTCTTTGAATTTTTTACTGTCTAATTTGGGCACTATTGGGATGGTAATGGCAAAAAGTACTCCCGCAATTGTTGGATGGATACCTGAATTAAGGAAGCAATACCATAAGATGATACCTATAATAATATACCAAATCAAATTTTTGACCCCAGTCCAATTCATTAATAATAATAACCCAAATGCCCCCATGCCCGATCCAAGGTATATCCAGCTCAACTCGTTGCTATAAAACAATGCTATCACCAATATGGCACCTATATCGTCAGCAATAGCGAGGGCTATTAAAAATGTTTTTAACTGCCTGGGGACATTTTTCCCCAGTAGGCCAATTATCCCTAGTGAATATGCGATATCGGTAGCCATAGGGATGCCCCAACCCTTTATATTTTCAGTGCCTAAATTTAGGCTAATAAAAATGAGGGCCGGAACTGCCATACCACCTAAAGCTGCCAACAAGGGGGCTGAGGCTTTTTTAATTGAAGATAATTCCCCCACCATAACCTCCCTCTTCAATTCAAGGCCGGCAACCAAAAAGAAAATTGCCATTAGGCCATCATTGATCCATTCTTCAATTATTAGCCCAAAACTAAGATGCTCGGAAAATTCAAAAAGCAATTCATCACCAAGAAAATGATGATAGGCACCTGCCCACTGTGAATTAGCTAAAAGAAGGGCAACTATAGTAGCAATTATTAAAAAAATCCCCCCAGCTGTTTCCCTGTCGAGGAACTTTGTTGCCGTTTCCCTGATATACCCAATAGTGGATTGATTTCGAACTGATTGCCCCATTTGATCTTATCTATTTTTTGAGTTTATTACTTAAACCTTAATTTTTCAAAAAGCTCTGTAGCGTCTTAATTTTTAAGAACTTACTGTTAGGTCAACTTTAAATATGCAACGCCCTGTCTTCGGTAGCTGCCAGACAGGCCTCCTTAAAGGTCTCGGAAAATGTGGGGTGCCCGTGTGACATTCTTGCTATGTCTTCGGCAGCTGCCCTAAATTCCATCGCTACCACCGCTTCAGTGTAGCTGTCTGCAATGCGAGGGCCTATCATATGCACGCCCAGTATCTCATCGGTTTCCTTATCTGCGATTACCTTGATAAAACCGTCAGTGTCCATACTTATCTTTGCCCGTGCGTTTGCCTTATAGGGAAAAGAGCCCGTTTTTATACTTCTATTGGTCTTCTTCAGTTCTTCTTCCGTTAAGCCTACACCGGCAACCTCGGGTTGGGTGTACACAATATTTGGGATGAGCGAATAATTGATATGGGGCTTTTGGCCAACAATCCGTTCGGCTACAAAAACGCCTTCTTCGCTGGCTTTATGGGCGAGCATTGCCCCTCGGATTACATCCCCAATGGCATATACATCCTTGACGTTTGTTTCAAGGTTTTTATCTACCGTTACCTGTCCTTTCTCATTGGTTTTTACTCCTATATTTTCAAGGCCTAAACTGGCGATATATGGCTTTCGGCCAATGGCCATAAGACAGTAATCGCCTTCTAAACTCATTTCTTCTTTATCCGAAAGGTTTTCCGCTTTCAATTCTACTTTGCCGTCAGTTGCCGTTGCATTGGTTACCTTATGTTCCAAATAAAAATCAATTCCCTGTTTTCTTAGGGAACGGTGCAATTGATGTCCCAGTGCGCCGTCCATAGTGGCGATTAGGCTATCAAAATATTCTACTATAGAAACCTTTGAACCCAGGCGGGCGAATACGGAACCTATTTCAACACCGATAACGCCACCGCCAACGACCATTAAATGCTCGGGAATTTGGCCTAAGGCAAGGGCTTCGGTAGAAGAGATGATCCGCTTTTTATCGATTTCAATATTGGGCAGTGAAGCGGGTTTGGACCCTGTGGCAATGATGATTTTATCGGTTGCTATGGTTTCCGTTTTATCTTCGCCCTTAATCTCAATCGTGTTTTTATCCCTGATGGTACCGTGACCTTCATATACGGAAACCTTGTTCTTTTTCATCAGATAGTCAACGCCATTGATGATTTCCTGTACCACATCCTGAACCCTTTGGTTCATCTTTAGGATATCTACATTGGCCTCTTTAACATCAATTCCAAATTTTTCGAATTGATGTTTGAGTTTGTAATAATGCTCAGAGGCTTCCAACCAGGCTTTTGACGGGATACAGCCCACATTAAGACAGGTACCGCCCAACGTGCTGTACCTTTCAACAATGGCCACTTTCAATCCCAATTGGGCGCAACGGATCGCACTTACATACCCGCCCGGGCCAGATCCTATTATAGTTACATCAAATTTTTCCATATTCATATTTTTTTTAAGTTAGTTACGGTGGAAAAAACCTTAAGCTTGACCATTGGGGGCTGGGATTCAGGCTTAAGGCACTCCCACCTATTATTTTTTACTACAATTTTTACAAATCCCTTTTAAAACCAGGTTCACATCGTTCACCTCATACTGGTCTGGCAAACTCTCTTCCGATATTTTATTTGGTAAACAGATTGTTTTCTTACAATCGGTACAATGAAAGTGCATATGTAAATCTGTACTGTGTTTAAAATTGGTGTTTTCATCAGAAAGCGCATATTTTGCAAAAGCAGTTCCATCGTCAATTTGGTGCACCATGCTTTTTTTCTCAAAGAGCTTTATCGTCCTGTAGAAAGTGGTCTTATTGGCCGTTTTGATATTTTTATTGATAAAGACTTTTTGCATTTCATTTAAACTTACTGCATAAGTTTTCCTTTTGAGGTATTTGTAAATTTTCAACCTCATTTCAGTGGGACGTATCCCTTTTGACGATAATTTTTTTTCCGTTTTTGTCATTTTATATTCTTTCGAAAAACAGTCTAAGTCCGGATCTAATCTTTTTTATAAGCCAAAAGCCTTAACGCATTAAAAACCACCAGAAGCGTCGAACCTTCATGGATTACTACAGCCACTCCAATATTTGCCAAGCCGAATATGGTTGAAGGTATAAGCAGGGCCACAATACCAAGGCTAACCCAAAGGTTTTGCCTGATAATCGCCTTTGCCTTCCTGCTTAAGCCTATGGCAAAGGGCAGGGTTTCCAACTTATCGGCCATTAGCGCAATATCCGCCGTTTCCAAGGCTACATCACTTCCCGCAGCACCCATAGCTATGCCTACAGTGCTGTTTGCCATGGCAGGGGCATCATTAACGCCATCGCCCACCATTGCCACCTTGGATTCCTTTTCTTTTAATTCTTTTATAGCATCCACTTTTTCTTCCGGCAATAGGCTCCCCCAGGCATCGGTCAATCCTATTTCTTCTGCTACAGCGTCTGCTACCTTCTGGTTATCTCCGGTAAGCATGATCATTCGTTTAATGCCGATTTCTTTTAATTTTTTGAGGGTTCCCTTGGCGGCTTCACGAGGGGTATCCATTAATGCAATGATGCCTATATATTCTTCATTTTTTCGTATAAGCATTGTTGTATTTCCACCACCTTCAAGACCACGCACTTTCGTAGCTATTTTTTCGGAAGGTGTACTCTCATCAAGCCCTTCGTACAGGTCGAGGTTACCTATATAGATTTTATCATTGCCAAACGATGCTTTAATCCCTTTACCCAGAACTGCCTCCAAATTAGAGGCATTTGGGATTTCCTCGCCTTCCAGACGCTCTTTTCCATCACGAACTACAGCTTTGGCCAGGGGGTGATCACTCAAACTTTCCACAGCTACTGCTATTTTGAGAAGTTCGTTTTCAGATATATTTCCAAGTGGCACCACTTGGGTAAGTTTTGGCTTTCCTTCCGTTAGAGTTCCGGTTTTATCAAAGGCGAGGGCGGTAATAACCCCCAGGTCCTCCAGAGGGCGCCCTCCTTTAATTAATACCCCGCCACGGGCAGCTCTGGCCACTCCACTCAATACAGCACTTGGGGTCGAGATTGCCAACGCACAGGGACTTGCAGCTACCAGTACCGCCATTGCCCGGTAAAAGCTCGCGCTAAAGGGTTCGTCAATAACTAAAAAAGCGAACAAAAGAATCCCGACCAAAATAAGGACGGACGGCACAAAATATTTTTCAAATTTATCGGTGAGCAACTGGGTAGGTGATTTTTGGGTCTGGGCCTCGTTAACCAGTTTCACCAATCGGGAAAGCGTTGAATCTTTGGCTGCTTTGATCACTTTAATTTCCAAAGTATTGTTCCCATTGATCGTTCCGGCAAAAACGCGGTTTTCATCCTTGATATCATCTTGCGCCGAATAATCCTTGTCAACATCTTCTACGGGAACTTTATCTACCGGTACACTTTCCCCGGTAATCGGAGCTTGGTTGACACTGCTTTTTCCGTTGACCACAACGCCATCGGCAGATATTTTACTGTTCGGCTTGACCACGATAATATCGCCTATACCCAATTTTTCGATACCCACCTCTTCGGTTTTGCCATCTTTTTTGAGCAAAGCTGTTTTTGGTGCGAGATCGGCAAGGGCCGCTATGGACTTTCGGGCCTTGTTCATTGCATAGTGTTCCAGGGCGTGGCCAAGGCTGAACAGGAACAGCAAGAGTGCACCTTCGGCCCATTCTCCCAGAACAGCGGCACCTATGGCGGCCACCAACATTAAAAAATCGATTTCAAAACCACCTTTGGCAACGGTCTGTATGGCCTCTTTTGCCGTAAAGTAACCCCCAAAAAAGTAAGCACCTATGTATAAAGTAAGACTGACCCAATCTGGGATGGATGCAACATAGGAAAGTCCGAAACCTATCCCGAGAAGGGCGCCGCAGATAATAGAAAAAATAAGCTCCGTATTTTTACCGAAAATCCCACCGTGGGCGTGCCCTTCTCCTTCCTCGTGGGTCTCGCCCTCTTTGTGCTCGTGCCCCTCTGTGGAAGTTTGTTCTTTAGTATCTTCCTTCTTTGAACGCTCCTGTTTTTTGGATGCTTTGGTGTAATCATTTTCGTTTGAAGAACTCCGCTGAATCTGAAGGTATTCTTTTTCAATTTGTTTACTTATTTCATCAAAATTCGTTTGCTTTTTATCAAATTCAAGTCGTACCATTCCAGAGCCTGAAACGGAAACTTCCAAAACTCCATTGATTGCCAAAAGGCTTTTCTCGATGGAACGAGCGTGCCTTGTATGTCTAATCCCCTCAACCTCTAAAAGAAGATGACCATATTTTTCTGTAATTTCTGCCCCGGCATTTTCCGCCAAAGATTGAATTCGGTCAATAGAGATAATGTCCGGATCATAATGAAAGCACAGTTGCGGCACCGTATCTTCCTGATCATCTACTATATGTACTTTTTCAAGACCCTCTTTGGCCTCTAATTCAGCAATGAGCCTTTGCACACAAGTGTCTTTTTCATTTGGCACCTGAGGTAACAGTACCGGAATTTTCAGTTGTAATTTTTTCATTTTAGGTGTTGTTTATTTTATGTTTTTTCAAAAAAGGGAAATGATGTGAAACCAATAATAGAATAAGAAAAGCGGATGTAACACTTCCAATGAGGTACATACCAAACCCAATTGATATACCAACCGCGGCAGTGGCCCAAATTGTAGCTGCGGTAGTCAAACCGGAAATTAAATTTTTCGCGCTATCCCTAAAAATAATTCCTGCACCAAGGAACCCAATACCGGAAACAATATTGGCGACAATGCGGGTTTGGTCAGTTACTTCAATATGAGTATTGATTATTGTAATTAATGCGGCCCCAAGGCAAACGGCTGCATACGTTCTAATTCCTGCCGCATTTCCGTCAATTTCCCTATCGAGTCCTATCAGGACACCTAGTAAAAGAGCGACAAATAATCTCGGTATCAGTGTTATTTCAGTTTGAAAATCCATTGTATTCATCTTGTATTATAAAATATAATAATCTGTTGGCTCTTTCTTTACAGGAACATCTGTTTCACCTATCATTTGTTTAATGTTTATTTCTATCGTTTCGGCCAAATCAGTCATGGGTGTATCCAAAGGGTCGTTTTCAAAGGGATCCTGCATGAGTATGGATGTTTTTTCAATGGCAATGAAAATGACTGGTATAATAAATGTTATAGCGATTTCAACTGCTATATTTTTATCGTCCAATCCAAAAGGCAACATTGTAGCAAAAACGTAGATGATCAAATGAATCAATAAGCTGTGTGCTTTGGGGAAGACAGTATTTTTTATACGTTCGCATTTGCCCATTGAATCACATAACCTGGCTATAGTACTGTCTATCTGTACCTGCTGAAAATCATTGACCATACCAATTTCTTTTGCCTTTAACAAAGTTTCAGAGTGTTGTGACAATAAAGCATTAGGAATATTAAATGCTTTAATCCCATAGGATTCTGAGTATACCTTAACCCGAGTGGAAAAGGGTAGTTTCCTCAACGATTCCCCTAGGGCATAGCACCAGATTACCTGACGATCGGTCATCTCTTTCACCATCTTTTGATAGCCTCCTTGATCCCTTGCAAAAAAAGACACACACTGCCTGACCAGTGTTCTGGAATCATTGACAATAGCCCCCCAAATAATACGGGCTTCCCACCACCGTTCATAGGCTTGATTGGTTCGAAAACCCAAAAGTAGAGCCACCGCAGTACCAAAAACGCCGGTTATTGCAATTGGAATAGAGATTTTTGACAAAAAACCATATTGGTCCATATAGCCAACCAGAATTGAATAACTACCGATAAATATCAGGTCAAATTTTATGGTTTTCAAGAAGTCAAAAATTGATATCCGCTTATTTAAGAGCATATTTAAAAATTATTTAAGTCCGTTCAATAAGTTGTTTGCTTATTCTCATAATGTAAACTATACTTCATTGCCACATTTAGAACAAAATTTTGCATCCATAGGTATTGGTTCTTGACAACTTATGCATTTTACTTTACCTAAAGGCTCGCCATAATGTTGACAAAAAGAAGCATTTTCAGGATTGTCTTTGCCGCATTTTGTACATCTCACAACAACCTTGGGTTCATTAAATCTTGGGTCATTATTTTTACGTTGATGCTTGTTGGAATGATGACCATAATTTCCTCTTAATAAATGTTTTAAAAATCCCATATTGTTTAGTTTAAGTATGTTTCCATATATTCCAACGCCTCGGGCATATCCAACTCGCGGGTTCCGTTCCCTGTTCTGATAAAGAAATGCGAACGATCGCCCAAATTCAAATACACAGGTTTTTGTGATTTGTGAACCCTTACATAACAGATATCCTTTTCTTCAAATTGGTGAAAAGACACTTTAACCAAAGTGCAAAAATGGGTACCCAACTTGAGGGACACCAATTGCATTATATATTGCTCAAACCCGTCCTTGCCAGGTTTTTTTAAAGTACCATAATCCTGTTCCAGCCCCAGAATACTACCTTCATCATCAATTCCGATAATTAAATGCCCTCCTTGGGTGTTCATAAACCCGGCAATTGTTTTTGCTATTACGTCTTCCAAAGCCTTATTCGGTTTAAACTGCCTCAAATCCCATCTCAAGGTAGATTTAAATTCTACTTGCTGGTTTTCTCCTGCCGCAATCAGCTCTCTGATCTCCTCCAGCTTATCTTTTCTTCCGGTCAATTGAAATATTCTTTGCCTGACCATAAACATAAGCGACAAGGCAATGCCCAGCAGTCCAAATAGCAATTTGATTATGGCTTGATCCAAATCCCATACTCTAAATTCCTGCTGATATGAAGCAAGCAGAGATTTCCACCATTCGCCATTATCTCCCTGCATGTCATACATGTGGAGTGAAATAGCCAGGGGCTGTATTATAAATAAGCCAAGGGCTAATCCAATGAATATAAAAACAAATACTTTCCGTTTTTTCATTTTTACCTTCTTTTATATACCATAGGTGCCATCGCTTTCGATGCCTGTGCCTTATAACTACTTCTTCTTATCCTGAAGGACTTTCTTCTTTTGTTCAAATTCCTCATCGCTTATCTCGTCCCGGGCGTATCGATCTCTCAGGGCTTCCATAGCCTTATCCTTCCGTCTGTTTTGTCCCGGGGTGGGATAAGGAATTAAGAATATCCAAAAGATAAGGATTATCCAAAGCCCCCACCATATCCAGTGCATTCCCCCAAAATATCAGTCGTCCATCATAATCTTTCTGTTTAAATTTATTTAACTTTTTTAATGATTTCCTTTCTCCATCCATTCCTTGGCCAAATCTTTTTCTTCAGGGCTAAAGAATTTAATATGTGTCCTTGTAAAGGGAATCAAAACTTCCGTAAACTGTTCCTTCCATTTTGTATTTCCCACCAATGCAACCTTTTTAACGCGTTCTTCATTCGGAAGTTTCAGTTCAATGCCCTTCCAATACGCACTTGCGGTCCACCCCTCAAAATTTTCCATTTCAATATACCAGTACACTTTATGGTTTGCCTGTATATGGTTTTTTAATTGAGATATCAAATTGTCATAATCGGTAGCATCCAATCTATTTTGAGCTACCATATATACCTTGCTTTCTTTCTTATAAATTTTCATCATTGTTCCAATTTTTTAAATCAAAAAACTTAATCCAAGTCATTGCTACATTTCTCACAGACTCCCTTGGCCACCAGATTGATATCCTCTGCCACATAGCCTTCGGGCAGGTTTATCTGAGGGATTTTGTGCTCTGTAAGGCACACGGTTTCCCCGCAACTATTGCAATGAAAATGTAAGTGAAGGTCGTTGCCAACCTCGCATTCACAATTGTCTTCGCACAGGGCATATTTAATGATGCCGGTGCCATCCTCAATTTGATGCACGATTCCTTTTTCTTCAAATGTCTTCATAGTACGGAAAAGCGTACTCCTTTCCGAGCTTTCGAAATCCTTTCCAAGGTCGCCTAAGCTAACGGCCACATTCAGTTGTGCCAGCCGTCTATAGGTCATCAAGCGCATTGCCGTAGGGCGGATGCCTTTGCTTTCCAACTTTTTTACTATTTTTTCCATTTGCTATAAAAGTATTTAGGGGTCGTAACGCTTTATGGATTCCCCGGTTTTTATCTGGAAGGCATCTTCAATATCGGAAAGATAAATTATTCCGTCACCGGGTTCAGTTGTTTTTGCATTCTCAAGGATAATATCTATTGCTGATTGTGCTTCTTCGTTTTGACATACCAGTTCTAACTTTACAACCGGACTGTCTGTTACACGGAAATCTAAAGAAGGTGATGCGCCTTTTGCTTTAAAAGCCCCGGTACCTTCCCCCTGGGAAAGCGTCATACTTTTGAATCCACTTTCACTAAGGGATTCTATCACTTTTTGAACTCGTTTCGGTTTTATAAATGCTTTTATTTCTTTCATTGCTGTAATATTAATTTTAGTATTAAGGATGAACCCTCTGGAATTTTAATTAAGACAAACATTTAACAGAGAGTCCATCCATCTAATTTTTTTAATTTAATGACCATGGGAAGTCTGGCTTTTCTGCATTTCAGAAACCAGATAATAGGCATTATTATAGGCAACCAACGTACCTTCAGGCAGAGGCTCCAGCAGTTTAATTTCAACCCAACCATCTTCATTTATTCCCGTTCTAACCTGCACTGGTTTCAATTCCCATTCGGTTTCACCATCTTCCTGGTGTTTTTGGGCCGTAAAGATGTAGGGATTTCCTTCTTCTTCAATTATTGCTTCTTCCGGTAAGGCAGGAACAGCTTCTTCACCGGTCCTGATTTTTCCGTTTATATACATCCCCGGAATTAGAAAATCTTCTTTATTATCGATTTCTGCATGTACATGAACCGCTTTGGGGTTTTGTTCAAATTGTTTCCCCACTGAATAAATTTCCCCGGTTAAATTACTGCCTGGAACCGATTCCAGTGTAAACGCAATCTTTTGGCCTTCTTTCACCTTATAAATATCTTTTTCAAAAACCATTAGATCGGCATGAACATGTTCAGTATCAACTACCATAAACATACTGGTCTGAGGGTCTACATATTGTCCTACCTGTACCAGTACTTTTTCAATATAACCTCCAATTGGGCTTACTACCGGAATATATTCATATAATTCACCGTCTCTAACCTGGGAAGCATTTAGGTTTAACTGGCGCAATTGCGATTCGTACCCCCGCACTTCACCTTGTACAGACTGGTAATCTGATTGGGTTTGTTGAAAAGATTTTCCAGATCCTACCTCTGCTTCATATAAACGTTTCTGTCTTTCAAATTCCTTTTCCAAAAATTGCATCCTACTATATGCATTAATATAATCAGACTGCATTCTGGTTAAATTTGGGTGAGAAAGATAAGCCAACACCTGACCTTTATTTACCTTATCCCCCTCAATAACCTTTATAGAAGTTATATTACCGCCTAAAATTGCCGTAACGGTAGCTTCATATTGTGGCGGCACTTCTAACTGGCCATTGGCTTCCACAATACCCGACAAAGCTTTTTTAGGCAAGGTATCTACTTTAATCCCCAGACTATTGAATTTCATTTCTGAAAGATGTACCGAACGCATCCCACCTTCTTCTTCACCGTGTTCTTCATCTCCTTCCTCACCGTGATTTTCACCTTCTTCGGTATTAGTAGTTGCAGTTTCACTGGAAGCATCTTCCCCTGCCGCAGGATTTTCTTTACATCCAAAGAATATGCTGAGCGTTAAGGCAAGCATTAGAATATTTATTGATCTTGTATTCATATCGATTTTCTTATTTTAATTTTTAATTTGAATTCTTAAGGTAATATTCCAGTTGGTAGCGGCTGTCGAGATAATCGTTAAAAGCACTCCAGGCATTTACCTCGATTCTAATGGCATCTCTTATATTTTGGAGAAATGTCACATAATCGATAGCGCCTTCCTTAAAGGCCAGCACTGATCCACCTTGTTGCTCTTTGGCCAGCGGAAGTGCTTCATCCCTATAATAATTCCATGAGTTTCTCCATTTGATGTAGTCTTCACGCATATTTTTATAGGCGGTTTCCAGTTCGATTTTATCCTGATAAAAGTTTTGCTCTGCAATCTGTCTATTTACTTGTGCTTCCTGTGTACGGCCTAATTCCGGCCCAAAAAACAGCGGAATTTGAATTCCTATTTGATATTGGAAGAAACCCGATTGCCCGGCTATTTCCTGCCTACCGTACTGACCCTGAAATTTGGGCAAAAATTCAGATTTTCGTTCTCTGGTAACCGCTTTGGCAACATCTATCCTTTGTTCCGAAACCTGTAGCAACGGATGATTTTCAAGCGACTCTACCAGAAAGTTTAAAGGTTCGTCTAAAGTTTCAACAGGCAAATCTGGTACATCATAGATTGTGTCACTAACGAACCATAGGTTTAAACGCTGTATTGATTTCAGGTAATCTCGGTACGATTGTTCCAGCTGTATTTTAACCTCATTCCCCTGATTTGAAGTAGCAAGATACTCCAGTTTAGAGGTAGCTTCTGTTTCATACCTGATTCGTGCTGCTCTTTCAATGTCTTCAAAAATTGAATCCATTTTCTTATATACCCGATACCTCTTTTTACTTGTATAAACTGAAGCCCAGGCCCTGCTTACTTCACGTTCCACTTCTAAGGTATTTAGTTCTAAAGCATTTTCAGCAAGGGCCACCCTTTCTTTCTGTAATTTCAAACGGGGAGCTATTCCAAAAACATCTATGCCTTGTTGTTGAACACCAATTTGGGTATAGATCCCATCAGAGCCATTTCCTACTTCTTCTTTTCCTGTAAAGATTTGGGTATTCCCAAAATCATAGGCGGTTTTACGCAATACTTCCTCACTTTCAATTTCAAGTTGGGCAGCTTTTAATTGTGGAAAGTTTTGGATTGCCATTTCTTTAGCCTCTTCCAAACTAATAGTTTGTAAAGAATCCTGTTGTGAATATTCAGATGACATTGCATCAGATTGTGCATTTACGGAAAAGGTTCCGCCTAAAACAAAGCCAATTATCAAAATTGTGGCTAAAGATCGTGAATTGGAAGAACCAAGCTTGTTCTGTTCCTTTTTCTCTCGTCTCTTCTCTACAAATGTATAAAGGACAGGAAGAACCACCAGCGTAAGTAAGGTAGCCGTAAGCATACCACCTATAACAACTGTAGCAAGTGGTTGTTGAACTTCTGCACCGGCAGATGTGGAAAATGCCATTGGTAAAAAACCGAAAATATCTGTTGTTGCTGTTAACATAATGGGACGTATTCGTTCTTTGGTTCCTGTAAAAATTCTATCTTTTATACTGGTTACCCCTTCTTCTTTTAAGGAATTAAACCTGTTAATAAGCACCAGCCCGTTTAAAACGGCAACCCCAAACAATACAATGAAGCCTACACCAGCTGAAATACTAAACGGCATATCTCTTAACCAAAGAGCAAATATTCCTCCAATAGCCGCCAGTGGAATGGCTATATAGATCATAATTGATTGGGAAAAAGATTGGAGTGCAAAGTACAGAAGCACGAATATCAGAAATAGAGCGATGGGCACTACTATTTGTAAACGCCCTTTTGCTCTTTGAAGGTTTTCAAACTCCCCACCATAAGTAATGTAATATCCTGGAGGTAAATCTAACTCTTCATCCAATTTTTGCTGGATGTCATTTACCACAGATTCCACATCCCTCCCGCGGGCATTAACTCCCACATAGGTTCTTCTAAAGGTGTTATCCCTGGAAATTTGCATAGGACCCGGTACATAACTAATATCAGCTACTTCCTTAATCGGAACCTGGGTTCCATCCGGCAGATCTATATAGAGGGTACGTAAATCATCAATGCTTTGGCGGTGCGCCTCATCAAAACGTATTACCATATCAAACCGCTTTTCCCCTTCAAAGATCACTCCGGCCGTTCCTCCGGCAAAAGCTGCACTTATATAATCGTTAATCTTTTCAATGTCCAATCCATATTGCGCAATTTTTTTACGATTAAACCGCACCGTCATTTGTGGAAGACCAGATGTTCGTTCAGGGTTCACATCTCCTACGCCCGGTATAGTCTGTATTATTTCAGCCATTTTATCAGCTTTTTCAGCAAGAAGGTCTAAATCTTCGCCATATAATTTTACCGCAACATCTTCCCTGACCCCGGTAAGCAGTTCATTAAAACGAAGCTCTACAGGCTGGCTAAAAACCAGGTTGACTCCCGTAAGTTCTTCATTAAGTTTCTCTTTGATCTTTTCTATCAATTCCTCTTTAGAACTTGCCGAAGTCCAATTATCCATATCCTTCTCTAATACAATAAACATATCGGCAATATCCATAGGCATTGGATCAGTAGGGATATCGGCAACCCCAATCCTCGCTACGGCGGTTTCTACTTCCGGGAAATTCTCAAGAAGGATATCTTCTATTTTTGTGGAAACATCGATTGTTTCACTCAACCCACTTCCAGGCCTGATTAACGCCTGCATGGCGATATCCCCTTCATCAAGTTGAGGGACAAATTCCCCTCCCATTCTGGAAAAGATAAAACCGGCTACTATAAGTGAGACAACCGCAGACCCCAATACTATGAACTTCAATCTTAAAGCTCCTTTTAATAAAGGCATGTATCCTTTTTGAATCCCTCCAATAATTTTATCACTAACTTTTTCCAGCCAGCGTTCAAACTTTCCAAACCAGTTCTTTTTATTCTGAATTGGTTTCATAAATAAAGCAGACATCATAGGGACATAGGTAAGGCATAAGAAAATAGCACCTATCATGGCAAAACCAAAAGTAAATGCCATTGGCCGAAACATTTTCCCTTCTACCCCCGTTAGAAAAAGAATGGGCGCAAATACGATAAGAATGATAATTTGTCCAAAAAAGGCGGAACCCATCATCGTACTTCCGGCATCATAGGCTACTTCATCCATTTTAGCCTTATTAAATTTTATTTTGCCGGAACGCATCCGTTTTTGTATTTCATATACCGTACCCTCAATGATGATCACAGCACCGTCTATAATAATTCCAAAGTCAATAGCTCCCAAACTCATTAGATTGGCCCAGACATTAAATTGCTTCATTAATATAAAAGCAAAAAGAAGTGATAAAGGAATGGTAGTCGCTGTTATAAGTCCACCTCTTAAGCTACCTAATAGTATCACCAGGGCAAAAATCACGATTAAAGCACCTTCCAGAAGATTCTGGGTCACGGTACTCGTAGTTCTTTCAATTAAAACACTTCTGTCAAGGAAGGGTTCTATTGATAAACCTTCAGGCAAAGATTGTTCTACCGTCTCCATACGATCCTGAACATTTGCAATTACTTTATTAGGATTTGCACCTTTCAACATGAGCACCATACCGCCAACAGCTTCACGGCCGTCCTGGGTAAAAGCACCATAGCGTACCTGGCTACCAAACTGGACCTCTTCAGCTGCATCTCCAATTGTTACAGGTACTCCATTTTCATTCTTGATAACAATAGATTTTATATCATCTAGTGACCTGATTAAACCCTCACCACGGATAAAATTGGCCATATTATTTTTTTCTATATATGCACCGCCTGTATTAACATTATTTTTTTGCAGGGCATCGAAGACTTGGGAAATAGAAACGTTTAACGCATTCAGTTTTTCGGGATTAATGGCAATTTCATATTGTTTTATAGAGCCCCCAAATGAATTTACCTCTACTACACCTTCGACGAGGGTCATTTGACGCTTTACGATCCAATCCTGGATGGTACGCAATTCCGTAGGGGAATAAACAGTGTCATACTCTTTTTGGGGCTTTATCGTATATTGATAAATCTCACCCAAACCTGTAGTAATGGGCCCCATAGCGGGACTTCCAAATTTTTCAGGTATTTGGTCCCTAACTTCGTTCAGTTTTTCCTGGACAAGTTGACGGGGTTTGTAAATGCCCATGTCGTCTTCAAAAACAATGGTAACTACTGAAAGTCCAAACCGGGAAACAGATCGTATTTCGGTAACCCCGGGTAAATTACCCATAGAAAGTTCTACAGGATATGTTACAAACTGTTCTATATCTTCTGTAGCCAGATTAGGGGATTGGGTAATAACCTGGACTTGATTGTTAGTAATATCTGGTACCGATCCCAGGTTTACGGTAGACATGGACCAGATACCCGTACCTATAAGCGCTAAGGTAAGTAGCCCAATAATAAATTTATTATTAATGGAAAATGAAATGATTTTGTTAATCATAGAAAAAGTATTAATTCAGTTTAAACTGCGCAATGCGAATAGATGCAATGCGTTTATGATGTAATGCTTACTTTAAAAAAGCACCAAGTTAGGACATAGCTATCCTTAAAATAACTGAATTATACTTGAGGGGGTTGGAAAAGCGCTTCCAGATATCTGGAATGGAAGTTGATTTTATAGAAGTTGTTCTGTTTTTCATTTTCAATCTTTAATCGATTGAATAGAGGTATATTGTTGTTAGCTATTAATAATACAGGATGACAACATTGATGATGGGAATGGACTGGCATATTCTCCTTATCCTGATCGTTATGATGCCCTTCATTTTTTGAATCATTATCGATGTAATCTTCAACTACATATTCAAGGAAAGAGTCGCCATAAACTTTATGGTCTTGATAATGGGTAATAACGTTTGAAATTTCTTTAATTGGTCCACAAAAGTCCATATCAATGCTAATTCCCTGAAAAAAGAATAAAATTGACATTGATATGGAAAAAAATATTTTCATAAAGTTTGACAAAGATACAAATTAATCGATGCACAGGTTGTGCAAAAAAAATGCTTGGCGGGTAAAGCTTAAAAGTTGATTACACTATCCAATGCCTTATCCGCATCTTTGTGAATAAAGTTTGCTTGGTAATTTATAGTTGTAGTGATGGATGAATGACGGTAAAGTTTTTGGAGCATTTGAATAGGGATTTTATCGCCTGAGATATTACCAAAACTATGTCTTGCAATGTGCATACTCATCTTTTTGGTTATGCCCAGTTTTGTAGCAACTTTTTTCAAGTGTCTGTTTAGGTTTCGCGTTATGGTCTGTGTTCTTACAGAGACCTTCTGCGAATCGTCTAAATCGATATCTTTAAGGTAATGAAAAATTAAATCGTTATCAAGACTATATTTCTCTCGATATCTATTAAGTATTGCACTCGCCTTGTCGGGTGTTTTAAGCGTAACCAATTTACTGTTTTTGTTCATACGATAAACTAACCTGCCATCATTAAAGTCAGACCATTTTAATTTTAAAACATCGCCAACCCTTATCCCAGCGAAATAAAAACTAATGAGCCATACGTGAACTGCGTTCTGTTGAGCCTCGGTTAAGTCTGTGGCATTTTCTAATTTCTGAATTTCTTTGCGGTTCAGTCCAATCTTTTGTGATTCAGGGATTCTTATCTGCACTTTCCCTTTTCCGAATGGATATCTGCCCCGGTCAACTAAAGATTCAGATATGGCGAGGTTGTAAATAGTTCGTATTAGAATCAGATAGTTCACTACCGTTCTCGGCGAACGTTTTTTATCATGAAGCAAGTAGGTCTCGAATTTTTTGAGAAGTGGGACATTAAGCTCATTAAACGATAACTCATTTTTTCTGAGAAAACTCTTAAACTTTTTAAGACGACCTAGCTCAGTATCGTATTGGTGATGCTTTTCCCTATTCTTTAAGTTTTCAAGATGCATATCTGCCACGGCAAAGAAATTAATTTTTTTGTTTTGCCTAATTTTTTTCTTGATCGCATTGACGGTTTGATAATCTTCGTTATTTTCAGCTTCTAAGACTTTTTTATTTGCCTCAGCAATTTTAGTAATTAAAAAGTTATTGATGATGTTGGCATTGGGGTGGGACTTTCTAATACATCTATTTTTTTCATCCCAATGCTTTTCCTCAATATGTTGCCCGGTTCCCAAATAGGAACTTTTTCTGTCTTTGGTGATCCTGATAGCTATCGGATAACAACCTTCCGGATTTTTTTTCTTGCGGAGTACTGCTTTAACTGTTGCCATAATAATTGCTTTAGATTATAAAGATAATAAAAACAGGTACAACATAGGTACAACATTTTATGCTTTTAATTGATATTATTTGGTTGCATATATTATTAAAAGTAGGTTAAATAATTGGTTATCAATGTTATTGTATATTGTTGATGTTATGCGGTAAAACACTCATAACCCGAAGGTCACTGGTTCGAGTCCAGTTCCCGCTACTAGCAAAGACAAGGCTTCACAGAAATGTGAAGCCTTTTTGTTTTTGGTTGCGCTCTAAACTAATACGACGTTGGGATTTGCTTTGAGAACTTGTTTTTGGGATTCTGGCGGAATTAAAATAAAAAAACCTGCTCGCGAAAGCAGGTTTTTTCTTTAAGTGTTGCTTATGATCTATTCAAAACCAAGTTCTCCTAAAGCCTTGTGGCTGATTTTGATCGCTTCTAGCGGCTCGTGATTGAAGGTTTGATCTTGTTCTACAAAATAGTATTCCATCCCTGATTTTTCCTTATTGGCTAAAATTCTAGCTAAGTCAATACTGCCTTCCCCTACCGGAGCAAAGCGCCCTTGATCATCCATATCCTTAACGTGCCATAGTTTAAAACGACCCGGATACTTCTCAAAATACGCTACAGGGTCAGCACCGGCCTTGGTTACCCAATAAAGATCCATCTGAAAATTCACTAGCTCAGGGTCAGTGTTTTCGAGCAAATAATCAATAGGGATAATACCTTCTGCATTTTCTTTATATTCAAAATCGTGATTGTGGTACAGTAGGGTAAGACCTTGCTCTTTGCATTTTTTACCTAACGTGGTTAAAATATCTGCAAGTTCTTTAGGAGTACCTTCCATGCCTAGAGTTTGAGACTCGGCATCAAAAGTGAACATTCCCATTGGCGGAACCGGTACTACAAAATACTTGAATCCGGCTGCCTTAACATCAGCGATCATTTGATCAGCATTCTCTAAACTAACCGATCCTTGATGCGTGCTCATAGGAGTGATGTTGATGCTGTCTAAAAAGCTTTTAAAAGCCTCTGGTGTCATTCCGTAGAACATTCCATCTTCGTATCCTGCAGCTTCAACATAAGCATAGCCATCTTCAGCAACGGTTTGTAAAGTTCCTTTTGGGTCTTGGCCCATCGCATCTCTCAGCGTGTATAAAGCGAGTCCGCCAAAATTAGATGCTTCCTCAGTTTCGGTTGTGGTTTGAGTGGTCTCTGAATCAGATTTTTTCTTTTCACCACAGGAGATGGCAAAGGTGGTCAGTACTAGTAACAGAAAAAATCTGTTGTAAAAAGTTGTTCTCTTAATAAGTGACATAGTGTATGGTTTGTGTGAAGTATTGATTATTGTAATAAAAGCGTTACTTGAAATTATCAAAAAACGAATTTAAGCGTTAAAATATGACAATTTTTTATTTTTATAAGCTTGTCTTATTTTATTTGATATTTGTCAAAACTACATTAGATTTGCGGCATTTTCCGGGACATTAACTCAGTTGGTTTAGAGTGTCACGTCGACAACGTGGAAGTCATTGGTTCGAATCCAATATGTCCCACTTGAAAGCTTAGGTTTATAGACTTAAGCTTTTTTTATGCATTGTATTTGCCAAAAATACCCGCTATCGGGTATTTTCAATATAAGATATCACAAGTATATTGCATTTGTAATTACAGGTCATTTTAAATTGATGCTTTTATAATTACAAAAAAATCTTGTTGGATTTAGATTTAAAATGGGCTTATAAAGAATAGGGGACTTTATAGGCTCATTTTTATTGGTGCCAAAGGGTATCTGGTAAAAGCATTGTATCTAAATTAAAGTATATCCCGTCAATACCTTATAAACTTCCCTCAGAGATATTCTGCTAATTGAGAAATTGTTCAGTAAATGCTGATTACTTTAAAATTACTAATTGTTGCTTTCTAATAGGTCTAATAAACCTTCTAGCTTCATTCCGCGGGAACCTTTTATGAGGATTGTAGCTTCTTTTAATTTATCCTGCAAAACCTCTGGAAATCCAGACTTTTCAAGGGCTTCAAGATTTTCGTACTTATATCCCGACGTTTTTACTTTACGGAAATTCTTTCCTAAAAATACGGTATAATCAATATTAAGGTTTGCACAGGTGTCTGCTACGATCTGATGCTCTTCGTGCGCGGTATCTCCCAATTCAAACATATCACCAAGAAAGGCGATTTTATTCGCTCCCTTTAAGGCTGAAAAATTCTGAAGCGCCGCAGCCATACTGGTAGGGTTGGCATTATAGGCATCAAGTATGATGGTTTGCTTGCCTTTATTGATGATCTGCGACCTGTTATTTGTGGGTATATAAGATTCCAGAGCTTCTTTAATAGCTGTTTTATCAATTTTGAAGAACATCCCAATAGTTGCAGCTGCGGCCAAGTTGATGGTGTTGTATTGGCCCATCAGATTGCTTTGCACGTGCAAAGCATCAAATTCAAAATTGGCAAAGGGCTGCGCTTCTTGATAGACGATTTTTGTATCGGCGTCTTCAAATGCGCTGAAGCAAAAACTGTGCGTGCTTTTTACTTTTTTTGCCTGAATAGGATCATCCAGATTTAAAAACAACGTGCCTTTATGTGCTATGAGATATTCATAAAGTTCGCTCTTTCCCTGAATTACACCTTCAACACTACCAAAACCTTCTAAATGCGCCTTTCCAAAATTAGTGATGTATCCAAAATCTGGAGCTGCAATTGCTGCGAGTTCTGCAATTTCACCAATGTGATTAGCGCCCATTTCTACAATACCTATTTCGGTGTTTTTAGTCATAGATAGGAGGGTGAGCGGTACGCCTATATGGTTGTTGAGGTTGCCCTGCGTGGCTGTCGTATTAAATTTTTTAGAAAGGACTTTATTAATTAGTTCCTTGGTGGTGGTTTTTCCGTTACTTCCGGTAAGTGCCAGAATGGGAATGTCTAAATATTTTCTATGGGTGTAAGCCAGTTCCTGAAGCGTTTTTAAAACATCGGTTACCAAAATGGTCTTATCACCGGTGTCGAATGCTTCTTCATCAACAATTGCATAAGATGCGCCGGAGGCTAAAGCTTGATCAGCAAAGGTGTTTCCATTAAAATTGGCGCCTTTGAGGGCGAAAAAAAGTGTGTTCTTACGAATCGCTCTGGTATCGGTGCTTATTCCGTCGCTTTTCAGGAATAAGTGATGAATCTCTTGAATAGTCATATGCAGGAATAAAAAAACGCCCAAAGCTAGTGAACTTAGGGCGTTTAAATAAGATTAGTACTTTATTTAGTTACGCGGACTTTTATTCTTTGTAGATTTTGAGCCTACGCGAGACATCGCGTTTCTAAATCCAATATCGTCTGTAGCCATTGTTTGTGGTAAATATCTACGCTGCGCCGGGTCTAACCAATATTCTCGGTCTCTCCAAGAGCCTCCTTTATAAACTCGAACTTCGTCATCTACAAGGGTAGTACGATCGTTTTGTTTATCATATTCTTTAACCATCCCTTCTTCTCCCGCAGAAATACGGTTTACCGGAGAGTCATACATACGATCATTGTCAGACTCTGTGTCTGAGAAACTCTGGTAATATCTTGATGATTGTTTGTCACCATCTCTAAAGTTTCGGTTGTCGCTTTCAGAAAACTGGGTTCTTAAATACGTTTCTTCATCATCAACAGGAACCTGTAAAATTTCTCCCGGAAGATTGCGAGCTACGATCTTTCCATTTTCTAAAGTGTCGTAAACGATGTCTTCAGTAGTAAGGATCTTTACGGTGCCATCTTCGTTGATCGCGTTTTTAGTATACACGTTACCACGATAGTAGTTAAAGTCATTATACTCATCGTCAACAATAGGTCTGTACACATCGGCAACCCATTCCGAAACGTTTCCGGCCATATCATAAAGCCCAAAATCGTTAGGTTCATATGACTTAATTTCAGCAGTAATATCAGCATTGTCGTCAGACCATCCTGCAATTCCGCCGTAGTCACCATCGCCTTGCTTAAAGTTGGCTAATTGATCACCGCGTGTTTTGCGGTTTCCAGAGCGTGTGTAAGCACCATCCCAAGGATATTTTTTTCTACCGCGGTACACATTGTACTCTCTTAAGCCTACAAGACCTAATGCGGCATATTCCCATTCAGCTTCGGTTGGAAGACGGTATTTTGTAGTTGAAATAATACCATCTTTCATTTGAACATAAATATCTTTCGCCTCTGTTCCTGCGCCCGGATTGTTCGGGTTAGCACGAGGAGTATTGTTCTTTTCGCGCTGCGCTGAAGCTTTTCCACCTCTGATTACGTCATCTTGACCACCATAAGTTAAGCTAGGCGCCTGTAAGTAGGTGTCTGTGTCAAAAGTAGATTGTGCATCTACATTATATTTTGCTCCTTTTTGCGTAAAACCTTCTTGCTCTAAAACATACTCGTTGTAACGGTTGGTTCTCCAAGTACTGAATTCAACAGCTTGAATCCAACTTACACCTACTACCGGATATCGCGCATAAGCAGGATGTCTTAGGTAGTTCTCGGTCATAGTTTCGTTAAAACCTAATCGGTTACGCCATACTAAAGTATCTGGCAATGCACCGTAATAAATGTTTCTGTAGTTTGCTTCTTCGGGTGGGAAAACACGTTTAAGATAATCTAGATATTCAAGATACATAAGGTTAGTAACCTCAGTTTCATCCATGTAAAAAGATTGTACGTGCTGTTGTGTAGGGGTGTTGTTCCAATCGTGCATTACGTCGTCTTGAACACGACCCATGGTAAATGTTCCACCTTCAATAAAAATAAGACCTGGTGCAGCCTCTTGCTCTTTGTAATCTGTATTGGCCTGAAAGCCTCCATCGCGGTCATTGATACTCCAACCGGTGGCACGGGAACTGTTTTTGTAGTCTTTGCCGTTGCGGCCACAGCTAACGAAAAGTATCGTCGAAAGGCCAAAAACAAGCGTTCTAAACACAAGATTCCTATTCATATGTGTAAATTCTTAAGAAGATTTGGGACTGCAATATACTATAAAGTGCCCAAATTGCAATAAATAATTCATTTTTGCAAATGCTTAATCTTTATGATTCATTGGGGTTTACAAGGCTATTAACGAAAATCACAAGCGTTTAGTATAGTAGTCTGATTTAAAAGGTTTATGTTAGTTTTAAGAACGCGATTGCATGCAGAATAACTACTTAAAATTTTTCCTGTTTTTTGTCCTTTTAAGTGTGCTGAATACTGAGGTGTTTTTTGGGCAAGAAAAAACTCATGAGATTTCTTGGCAAGATGCAGTGAATGTTTCTTTTAGTGCAAAACCGCATCAAGTACCCGGTTTTGCGCCAGAACATTTTGTGTATGCTGCACCGTCTGGTGTACGATACGCAGACAAATGGAAAACCAATGAAACTTTTGATCTGAAATCTGTAAGGTTAGAGCGTGTTGTTTACGAGACACTTTCTCTGTCAGCACTAAAGCAGCTGCGTTTAGAGCAAGTTCCGGAATCGCACGACTTACAAGTTCAGTTCTCAGGAGCTCGCGGAACTCGGTATTTTGAGTATAGTTTTGCGCCTATCATTCAGCAAAATGGAGTCGTGAAAAGGGTGAAGCGGTTCACTATCGCTTATGATCGCAACCGCAGTACTATTTCAACACAGCATAAAAATCCGCAACGCAGTAACTCTATTTTACGATCGGGGACTTTTTATAAGTTTTATGTAGATACTACCGGGGTTTTTAAGGTGGATTATGATTTTTTGCAGCGTTTGGGATTCAACCCTCGTACGATCAATCCGCAGGCATTAAAAATTTACGGGGATGGTGGTGCGATGCTTCCGCTCAAAAATGAAGATAATACAGTTTTTGACCCACAAGAACTTGCGATTAAAGTAGTGGGTGGTGAGGATGGAAGCTTTGATCGTGAAGATTATATTTTATTTTATGGGGAAGGGACGCGGCAGTTTAATGCAGAAAGTTTAACTCACGTCAATGCATACGATGATCGCTCGTATTACTTTATTACTGCTGATGGAACTTCCGGACTCCGCGTACAGTCCTTAGTAGAGCCGACAACCGCAGCAACGAGAACCATCTCAACTTTTAGGGACTACCAATTTTACGAGCGGGATGAGTATAATCTTTTAAATCTAGGCAGGCGATGGTTTGCAAGGCGGTTTGATGTTGAAAATCTGCAGGATTTCGAATTTAATTTCCCCAATCGCGTTGTTGATGCACCTATGGATTTACGGGTATATACAGCCGCAATTTCAGAATCGTCAACCTCTTTTGCGGTGCGTGTAAACAATCAGCCTGTGGCGAACTTGAATATTTTGCCAATCAACGAATCTGTATTAGCTCGGGAGGCTTTTTATGATAGTTATGCCTATCCGGCTGCGAATCCTGCGGTTACTACTGCGGGAGATAATATTAGTGTTCAGTTAGAATATAACAATAGCGGAAATCCTTCAAGCGAAGGTTATCTGGATTTTGTTGGGATTGGAGCTACTCGTAATTTATCAGGAACCGGAGGTCAACTAAAATTTAATGGGATTGCTCCTGAAGTTTCAAATGAAATAGGGCGATATCAATTGCAAAATGCTTCAGGGTTTGCTGAAGTTTGGGAAATTACCGATCAATCCACAGTGCGCGTAGTGGATAATAGTGAAGCTTTGGCGACTTTGACGTTTCAGACGTATTTGAATGCGGCTAAAAAATATGTAGCGATTCATCCTGATGATTATTTTGAACCGCTTATTGACCCCGAGAATACTTCCGTAGCCAATCAAGATTTAAAAGGAACTATTTTTCAATCTTCGGGGAGTTTTGAGGATGTTGATTACCTGATAATTACTAATGATCTGCTGCGTTCTCAAGCTGAACGATTGGCAAATCACAACAGGCTGTATCGTGGCTTGCGTGTAAAAGTTGTTGCCTTAGATGAAATTTACAACGAGTTCAGCTCCGGGAAGCAAGATATTGGTGCGATTCGCAATTTGGTGCGTTATGTTTATGCCAATGCGTCATCGGCTGAAAACAGGTTGAAGTACCTCTGTTTGTTTGGGGATACTTCTTTTGACTACAAAGATCGGCTAGATCGCAATAATAATATGGTGCCTACTTTTAACACCTATTATAGTTTTTCGCAATCGCAATCCTATATGAGTGATGATTATTTTGGGGCTATGGATGCAACAGAAGGTGTGATTGAAAACAACAGTCCGGCCGGGAGTGGTGGTTCAGATCGTCTGGATATAGCAGTGGGGCGAATTCTTGCCGATACGCCGATGCTTGCTAAGACAGCGGTTGATAAAATTATAAGCTATGACGAAAGGGCTTCTTTTGGTCGCTGGCGAAACAATTTTGTGTTGGTTTCTGATGATGTAGATCAGCCTTGGGAGTTTGAAGAATTGCAATCCACTATTGATGCTCTGGGCGATCAAATTCAACAAGAAAAGCCATTTATTAACGTCAAGAAGATTCACGCAGATAGTTACCAACAGCAATCCTCTGCAGGTGGAGATCGCTATCCTGAAGTCAACGAAGCTATTATTGATGCTTTAGAATCAGGTGCTTTGGTAATGACCTATTTGGGGCACGGGGGTGAAAACACACTGGCTTCAGAATTTATATTTACGCGTGAAAATGCGCAAAATCTGGCTAACGGTGAACGGCTGCCATTGATTGTGACGGTGACTTGTGAGTTTACGCGTTTTGATAATCCTAATCGGGTGGCAGCAGGAGAAGAATTGTTTTGGAATGATCAAGGCGGGGCGGTCGGTCTGGTGGCGACCACGCGAGAAATTTCGGTGCGCTTGGGAGTTTTGTTTAATGAATCCCTAGCGTCTAATCTTTTTTCCTTCGGAACTAATACCATTAAAAGTGTTGCTGAAAATCTTCGGGAAACTAAAAATCAAATCAATGATGACAACCGTCGGGTTATTTTCTTTATTGGTGATCCCGCGATGAAACTGGCGTTTGCTAAACCGGATATTCGCCTGACGGCGATCAATGACACGCCCATTACGCAGCAAGTAGATACGCTCAAGGCTTTAAGCCGAATGAAAATGAGTGGAGAGGTCGTTGACGAAAATGGGCAAT
This sequence comes from Leeuwenhoekiella sp. ZYFB001, assembly GCF_011784865.1. Classification (NCBI taxonomy): domain Bacteria; kingdom Pseudomonadati; phylum Bacteroidota; class Flavobacteriia; order Flavobacteriales; family Flavobacteriaceae; genus Leeuwenhoekiella; species Leeuwenhoekiella sp. ZYFB001. The sequence continues at coordinate 320,673 of NZ_CP050460.1, forward strand.
TACTCACTGGTTATAACGGGAAACTTTCGGCAACCGTTTATGATAAATACATCAATCAGCAGACGTTGGGTAATGATGGTGTCACCGATGCTAATGGTAACTTGTTGATTCTTGATTTTAAAACTTTGGGTGCTATTTTATATCGCGGTCAGGCGAGTGTTGATGATGGTTTGTTTGATTTCGAATTTGTGGTTCCTAGAGATGCAGCGATTCCTTTAGGTAATGGGCGCGTGAATTTTTACAGTGTAAGAGACGGGGTTTTAGAAGATCGAGCGGGAGCTAATGAACAGATTTTAGTGGGCGGTTTAAACGAGAATGCCACAGAGGATAACGAAGGGCCAATCATTAATCTTTATATGAATGATGAGAATTTTGTGAGCGGAGGAATAACAAATACTTCGCCCACACTGTTGGTGAAACTAGAGGATCTAAGCGGAATCAATACCGCTGGCGGAATTGGTCACGATCTGATCGCCATTCTTGACGACGATGAAGAGAACCCTATAATTCTCAATGATTTTTATGAGAGCGACGTAGATAATTTTAATATCGGGCAAGCGCTGCGTACGCTGCGTGATCTTGAGCCGGGATTACATACAGTTACGGTCATTGCTTGGGATACGTATAATAATTCATCTACGGCTGATCTGCAATTTGTGGTCGCCGGAGATGAAGAGCTTAAGCTGGAGCGTGTGCTTAATTATCCTAATCCGTTTGTAAATTATACTGAATTTTGGTTTAACCATAACAGGCCTTACGAGCCGCTAGAAGTGCAGGTGCAAATCTTTACTATTTCAGGGAAAGTGGTTAAAACGATCAATCAGGTGGTGACCACGACGGGCTTCTTATCAAGAGAGATCACCTGGGACGGACTGGATGATTTTGGTCAAAAAATAGGAAAAGGGGTTTATGTATATAAGATTACTGTGAAATCTACGTTAACGAACAAGAAGGTTGAAAAGTTTGAGAAATTAGTCATCCTCTAAGGTTTATCTATATATTTGTCAAAAGACCCTTTTTTTAATGAATAGATCATTACTTGTTTTAGGCTTTTGTTTTACCGTTCTTCAAAATTTAAGTGCACAAGAGGTTGAAGGGCGCCCCATCACTACCGGAGTTCCTTTTCTAGCCATAGCCGCAGACGCGCGTGCTGCAGGAATGGGAGATCAAGGGGTGGCAACACGCCCTGATGCGTATGCGCAACAATGGAATCCTGCCAAGTATGCTTTTATTGAAAAACAGCAAGGGGTTGGGTTTAATTACACGCCTTATTTGAGTCAGATCGTTGATGATATCTTCTTGGGTCAGATCACTTATTTTAATCGTATTAACGACCGAAGCGCTTTTGCAGGTAGCTTGCGCTATTTTAGCCTCGGGGATATTGAGTCTATTCAAAGCAGTAATCCTTCTCAAGCCGAATTAGAAAATCCGCTTATTCTTAGTCCGAACGAATTTACGCTTGACGTTTCTTATGCATTGCGTTTGGGAGATCGCTTTTCAATGGCAGTTGCAGGGCGCTATTTGCGCAGTAATTTAAAACTACAGATCAACGATGAAGATGCCAGTGCGGCGAGTTCTATTGGTGTTGACATTGCGGGATTTTATCAATCTGAAGAAATAAGTTACGACGACTTTAACGGGCGCTGGCGTGCGGGATTCAATATTTCAAATATTGGTCCTAAGATCAAGTATGACGAAGCGGGTCAAGAAAATTTTATTCCCACCAATATGAGGCTGGGCGGAGGTTTTGACTTTATTCTTGATGCATACAATGTAATTGGCGTCGGGCTCGAATTTAATAAGCTACTGGTGCCTTCTCCGCAGGATTTTAACGGGGACGGCGTGATTGATGGTTCTGACACCGAAGAATATCAAGCTATAGGCTTTTTTGAAGGAATGTTTCAGTCTTTTGGCGATGCACCTAATGGAATAAGTGAAGAAATAAAAGAGGTTACCTGGTCTTTGGGTGCAGAATATAAATACGATAATGCGTTCGCTTTGCGTGCAGGTTATTTTAATGAAAGCGATTTAAAAGGAGCGCGTAAGTTCGCCACGCTTGGACTTGGCTTTAGATATTCGGCGATAGACATCGATGTTTCTTATTTATTCTCTACAACTCAAGTGCGCAATCCTTTAGAAAACACACTGCGTTTTGGCATTACCTTCAATTTTGGTAATGAATACATAGAATACTAAATTTCAGTATGAAAAAAATAAAAATCGAATCTGAACTCGAGGTTTTTGAAGATTTTTCAGAATTGCCTCAGGAGATTCAGCGATTGATGGAAGCTGCTTTTGAAGCACGCGATTCGGCCTACGCACCGTATTCAGAATTTCACGTAGGAGCGGCCTTGTTGCTCTCAAACGGTAAAGTTATCAAAGGGAGTAATCAAGAAAATGCAGCTTATCCTTCAGGTCTTTGCGCTGAGCGAACAGCGATCTATTATGCAGGAGCTAACTTCCCTGATGAAACGCTAGAGGTGATGGCGATCTCAGCTACCGCAAAACACAAGCCTACAACTACGCCCATACCACCTTGCGGTGCGTGCCGTCAAGCTATTGCAGAATATGAAGTCAAGCAGAAGCAACCTGTGGTGATCTATTTTATGGGAGCTAGTGGTAAAATTTTTAAAAGTGATTCTTTGAGCAATTTGTTACCCTTTCTTTTTACCCAAGAATACCTGTAAGTTCTGGCTTTGATAGTTGCACAAAACCTACGTGTAATCGATTCAATTTTTTCTTCAAAGATTTTCACGCTTCGTCCCGAATATACTATTTTTGTTCTCCGTCTTTTTGGGCGGTAAAATTATGCCGGTAAAAATCTCGGTATGTTTAATAAAATAACGATTTGAACAAAGCTTTCAATTCGTTCTAAAACTCACGCTGTGAGTAAAGTGTATAGATAAATCTATAATTTAATGAAAGAAATCACAAAAGAGGTATACCTGAATTGGTATGAAGAGATGTCCTTCTGGCGCAAGTTTGAAGATAAACTGGCACAAGTTTATATTCAGCAAAAGGTTAGAGGATTTTTGCATTTGTATAATGGTCAAGAGGCTATTCTTGCAGGAGCCCTTCACGCAATGGATCTTACAAAAGATAAGATGATTACGGCTTACCGTAACCACGTGCAGCCAATAGGTATGGGAGAAGATCCTAAACGCGTTATGGCTGAACTCTACGGAAAGAAGACAGGTACTTCTATGGGATTAGGTGGTTCTATGCACATCTTTTCTAAAGAGCATCGTTTTTACGGAGGTCACGGTATTGTAGGGGGGCAGATTCCTCTAGGAGCCGGTCTTGCCTTTGGTGATAAATATTTTAAGCGTGATGCAGTAACCTTAACCTTTTTTGGAGATGGTGCTGCACGTCAAGGTTCGCTACACGAGACGTTTAATATGGCGATGAACTGGAAACTTCCGGTGGTGTTTTGCGTTGAAAACAACGGGTATGCGATGGGAACTTCAGTAAAGCGTACGGCAAACCACGAGGATATCTGGAAACTTGGTCTTGGGTATGAAATGCCTTGCGGACCGGTAGACGCTATGAATCCGGTGGCTGTGGCAGAAGCTTTTGACGAGGCGATCGCTAGAGCACGTCGTGGAGACGGGCCAACGTTCTTAGAATTAAAAACCTATCGTTATAGAGGACACTCAATGAGTGATGCTCAAAAGTATAGAACAAAAGATGAGGTAGCAGAATACCAGAAGATCGATCCGATCACTCAGGTGAAGGATATCTTATTGGAGAAAGAATTCGCTACAGAAGAAGAATTAAAGGCAATTGATAAGCGCGTTAAAAAGCGTGTTGCCGAGTGTGAGAAATTTGCTGAAGAAAGTGACTTCCCAGAAAAAGAAGTTATGTATGATGTCGTTTACGAGCAGGAAGATTATCCATTTTTAGCACATAAACCAGAATAATATTATGGCAGAAGTAATTAAGATGCCCCGCCTTAGTGATACAATGGAAGAAGGAACCGTTGCATCTTGGCTAAAGAAAAAAGGTGATAAAGTAGAAGAAGGTGATATCCTTGCTGAGATCGAAACAGATAAAGCAACGATGGAGTTCGAGTCATTTTATGAAGGAACGCTGTTGCATATTGGTATTGAAGAAGGCGAGACTGCAAATGTTGATGCACTTCTTGCGATCATTGGTGAAGAAGGAGAAGATATTTCTGGTTTGATCGACGGAAGCGCTGATGCAGATTCAGGATCTGAAGGTGAAGAAAAAACTTCAGAAAATGATAGTGCAGATGATGCTGAAGCCTCAAGTGAAGAAGAGAGCGATGATACATCAGAAGAAGAAGCTTCTGATGACGCCGGTTCAGAAATTCCTGAAGGTGTTGAGGTGGTAACGATGCCACGTCTTAGTGATACGATGGAAGAAGGTACTGTTGCTTCTTGGTTAAAAAAAGAAGGAGACAGCGTTGATGAAGGTGATATTCTTGCAGAAATAGAAACCGATAAAGCGACAATGGAATTTGAGTCGTTTTATAAAGGAACTTTACTTCATATCGGGATTCAAGAAGGCGAAACTGCAAAAGTGGATGCACTTCTTGCGATCATTGGTGAAGACGGAACCGATGTTTCTGGAGTGATCAGCAATTTCAAATCTGGAGGAGCTAAAAAAGAAGCGCCTAAGAAAGAAGAAAAGCCTAAAAAGGAGGCTTCGAAGAAAGAGGAAGCTAAGAAAGAAGCTCCTAAAAAGGAGGCTCCTAAAAAAGAAGATTCAAAACCTACAAAAAATACTTCATCTAGCGATGGCCGTATTTTTGCTTCACCATTAGCTAAGAAACTAGCTGAAGAAAAAGGTATTGATCTTGCTAAAGTTCCGGGAAGTGGAGAGAATGGTCGTGTAGTGCGCAAAGATATTGAGAACTATACTCCGGCAGCTTCAGGAGCAGGTGTGCAGCAATTTGTTGCTACAGGTGAAGAAAGCTATGAGGATGTAAATAATTCTCAAATGCGTAAAGCGATCGCCAAGTCTCTTGGTAAATCTAAATTCACAGCACCGCATTACTACTTGAATGTAGAGTTTGACATGGAAAATATGATTGCCTTCCGCAGTCAGTTTAACCAGCTTCCGGATACTAAAGTGTCGTACAATGATATGATTATTAAAGCGGTTTCTATCGCTTTAAAACAGCATCCTCAAGTGAACTCTCAATGGTTTGACGATAAGATGCGTTTAAACAAACACGTGCACATTGGTGTTGCAGTTGCTGTACCAGACGGACTTGTAGTTCCTGTTGTTGAATTTGCAAATGAGAAGTCTTTACAGCAAATCAATGCTGAAGTAAAAGAGCTTGCAGGTAAAGCACGTAACAAAAAACTGAAGCCAGAAGAAATGCAAGGAAGTACCTTTACCATTTCTAACCTGGGAATGTTTGGTATTACAAACTTTACTTCGATCATTAATCAGCCTAACTCAGCGATCTTATCAGTAGGTTCGATCATTGAGAAGCCGGTTGTGAAAGATGGTAAAATTGTAGTAGGTAATACGATGACTTTATCTATGGCTTGTGATCACCGTACTATTGATGGTGCTACAGGTGCTCAGTTTTTACAAACATTGAAAACCTATATCGAGAATCCGGTATTGATGTTGGCTTAATTAAGCAAGCATTTTAAAAATAGATAACTTAAAAACCCATCAGTATTTGATGGGTTTTTTTATATTGAACGTATGAATAAGATTATTTTAGGTCTAATTAGTTTGACCGTTTTAAGTTGCGGAAGCACTCCCGAAGTGCGTCAGGTAGATGCAGCGGCAGCAGCAAATGCTTCAAAAGGATATGTCGTTTCAAATGAGCCTGCAGAAAGCATAACAACATCGGCGGCGCCCAATCCTAATGCTGTTACTTTTAAAAAGAACGTTAGCGCTTCAGCTATTAAAAAACACATTGAATTTTTAGCTTCAGATGCCCTTGCCGGAAGAAAAACAGGAACAGAAGGAATCGATGAGGCGGCTAATTATATCATTAAAGAATTTCAACAAGCAGGAGTAAAGCCTTATTTTACTTCGTATCGGGATAAGTTTGATGCTAAAGGTTTAGATGGATATAATGTAGTCGGTATGCTTGAAGGAACCGATGCTGAGTTGAAAAACGAATTTATTGTCATTGGGGCGCATTACGATCATATCGGTACTGCTGATACTGTTGGAGCTGATACCATTGCAAATGGTGCTAACGATAATGCATCAGGAACTTCTGCAGTTATTGAGTTGGCGAAGTATTTTGCACAATCAAAGACCAATAAGCGCAGTATTATTTTTGCACTCTTTTCTGCTGAAGAAATGGGCTTGCTGGGATCAGCGCATCTGGCGGAGCGCCTAAAAACAACGAATATCAATCCGTATGTGATGTTTAATATAGAGATGATTGGTGTGCCAATGACTGACAAAGATTATTCGCTTTACCTCACCGGTTATGAGCACAGTAATATGGCACAAAAATTCAATGCGTATGCAGGAGCTAAAGTGATGGGTTTTTTACCACAGGCAAAGCAGTACAATTTGTTTAAGCGCAGTGATAATTATGCTTTTTATGAGCAGTTTAAAATTCCGGCGCAGACGGTTTCAACTTTTGATTTTACCAACTTTGATCATTATCATAAAGTTGGAGATGAGGCAGCTGCTATGAATTTTGAACACGTGGCGAATATTGTGAATCAGTTGATTCCGGGAGTTGAAGGTATGGCAAATAGCGCGTCTCAAGAAATTATTTGGAATGAGTAAGAAGATAATAATTACCGGAACGAGCCGTGGAATTGGTTTTGAGATGGCTAAACAATTTGCTATAGAAGGGCATCACGTATTGGCCTTGTCCCGCAATGAGAAGCCTTTAAAAGAACAAGCATTAGAGCGCATTGAGGCTCTTCCCTTTGATATATCTAAGACTGAAGATTTACATAAAGTAGCGTCTTTTGTAAAGACTGAATGGGGAGGTAGTGCTGATGTTTTGATTCATAATGCCGGAGCATTGATTAATAAACCCTTTGAAAGTCTTACACAATCAGACTTTCAGAAAGTTTATGAGGTTAATGTTTTTGGAGTTGCAACTTTGACGCAGGCCGTATTACCTTTTATGAAGTCAGGAAGTCACGTGGTAACAGTGAGCAGTATGGGTGGCATACAAGGCAGTGTGAAATTTGCCGGTCTTGCGGCTTACAGTTCGAGTAAAGGTGCGGTGATCACTTTAAGCGAGTTGCTTGCTGAAGAGTATAAAGAAAAAGGAATCGCATTTAACGTATTGGCTTTAGGTGCTGTACAAACCGAAATGCTAGAAGAAGCCTTTCCGGGGTATCAAGCGCCACTTTCTGCTCAGGAGATGGCAGCGTATATTAAAAACTTTGCGCTTACCGGAAACGCATTTTATAACGGAAAAGTTTTACAGGTTTCGGCTTCTACGCCATAGACTATGAAGCAGATTTTACGGAAATACATACCAGAACAAGCGGTGGATCCCGTTTTTGAGTTGATCAAGAACTTTGGTGTTCACCTTAAGATTGTTGATGAGCGTGTTACCCGTCACGGGGACTATAGGCGTTTGCCGAACGGCGGACATCAAATCACCGTGAATACCAATTTAAATTCGTATCGTTTTTTGATAACCTTAATTCACGAGATCGCCCATTTAGTGGCTTTTGTGAAATTTGGTAACCGAATTAAGCCTCACGGAAAAGAGTGGAAGTACACGTTTCAGAATTTAATGCTGCCGTTTATACGACCTGAGATCTTTCCGAAGCAACTCTTACCGGTTATCGCCAATCACTTTAAAAATCCCAAAGCGAGTAGCGATACAGATGCTAAATTATCTTTGGCGCTCAAGCAATTTGATCCTCCCAACGATAAAAACTATATATTTGAAATTCCGAGAGGTAGTCTCTTTAAACTCTACAACGGCAAAGTTTTTAAAAAAGGAGAACGTCGCATAAAGCGGTATGAATGTGTAGAGACCGCTACAGGAAAAGTATACTTGTTTCAACCTAACGCCGAGGTTGAACTTTTAACTTAATAACACCAGATGACAAACCACAACTACTATGCAATTATAATGGCCGGGGGCGTAGGTTCCCGTTTTTGGCCACTGAGTAAAGCAAGTTATCCTAAGCAATTTCATGATATTTTAGGTGCCGGAGAAACCTTGATCCAGCGCACTTTTGGACGCTTGTCTCAAACCGTACCTTCAGAAAACGTGTTGGTTTTAACTAACAAAAAGTACAAAGGCCTGGTAAACGAGCAACTGCCTGAAGTTAGAGATGAGAATATCGTTCTAGAACCTGCGATGCGCAATACCGCACCTTGTATTTTGCTAGCTGCGTTAAAGATCTATAAAGCCAATCCTGACGGAGTAATGATCGTGGCACCGAGCGATCACTGGATCGAAAATGAGAAAGCCTTTTTAACGGACTTAAATACAGCTTTTGAAGCGTGTGCCAAAGATGCTTCGGAAGAAAAATTGCTGGTTACCTTGGGTATCGAACCTACATTTCCGCATACCGGCTACGGCTACATTCAGTATAATGCTTCAACTGCCGCTGTAAAAGGGGTGGAGGCTTTTAAGGAAAAACCGGATTATGAAACGGCTAAACAGTTTTTAGCAGAAGGAAATTATTCCTGGAATGCTGGAATCTTTATCTGGAGCGCCAGAGCCATTATCGAAGCTTTTGAGAAATACCTTCCGGAAATGTATGCGTTGTTCAATTCAGGTTTTGAGGCTTTAAATACCGAAGCAGAGCAGCAATTTATTTTGGACAACTATGCCAAAGCAGAGAATATCAGTATTGATTACGGTATTCTTGAGAAAAGTGGTCACGTTGGGGTGATCCCGGCAACATTTGATTGGAGTGATCTAGGAGCTTGGGGCGCACTTTACGACAACTTAGAAAAAGATCAGGATAAAAATGTCATTGTAAATGCTAAAACGGTGTTGCGTGAAGCGCAAGGCAATCTTATTCGTTCAGAAAAAGGAAAAGTAGTTGTCGTAGAAGGACTCAAGGATTATATCGTGGTAGATAGCGATGAGGTTTTGGTAATTATGCCCAAAGCCAAAGAGCAAGACGTAAAAATTATACGTGCTGAAGTTGAACAACAATTTGGGTCAGACTTGGTTTAATATTCCATGGAAGAACAAAAGAAAGTAGAGGATAATGTTTCTAATGAGGCGGTAAAACGTGATGCTAAGAGCCTATGGCGCAGCGTACGCGTATTTTTATCAGAATTATTAGACATTCGGAGCGATACCGATCGGGATTCAACCATTGAGGCGGTAAAAAAGGATATATCGTTCAAAGGGCATAACGCCTGGATTTTGATCTTTTCCATTTTTGTTGCTTCCATTGGTTTAAATGTGAGCAGTACCGCGGTGGTAATAGGAGCGATGCTTATCTCTCCACTTATGGGACCTATTGTAGGTATCGGACTTTCTCTTGCTATTAACGATATAGAAACGCTAAAGCGATCACTCATTAACCTTGCGGTTATGATCATTCTAAGTGTGCTTACCGCTACGCTTTATTTCGCAGTTTCTCCTATCTCTGAGCTCACTCCTGAACTTGAAGCGCGAACCTACCCAACCATTTTAGATGTTTTGGTGGCTATTTTTGGTGGGCTAGCCCTTATTGTTGCTAAAACTAAAAAAGGGACTATCGCCAGTGTGATTTTTGGTGTAGCGATCGCGACGGCTTTAATGCCACCGCTTTGTACAGTGGGTTATGGTCTTGCTATGGGAGAATGGCATTATTATGCGGGGGCGTTTTATCTCTTCTCGATCAATGCCGTTTTTATAGCGCTTTCTACGTTTTTGGTAGCTAAATTTTTACGCTTCCCAATGGTGAAGTATGCCAATTCTAAACGCAGACGCTTTGTGACTCAAATGGCGTCTTTGATCGCATTGGTGGTGATGATTCCAAGTTTGTATCTGTTTTATATTCTGTATAAAGAGCAAGTGTTTACTTCAGCAACTAAAGATTATGTCACCCGCGTAATACGTTATGAAGGTGCAGAGGTGGTTAAGTTTTCGCAGGATTATAAATCAAAACGAATAGATGTGTACTTGATCGGTGCTTTGGTTCCGAAAGCGAAGATCGAAGAATGGTACACGCAATTAACCGAAGATGCCTCTCTTGCTGATGTAAGTTTGAAAATTCATCAAGGATCAGATCAGTCGTCGCAAATGGCAGAGCAGCTTTCTAGCGCCGTAAAATCTGGTATTCTTGAAGATTTGTATGTAAACAATCAGCAGGCGTTGGCAGATAAGAATTCGCAAATACAGTTGCTGGAAGATGAGATCAATCGGCTTAAAGCTTCGGCTTTGCCTTTTCAGAGCTTGAGTGAAGAGGTGCATATAAATTATGAGAATATCGCACGCTTTGGTTTTTCAAATACGATCAATACCAATTTTGAAAAAGCAGATACGATACCTACATTTTTGATAGAATGGAAACCTTCACTTTCAGAGCGCACAAAACGTAATGAGGAGGCAAAATTGAAAGCTTGGTTAAAAGTGAAATATAATCTGGATACCCTTTCGGTAGCGCGTTATTGATTCTCTTTAAGAACCGCTTCGCGCACTTTTTTAAACAGATCTGAAGAATATACAAAATTGGTCACGTCATCATTGTCGGCTTTAAAGATGGTTTCTTTAGAACCTTCCCAGGCCAGATGTCCTTTTTGTAGAAAAACGATCTTTTCACCAATTTCCATCACCGAGTTCATGTCGTGCGTATTGATGATGGTGGTGATCTCATACTCGTGTGTGATCTCTTGAATAAGGTTGTCAATGAGTGTCGCGGTACGTGGATCTAAACCAGAGTTTGGTTCATCACAAAACAAATACTTTGGGTTGTTTACAATGGCGCGTGCAATCGCAACACGCTTTTGCATCCCTCCTGAAATTTCTGACGGAAGCTTATTATTAGCATTGATTAAGTTTACTCGTTTGATTACTTCATTGGCACGTTCCCGGCGTTCTGCTTTACGTTGTTTGGTAAACATCTTTAGCGGAAACATAATGTTTTCTTCAACCGTCATCGAGTCAAACAAAGCGCTGCCTTGAAAAACCATTCCCATTTGCTCGCGTAACGTGCGTTGCTTTTCTGAAGATAATTCAGAGTACGCTTGCCCATCATATAAAATTTTACCTTCCGTAGGTCTAAAAAGACCTAAAAGGCATTTTAAAAATACGGTTTTACCAGAACCACTTTGACCAATGATCAAGTTGGTTTTTCCTTTGTCAAATGTGGTAGAGATTCCTTTTAAGACTAATTCATCTCCGCCAAATCCTTTCTTTAATTCTTTAACTTCGATCATTAGCTTAGGAGTAATTGGGTGATTAGATAATTTGAAAGAATGATGAATACACTCGTCCATACAAAAGATGTGGTACTTGCTTTACCTACTTCAAGCGCGCCACCTTTCATATAATACCCAAAATACGATGGGATAGTAGCCAATAGAACTGCAAAAACAAAAGTTTTTATAAACGCATAAACCAGCTGAAAGGGAACAAAATCTTCCTGTAAACCTTGAATAAATTGATCTCCGGTAGCAAAACCACCTAAAACTGCCGCAGTGTATCCGCCGAGAATTCCTAAAAACATAGCAATTGCGATCACAAACGGATAGAACAACATCGCGACTATTTTAGGAAAAACCAGATAATTGAGGGAGTTGATCCCCATAACTTCTAATGCATCAATCTGCTCGGTAACACGCATCGTACCTATGCTGGAGGTGATAAAAGAACCCACTTTACCTGCCATAATGATAGAAATGAATGTTGGAGCAAATTCTAAGATTATAGATTGTCGCGAGGCAAAACCAATGAGCGACTTAGGAAGAATAGGGTTGTCCATATTCAATGCGGTTTGAATTGCAACCACACCGCCCACAAAAAAGGAGATGAAACAGACAATACCTAAAGAGCCAATGATAAGGTCGTCGATCTCTTTAAGAACTAAATTACGTAGAACAGATGTTTTGGTGGGCTTGATAAAAACACCCTTAAGCATCATAAAATAAAGACCTATCTCTTTCAGGTATCCCATAGTTATTTTTTCAGGTCTAAAAATAGCAAAAATAGGCGGGATGCATATTTAAGATTAACTTAAACTTACATCTTGCCTCTTATGCTTTAGCTTTGTGTGTCTAAAAATTTAACTAATGAATTTATTACCCTTAAAGTCGCTGGCGCTTGGTTTTGTCGCTTTAGCCGGTACTGTATCATTTGCTCAAGAAGCTTCGCAAAAGCCTAAACTTGTTGTAGGTATTGTGGTTGACCAAATGCGCTACGACTATCTTACACGATTTGAAAATCAATACGGAGAAGACGGATTTAAACGCCTCCAGAATGAAGGCTTTGATTGCCGAAACAACCACTATAATTATATGCCAACCAAAACGGCACCCGGGCATACTTCGATTTACACGGGAACTACTCCGCAAAATCATGGGATCATTTCAAACAGTTGGTATAATAAATTTGAGAAAAAGGATGTGTATTGTGCCGAAGATACCACTGTAGCTTCTGTTGGGACAACCGATGTTGGTCCCGGACAAATGTCTCCACGACGTATGCGCACTTCTACGATCACAGATCAAAATAGATTGCACACTCAAATGCGCGGAAAAACCATCGGGATTTCGATTAAAGATCGTGGTGCGATTCTTCCGGCAGGGCACACTGCAAATGGCGCCTATTGGTTTCAGGGAGGAGACGAAGGCGTTTTTATCACCAGCACCTATTATATGGATGAATTGCCAAAATGGGTGAAAGATTTTAATAAGAAAAAGCCGGCTAAGGCTTATATGAAGGATTGGGATACCTATAAACCAATCAAAACTTATATAGAAAGTGGTGAAGATCTTAATGCTTATGAAGGAGGTTTTAGAGGAAAAGAAACAGCAACATTTCCTTATGACTTAAAGAAATTAGGAAAAGAGAATGGCGGTTACAGTATTTTGAAAACAACGCCTTACGGAAACTCGATCACTACAGATTTTGCACTTGCTGCTCTAGATGGCGAAGATCTTGGCCAAGATGCAGATACCGATTTTCTTGCAGTAAGTTACAGCTGTACCGATTATGTAGGACACAATTTTGGAGTGAATTCTAAAGAGGTTCAAGATACCTATGTGCGTCTGGATCTTGAGATCGCAAGACTCTTAGAGGCATTAGATAAAAAAGTAGGTAAAGGAAATTACTCCGTATTTCTAACTGCTGATCACGCGGCGGTTCATGTTCCTTCTTTTTTAAGTGATAATAAAATTCCTTCAGGCTATTTTGATATGCGCAGTTTTAGAAAGGAATTGGAGGCTTTTATTCAGCAGAAATATGGACGTGATGATTTGATCGAGGATATTTCTAACGATCAGGTATTTTTTAGATATACCGTGCTGGCTGATGAAAGTATCGACGCCGAAGCTTTACAGAAAGACATAAAGCATTTTGCACTTCAGCATAACAACATCAGCAAAGTGTATACGCGCGCTCAAATGGAGCAAGGATCTTACGATAGCGGTGTAGCTGCTTTGGTACAAAAAGGTTTCGATCAAGAGCGTAGTGGTGATGTGTTCTTTATTCTTGATCCGGGCTATTTAACCGGTGGTCCTACAGGTTCTTCTCACGGAACATCGTACAGTTATGATACGCACGTACCTTTGTTATTCTACGGAAACGGAATTAAAAATGGTCATACATTTGAGCAAACGGTAATCACTGATATCGCTCCAACCGTGGCTGCACTTTTAGGAATTCAAGACCCTAACGGCGCCACCGGAACAGTGATTTCTGAAGTGTTGAAATAGGGAAATACCTGAAATGGATGAAAATTCACGCTGACAATTAACTATTTTAACAATATGTTAACATTATGAATTATAATTCATAATTCATAATTCATAATTCATAATATTGTTTATTATTAACATTTAAAATTTTAATTATGAGGTATTTAAACATGAAAAATACTATAATGGCACTAATGTTGCTGTTTAGTTTCACAATTGCCAGTGCTTTAACTGTTTTTACTGAACGAACAGCGAATAATTGTTCATATACCGGTGAAGACACTGATAGTTGTACAGTTAGTGAGGTTTATAGAAACGTTGTTGTCATGAGATGTACTTCTGGTGAAACATCATGCTATTATGATTCACCACCTTTAAAGGGCGACCAATAGTATTAGTTTGGTGTTTTTAATTTAGAGCATTTCTAATATTTTAGAAGTGCTTTTTAATTTTAGAGTATGAGATTTTTTTTTGTGTTTGTGTTTATCCAATTTTATTCGTGTAATTCTCAGAAAAGTTCTCTAGATGCATGGTCTACTACTTTTGAAAAGTTTCCAGTTAATAAATCAATTGAACTTGAGGAGTTCTTTTCTATAGGCGATTTTTCTGTAGATCGATTCAACATCTATAATGATTCCTTACTGGTAATAAAAATTGCGAATGAATCAAATAACCTTATTAAGTACGATTTGGTTACTCAAAAAGCTATAGGGGAGTTTGTGAAGTCGGGTAGAAAATCAGATGAAGTATTAGGCTTTATGAGGTATGATTATTATGCAAATGATATTTGGATTCATGATGTTGTAAAAAGTGGTCTTATGATGTATAAGTATTCAACATTATATGACAGTAGTTTTAAACAATCTCGATTTTACAAATTACCTGATAATTACTATGATGTACAACTGCTTGATAGTAATACGCTATTAACAAGTGGTAATTATAATTCTCCCTATTGGCTTGAAGAAATTAATTTACTAAGCGGTACAGTAGAAAAGCGGTATGTGCCTTACTCAGAAACCTGGCCAGATCAGTCCGTGACAAAAGCAGAGAAAACTGCTTATGAGAGTTTTTTATATGTAAAACCGGATAAGTCTAAGGCTGTTTTAGCTGCACGATATGCAGATCGCATACAAATAGTTAATCTGTCTGATGGCAGTTATAAAGTAATAAAAGGGCCTGATAATTTTGATCCTGATTTAATTGTAATGAAAGGCTATGATGACGCAAACATCAGCGCAAGGGGGAACGATACGAGATATGCTTTTGTAAGAGGTAAAACAACCAATGAATATATATACCTTTTATATTCAGGTAACAACCATGAGGGTATAAATCGCTCATACGGGAAGTATATTTATAAATACGATTGGGATGGAAATCCTATAGAGCGTTTAGAATTACCGGAGTATTCCCGTGACTTTGCAGTGACTAGTGATGATCGTACAATTTATACATATGATCCTAAAGGGAAATTGATTAAAAAGGGCCAACTGACTGATGAGTAGATTTTTAATACTTGCTAGTGTAATTCTTCTTATAGCATCTTGTGCCAATGGTGCAAGCAATAGCAAAATAGAGAATGTTAAGGTCCCCGTAGAAATAATTAAATATAATACTCAAACTCTGGAGGAGAAATTAATAGAATTTGAATCTATTCACGAAGGTTATAGAGTTTATACTTTGATTGATGTAAGCTGTGCCACTTGCTTAATTAATATTGAAAAGTGGAATACTGTTGCTTTGGAATTAAAATCAAAAGGAGTTTCTGTTTTACCCATTTGTTATTCAAAAGACAACTTTGAGCTTTTAAAATATCTGGTTGAGAGTGATAAATTAGGGGCTATTTCAATTCCACTATATTTAGATATTAATAATGTATTTATTCGGCAAAATGATTCTTTGATAAGTGAGCACGGGAAGTTTACTGCGTTGACAGATACATTTGGTAAAATTCTTGCTAAAGGTGACCCTACAAAGGATTCAGATGTCAAAAGGAATTATTTAAAGCTAATAAGTCATGAACCAGAATAAGAGTAAACTTATGGTGAGGTTTTTAATATTTACTGGATTATTTTTCAGTATTTTATTTCAGGTTAAGGGGCAGGAGACAACCGTGCTCAATGTTGTTTATGAATTTAAACACGTGCGTGATCTTTCCAATCCTGAATCTCCTTACGTAGCAGATATGGTACTGTCCCTCGCTAAAAATACGAGTCGGTATACAACCCTTTACGTTTATAACAATAATAAACCTGCATTACTAGCCCAGCAAGAACAGTTGCAAAGCACTGCGTCTGCTTCTTCTACAACCACCGTAGTAGGCGGGTTGGGTTTACTGGTGAATAATGGAGGTGTGTTTTTACGCGAAGAAACCTTAAAAAACCTAAAAGAACAAGCGCTAACACAGTACACCTTTTTAGGTAATAAAACCTACTTATTGAACAGTAAGATACCAGACATAAATTGGAAGATTACAAAAGAGAAAAAAGAACTTGGAGGCTATAGCTGTCAAAAAGCTTTAGGTGATTATGCTGGTCGTACCTACGAAGCTTGGTTTACCACAGATTTACCTTTTCAAAATGGACCTTGGAAATTGGGAGGATTACCGGGTTTGATTCTGGAGGCACGAGATTTAAAAGAAGAAGTACAATTTATATTTAAAGAATTAACGCGTACTACAGATCCTGAAGAAACTACAGAGACTTTTCAGTTAAATCCACAATTGGCAATACCTGTTAACGCTAAAGAATTACACAGGTTAGAACTTTCATTTATTAAAGATCCTATTGGCGTTTTAAATGCAGTTTTTCCAGACACTCAGGTTGCCATAATGAATATGGAAGATCCCAGCAACCGTTCTCTTGATAAGATAGAAGAATACAATCCTTTAGAATTAGACTAATATTTTACGACAGGGCTATATCATACAACTCATTAAGAGAACTGTTCTCCACATTTCCTTTGTGGGGATTTTTTTTCTGGGATTTATAGCAATGGCACAAAATAGATCAATAACCGGAACGGTCACCGGTGAAAATTCTGAGAGGCTTGATAGAGCAAGTGTTACTTTAGTGTCAAATGATTCTGGTGATATTCTAGCCTATACCATTTCAGATAATCAGGGCTATTTTGAGCTGGTGCTTCCCGTATTAAATGGTGAATCGCAAATCTTTTTAGAAGTAAATTATTTAGGTTTTAAGACCCAACAAATAGAACTGGCTGATGCTAAAGATGAGTATCGATTTGTTCTGGAGCCTGATGCTACTGCATTAGATGAAATCGTAATAAAGAATAGGCCGGTAGTTAAACGCAGTGGCGATACTTTAAAATACAGAGTTTCTAGTTTTCAGAAGGCAGAAGATCGTAGTATAGGAGATGTGTTAAAGCGTATGCCGGGAGTACAAGTAGGTGATGACGGTGCGATTTATTTTAATGGAGAGAAAGTTTCAAATCTTTATATTCAGGGAGATGACCTAATGGATGGCAGATATGGTCTCGCGACTAAGGCAATACGCAAAGAGGATATTCAAGGGGTAGATGTCATTAAAAACCATCAGCATATCAAGGTGCTTCAAGAAAAGGTGCTCACAGAAAAAGTTGCAATGAACCTTGTTCTTAAGGACGAGAATAGTATGGCGGTTTCTACAAAAGCAGACCTTGCCGCAGGCGCGCCTGGGCTTTATGATCTTTCAATTACACCTATACTACTCAATAAACGTATAAAAATGCTCAATACGGTTGCGATTAATAATGCGGCGGTTGATTACCGGGCAGATTTTAAGCGATTGGGCGATGCAGACTTACGTTCTGATATCAGCCAGGACCCTGCTGCTTTTTCTTTATCACTGGGTACGGTAAGCGCACCAGATGTACCTTTATCAACCTATTATTTCAATAAATCTAAAGTTGTTAATCTAAATAACCTGTATACTACAGATAGCGGCTTACAACTTAAATTAAATGTACAGGCGTTTACTGATACTAATGTTTTGAGCTATAACAGTAGGGTTGCAAATTTTACTGCGACAGATACGCTATCCTATTCTGAAGATCAACGCATTACCCAAAGGCCTCTTTTGTTTAATAGCACGTTGAATATTCTGAAAAACAAAGAGACCAGTTTTTTTCAAAACAAGTTGAGCTTTAATGTTGATCAAAAAAACAGTGATGCAGGGATAGTTTCTAACCGCCAAAACTTTGCTCAGGAACTCCAACAAAAATCTTGGATGTTTTCTAATGATTTTAACTGGATACCTCAGTTAAAAAATGAAGGGGTGTTTGAGGTTCGCTGGTTATCCCAATACAGTACAAACGATAAAGAACTGAGTATAGGAGAGGGTTATAATTCTGAAATACCCGGATTTATGGGGATGAATGATGAGGTGAATCAATCGTTTAGATTACCCACTTTTAATTCAAATGCTTATGTGTCCTACATAAAAGGAAGTAAAATTTTTAAGCAACAATATCAATTAGGCTATTTGATAGAAAGTCAGCGTTTAGAAAGTGGTTTGAGTTTTAGGAATAATGATCAGGTTGAAGAGTTTCAAATGGATTCCGGGAACAATCTGCAATGGTTGAGGCAGCAAGTTTATTTCAAACCATCCTATCAGTTTGCTACTACAAATTTTGAAGCCTCATTAAATATACCTGTAATATTTCAGACACTTTTTTATCAGGATAAAGCTTACGAACTGGATAAAAAAAAGACAGACTTTTTTATCAATCCAGAAGTCAGCGTTAAGTACAAAATAGCTGCTGAAGAAGAACTAACAGCGCGTTATGCATATGGAAAAACCTTTGGAAACATTACACAAGTCTTTAGAGGCGCTGTTTTACGCAATTACCGGTTTTTAGAATCAAATGAGGCTGATCTGCAGGAAACCCGGAGACAGTCGTATGGTCTCAATTATAAATTTGAAAAGTCTGTAGCACTGTTGTTTTTAAATGCAGGATTGTCTTACGAGAAAAGTCAAACAAATTCGATATTGAGTTATACCATTGAAGATGATATACAGACCATTGTCAGTTTACCCATAAGTAACGAGACGAAGACGTATAGTGCAAATTTGAGTTTCAGTAAATATGTGTTTGCGCTAAGAAACGCGCTTTCTTTCAAATCTGGGTATAACCATTCAATCTTTAACAGGCTAATTAATGATAAATTAGTGCCTTTTACAAATAACTCATTTATTTTATCAACACAGTTCAATAAAAAGTTCTTCAAGAAATTGACTTTTACTTACAAACCACGCTTAATTTTTAGTACAACTAAAGTAAGCGAGGGATCTAGTGATAACTTAAACTATCAAACTTTTAGAGTAGATCAGGAAGGGAGTTTGAGTATTCAACCTTTTCAAGGTTTTCAGCTAGGAATTGATTTAAAACACAGTTATATGGATCAAGGCGAACAGGAAGCGCTGCAATATTTGTTTTGTGATCTAAATTTGAAATATGCCTTAGCAAAAAAAGATGTCGATATCAGCTTAGCACTCAATAATATATTTAATATTAAAGAGTATCAGTTGTACGCTGTAAACGAGAATCAACTACTGTCTAGTTCATACACGCTTCGTGGGACTATGGCACTACTCAGAGTAGAGTGGTTTTTTTAAAATAATTTCTCCTTGATCTTTTTCCAGCGGAGCTTTCTTATAAAAGCACCTTCTTCTTGGGTAACCAAAAACGGAAGGTGTTTTTTTTGTGCCTTAAAATAGCCGTTGAGGTAGTCTCTAAAGAGCTTGAAGCTTTTCTTTCTAAACGCCAATTTACCTGAAGCGATTGCAGTAAGCGCGAGTCCGTAACGCATCCCGTAGAAGGCCTCGCCTTGCTTATATTTTGCTTTTGCTGAATACGTGTGCCCGGTAGGTTTTAAATGTTTTACGTGCAGCGTTTCATTCGTAGCAACTTCCCAGCCGTGATATTGCGCCAGCAACTCGTCTAAAGTATCCCATCCCATCGCTGTTTTGAGTCCGCCAATGGCTTCAAAACAAGCTTTTCGATAACTTTTGAGCGCGCCGCGGATGTGATCTTTATTAGTAAGGTTTTCGAGTTCCCAAGAGCCGTTGCGCTCCACATAGCAAAAACCACCGTACATGCCCAGATTTTGATTTTGTTCAAAAGCCTTTACGACGGTTTCTAAATAGTTTTCAGGAAAAATCAAATCTGCATCAAACTTGCACAGTATGTCATAATCAGTATCTAAACGCTCCAAACCGTAATTAAATGCCTGCACGACTTTGCTTCCGGGTAAATGGGCAGCTTCAGAAGATTTCTGTATCAGTTGAATGGAAGGATTCTTTTCAGCGTACTTCATAACGACATCAGGAGTTTGATCTGTGCTTCCGTCATCAACAATGATTATTTTTTCTGCCGAAAAACATTGTCCCAGAAGCGAGTCTAAGGTTTTGCCGATTAGTGCAGCCTCATTATATGCCGGTATGATGATTACTAGTTTCATTTTCGCTCTGCGTAAATAAGGTAATAGCGTGGGGTAAAAAGTCGAAGTAAAGGTCTAAAACCTATTTTTTTTACCGGATGTGTAAATTTTTCCCGCTTTTTGATGTCCCAACCTGATTTTTCTAAAAGCCAGTCAAACTGCCAATCTTCAAACTCGTGATAATGCCTATCCCACATATCGGTTTTACTACGATATGCGGGAGCAAACCAGAGCCTGAGTGGAATACTTGCCACAAGCTTAGTAGCCTTAATGTCTTTTAAAACCTGATACGGTGCCAGCATATGTTCAAAGATCTCAAAAGCAGTCACCACCTCAGCGTTGGTGTTTTTAACGGCAGACGTATCAAGATCGAGATCTTCTCCGCCCGTGTTTTTAACCGAATATCCTTCAGCTTTCATAATTTCAGAAAAAGGATTACTAACTCCCAAATCTAATATTTCAGCCCCTGTTGGCACTGCATTTTTTAAGAAGCGCGCTGTGATCGCATAGCGTTTATTGGGAAAGGTTTTTTCGTACACCGTAACTATATTGAATTGCTAAAGCAGCAAATGTAACAGATTAGGTTGATTTATTGACGCCGCCAAAGGGTGTAATGCTCTGAGGCTTGCCCTGAGGTAGTTTTCTTAGATGGATATAAGGCTTTCTTATGTTACTATTGACGAAAATAATTTTACTTTTAGCCTACTGTTGAGAATTACGTAAATTTGCGGCTTGTTCTATAACTGACTTACCAATTATGGCAGACCACCAACTCGATCCCCAAAAATGGGTGGATAAATACTCTGATTACCTCTACAATTACACGATTGTAAAGGTGAACGATAAGGAGGTGGCCGAAGATATAATTTCTGAAACCTTTTTGGCAGGATTGAAGTCAATGAAAAATTTTAAAGGAGAAGCCAGCGAGCGTACGTGGCTGATTTCTATTTTAAAACGAAAAATAATTGACTATTATCGCAAGATAAATTCAAAAAAAGGAAAAGCCGAAGTGCGTATGAATTACGCCGATGATGAGGAAGGCGGGGACTGGCTAGAAGAGCGTGTTGCTGACCCTTTTGATCGTACTGCTGAAGATGAACTAGAAAATACTGAGCTGGGCGTGGCGATCTATGCCTGTTTAGGGAAGTTGCCTGAAAAACAGGCGGCTATTTTTAGAAAAAAAACCATCGAAGGGCAGGATACTGAAACTATTTGTAAAGAATTTGATATTACGCCGTCTAACTTGTGGGTGATCATTCACAGAGCCCGTACAGCACTGGCGAGTTGCTTAGAAGAAAACTGGTTATAAAGCATGAAACTATTTATTAATTGTAAGGAGGCTAGACAAATTTGTGATAGAGGTCAATATGAAGAGATCTCTTTTATGGAGAAGCTAAGCGTAAAATTGCACCGATCTATATGTTCAAAATGCGTTAAGTATTCTGAGCGTAACGCCAAGCTTACTCATCTGCTAAAAGACTCTAAGTGCAAGCATATGACTCCTGAGTGTAAGAAGCGCATTCGTGAAGAACTAGAGCGTGAACTGGCTAAAACGCCAGAATAAAAATTCCCCAAAGAATAGGGATTCCTTCCACTACAAAAGATGCATAATAATGAGGCTGCTTACTGTTGGATCTAATGATCGCTAAAGCTGTAAGAAATAGAATAGCATAAGTGCTGAATGCATTGGCTTTAAATGCCTCAAGAACCATACATCCCAAAACCATTGATAAACCAACTAGCTTGGTTTTTTTTATGCCTAATACCTGCGGAAGTGTCCCCAACGCGTTAGAGTCGTAAGTTAGATCGCGTATTTCAAATGGAATAATTAACGCGAGTACCAGCATAAAACGTTGTGCGAGTTCGAGATAAAATTCCGTAGAAAAATTAGTGGTATTATAAACGACCGGTAAATATACCGTCACGCCTGCCCAGACTGCGGCGATGATAAATATTTTAATTGATGGTACTTTTCTTAAGTTGGTTTTATGCGGTAAAAAAGGGATTGCATAAAGAACAGTAAGTAAAGCCAAGGGAATACAAGAAATCCAGAAGCTAACCGTAAATTGATAAGCCACATACATTAAGCCTATAAAGTAAATAAATGAAAACGTCTGTATCATTTTAAGCCTATCAGTAAGGTTTCTGTGATGCAGACCGGCGAGAGCAGCGTATTTCACAAAATTATAGCCGGTAATGGTTCCTAAAAAAATAAAGAGATTGAAGTAGAGATCTAGTTCAAGATCCAGTTGTTTTTCGGTAATCAATGCAAGCGCGAGCACAGCAAAGGCCACGTGTATACTGCTGTTGATATAAAAATCAAAAAGGCCTTTGAGAGATTTCATCAGGTAAATATACAGCAACTGTTAATAAGTGCTTTAAGTGGTTAAAAAAGTAGGAGGTATATCGCTCAGAATATATATCTGAAATTGTACTTTTGCGCCATTCTAAACACACATAAATTGCATATGAGAACAGATGTTTTTTCACTAAGACACATTGGTCCAAGACCTGAGGAGAAGGAGGAGATGTTGAAAGCGATCGGGGCAGAAAATATAGATCAATTGATCTACGAAACCCTGCCTGACGGAATTAAATTGAAAAAAGCCCTTGATCTGGAGCCGGCGCTTAGTGAATACGAGTATGCCACGCACATCAATGCTTTGGCCAATAAAAACAAGCTGTTTAAAACATACATAGGTTTAGGATATCACGAGTCTAAAATTCCTGCGGTTATTCAGCGTAATATTTTAGAAAATCCGGGTTGGTACACGGCTTACACGCCGTACCAAGCAGAGATCGCGCAAGGTCGTCTAGAAGCTTTATTAAACTTCCAGACGATGATAAGTGACCTGACCGGGATGGAACTTGCCAACGCATCTTTGCTCGATGAATCTACAGCAGCAGCAGAGGCGATGACGCTTCTTGCAGCAGTGCGTAGTCGTGATCAAAAGAAAAACGATGTGGTTAAATTCTTTGTTGATAAAGAAGTGTTACCACAAACTTTATCAGTTTTAGAAACACGAGCCCTTCCGGTAGGTGTAGAGTTGGTTGTAGGAAATCCACAAGAGTTTGATTTTAGTTCAGAATTCTTTGGGGCGCTGTTACAATATCCATCTGCATCAGGCGAAGTTCACGATTATGCCGGCTTTATTGCTAAAGCTAAAGAAGCAGACATTAAAGTTGCTGTTGCAGCAGATATAATGAGTTTGGTGCTCTTAGAATCACCAGGGCATTTAGGAGCAGATGTTGTTGTGGGTACTACCCAGCGTTTCGGAATTCCGTTAGGATACGGTGGGCCGCACGCTGCTTATTTTGCAACACGTGAAGAATTTAAAAGAAATATTCCGGGACGTATCATTGGGGTGACCAAAGATCGTAATGGAGACCGTGCGTTACGTATGGCACTTCAAACCCGTGAGCAACATATCAAGCGCGATAAAGCGACTTCAAACATTTGTACCGCGCAAGTACTTCTTGCAGTGATGGCAGGAATGTATGGGGTGTATCACGGACCAAAAGGTCTTGAATATATCGCGACCAAAATTCAGC
Source organism: Leeuwenhoekiella sp. ZYFB001 (assembly GCF_011784865.1). NCBI lineage: Bacteria > Pseudomonadati > Bacteroidota > Flavobacteriia > Flavobacteriales > Flavobacteriaceae > Leeuwenhoekiella > Leeuwenhoekiella sp. ZYFB001. The sequence goes on from NZ_CP050460.1 coordinate 344,458, forward strand.
GTACCGCAGCAACCCTTGCTGATGCGTTAGAAAGTTTAGGATTGTATCAGTTGAACTCTGCGTATTTTGACACCATTCGTGTAAAAACAGATGCGGCAACAGTGCGCAAGTATGCAGAAGCAAACGAAATCAACTTCTACTATCCGGATGCTGAAACTGTATCAATTGCGGTAAACGAAGCAACAAGCCTTTCTGATCTCAATAAAGTTATTTCGGTTTTTGCTGAAGCTTTAGGTAAAGAATTTACGCATTTAGAAGCTTTAGTTGACGAGATTACGATCCCGGAAGCTTTAGGTCGTAAAACTGAATTTATGACCAACGAGGTGTTTAACAGCTATCATTCTGAAACGGAGTTGATGCGTTACATCAAACGTTTAGAGCGTAAAGATCTGTCGTTGAATCACAGTATGATCTCGTTAGGATCGTGTACGATGAAGCTGAATGCTGCTGCCGAAATGCTTCCGCTAAGTGATGCACGCTGGGGCGGAATTCATCCGTTTGTACCGGTAGAACAAGCCGAAGGATATCAAACGGTGCTTAAAAAATTAGAAGATCAATTAACCGAAATTACCGGTTTTGCGGGAACGAGTCTTCAGCCTAATTCCGGAGCACAGGGAGAATATGCAGGATTGATGGTGATCAAAGCCTACCACGAAAGTAGAAATGATCATCATAGAAATATTTGCTTAATTCCATCTTCTGCACACGGGACAAACCCTGCAAGTGCTGTAATGGCCGGGATGCAAGTAGTAGTAACCAAAGCTACTGAAGCAGGAAATATCGACGTTGACGATCTTCGTGAAAAAGCTGAAAAATATAAAGATAACCTTGCTGCGTTGATGGTAACTTATCCATCAACGCACGGAGTTTATGAAAGTGCAATTCAAGAAATCACTTCGATCATTCACGAGAATGGTGGTCAGGTGTATATGGATGGTGCCAATATGAATGCGCAGGTTGGTTTGACCAATCCAGGTAAAATTGGTGCCGATGTTTGTCACCTTAACTTGCATAAAACTTTTGCAATTCCTCACGGTGGTGGAGGACCAGGCGTTGGACCTATTTGTGTGGCAGAGCAGCTGGTTCCGTTTTTACCTACGAATCCTGTGATCAAGACCGGAGGCGAACAAGCGATTTCTGCAATTTCTGCAGCTCCTTGGGGATCTTCTTTAGTGTGCTTGATCAGTTATGCCTACATCAAAATGTTAGGGGCAGACGGATTAAAACAATCTACGGAAGCTGCCATTCTAAACGCAAACTATATTAAAGAGCGTTTAAAAGGTGCTTTTGAAGTATTGTATTCTGGAGAAAAAGGACGTGCGGCTCACGAGATGATCATCGATTGTCGTCCATTTAAAGATAACGGGGTCGAAGTGGTTGATATCGCTAAGCGCTTAATTGATTACGGTTTTCATTCGCCTACGGTATCGTTCCCGGTTGCAGGAACAATGATGATCGAGCCTACAGAGAGTGAAAGTAAGCAGGAGTTAGATCGTTTTTGTGATGCAATGATCAGTATAAGAAAAGAGATCGATCAGGCAACTGCAGATAACGAGAATAATGTGCTTAAGAATGCACCGCACACGATGCATATGCTAACTGCTGAAACTTGGGATTTTCCATACACGCGTCAGCAAGCAGCTTATCCGCTGGAGTATGTTGCAGATAACAAATTCTGGCCTTCTGTACGTCGAGTAGATGATGCTTACGGGGACCGAAATTTAATCTGTACCTGTGCTCCAATTGAAGAGTATATGGAAGAAGCGTAGTCTTCTAAAACATAAATTAAAAAGCGCCATTCATAACGAGTGGCGCTTTTTTAGTTTAGAGCAATTGATAAAGATTGAAAGCGCAAAGAGCAGTGTAAAGTGTCGCAAAGAATACAAAAAGTGTATTCATACCGTAACTTCCTAATTTAAAGATTGGATTTTTAGGAATGTCATACATTGGGTAGTATGCGATTTGAGTGGCAACTTTACCTACCCAGTAAGCAGCAATAAGAGAAGTAAGTGCCAATGCTAAGGCGCTTCCATTAGCTAAATGTTTCGGGATTACAATTGCGATCAAACCAAAAGAAAAATTCAGACCTTGAATATAATGTCCATATGTTTTAGCGATCTCTTGGTTCAATGGTTTGAGTTGTTTCACATCATTGTACCAATCAAAAACGCGATGTCTGATGTAGGGATAAATCAACGCAGTGAAAATTTGACCAAATCCTCCCGCGATAATAAAATAATTAAGTGCATTCATATCTTTATTTTTAAACTTTCAGAAAATATTGAAATTTATAGTCATGAATATTTAAGGGAAAAGCTTCTTAGCCTGAATTTATTCTCTAGAAACCTAAGCTTAGATCTAGGTCATCAGCTTCATGATAGTTTTGGTGATCCAGTTTTCTTTTTGATTGACGATTTTTTCAAGCATTGTATCTGCTTTATTTACAAAATCGTGAAGCTCTTGGGTTTTCATTTTAAATTTTAAAGCTTCCGGACTTTTGTCGGTTTCGTCAAAGTTTTTTACGCCTTCTAAAACCCGAATTGCCGGTTTGATTTCTCGCTTGCTGCGTTCCACAGCAATCTTGCGGGCCAGCGAATCTACGTCTTGATCCGCTTTAAAATACTCCCGACGCTCGCCGGGCTTATACTCTTTATATACAATTCCCCAATCTATAAGTCCGCGCAGGTTCATACTGGCATTACCGCGAGAGATCTGCAACTCTTCCATCACATCTTCCATCGATAGTGAATCTGGAGAGATCATTAATAACGCGTGAATTTGCGCCATGGTTTTATTAATGCCCCATTGCGAGCCTAATGCGCCCCAGGTTTGTAAAAATTGTGCTTTTGCTTCATTGAATTCCATACTCAAATATAATTAAATATTTTAAAGTTTCAGTAATTATTGAAACTTATTTTAATAACGCCCTCAATAGGTATAATATCTAAAGGCTTGATTCGAAATTGGTAGCCCTGTTTCTGAGTAATTCCTCAAGGACTTGCAGTGAGGTTGTTTCCTGCTGTAGTAAAACTATCTTTGCGCTATGAACGCATTAATTATAGGTAATGTTTGGCCGGAGCCGGTTTCGTCAGCGGCAGGAACACGAATTATGCAACTGCTCGAGAGCTTGCAAGCGCAGGGCTATGTCGTGAGTTTTGCTTGCGCCGCGGGTAAAACACCCTACGCTGAAGACCTGGATGCACTAGGTGTCCAAACCCACAACATTCAATTGAACAACGCTTCATTTGATGTCTTTATCAAAGAACTCAATCCCGATCTGGTGTTGTTTGACAAGTTTGTGATCGAGGAACAATTTGGTTGGCGCGTAAAAGAGCAATGTCCGGGTGCGCTACGTGTTTTAGAAACGATAGACTTGCACGGTTTGAGAAAGGGGAGAGAAGCTGCTCTAAAAGCGAATGAAGCCTTCTCTGAGAAACATTTGCATACCGATTACGCAAAGCGCGAGCTTGCCAGTATCTATCGGTGCGATCTCTCGTTAATTATTTCGGAGGCTGAAATGCAGTTGTTGCGAGCGTTTTTTAAAGTGCCCGATGCGCAGTTGTTGTACTTGCCGTTTATGGTTGCACCAATTACCACGAAAGAGCAGCAGGCTTGGAAACCTTTTGAGACGCGGAAGCGTTTTGTAACGATCGGTAATTTCAGACATGAACCCAATTGGCTTTCGGTACGGTATTTAAAAACGGAAATCTGGCCGCTCATACGTAAGCAATTGCCGGATGCCGAAATGCGTGTTTATGGTTCGTATCCCGCAGAAAAGCATACGCAATTGCACAATCCTAAAGAGCATTTTTATGTTTTGGGCAGAGCCGATAGCGCGCATGAAGTTATTGAACAAGCTAGAGTATTGCTCGCACCTTTACTTACGGGAGCTGGTTTAAAAGGAAAGCTGCTCGACGCGATGCAATGTGGAACACCAGGAGTAACCACAAGCGTAGGTGCTGAAGGAATGCACGGCGAACTAGACTTTAACGGTAGCGTTATCGATGATCCTAAGGCCTTTGCAGATGCTGCAATCACATTATATAAGGACAAGAATAAATTTAGCGAAGCGCAAGCTAATGGGGTAAATATTGTGAATAAGCGCTTTTCTAAAGAAGCGTGGAATTCTGTTTTCAAAAAACGCTTAAGTGATTTACAAGTCAATTTGGAAACCCATCGTATTTCAAACTTTACAGGAGCGATGCTTTGGCATCAATCGCTTCAAGCCTCTAAGTTTATGAGTAAATGGATCGAGGAAAAGAATAGGATTTAGTAGTTTTTAGAAGTGATTTCGAAAGAGAAATAAGAGACGGCAATAGTGCTCAATATTAAGGCTACAAGAATTGTAGTACAACCGCTTATCATAACTTTCATACCGATTGTTTCATTTGAGAATGCGTAAGCAGCGAAACTTATAAAAAGTGTTATGCCAATAGAGAGCCCTCCATACAGCCTATTTTTAGAAGTATGAGCTAAAGTCACACCACAGGATAGACAGGTTATATTACTATAACTATTAAAACTCCAGAAACTCTTTAAGAGCTTTCTGGAGTTTAATTTATGACTACAATTTGGACAGGCTGGCATATTTTTATTGTATCAATCCGGCTCTTTTTAAAAGTGCTTCAGGATTAGGTTCTTTTCCGCGGAAGCGCTTGTATAAAACCATAGGATCTTCGGTGCCTCCTTGAGAGAGTACGTGATCTTTAAATTTCTGCGCGACTTCAGCATTAAAAATACCGTTTTCTTTAAAGTAAGCAAAAGCATCAGCATCCAAGACTTCTGCCCATTTGTAGGAATAGTATCCGCTAGAATATCCACCTTGAAAGATGTGAGAGAATGAAACACTCATACAGTTCTCGGCAACATCCGGGTAGAGTTTGGTATTTTCAAAAGCAGCTTTTTCGTGTGCTTTTACATCGGTTATTCCGCTAGGGTCTGCGCCGTGCCAAGACATATCTAGGATACCAAAACTCAACTGACGAAGCGTTTGCATCCCTTCTTGAAAGTTGGCTGCTTTTTTGATCTTATCGATCAATACCATCGGGATGGTTTCTCCAGTCTCGTAATGCTTGGCAAATAATTCTAAAGCCTCAGGCTCGTAACACCAGTTCTCTAAAACTTGACTTGGTAATTCAACAAAATCCCAGTAAACAGATGGTCCAGACAGGCTAGGATAGGTGGTGTTCGCCAGCATTCCGTGAAGTCCGTGGCCAAACTCGTGAAACAGCGTAGTAACCTCGTTAAAGGTTAACAAAGACGGTTTTGAAGCCGTTGGTTTTGTAAAATTGCACACATTAGAAACGTGTGGTCGTTCATTCATTCCGTCTTTTTTAAACTGACCTTTGTATTGCGTCATCCAAGCTCCTGCACGTTTTCCGGCACGTGGATGAAAATCAGCATAAAAAATGGCGATGAAATTATCCTGGTCATCAAAAACCTGATAGGTCTTTACATCTTTGTGATACTTTGGAATGTCTTGTACTTCAACAAAACGCAGTTTGTATAATTTCTGGGCAATGGTGAAGACACCATCAATAACATTCTCTAACTTGAAATACGGCTTCAATTGCTCGTCGTCCAATTCAAAAAGTTCTTGCTTTAATTTTTCAGAATAAAAAGCGCTGTCCCATTTTTGAAGTTCTTCAATGCCATCGCGTTTCTTAGCGAAGTTGGTAAGTTGTGCAAACTCGCGTTCTGCTGCAGGTTTTGCTTTCTCCAATAGATCTTGTAGAAAACGCTCTACATTTTCAGGGCTTTTGGCCATGCGTTCTTCAAGTACAAAATGTGCGTGCGTTTTATAGCCTAAAAGATTAGCACGTTCCTGACGTAGCTTAACAATTTTAAGCACGTTCTCCTGATTGTCTAGTTCGTCATTATGAAAACCTTTTGCACCGAAGGCTATCGCCATTTTTTTACGCAATTCGCGATTTTCGGCATATTTCATAAACGGAATATAGCTTGGGTATTCAAGCGTAAACACCCAGCCTTCTTTACCTTTTTCTTCAGCGGTTTGTGCGGCAGCTTCTTTGGTACTTTCGGGAAGACCGGCAAGATCTGCTTCATCGGTAAGATGCAGCTCAAACTTGTTTGTTTCCGCAAGAATATTTTCACCAAAGGTCAATGAAAGCTTAGACAATTCGGTATCAATCTCACGTAAGCGCGCTTTTTTATCTTCAGCTAAATTAGCACCGTTACGAGAAAAGCCTTTATAGCGTTTGTCTAATAACACTTCCTCTTCTCTTGCAAGCTCAAGAGACTCTCGGGAATCGTAAACGTTTTTTACACGTTTAAACAAGGCTTCGTTAAGGGTGATATCATTAGAAAATTCTGATAATAGCGGAGAAACCTCTTGTGCTGTTTTTTGAATCGTCTCGTTAGTTTCGGCGCTGTTGAGGTTAAAAAAAATGCTTGTAACTCGGTCTAATTGATATCCGGCATAGTCCAATGCGGCAATCGTATTTTCAAAAGTTGCCGGCTCTGGATTGTTTGTGATGAAGTCAATTTCTTGTCGGGCTTGAGCGATAGCGGCCTCAATAGCAGGTTTATAATCTTCATTTTGTATCGCGTCAAAAGGTGCGATATCAAAACTTTGAAGTAGTATATTTTTCGAATTTTTCAATTTTTTATAGTCTTTTTTAGGTTATAAGTATTTTAGCTAGTATTATGATACCTTTAGCGAAAATTATAGTTACTTTAAGGTAAATTTGCTAAGCCATAAAATATTGATTTAGATATGTAGGAAAGGTTTGATTAATAATATTTAGAATGGTTAATAAATACTTTAATTTACCTGATACATTTCTTGAGAGCCGTTTTTAACGGCTCTTTTTAGTGGCATATACTTCCTGTTGGTTTGCAGTAAAAAAGTTTACTTTTTGATCGAAGCAGCGCCTTTTATTACCTTCTCTTTTAACCCAGTTTTAAAGTCAACGATGCGATTGCGAACGTCTTCGTCTGAAGCACCAAGAATTTGAGCGGCGAGAATGCCCGCATTTTGCGCACCGTCAAGGGCTACAGTTGCCACAGGAACACCGCCCGGCATCTGTAAAATAGAGAGCACAGAATCCCAACCGTCGATTGAATTGCGTGATTTTACAGGTACACCAATCACCGGAAGCGGAGATAAAGATGCGATCATTCCCGGTAAATGTGCGGCACCACCGGCACCGGCAATGATTACCTGAATTCCACGCTCGTGAGCATTTTTTCCGTAATCAAACAATTTGTCTGGAGTGCGGTGTGCTGAAACAATATCAACTTCAGTTTTGATTCCCAATTGTTCAAGAACATCTATCGCTGCCTGCATCACCGGCATATCGCTGGTGCTTCCCATGATTATTCCTACCATAATTATCTTTTTATTACGCTTGAGCGTTTTAATTGATTTGTTTTATTGAAGTTCAGAATTTATTTGGTGATTACCCTAATAGCGTTTTTAACCTGTTCGGCGATGTTACGTGCTTCGCTCAAGTCACTATTAACAATGGTTACGTGCCCCATTTTTCTAAACGGTCTGGTCTCCCGTTTTCCGTAGATATGAGGTGTTACGCCTTTGAGCGCCATAATATCTTCGATCTTCTCATAATACACGTCGCCGGTATGGCCTTCTGCACCTACAAGATTGACCATTACCGCTCCAATTTTACTTTCGGTTTCTCCTAACGGAAGGTTTAAAATTGCACGCAGGTGTTGCTCAAACTGGTTGGTATAACTGCCTTCAATACTGTAATGACCGCTGTTATGCGGGCGCGGTGCTACTTCGTTAACCAGGATTTCATCATCTTCGGTTTGAAACATTTCAACTGCTAAAAGTCCTACGTGCTCAAAGGCTTCTGAAACTTGAGTAGCAACTTCGCGGGCTTTTGTCGCGACTTTATCATCAATGCGCCCCGGGCAGATCACGTATTCAACTTGATTGGCCTCCGGATGAAATTCCATTTCTACGACAGGATAGGTTTTTACTTCGCCTTTAGGCGAGCGCACAACAATCACTGCCAATTCGTTTTTAAAGGGAATCATTCTTTCAGCGATGCACGGCGTGTCTACCAGTTTTTCAAGATCTTCTTGTGAGCGAACGACCTGCACCCCTTTACCGTCATAACCGCCTTGGGTGCTTTTCCAAACAAAAGGAAAACTGCTTTGATTGGCCGTCAGGGCAAGCTTGAGATCTGCAAGATTAGGGTATTTCTTATACGGTGCAGTAGGGATGTTTTTTTCAGTGTAAAAATCTTTTTGCACCCCTTTATCCTGAATTTTCCTCAGTGTTTTAGGGCTGGGATACACAGTTATTCCTTCAGCTTCTAGTTGTTCAAGAGCATCTATATTTACTGCTTCGATCTCAAAAGTTACGATGTCGGCTCTTTTTCCAAACTGATACACCGTATCATAATCCATCAGATCACCTTGTTGAAAAAAATTAGCGGCTAACCGCGAAGGCGCTTCAGGATTAGGGTCTAAAACCAGGGTTTGAATATCAAATTTGCGGGTTTCATAAAGCAACATTTTGCCCAATTGACCGCCACCTAAAATGGCGAGTTTAAAATCTGAAGAAAAATATGAGGTCATTAATTCTAGGTCTTTTTTACTACAAAAAATTAGTCATACAAAAGTAACTTTTTACACACAGAAAGCCGAAGCAACGCCCGAAATACTTCAGGCTAAAAATATGATTACACGTGCTATTCTAATTGAATAAGGCTCAAAGCGATATTCGTGAACAATATGTATCTTTGCCGCCTGACACTAACGACCATCAAGCGAATCATGATTACATTAAACGGACTTCAATTTGAGGAGTATATTTCTGAGGAAAAATTACTTCAGGCGATAGATACGGTAGCGGCGCAAATTAATCGTGATTTTAAAGGCAAAGAGCCGGTTTTTCTTGTGGTGCTCAACGGCGCTTATAAGTTTGCAACCGAATTGTTGAGCAGATTTGATGGAGATTGTGAGATCGAATTTATTAAAATGAGTTCGTATGATGGTACCTCGAGTACCGGTCAGGTGCAGACGCATATTCCATTAGAGGCTGATCTTGAAGAACGAGAGGTGGTGATCATTGAAGATATTGTAGACAGTGGGAACACTATCGAAAAAATCACCCAAATGATGGTTAACGCGGGTGTGAATAAATATCGCATCGCCAGCTTATTTTATAAACCAGCAGCGTATACTAAAGAATATAAAATACATTACGTAGGTCTGGAAATCCCTAATGATTTTATCGTGGGATACGGTCTGGACTACAACGGATTGGGGCGTAACCTCAATGCTATATATAAACTAAAAACCACAAAAATGACAAATCTGGTATTGTTTGGCCCTCCGGGAGCTGGTAAGGGTACACAAGCCTCTTTTTTAAAAGAAAAATACAATCTGGTTCATATTTCAACGGGAGATGTATTTAGATATAATATTAAAAACGCAACCGAATTGGGTACTTTGGCAAAGTCGTATATAGACAAAGGTCAGTTAGTACCAGATTCTGTTACAATTGATATGTTGAGCGCTACAGTAGATAAAACTCCAGATGCAAACGGATTTATTTTTGATGGTTTTCCTCGTACTACAGCACAGGCTGAAGCATTAGATAAACTTCTTGCTGAAAAAGGTACAGAGGTGGCTGCGATGATCGCTCTTGAAGTTGATGATGAGATCTTGGTAAAACGTCTTTTAGAACGTGGAAAAACTTCCGGCAGAAAGGACGATGCAGATGAGGCTGTAATTCGCAACCGTATCAAAGTATATTATGATGAGACGGCAATTTTAAAAGGCTATTATCAAAAACAGGATAAGTATTTTGGCGTTGATGGAGTGGGTGAGATCAAAGAAATCACCACACGCCTAAGCAGCGTTATTGATGCGTTGTAAGCTGTGTAAACTAATGTGTTGAGAGTAAACCGCTTTTGTCAAGAGCGGTTTATTTTTGTATTTTAAAAGAAACAGAATAGAAGATGACCGAAGGGAATTTTGTTGATTATGTAAAAATGCACGTGAGCTCTGGGAAGGGCGGTGCGGGGTCGGCGCATTTGCGACGCGAAAAGTTTGTTGCAAAAGGTGGGCCTGATGGAGGTGATGGTGGTCGCGGAGGTCATATTATCGCACGTGCTAACCCTAATCTATGGACGCTACTGCACTTAAAATTCAAGCGTCATATTAAGGCCGGTCACGGTGAAAATGGCGGTAAGCAAACCAGTACGGGGGCTGATGGTGAAGATGTTTATATTGAAGTGCCACTAGGGACAGTCATACGTGACACCGAAACGCAAGAGATTTTAAAAGAGATCACAGAAGAAGATCAAGAATTCATCATCGCCGAAGGCGGAATGGGCGGTCTGGGAAACTCACATTTTAAAACATCAACCAATCAAACTCCGCGCTATGCACAACCCGGAATTGACGGGCAGGAGGTTGATGTGACTTTGGAGTTAAAGGTGCTTGCAGATGTGGGGTTGGTAGGCTTTCCTAATGCGGGGAAATCAACTCTACTTTCAGTGATCACCGCGGCAAAGCCTAAAATTGCCAATTATGAGTTTACGACTTTAAAACCTAATCTAGGAATCGTTCAGTATCGCGATTTTCAAACTTTTGTGATCGCTGATATTCCGGGGATTATTGAAGGGGCAGCAGAAGGAAAAGGTTTAGGATATCGCTTTCTTAGACACATCGAGCGCAATTCGACTTTATTGTTTATGATTCCGGCAGATGCTCCGGATATTACAGAACAGTATCAGATCTTATTACACGAATTAGAGAAATACAATCCGCAACTTTTAGATAAAGATCGGCTAATTGCCATCACAAAGAGCGATATGCTTGATGCTGAACTCAAAGCTGAACTCAAAGCTGAACTAGATAAAAACCTGCCTATTGAATATATGTTTATATCGTCAGTAGCGCAGCAAGGTCTTACACAACTTAAAGATCGTTTGTGGGCTATGCTCAACCGTCCTGCGGTAGAAGAGTAGTTGCGGTTTTAGGATTTTATTGACTAAGAAGATGCTTCGTATTGTCTATTTTTAAAAGAAAAGACAAGATGAAGCATTTTTTTATTTTCGTACTGGCGGTGGTAGCAATTTCCTGTGGAAGCACTCGTGTTGATTATGACTATGACGAGCAAATAGATTTTTCTCAATATCAAACCTATAACTTTATGCCGGAAATGGATAGCGGCCTGAGTCAGCTTGATTTAAAACGACTTATGGATGCTACCGATGCGGTAATGCAGGCCAAAGGATTTACAAAATCTCAAACTCCGGATGTGTTGATCAATATTATTGCAGAGGAGTATGAAGACGTTCAGCGTAACTCGGTTGGGGTTGGTATTGGCGGCGGAAGCTATGGCGGTGGGGTAAGCGTTGGAGCAGGTATTCCGCTAGGCGGTAATAAAAATCATCAAACCATAACCTTGGATCTTGTTGATGCGCAAAAAGATATTTTGGTGTGGCAAGCGGTAAGTGATAGCAATATTAAAGTGAGCACCAATCCGCAGGAGCGCGTGACCCATTACACAAAAATTGCTCAAAAGATTTTTGAAAAATTCCCTTCGGAAGAATAATCCACGTTTTAACAAGCTGTTATGTTTTAAAGTCTTTGTCGGCATCATTAAAAATCATTTTAATAGTGGCGTGCTTTTTGTTTAGATTTGGCAAAAACAACCACTTATGCATTTGAAGTTTTTAATTGCACTCTTGTTTTCTGCTTCGGTTTTTGGTCAGCAGGCTGATTATGAAAAGGCAGAAGCGTATTTCAAGGCAGAAAAGTTTGAGCACGCTAAGCCACTCTTTTCAGCCTACTTAAAAGCGCATCCTAAACACGCTAAAACGCGGGAATATTTAGGCGATATAGCGGCTTATGCAGAAGATTGGGATACCGCAATTGCTTATTATGAGCCTTTGGTAGAAGAGCAACCGTCAAGTGCTAATTACCACTTTAAATTTGGTGGTGCTTTGGGGATGAAAGCGCTAAACATTAGTAAACTTCGTGCGCTCACGTACATTGATGATATCAAAGAACATTTTACAAAAGCGGCAGAATTAGACCCAAAACATATAGAAACTAGGTGGGCATTGGTAGAACTGTATTTGCAGTTGCCCGGCATCGTGGGCGGAAGCACCAAAAAAGCCGAAGCCTATGCGATGGAACTTCAAGCTATTTCTCCGGTTGATGGGTATTTGGCAAGAGGGTATGTGGCCGAATATCAGGATGAGATGCAAGAAGCCGAAGCTTTATATAAAAAGGCAATTGAAGTAGGCGGTTCACCTACCACCTATGAGAAACTAACCAATTTATACGAGAAAAAAAATCAACCTCAGAAGGCGATTGATAATGCAGCTTCAAGCTTAAAATTACATAAGCGTAACCAGATCAATTATCAAATAGGTAAGATTGCAGCTGAGTTCGATATGGAACCTGAACTGGGATTGGCAAGCTTAAAACAATACATAAAAAACCATTCGGTTAAAGATGGAGTTCCGGTAAGTTGGGCGCATTTTAGGATGGCTCAGATCTACAAAAACCTGGGAGATAAAACCCGTGCAACGCATTACATTAACCTCGCCTTGGCTGATAAACCTGATTTTGAGCAGGCTTTAGAAGAGAAACGACGTATTGAAGAATTATAGGGTAGAAACCTGTTTTAATTCCGTTTCTGAAACTGCGATTTCTTAACTTGCAGATTCTATTTTAAAGAGTCTATACAGGATTATGCGAGTACATTTTATAGCGATTGGAGGAAGTGCAATGCACAATTTGGCTTTAGCCTTACATCATAAAGGATATGAAGTTAGCGGAAGCGATGATGCAATTTTTGAACCTTCAAAATCCCGATTGGCAAAATATGACCTGCTTCCTGATGAGATGGGATGGTTTCCAGAAAAAATTGATGATCAACTTGATGCTGTAATCTTGGGAATGCACGCAAAACCAGACAATCCGGAATTGCTTAAAGCGCAGGAGTTGGGTGTAAAGATCTACAGTTATCCTGAGTTTCTTTACGAGCAATCTAAAGAAAAAACCCGCGTGGTTATTGGCGGTTCTCACGGAAAAACAACCATTACTTCTATGATCTTGCACGTGTTGCATTACCACGATCGTGAGGTAGATTTTATGGTGGGCGCGCAGTTGCCGGGCTTTGAGACTATGGTACACCTTACTGAAGAAAATGATTTTATTTTATTAGAAGGTGATGAGTACTTGTCTTCGCCTATAGATCGTCGTCCGAAATTCCATTTATATAAGCCAAACATCGCTTTGATTAGCGGTATTGCTTGGGATCACGTAAACGTTTTTCCTACGTATGAGAATTATGTTGAGCAATTTGAAATCTTCGCTGATTCTATTTCGCGAGGCGGAATATTAGTTTATAATGAAGAAGATGCTGAGGTAAAACGCATTGCCGAGGCAGCAACAGCACCTACCAGAAAGCACGCTTACGCAACACCGGAGTACACCATTGAATCAGGGGAAACCCTATTAGAAACTCCAGAAGGACCTATGCCTATTTCGGTTTTTGGGAAACATAACCTGAGCAATCTTGCAGGAGCAAAATGGATTTGTCAACATATGGGTGTTGATGAGGATGATTTTTATGAAGCGATTGCCAGTTTTGAAGGTGCAGCCAAACGTTTGGAAAAGATCGGGGAGACTGCTGATGCGATCGCCTATAAAGATTTTGCTCATTCGCCCAGTAAAGTTGCTGCAACGACCAAAGCTGTAAAAAATCAATATCCTGATAAAAAGCTGATCGCTTGTCTAGAATTGCATACCTACAGTAGTCTAAATGCCGAGTTTATCAAAGGCTATAAAGGCGCTTTAGATGCAGCTGAAGAAGCAGTAGTCTTTTACACGCCCGAAGCAGTAGCGCTCAAAAAGTTAGAAGCGATTAGCGAGAGCCAAATTGCATCTGCGTTTGATCGTGATGACCTAAGCATTTTTACAGACGCCGAAGATTTTAAAACCTACTTAGATACTAAATCTTTTGACAATGCGGTGTTGTTGCTTATGAGTAGTGGCAATTACGGAGGGTTGGATTTTGACAGTGTTCAAGATCTGCTGGCAAAGTAAATTAGGTCTTGGTGATGTGCCGGCTATAGATTGCTGATAAATAGTCTTCCATCAGATCTGCGTAGTTGTTGGTTAGCGCTTGTTTTGCTTGTTCTTGATCTATACGGTTTTTGTCTTGAGAAAGTTTAAACTTTCCTTCCCAAGCGGTTATTTGCAATTCAAATCCGGTAACATAGTTTACAAAGGTTTCAACTCTTGGGTCTGTTTGTTCAAGCCTGTAACGCTGTTCTTTACCTTCTAAAAAAGAGGTAAGCGCAACCATCTCACTTTTCAATTCTTCATTAGTGAGTGTTTTTACAACTTTTGTCTCTAAATGTATTTTGATGTAATTCCACGTGGGCAATTGCGAAGTGGTATAAATACTTGGTGAAATATAGGTGTCAGGGCCGTTGAAAAGTACACTTACCTGTGAACCTTCAGTCAAATGTGGAACTTGCGGATTGTTGTTATCTATATGACCTATAAGTTTTCCGTAGCTCGTATCGGCAACATATCTCAATGGTAAATGAGTGATCACAGGACGCTCGTTTTCCACCGTGATCAAAGTAGCTAACGGGAAGGTTTTAAGTGTCTGTATAATATTCTTAAAGTGGGATTCCTGGTGATGTGCCGGAGGATATGTGCTCATACGCCAAATTGGTTAAGATGATGATCCAGATGTTTGTACTGCATTTTTCCCCATTGCTCAGTAGTGAGTTTGCCAAAAACCGGATGCGGCTCTAAGTGAGCATTTGGAATTAGTTGGTGAAATGCTTCGATCAATTCTTTAAGTGCGGCTTTTTCAGTTGAGAAATCTTTAGGCTCACTAACTTTAAAACGCTTGGGAGTAGGCATATTTTTTCTGAAGGAACTGTCGTCATACATCGCCTTTTTAAAAAATGCTCTAATCAAAAAATTAGATTTCAGCCCAAAATCTTTATTGTAAAGTGCAATTTCTAAAGGTTTTTGACAATGCGCCAGCATCTGGCTTACAGTCATCTTTCCCCACTGTGGCTTTTGACTAGGCGTTAAGGCATCTATTCGATCAAGAGTTTTAACGTAACTTTCTGTAGTAAAGAGACTTTCCATTTTATTTTTTGGTTAAAAACTGAAATCTAAAAATACATTTTTTAATTTTAGACAAGGATCGCTGCCCCACGAGTTCCGTAGAATTTAGACGAATTATTATGCAGCAGAATTCAGAAAGTTTTTCAATCAAACAGTGGTCTTTAGACGATCGTCCTCGGGAAAAATTATTACAAAAAGGAAAAGATGCACTTAGCGACGCAGAGCTTGTGGCAATATTAATCGGTTCCGGAAGTCGAAATGAAAGCGCAGTAGCGTTGAGCAAGCGCATTCTTGCTTCGGTAGATCATAATTTGAATGCTTTGGGCAAACTGAGCGTTTCACAGCTTATGAAATTTAAAGGTATTGGGGCGGCTAAGGCGGTGAGTATTGCCGCCGCCACCGAATTGGGCCGCAGGAGACAAACCGATAAAGCCGAAGAGCCTACTAAGATCACGGGCAGTCACGCGGTTTTTAGATTGCTGCAACCTATTTTAGGTGAACTGCCGCACGAAGAATTCTGGATTCTATACCTTAATAACTCTAATAAGGTTTTACACAAACATCAATTGAGCAAAGGCGGAATGACAGGCACATTGGTCGATGTCAGATTGGTGTTAAAACTGGCTTTAGAACGCGGAGCAGTTTCTTTGATTCTCGCACACAATCACCCATCAGGCGGTTTGCGTCCTAGTGAGGCTGACAAGGCGATTACTTCCAAATTAAAAACAGCGGCGGCCAGCCTCGATATTAAAGTGCTAGACCATCTTATCATTACCGAAAATTCCTATTTTAGCTTTGCTGACGAAGGTTTGCTGTAATTCCTTCCGCTTTAATTAAAAATTACGGAAATTGCCGCTATAAAACTACTTATGCTTCTTATTTACACGCATAAAATCACCCCAAGATTGCGATATACCTTTAAGCATATCTGCACAAATATTCTTGGGATTCCTGTAAAATTCACCACCGCGGTAGACGAGTTTATCGTGCACGATAGTTTGAAGCTTTCGTACACCAGTAAACCGCTAGGCAAAGAGTTGCATATAAAAAGTCAGGAGGTTTTATTTGAACAAGGCATCACAGATATTGAGATCAATATGCAGCCTTGGCGCGAGACGAAGTGTTTTTTTGTGACCGGAACTAAAAGCGCGCTACCCTTTGATATATTTGCTGCGGCCTTTGTGCTTCTTAGTCGATATGAAGAATTTTTACCTCACGTAAAGGATGAACAAGGCCGGTTTCCGGCTACCGAAAGTCTTGCCTATCAAGAGGAGATTTTAACCCAACCGGTTATCGATATCTGGGCGGGATATTTTAAAGAAGTACTTTTAGAGAAATATCCTGATTATCCTTTTGAGCAGCGTAAATTCAGTTTTCAGGCATTGGTAGATGTTGAGCAGGCTTATGAGATGTACGGCATTGGCATTATGCGGTGGGTGACTAGTTTTTTAATTGATCTGGTGCATTTGCAGTTTAGCAGAATCTGGCTGCGCTTGCGGGTGAATCTTGGCTTGCGTAAAGATCCTTATGATACCTTCAGTTGGTTGATCAACGTACAAAAGAACGCCAAGTTTAAGTTTGTTTTCTTCTTTATGGTCGGTAATTATTCGACCTACACCCGCAACATCAGATACAATAAGAAAACCTTTAGAGAGCTTATTAAAATGGTGGGCGATTATAGCGAAGTAGGTTTGTTGTTATCTAAAGAGGCGTTATCAGTAAAACGCCAAATGAAGTTAGAAAAGAAAAGAATTGAGGGAATTACTAATAAACAATTAAGTGCCGTACGGTGCAGTAAGTATATGCAGAGTCTTCCCGAGCATTACCGCGAAATGATTCAGTTAGAAATGAAAAACGATTATTCTATGGGGTATCCTGAATATTTGGGTTTCAGAGCAGGAACCTGCACTCCATTTAATTTTTATGATCTCGATTATGAGACGATAACTCCGTTGCTCATTCATCCTATTTGTGCGCAAGCTTCGGCATTTGAAAGCAGTGCTTCTGATGAAAAAGAACTCAATCAGGAGCTTGATACTTTTTTTGCAATGAAAAAACAGGTAGAACAGGTAAAGGGAAGTTTTGTGTTTAGTTTTAGGAATAAATCTGTTACAGGTAAAGGTCAGGATCAAGGCCAGTGGAAACAATTTTTTAGAGAACTAGTAAATGACTAAAATCAAAAACATAGAGCACATTTTTTTTGATCTGGATCACACCCTTTGGGATTTTGACCGAAATTCCAGATTGGCTTTTTCAGATATTTTTCAAAAGAATAAAATTGATGTTGCGATTGATGACTTTCTGGAAGCTTATGAGCCTATAAATTTTCAATATTGGAAGTATTATCGCGAATCTCGAATTACCAAAGAGCAGTTGCGCTACGGAAGATTAAAAAATAGCTTTAAAGCAATTGGGGTTTCCATTGACGATCATTTGATCGATAGACTTTCGGTGGATTATATTGATTATTTGCCAAAGCATAACTATTTATTTGACGGGGCTGTAGAGCAGTTAGAAGATCTGCATAAGCGCTTTAAACTCCATATTATCACAAACGGATTTCAAGAAGTGCAACAGCTCAAATTACGAAACTCGAAGATTGATCACTATTTTAAAACGGTGACCAGTAGCGAGTCTGTAGGTGTCAAAAAGCCAGACTCGAAGATTTTTCTTCACGCTATGGATCAAGCTGCTGCGGTGCCAGGAAACAGTTTGATGATTGGTGATAATTATGAAGCAGATATTGAAGGTGCGCTTAATGTAGGTATGCGTAGCATCTGTTTTAACTATCATAAAACAGATTTGCCACCGGCCATTCATAAAATTGATTTTTTAAGCGAGATAAGTCGTTATTTATAAACTATTTGAAGAAAAAGAGCGTTATTTTGCTTTATACCCCTTCTAATGAAACTACGCTTTACTCATTTTCTATTCTTACTTACCGGCTTGTTTTTAGGTTGTTCAGAGCAGGTTGACTTTGATCAAGCCAATGAAGTTTCATTAACTAGTACTCAAGATATAGATCTGGTTTATTTTACGCTCAGCCAAGATACTTTCGTAGACGGTACCGGGCAATTGCAACAAACCGGCGTTGTTGAAGCGGTAAAACTAGATTTTTTAGACGATCCGTTTTTTCAGAATCATTTGATAAAGATTGTTTTTGCTTTTAAAATGACCAATACGTTTCCACAAGATCTTACTGCGGTGATTAAGTTTAACGACAGCACCGGCGTAACTCGAGAATCTATTGCTCTTGAAGCGGCCGGAAGCCCGGACGGGACTGAAGTTATTTCTGAATATGAAGTGGTCAAAGAAGAGGCTGCGATTGATAATATTACCAATGCAGATAATGTGCTAGTTGAATATTATTTAAATACCGATGGCTCCCCGATTGTAGGTAGTTTAACCTTTGAATCAAAAGCAGCATATACCGTTGAATTGTAAAGTTGGACTACTTTTTTTAATGCTGATTAGCGCTTTTAAAACCGTTGCGCAAATTCCGCAGTTGTATGATGCAGACTATCTTCCGCAGAGTGTAATGCTCAATCCTGGTAATGAGGTTGACTTTGATAAGCATTTAGGAATACCATTATTGAGCGGAATAGGAGTAGGAGTAGGCCTCAGAAATGTTTCGGTACATGATATCTTTCAGGTGAATGAGAATACTGAAATTAATGCTCGTATTCGCGCAAAGGCAGACCAACTGACCAATAAAGATTATGGAGTGCTTCATCAAAATCTCGAAATTTTAAGTGCCGGCTTTCGGAATAAAAAAGGGAATTACATCTCTTTTGGTTGGTACGAAGCGCTAGACGCAGTTGCTTATTTTCCAAAGGATATGGCTACCCTAGCCTATGAAGGGAATCAACAAAATTTAGGCTATTCTTTTAAAGCTTCAGATATTAAAGTAAGAGCCGAAATGGTTTCTGTTTTTCATATTGGGATGAATAAAAAGATCAATGAGCGTCTTACGCTAGGCGGCCGCTTTAAGATTTACAGCGGAATGCTCAGCGCTGAAAGTACAACCAACACGGGGACTTTTACTACCTATCTTACGCCTGACGGAAATAACTTTTACGAGCATCGGCTTGCGAATATTGACGGTGGACTAAAAATTGCAGGAACCGGAAGCTTTGAAGAATTTTCGCAGTCGCAAATTCTGCAAAATTCGGTCTTTAGCGGAAATTATGGAGCAGGTATAGATCTAGGTTTTTCTTATAAATTGAATGAGCGCTGGGATATGAGCGGGAGTCTGCTAGACCTGGGTTTTATTCATTATAGTAGCAATACGTATGAGTATTATGGTGAAGGCGATTTTACGTTTGATGGTATTGAATTTATTTTCCCTTCGGTGGTTGATAATAATATGGCGATACGACCCTACTGGACCGATCTCGAGGATGAATTCAGGGAAAATATAACTTTTGACGAGCGCGCCGATATTCAATATACCGTATTGCGCCCGGTAACTTTGCTGGGAGGACTAAGCTATGCTTTTGGTGAGCGTTTAGATTGTAATTGTTTAAAGCCTGAAGAAGATCGTTTTCGGTTTAAAACAGGTTTGCAGGCTATGGCGATCAAACGACCTCGCGGAGTGCAAGCAGGGTTGACGGCATTTTTAGATGCACCACTTACTTCGTTCTTAAATACAAAACTTACATACGGAATTGATGCTTTTACCTACACAAATGTGGGCTTTCTAATTTCTGCTAAAATCCGTAGTTTTAATGTGTATTTAGCGGCAGATAACTTACTTTCATATTCAAATATTGCCGACTCAAATACAGCCAGTTTTCAAATTGGTTTTCAATTAATTTCAAATAAAAACTAATGAATACAAGACACTATATTTTACTTGCGTTTATCGCTTTGATTTCGTTAACATCGGTTTCCGCGCAAGAACTAAAAGATTATAAATACATAGTTATACCGCAGAAATTTGAATTTCAAGATGAGGCCGGGCAATATGAGCTAAATGCGTTAACTCGTTTTTTATTCATTAAATACGGCTTTGATGCTTATCTAGAAAATGAGCAGCTTCCGGATGATCTTAATGCTTCAGGATGCAATACGCTGTATGCACGTGCAGATATTAGTGGCTTTTTGAGCACTAAAGCTTTGATCTCTTTAGTGAATTGTAGAGGGAAAGAAGTTTTTGTACTTCCAGAAGGGAAAAGTAAGATCAAGGATTTTAAAGGAGGACATCAGGATGCTTTTAGGGATGCATTTGAAGAACTTGAAGAAGAATACGGGTATACGTATTCTGATGCCATCGTAGAGCGAGCAGAGCTGATAGAAGAGGTAGAAGAAGAAGAGGCAGCGCCGCAAACTCTGGTTGATGCAGTAGCAAACAATAAACCGCCAAAAAAGGAGGTTGTGGTTTCAGCAATACCAAAAAATAGCGATGTGGTTATCAAGGAAGAAGTGAGCACCGCAATTGATGCGGAAACAAATAACGCGTCTACTAATGAAGCAGAAATTGAACAAGGTATTAAAA
Source organism: Leeuwenhoekiella sp. ZYFB001 (assembly GCF_011784865.1). Lineage (NCBI taxonomy): Bacteria > Pseudomonadati > Bacteroidota > Flavobacteriia > Flavobacteriales > Flavobacteriaceae > Leeuwenhoekiella > Leeuwenhoekiella sp. ZYFB001. The sequence goes on from NZ_CP050460.1 coordinate 365,069, forward strand.
CGGTGTTGACTAGTGCAGATGGTGCTTTTAGTATGCGCGCGACTGCAAATGGTTTTGATGTTTATGAAGGAAGTAGCAAAATAGGAACTGCTACCAAAACCTCTGCGGGGTCTTATTTAGTGAATACCTCACAATTCACTGGAGTAGGATACTACAATGGCACAGAATTCACCGTAGAACGTGAAATAAAGGGTGTAAGCGGACTGGTAAAAATGATTTTTACGCAGGAGTAAATACATAGAATTACAGAAGGCCTCGTTTTAAATGTTGTTTTTCGCTGAGAGAAATAATCTTTGAAACGAGGTTTTTTATGGCCTGCGGTAAGTGAAATACGATCTCGAAGTAGTCTTAATAATCGTACTTATCTCCCCAGCGGTTTTTAAGAAATTTTCTAATGCCATCTTCCCGCGCGTTAGCACCGGGATCATATAGTTTTTGATTCGTGATCTCCTCCGGAAGAAATTCTTGTGCAATAAAGTTGCCCGCGCCGTCGTGAGAATATTTATACTCATCACCGTAACCTAATTCCTTCATTAGCTTGGTAGGCGCATTGCGCAAGGCAAGGGGTACAGGTAGATCACCTGTTTGTTTAACAAGCTGCTGCGCCTTATTGATCGCCATATAAGATGCATTACTTTTAGGCGAAGTAGCGAGGTAGGTTACGCATTGACTCAGAATAATACGAGATTCAGGATAGCCTATAGTGGTTACAGCAGTAAACGCATTCGTCGCCATTATCAAGGCAGTTGGATTGGCATTGCCTATATCTTCTGAGGCTAAAATGATCAAACGTCTTGCAATAAACTTGAGATCTTCGCCACCTTCTAACATTCGAGCGAGATAATAAACTGCTGCGTTGGGATCGCTGCCTCTTATAGACTTTATAAAAGCAGAAATGATATCGTAGTGCTGCTCGCCGGTTTTATCATACATCACCGTATTTTGCTGTACTTTTTGCTGCACCATCGCATTAGTGATCACGACTTTTTCTGAAGTTTCGGTGGTCACTAAAAGTTCAAAAATATTCAAGAGTTTGCGCGCGTCACCACCACTTATACGCAATAGCGCTTCGGTCTCTTGCAGTTCGATATCTTTTTTGGATAAGACAGTATCTTGCAGCATAGCCCGCTTTAAAAGCGCTCTGAGGTCGTCTGCAGAAAACGGATTCAAAACATATACCTGACAGCGGGATAGTAGTGCGGGAATCACCTCAAAACTTGGGTTTTCGGTGGTTGCGCCTATTAATGTTACCCAGCCTTTTTCAACCGCAGCCAGTAAGGAGTCTTGTTGCGATTTGCTAAACCGATGAATCTCATCAATAAACAATAACGGATTTTTCTGAGTAAACAATCCGCCGGCATTCTTGGCTTTATCAATGACTTCGCGCACATCTTTTACACCGCTGTTGATTGCGCTTAAAACATAAAACGGCCGCTTAGATTCTTCTGCAATGATAGAAGCCAAAGTCGTTTTACCCACGCCAGGCGGACCCCATAAAATCAATGATGGGATTACCCCAGATTTTATTGATGAGGTTAGCGAACCCTTGTCACCAACCAGATGTTCCTGGCTCAAATAATCGGCTAAGGTTTTAGGACGTAAACGTTCGGCTAATGGTGTATTCATAGCTTCAAAAATATTTAATTGTAGCAGATAAACTGCCAGTATTTCCTACTTTATGATTTTGGCTAAACTATTGCTAGATTACCGAATACTATGAGCGCTAAAAAACAAAAGTCGGCTTTTCAATTCACTACAGGAGTGGTTTTGTATCCTTTGATAGGAGTGCTCACGCTTTGGCTGGTTTTTTGGTTTGAGTTGAAATTTGGTTATAATTTCACTCCCTATGGCGTTTTGCCGCGTGACCTGAAAGGATTGTTGGGTATCATTTTTTCACCCTTTATACATTCTAATTTGAGTCATTTGTGGCACAATAGCGTTCCTGTTTTGGTTTTGATGGCAGGACTGATCTATTTCTACAAACCAGTAGCCGTGCGTGTGCTTTTTTGGGTAGTAATAGGCTCAGGGCTGGGAACCTGGCTTATTGGTCGCGAGGCGTACCATATTGGAGCCAGTGGCGTGGTTTATGGTCTGGCTTCTTTTTTATTCTTTAAAGGAATTTGGTCTAAACATTATAGGTTGACTGCCTTTTCCCTCATAGTGGTTTTTCTCTACGGAAGTCTGATCTGGGGAACTATGCCCATAAGAGACGGAATGAGTTGGGAGGGGCATCTTTCAGGATTTTTAACCGGACTGGTTTTAGCCTTTGTGATTAAATCGAAAATAGCAAAGCCCATAAAGTATGTGTGGGAAACTGAAGCTTATAATCCGGAGGACGATCCTTTTTTACAGCAATTTGATAAAGATGGAAACTTTATTGATCCGCCTCTGGAAGAGGAGGATGACGAAGACCGACTTACTTAAGACGTTGTCTCACGACTTCATAGAGAAATGCGCCACAAGCTACCGAAACATTTAGCGAACTAATAGTACCTGCCATAGGTAGTTTTGCTTTGTGATCTACCACTTTTAAGACGCCGGGAGTAACTCCTTTTCCTTCACTTCCCATAACAAGAGCAGTAGGTGAAGAATAATCTAAATCGTAAATAGAGTCGTTAGTCTTTTCGGTTGCAGCCACAACTTGTACTCCAGAGCCTTGCAAGTAGAATAATGCATCCTTGATATGGTCAACTTTACAAATGGGGATGTTGAAGATCGCTCCCGCTGATGTTTTTACCGTATCGTCAGTCACCGGTGCTCCTCCCGATTTAGGAATGATAATCGCATCAACTCCTGTGCATACTGCAGTTCTGATAATCGCACCAAAGTTTCTTACATCAGTGAGCTGATCTAGAAGTAAAAATAAGGCGGGCTTATCACCGGCGAGAACCGCTTCAGCGGTAGCTTCAAATTCGGCGAATTGAATAGGGGAGATGGTAGCAATTGCACCTTGATGATTTTGGTCTGAAAGTTTGTAGAGCTTTTCCTGCGGAACATATGAAACAGAAATACCATGCTCACGAATCAACTTTTCTAATTCCTTAGAAAGCGGATTGCTTAATCCTTTTTGAAGATAAATCTTACCAATTTCTTTACCTGCTTGAATCGCTTCGATGATTGCGCGGGTTCCGTAGATGTTTGTGCTTTTTGACATAGGGCAAAGATAAGTTGGTTATTTAAGATGCAGAAATAAAAAAGCCACCTAAAAGGTGGCTTTTCAAAATCAAATAATAACTTAAAAATTAGTTTACGTCCCAGAATAATTTACTCAAGATCGTATCCCCGTTACCTAAATCAGCTGCAGCTGCTGCGCGGTTTTCACCATTAAGCGTTTGCAGGATTTGCGGGTATCTTAAACGGAAAGGTAAATCCGTTACGCCATTTACACCAGATTCAAAGGTGTAAGACTCAATTCTGTTTCCTTCTGCTTGAGCGTCCACTTGATTTTGTGGTAAGTCAACTGTATCTCCAGGTACTAAAAGTACATTAGGATAACCAGTTCTTCTATACATTGCGTAAGCAGTATTAGGTTGCATATATAAAGCTACATACTTTTGGTTAAGTACGTTTTCTTCAGAAGCGGCAGGCAAAGTGCTTACAAAAGCAGTGATGTCTGCATCAGCAACACCCCATTTTTCCATAGAAGCACGTACACCTTCTTCGTAGTTTGCTTGATCAAATCCGTTCTCTTCAGAAAGGATAAAAGCAACTTCAGAATATTCCATAAGTACCTCACCGTAATCTGGTCTTAGAACTTTACTACTCATAAACGAGTAAGAAGTAGAAGGAAGAGCATTCATATTTCTAAAAGCGTATGGAGCTCCTACATAGTCAGCAGGGTCATCACTTGTAGTATAGTTGTCATCTTTTACATCTTCAATACCTACTGAAATAGGTGCTGCCATCTCAAATAATCTTGGGTCAAGACCAAAGTTACCAGTCTCACCTTTTAATAAGTTGATAAATGGAGCAGTTACTGCAAAGTCAGTTCTACCAATGAAGGCTCTCCACCAAGGTGAAGCGTTTAGATCTACTGTTTCGTAGCTCTGAACAGCGTTATCAGCATTAGAAGTCATTACACCAGACTGAATAGCGGCATTAATAGCGCTGGTAGCAGTTGTGGGGTCTACATCACGAAGATTGTTTGCAACTCTTAGAATTAAAGAGTTTGCAAATTTTTTCCATTTTGCAGCATCACCACCAAAAATGTTATCACCAGATGTAAACACAGCAGCATTAACATTGATCATATCTGCAGACTCTCTTAATTCATTTAAAATATCTGCATAAATCTCTTCTTGAGGAGCAAATACAGGATTTAAATCTTCGTCTACAGCAAGTGCTTGAAAATTCTCATTGTCTGAACCATAAGAATAGTACGGTACATCACCAAAGAAATTAGTCAACTCATAAAACATATAAGATAACATAATACGAGAAGCTGCAATCTGGTTGTCATTATCCCCTGAAGCAGCGGCGTCTGCCATTGTTGCTTCATCAGTGTTCAGGTCAATGATTGATTTAAAGTCTGTTGCAACTAGGTAAGTATTTTGGTAAATACTTTCTGCTGAAGACTCACGATATAAATAACGATCTTCATCAGCATAGGCTGTTTGTCCCCAATATTCTACCCAGTTCTGAGTTAAACGTCCTGAGTTAAAAGCGTTTCGGCTAAAGTCGATATAGCTTTTAGTTGCAGATGCAAAAATGTTTGCAGTAGGTACAAGCTCAGGGTCGTTAGGGTTTAGGTTAACTTCTTCTAAGCCATCATCACAAGAACTAAATCCTGCCGAGATGACGAGCATTAATAAGATTATAAATTTATTTTTCATCTTTTTCTTAAAATTTTAATTGAACGTTAAGTCCGTAAGAACGTGTTGATGGTAAAGAACCACCTTCAGAACCTTGAATGTTACCACTACCTGTAGTTGCGATTTCTGGATCGAAGTTGTCATTGTCTAGACCCCATACAAGTAGGTTTCTACCAAATGCAGTAAGTCTTACTTCACTAAATGCATTACCAATCCAGTTTTTAGGTAGGTTGTAACCAAGAGTTACTTCACGTAATTTCCAGTAAGAAGCATCAAATACGTTTTGTGCATCATTACCAAAATAGAAATCAGTACCATATTGCTGTGCAGAAATTACTTGCGTATTTTCAGCAGTATTTGATACTGTGTAAGAACCGTCATCATTATAAGTTACATCACCAGTTACACCAGGAAGAATTAAACCTTCTTCACGAATGTTATTAGCAGCAGTTTGCTCTAAGATACCAGAGTAATTACCCCAAATGTTAGTCAATGAGCGGTATACACCACCTTTTTGTCTGTCAACTAATACGCCTAAGCTAATACCTTTATAGGTAAAAGTGTTACGGATACCCATGTTGTAATCAGGTAAGATAGAACCAAGGTTTTCCACGTTTTGAGTTTCGGCATAGCTACCATTTGAGTTTACAACGCGGTTACCAGCATCATCATAAACGTAGTTGGTACCACGAATTTGACCGTAACGCTCACCTACAACTGCATTTAAAGAAACACCGTTAAAAGGGAAACTTGCTAGCTGAAGTGTTTCAAGACCTTGAGCTAAGCTAAGTAGCGTGTTTTCGTTCTTAGCAAAATTCCAAGTAACATCCCAAGAAAAATCCTCAGTCATTATTGGTGTAGCATTTACAAGAATCTCGATACCTTTATTTTCTAATTCACCAGCATTAAGAACTGTAGAAGTAAATCCTGTTGAAGGGTCAACTTGTACCGGAGTAATCAAATCTTTAGTTAGCTCATTGTAATAAGTTACATCAAAACCTAAACGTCTGTTGAAGAAAGATGCTTCAACACCAAATTCATAGGTGCGCTTCTCTTCTGGTAAAAGATTAGGGTTTTTATTACTGCTAACAAGAGTAAATGGTACTGAACCTAAGAAAGGATTACTTCCTGTAAATACATTACTTAATTGATAAGGGCTTGTATCACTACCTACTTCAGCATAACCAGCTCTTACTTTTAAGAAAGAAAGCCAGTCTGCATTAATAAATTGAGATGCAATAAAACTACCACTTACAGATGGGTAGAAGTATGAGTTATTCTCTGCAGGTAGAGTAGAAGACCAGTCATTACGACCAGTTACTGTTAAGTAAGCAAAGTTGTCATAACCTAAAGAAACAGAACCAAATAAACTGTTTATCTGACGCTGAGAATCACTTTCACTAACAGTTGGGTTATCAACAGAGTTACTTAAGTTGTAGAATCCTGGAACTACAAGACCACCATTAGTATTAGCACCTAAGAAGTGATATTCGTTAACCCTTCTATTACCACCTACAAAGGCGTTGATGCTTAATTTGTCTTCAAAAACAGATTTGTCGAAGTGTAATCTTCCCTCATAGTTGATCTCTTGAAAATCACGATCACTTTCTGAGTAAGAAGCTTGTGCTTGAGAGCCAACAGCTGTTCTTTGATTAATTCTAAAGTCATAAGTATCACCATATACTTTAGCTACCGCATAGAAATCATCAGTAAAGTTGTAAGTAGCACCTACAGTACCATACCAACGTGTTCTTTTATCCTCTGCTGTATTTTCATTAAGCACCCAATATGGGTTATCTGTATACTGTGGAAGAGGATCATTGTAAGCTCTTCTGTTCCAAGTTCTCTGGCGACCATCTGCAGTTTTATATGCCTTAAGACGATCATAGTCTAATGAAGTTTGACCAAATTGATATAACTGAAGAATTACACTTTCTCCTGTATAACCTGAAGCTGGTCTGTTAAAACCATCAGTTACTGTAAAGTTTACCGAAGCATCTACTTTTAATTTATCACCAATTTTAGTTGAACCATTAAAGTTAATACTGGTTTTATTCAGTTTAGTGTTTGGTAAAATACCTTCAGTCTGCGTATTGTTGATAGACATACGCATGTTAGAATCTTCTCCTGCTTGAGAGAATGCTACACCATTATTATAAGAATACCCTGTTTTAAATAAAGTGCTACCGTCATTAGCAGGAGCTACCCAAGGTCTAGTTTGTAAATAGCCAGGAGTTCCTGGTTCAAAAGCATCCCAATGTAAAACTGGTTGTCCTTCATATCTTGGTCCCCAAGATTCATCAGTTGCATAATCAACTAAATTGTATGTAGTACCATTAATAGTAGCTTGGTTAAAGCCGCCTTGGTCACCAATAGTGTAGTTACCACCTCCACCACCGTAGAGTTTTTGAGTTTGAGGTAGAATGTTTACTTCTTCAAAAGTGATACCTGTGTTTACAGTTACTTCACCTTTGCCTTTTTTACCTGATTTGGTAGTGATTTGAATAACCCCGTTAGATGCACGTGAGCCGTAAAGGGCTGCTGCTGCACCACCTTTAAGAACGTTCATACTAGCAATATCGTCAGGGTTGATGTCAAAACCAGTATCACCAAAATCACGACCACCTCCACCATTTTGGGTAGATGTACTGTTGTAGTTACTGTTATCTAATGGGATACCGTCAACTACTATTAAAGGTCTGTTTTCTTGTGTGATAGAACCAATACCACGGATTAAAATTCTTGAAGAACCTCCTAAGTTACCACTTGCATTAGAAATTTGAACACCGGCAACTTTACCAGAAAGCGCATTAAGTGCATTACTATTTCTTGTTTGTGTAAGTTCTTCACTGCTTACCTCCTGAGTTGCGTATCCTAAAGATTTCTTTTCTCTAGAAATACCTAAAGCAGTTACAACTACTTCATCAAGAGCTTCACCTGCGGTTAGACTCACATTAATTGTGCTTGAGGCTCCTACTACTTGTTCAGAATCTCCAAAACCTACGTATGAAAAGACTAAGGTCTGACCCTGAGATGCAGAGATTGCATAATTACCATCAAAATCAGTTTGTGTACCTGTAGTAGTGCCTTGAATTACGATGTTAACACCGGGAAGTGGCACTCCGCTTCCATCAGTAACCGTACCGGTTACTTCTTTGGTTTGTGCAAACGAGAATTGCACCACTAACGCTAAGAATAGCGTTAGCAATCCAGTAAATTTAATTTTCATGTTATTGTTTATTTGAATTAGCCGAGGGCGAATTTGTAGAATTAATATTCAATAAACAATTTATTTGTCATAAAATTTTAATAGATGGTTGTTGTATATTCATTAAAACAGGTGTTTTAATGAGAAATGTTTATCATAAAGAAAGGTCTGTTTGTGTTAATTGATAAAAATGCAAAAGTTATGTTAATTTAAAGCATAAGGTGTTGTGGTTGTAATCTTTAAGAGTGTTTACATTGTGTTAATTTAAAATAAATTAAATCGTTATAGTGATGAACTTTGATAACAGTTTGAATTAGATCTTAATAGTAATTTGATTTTTATTTTAAATCTTTAAAAATAAAGAAGCCTGCAATTTTACTTGCAGGCTTCCTTTTCGATTATTGGCTAATAATCTCTACGTGGTTTCTTATAATTATTGTGCACACACTGTGATAGGTAATAAGCCAGATGCTTGCTCACCAAAATCACCAGAATCATACACTAAATCTCCGTTAGGTGCATATACCTCGAAGCGAATCTCACCATAGTTATCACCTGGGAAGTTCCATTCTGCACTTACCGTGCCTTCTGGTATAGTAACAGTTGCCACGCCCTCGTAACCATCATTAGGTGTACAACCACCTTGACTTTCATCTAAGAATGCTCCGGAGTTGCACCCTCCATAAGGTGAGCATAAACCAACTTCTAAAGTTGTACTGTCTAAAACAATAGTGATTCCTGAGCCACCATTACCGCAATCAGTTTGCCATCCATCTCCATAAGAATCAAACATTCTAACGGTATAGTTACCAGGTTCTGGAGAGCAGGTTAATAATGCATTGTATTGAAATGGTGCTTTAAAGAATACACCTGTTAAAACACCTGAACTACTTTCTGGGCCTAAAGATCTACCATCTGTAAGGTTTAAAACAAGTTCAAATATGAACACGTCACCAGCGGTGTACTCACTGTCAGTAATTCCCATTGCGCTAATAGCTTCTCCAAAAGTAGCGGTCAACGTCGCTCTTGGTAAACCTACAGGTCCTTCGGTGAAGTCAGATGCAGGAACCGTTTTTACTAGGCTTCTGTTTGGATCTGAAGTTCCATTTTCACTTGTTAGATCTCTAAGTGAAACGTAGATGTCAACACTCTCCATAAGTCCACCGTCTAATTCATCTTGCTCTTCTACGGTCACAGCAAAAGTTGATGTAGGGTCGCTAGAGTTAAGAGACGCATTAATAACTTCAATAGTTCTTAATACAGCGCCTTTTTCGTAATCTAAAACAGTGTAGATTGCATTATCTGGGTCATCATCACAAGAAACTGTGTTGAAGACGAGCCCTAGAATAAGTATGTATTTTAAAATATTTTTCATCTTCATATAATTTTAGTTTGCAGGGTTAGTAACTCCGGCATCCCAGAATACCTGCGTTAAATTGTCTTGTCGCTGACTAACATTTGGGTTAGCATTAACCTCACTTGATGGGTAAAGAAGTGTTCTAGGGAATGGTCCCGGATTTGGATCAATATTTCTTGCCAAAGTTCTGGGATACCCTGTTCTTCTTATGAAATTAAATGCATCTGCACCACCACCATACATTGCGATGAAAAATTGTTCACCAAGGATGTCTAGCTTAGATTTTTCTACAGGCCAGTCAAATGCATCTAATGCAGTGTTCTCATCGGCATCAGAGAACTCATCGGTAATATCAGCTATAAACTCTGAAATATCTTCTGCAGTAGGAGCCAGACTTGTGTCTGCTGTAGGATCTGTAAACGTGGTAACGTAGTTCACAGATTCTGTTACACCTGCTTCAAAAGCATCTTCTGCTGGATCATCCTGCCCAAGCATTAGATATGCTTCAGCCCTCCAGAATTCTACATATGACGAAAGAATAATAGGCTCTATACCTGCTCCTCCGGCACCGCGACCAAGACCTACAGCTGCATCATAAAATGTGATGTTGCTTTGATCTGGATTTAAAATTACCCAATCTAAATTGTCATCAAATCGACCTCCAGCTGGATAAACTCCTGTTGCTGTTCTGGTAAATGAATCTGGCGGAATACCTTCATTGTTACCATGTATTCTTCCCCAATATCCTAAGCGCATAGAACACCAGTAATCTTCTTGTTCTGTAAATTCTAAGTGCGATGGTACGTCTTGCGCAGAGCAAGCTAACGATGCTGCATCTACTGCGCCGTCATACAAATAGTAGTTTTCATCAGCTTCCCAGAATAATAGGGTGAAGCTACCTGGAGTAACCGCATTTTGACGGTAGAAGTAATATCTTCTTCGTGGGTCATCATTACCTGAGAAGTCTCCGAAGGTTCCAGCCATAAGATTCATTAACCAGTTAGATCTGTAAAGACCTGCTCCACTATCAGTGTAATCACTTGCGTAATCAGGATGACGTGTATCTGGTTGCTGTAAATTAGTGCCATAAGCGAAGGTGAAATTATCTTCAGCGCTTTCGATTACGTTGGTAGCGTTGATTACACCATTGTAGTCACCGGTAGTTAACGCCGCTCTCATTTTAAGTGTATTGATAAACTTGATCCATTTACCTCCATCACCTTCGTAAAAAAGGTCTGTAGATGTCCCAACACTAGCTCCTTGTAATAGAGAAGAAGCCTCATTTAGTAAGCTTAGAGCAGCATCATATACAGCTGCATCATCGTCTAGATTAGGGTTGGGGAAATCTAGAGGCATATTTGCTTCGCTCCAAACAATATCACCAACATAATCTACAAGTAGCATCATAAGGTGTGCTTGCATTGCTTTTGATGCGCCTAGAATATAATCATAAGAACCATCAGTGTTTGATTCTTCAATTACTGCAATATCCGGGTTCATTGAACTGAATAAATTTCCCCAAGGTCCATTGAGGGTTCCGCTTCCGTAGTTGTTAAAATAGATACGACCACTCATATAGTCAATTCTACCAAGCTGTGCGCCAATATTATTAAATGACGACACGCCATTACGGTAACTCAATTGCACACTGTTAAACAGAAGTGATGGGTTGGCCTGATCAGGGCTCAGAGAGTTAGGGTTTTCTAGCATTTCGAGCTCTACCGTCTCGCAACTCTGAAAGACTGTAAGGGCTGAAAGAAACGCTATAAATAAGACATTATATATTTTTTTCATATTAAAAATTTTTAGTAGATGCTTTTTAAGTTAAGTGCTTCTACGATTAGCTTAGAATGTAGCTTTTACGCTCAAACCATATCTTCTAGAACTAGGTCCGTTTAGATAGTCAAATCCACGCCCATTACCTACACCAATACCAGCTACGTTAGGATCAAAATTAGCGCGATCTGGAGTGTTGTATGCGTCATACCATAAGTTATATCCGGCAGCAGTAATCGATAAAGTGCCAAAAGGAGTTTTTTCTAACCACTTTTTAGGCATTGTATAACCTAGGGATAGTTCCTTAAGACGAATTACAGAAGCGTCATAGATTCTCAACTCGCTAGGACCAAAAAGAACATTGTCAAAATAGAATGAAGAGTTGTCTAGCTGCTGTCTGTTAGGTGATCCGTCAGCTAAAACACCAGGAAGAATAAAAGGTTCTCTACGATCCGGGTTTATTAAACCACGACCTAGCAACGTACCTATTGTCTGAGAGTAAATATCTCCACCGCTTACGTGACTTACTTGAAAACCAAGCGTAAGATTCTTATAAGAAATAGTGTTGATAAAGTTCATTACATAATCAGGGTTAGGATTACCGATGATAGGTGCTATAGAACGAGCTCCTGGAGTATCGGCATTTACCTCATTTCCTGCATCATCAATATAAACCTCAGTCTCTGATACGTAAAAACCATCATTACCTACTACAAATGAACCATTATCATCTCTAAGAATTCTGCTTCCTACGATAACCCCTAGTTGTTCGCCTTGAATTGCAGCATTACCTAAATTAGAGAATCCTGCATAAACTATCTGGTCACTACCAAGTTCAGTAACTATTTGCTTATTGGTAGTGAAGTTCACTCTGGAGTTCCAGCTGAATCCACTAGGCTCTGCACTTTTAAATATGTCAACCCCTAGGTCAACTTCCCATCCGGTTCCTTCAACCTTTCCGATGTTACCCGTTGTGCCGGTATATCCTGAAGATGTTGATAATGGGATTCCCACAATCTGGTCTTTAGTTGTACGATCGTAATATGATAAGCTAACATCTAAACGGTTTTTTAGCAATCTTGCATCAAAACCTACTTCCCATTCGCTGATCAACTCAGGTCTTAGATTTGGATTAGCAAGAGCGTCGCTAACACCATTGGTAACAATTCCTGAAGCTCCACCAACAGCTCCACCAGAAACTTGAGTAGATTGATTGATAGTATTCACGGTTGGGTATCCTGTAGGGAACCCTGCAGAAGAACCAAGACCGGCTCTTAATTTAAGGTAATTTAGTCCTAGGCTGTTTCCTCCGCCAAAACCTTCAAATGCAGAAGTTGGAATGAAAGAGGCGCTAACACTAGGGTAAAACTGACTGTTGTTTTCTGCGATCAAGTTTGAGATCCAGTCATTTCTTCCGGATAGCGATAAGTATAAGAAGTTGTCATACTCAAATGAAAGATCACCAAATAAACCGATAGTGTTTCTTTTTTGAGAAAACTGAATAGGTAGCTGGTTTTCAAAGTTGAAGTGCCTCTGAACGTCATAAACGATTTGAGCAGAGCTCGAAACCCCTTGTCTGTCGTAGTATTCTCCTAATGTACTTCCACCTAAAAGAAAGCTAACATTTAATTTTTGATCAGCTGTTAAGTCGTAATTACCAGATACCGCAGCATAGTGATTAAAAGTAGTGCTGTTGTTATCCCAAGTGTCATAGTAACCAAAACGGTCAGCATCACTATTAACTCCCCCTTTATTTGCGTAAGAGTGGTTACGCTCGTTATAGATATCAATACCACCTCTATAGAGTACACTTACATTATCGTTGAACTCGTAAGAAAGTTGTGCATTACCAAAAACACGATTGGTAAGCTGACCATTCTGTGCATTTTTAACAGTCCATCGTGGGTTTACAATGTCGTTTCCATTACGGTAATAGATACTACCACCTGTTTCGGGGATTTCAAAAGGTAAGCCCATTAAGTCAACACTTATCGGGGTAAAGAATACCTGACCAAATACAGATAAACCATAATTCGCGTTACCATCACTCGCTGCAACCGGAGGTGTTTTAAAATCAGTGCGAGAATAGTTTAAAATACCGGTTACTGTAAATTTGTTGCTCAATTTAGCGCGTCCACCAACAGAAAGTGTGTTTCTGGTAAGGCTGTTGCCTGGGGTGAAACCTTGATCATCTGTATGCCCGAAGTTTACGTTGAAAGACATGTTGCCATCATTTGAAGCGCCTCTGATGTTTAAGGAGGTATTGCTTACACTACCAGTTCTAAAAAAGTTCTCTACACTAGCGTAGGGTCTGTAAGCATAGTCAACCCCTTGGAAGGATTGATACAATTCGTTCTCTCCGCCTAAAAAGTTACTTAAGAAGGCGTTTGTGGCATATGGATGCGGAACATTTCCGTTAGCATCGATAATTCCAGCGGGATCATTTAAATATCCGTCAACTCCTGTTGCATTGAAGTTTGGTCCGTAGTTACTGAAAAACCAACCAAAAGACTGGTTAAAACCACCACCATAATTCTGTTGGTAATCAGGAAGGGATGCGATCTCGTTGAAAAAGAAAGACTGATTTAAAGTGATTTCTGTTTTCTTTTTTGAAGACTGCCCGCTGTTTGCTTTCGTTGTAATTAAGATAACACCGTTACGCCCGTCAGTTCCATAAAGTGTTGCGGCAGCAAGACCTTTAAGAACAGTAACGCTTGCGATGTTGTTGGGATCAATATCTAAGAAACGGCTCGAACCAGTATTACCATTCACAAAACTCCCTGAAGAATTAGTGTCACTGGCAAAGGGAACACCGTCAACCACAAAAAGCGCTTGGTTACTTCCGTTAATAGAGGTGTATCCTCTAATAACTACGTTTGTTGCAGATCCTGATGTACCATTTTGTGCTGTAATCTCTACCCCAGATGCTTTACCTGAGAGTACACGAGCAACATCAGATTCGGGACGCTGTTCAAGAGCTTCAGAAGATACTTCGCTTACAGCATAACCGAGTGCTTTTTTCTCCCTTTTAATTCCTTGGGCGGTTACTACTACTTCTTCTAAAGCTTCTCCAGCGGCAAGCTGAACATCAATTGTTGATGAAGTTCCTACGGTTACGTCTTGAGGAGAAAAACCAACATAGCTAAATGTAAGCACATCTCCCGTAGATGCTTCAATAGAATACAATCCATCAAAATCTGTTTGTGTTCCGGTTGTCGTTCCAGAGATGAGGACGTTAACTCCTGGCAGCGGAACTCCGCTATCATCGGTTACCGTTCCAGAAATTGTTCTGGTTTGCGCAAAAGAAACTTGCACAACTAATGCTAGAAATAGCATTAGAAATCCTTGTAATCGTTTTTTCATGTTTAATATTTATTTGAATTAGCCGATGTTAAAAATGATTAAAAAAAAGCATCAACACAACATTTTAAATCATAAAATTTAATTTTTTGTTAAATTAAATAGCATTATATGTTAATTATGATAATTCTATAAAATTTGGATTATTAAATAAGAATACTTCATTATCGAGTGTTTTTAACTAATTAAAACTGTTAAATAGGTTAAATCGTCAGAAAGACTATATCTTACGAAAAATGTAATTGTGGTTGTTTTAGAATTGTGTTAACAGGGTTAAATGTAGGATTGTGTTGCTGAATTTTGGCGTGTTGCCTAGGGTGGTTCCGTTAGCGAAGTTCAGTTTCAAAGTGCCGCTTTGTGTGACTATTGAAGCGCCAAGGCCGATAGAGTAGAGGTAGTTTTCTGAATTGTTGATATGATTCTTGCTATAGGCTAGATCAAAAATGCTATTAATGGTCAATTCATTTGTGAGGACTTGTCTAAACTCTGTTAGTAGGGTGGAGTAGGTGCTGGAGAAAATGCTGTTTTCTTTAAAGCCGCGGAGTGTTTTTATGCCGCCAAACCGAAACAGCTCGTTTTCATAATAATCTTCAGAGTTGAGAATACTGGTATTGCTTTCTAGGTGGAGTTGCTGTTTAGAGGAGATTGTAAAGGTTTTTAATGCTTCAATTGTTGTGAAAAATTGACGATTAGTATTTTGGTCTATTCTTTGTGCGCCTCCTATGTCAATTTTGAACTGAGTGATTTGAGGGAGAAGTATATAGTTCTTTTTGTTTGTATAAGTCAACCCTAGGCTTAGGCTGTTTTTGGTAAACGGATTGCTGTCTGGTGCCGAAGTGGTGGCATTGGAGCTGGTGTGATTGTATGTGGTGTTGATGCTAAGGTTTTGTGCGGCTTGAAATTCGGCTGAAAGGGATTGTGAGGTGTTAGAGAATAAGCTGTCTTGTCTAAAAAGATTAAAGTTGGCGCTTAGGCTAATTGGGGATTTAAAAAGGTAGGGGAGTCTGGCAGAAAGCTCTAGGGTTTGTTGGTTGTTGCCGTTGCTCTTGTAATAGAAGCTAAGGGATTCTCCGTAATTGAAGTTGTTTGTTAATTGAAGATCTATGACTCCGTCTATTCTCAATTTATTAGTTTCTTCATCTGAGGCAAAGCCTATAAAACCTTCAAATTGATTGATGTTATTCTTCTCTATATATAGATATAGGTTGGTGCTATCTTTAGTGAAAAGGATTTCGGGAGGTTTTGTTTGGGTGATAAAAAGGAGGTTGTTAAGATTGTCTGTTTTTTTTTGAATTTCAGATCTGTTGAATGTTTTTGTGGTGTCTAATCTGGTGTAGTGTTTTAGATATGACTTTGGAAACTTGGGGTATCCTTTTATTAAGATGTTAGAAACTTTACGTTGTCTTTTTCTCTCAAGATGAAGTTCTGCTGTGAGTTCATTGTCGTTTAAGCGTATGTTTATTAAACTGGTGGTGGATAATGGGTATCCTGCGTCGCTTTCCTTTTTGGTAATGTTTTTAAGGAATTCGGGGAGTTCAGTTGTGGCAAGTGATTTTTTTTTAGTGAAATCTAATTGAAGGTTTTTGTCATTTATATATAATGTGATCGAATCTGATCTGTTTCCAGGTGTTACTTTAATAAGTTGGTTGTTGTTTGTTAATGAAACTATGTGTTGAAAGTAGCCTTCTTTATAGAGGAAGTCTTTTAATCTGTTGAGTGACTCTTGCGCTTCTGAGAAGGAGCTAAATTCTGCTTTCAAGCCAAAAGTCTTCAGTAAATCTTTTTCTGTTTTTTCCGAACCAACAATTTGTAAGTGTATTTTTTGGCCGAATAAAGAGCTTCCTATCAATAGGGTGACGTAAAAGATAATGAGATTCAGCTTCAAGATTGCGATATATTAGTGGGGTTTGGTGTGCGGTTTTTCAATATCTGAAAAATACCTTTGAAAATTAATGATTTAAGTGTTGAAATACTTAATTTATTTTGTAGCTTTGCACACCCTTAGAAAAGGGCTATTATAATAACTATAATTTAGGTAAAAGGAAATTATGCCAACAATTTCACAATTAGTACGAAAAGGAAGAGCCAAAATAACCAAGAAGAGTAAATCGGCTGCTTTGGATTCGTGCCCACAACGCCGCGGGGTTTGTACCCGTGTGTACACTACTACGCCTAAGAAACCTAACTCAGCGATGCGTAAAGTAGCGCGTGTTAGATTAACTAACGGTAAAGAGGTGAATGCATACATTGGTGGTGAAGGACACAATTTACAAGAGCACTCGATAGTATTGGTTAGAGGTGGAAGGGTAAAAGATTTGCCAGGTGTTAGATATCACATTGTACGTGGAGCTTTGGATACAGCAGGTGTTCAGGGAAGACTACAGCGTCGTTCTAAGTATGGAGCAAAACGCCCTAAGAAGTAATTAAAAACTTTTAAAGAGAAGAAATGAGAAAAAGACAGGCCAAAAAAAGACCACTTTTACCAGATCCTCGTTTTAACGATCAGCTGGTTACGCGTTTCGTTAACATGATGATGTGGGACGGTAAGAAGTCGGTAGCCTTCAAAATCTTTTACGATGCAATGGATATCGTAGAGGAGAAGAAAAACAACGAAGAAAAAACTGCTTTAGAAGTTTGGAAAGATGCATTGTCTAATGTTATGCCGCACGTTGAAGTGCGTAGCCGTAGAGTAGGTGGTGCAACCTTTCAGATCCCTATGCAGATCAGACCAGATCGCAAGATTTCTACTGCGATGAAATGGTTGATTAGTTTCGCTAGAAAGCGTAATGAAAAATCAATGGCTTCTAAGTTAGCTGCGGAAATTTTAGCTGCTGCTAAAGAAGAAGGTGCTGCTGTTAAAAAACGTACAGATACTCATAAGATGGCAGAAGCAAATAAAGCATTCTCTCACTTTAGATTCTAATAAAAATGGCACAAAGAGATTTAAAATTTACAAGAAATATAGGTATTGCGGCTCACATTGATGCGGGTAAAACTACAACTACTGAGCGTATACTTTATTATACTGGTGTGAGCCATAAAATAGGTGAGGTGCACGATGGTGCGGCTACTATGGACTGGATGGAGCAAGAGCAAGAGCGTGGTATTACTATTACTTCTGCTGCTACTACTTGTACTTGGAAGTTTCCTATGGAAAATGCTCAGCCACTTCCTGATACAAAGGATTATAACTTCAATATAATTGATACTCCGGGACACGTTGATTTTACTGTAGAGGTAAACCGTTCATTGCGTGTTCTTGATGGTCTTGTGTTCTTGTTTAGTGCGGTTGATGGCGTTGAGCCTCAGTCTGAAACTAACTGGAGACTTGCTGATAACTACAAAGTGCCACGTATGGGCTTTGTAAACAAAATGGACCGTCAAGGTTCAAACTTCTTGGAGGTTTGTAAGCAGGTTAAAGAGATGCTAGGTTCTAATGCAGTGCCTATCGTTCTTCCTATTGGGGAAGAAGCAGACTTTAGAGGAATTATTGATCTTGTGAAAAACCGTGCGGTAGTATGGCACGATGAGACTCAAGGTTCAACTTTTGATGTTGTTGAGATTCCTGAGGAGTTGAAAGAAGAAGCAAAAATGTATCGTGGTATGTTGATCGAAGAGGTTGCTGCTTACGATGAGAACTTGCTTGAGAAATTTATGGAAGATGAAGATTCTATTACTGAAGATGAGGTGCACGCTGCGCTTCGTGCTGCTGTAATGGATATGTCTATCATTCCTATGATCTGTGGTTCTGCTTTTAAAAATAAAGGTGTTCAGTTCTTATTAGATGCTGTATGTCGTTACTTGCCTTCTCCTGTAGATAAGGAAGGTATTAAAGGTATTAATCCAGATACTGAGAAAGAAGAATTGCGTAAGCCTGATGTAACTGCACCTTTCGCAGCATTAGCGTTTAAAATTGCTACAGACCCATTTGTTGGTCGTTTAGCATTCTTCCGTACCTATTCAGGTCGTCTAGATGCAGGTTCTTATGTATTGAACAACCGTTCAGGTAACAAAGAGCGTATCTCTCGTATCTATCAAATGCACTCTAATAAGCAAAATGCTATCGATTTTATCGAGGCTGGTGATATTGGTGCGGCTGTAGGATTTAAAGATATTAAGACTGGTGATACATTATCAGATGAGAAACACCCGATCGTACTTGAGAGTATGGAGTTCCCTGATCCGGTAATTGGTATCGCTGTTGAGCCTAAAACTAAGGCTGATGTTGATAAATTAGGTATGGCTTTGGCTAAGTTGGCAGAAGAAGATCCAACATTCCAAGTACGTACAGATGAAGCTTCTGGTCAGACGATTATTTCTGGTATGGGTGAGCTTCACTTAGATATTATTGTTGATCGTCTTAAGCGTGAGTTTAAGGTAGAGGTTAGCCAGGGTCAGCCACAGGTTGAGTACAAAGAGGCTATTACTCGCGTTGCAGATCACAGAGAGGTTTACAAGAAGCAGTCAGGTGGTCGTGGTAAATTCGCAGATATCGTATTTACTTTAGAGCCTGCTGAAGAAGGGAAAGTTGGTTTGGAGTTCGTTAACGAAGTAAAAGGTGGTAACGTTCCTAAAGAATATATTCCTGCTGTTGAAAAAGGATTTAAGACTGCAATGATCAATGGTCCATTAGCCGGGTTTGAAGTTGATGCTATGAAAGTTACACTTAAGGATGGTTCTTTCCACCCTGTGGATTCTGATGCATTATCTTTTGAACTTGCTGCAAAACTAGGATTTAAAGCAGCTGCTAAAGCCGCTGGAGCTGTAGTTCTTGAGCCAATGATGAAAGTGGAGGTAATTACTCCAGAGGAAAATATGGGTGATATTGTGGGTGACCTTAACCGTCGTCGTGGTCAGATGAGTAGTATGGGAGACCGTGCTGGAGCAAAAGTTGTAAAAGCTATTGTGCCGCTTTCTGAGATGTTTGGTTATGTAACTACTTTACGTACACTTTCTTCTGGTCGTGCAACTTCTACAATGGAATTTTCACACTATGCAGAAACTCCTTCTAACGTATCTGAAGAAGTTATTGCTGCAGCAAAAGGAACTGCTAACGCTTAATTTACTAAGACATGAGTCAGAAAATCAGAATAAAACTTAAATCTTACGATCATAACTTAGTAGATAAGTCTGCTGAGAAAATCGTAAAAACGGTAAAAAGTACCGGTGCTGTAGTAACTGGGCCAATCCCACTTCCTACTCACAAAAAAATCTTTACTGTATTACGTTCTCCACACGTAAACAAGAAATCTCGTGAGCAGTTTGAGCTTAGCTCTTATAAGCGTTTACTTGATATCTACAGTTCATCTTCAAAAACCATCGATGCGTTAATGAAGCTTGAATTGCCAAGTGGGGTTGAAGTAGAGATCAAGGTATAGTTACCATTCCGTATAGCGGAATAACATGTCCTGAGCTGCGAGCGAGGGAAAAACGGATAAAAATACATTCAGGGTCGGAGGTATTTTGACCCTGTTTTATTTCGATGAAGATCGAAGTTTAAATAAGTAAAATAGTAATAATCAATAATAATTAATATGTCTGGGTTAATTGGAAAAAAAGTAGGTATGACCAGCATCTTTGATGAGAATGGGAAGAATATTCCTTGTACCGTTATCGAAGCAGGTCCCTGCGTTGTTACCCAAGTCAGAACCGAAGAGGTTGACGGGTATAGTGCTCTTCAATTAGGTTTCGATGACGCAAAGACTGCAAATAAAGCTGCTCAAGGCCACGCCAAGAAAGCAGGTACAGTTGCAAAGCGTAAAGTTGTCGAGTTCCAAGATTTTGAAGGAGAGTACAAATTAGGTGATGCAGTAACTGTTGAAGTCTTTAAAGAAGGTCAGTTCGTTGATGTAGCTGGTACTTCTAAAGGTAAAGGTTTTCAAGGTGTTGTTAAGCGTCACGGATTTGGTGGTGTAGGGCAGTCTACCCATGGACAGCATAACCGATTAAGAGCTCCAGGTTCTATTGGTGCGGCGTCTTATCCAGCTCGTGTATTTAAAGGTATGCGTATGGCTGGTCAAATGGGGAATGAGCGAGTAAAAGTTCAAAATTTAAGAGTATTGAAAGTAGTTGCTGAAAAGAATCTACTTGTGGTTAAAGGTTGTGTACCTGGTCACAAAAACTCTTATGTAATTATTGAAAGATAATGAAAGTAGCAGTAGTTGATATTAAAGGAAAAGAAACAGGTAGAGAGGCAAACCTTTCTGATTCTGTTTTTGCTATAGAGCCTAACGATCACGCTATCTATTTAGATGTAAAGCAGCACCTTGCTAATAAAAGACAGGGTACGCACAAATCTAAAGAGCGTGCTGAGATTGCAGGTAGTACACGTAAGATTAAAAAACAAAAAGGTACGGGTACCGCTCGTGCTGGTAGTATCAAGTCTGGTGTATTCAAAGGTGGGGGTAGAATGTTTGGTCCTAGACCACGTAATTATTCATTTAAACTGAATAAAGGTCTTAAGCGATTAGCAAGACGTTCTGCGCTAACTCTTAAAGCAAATGACAAGGCGATTACGGTAATTGAGGATTTCAATTTTGAAACTCCAAAAACCAAAAATTTCGTTGACGTTGTAAAGGCTTTAGGCTTAGATAATAAAAAGTCTTTGTTTGTGTTGGGGGCTTCAAATAATAATGTATATTTGTCGTCACGCAATTTAAAGACCTCTGAGGTTATAACGAGTTCAGAATTAAGCACTTACAAAATTATGAATGCGAATAATGTAGTGTTTTTAGAAGGATCTCTAGAAGAAATTGAGCAAACTTTAAGTAAGTAACAACATGAGTATTTTAATAAAACCCGTGATTACCGAAAAAGCTACAATGGATAGTGAGCTAAATAGCCGTTATACATTTGAAGTAAATCCCGGTTCGAATAAGATCGAAATTAAAAATGCTGTAGAGGCAACTTATGGTGTTTCGGTAATTAAAGTTAGAACAATGAACGTTCGCCCAGATCGTAATACCAAGTTTACAAAATCTGGTATGATCACTGGTAAAACAAAAGGCTTTAAAAAAGCAATTGTACAGGTGGCGGAAGGTGATGTGATTGATTTTTATAGTAACATTTAAGACTAAAAAATGTCAGTAAGAAAATTAAAACCGATCACTCCAGGACAGCGATTTAGAGTAGTAAATGGGTTTGACGCCATCACTACTGATAAGCCGGAAAAAAGCCTTTTGGCTCCGATTAAAAAGTCTGGAGGGAGAAACAGTCAAGGTAAAATGACCATGCGCTACAAGGGTGGTGGTCATAAAAAGCGTTATCGCGTTATTGATTTTAAAAGAAATAAAGAGGGTGTTCCTGCTACAGTTGCGAGCATCGAGTACGATCCTAATCGTACTGCTTTTATTGCGCTTTTAAATTATCAAGACGGAGAGAAGCGTTACATTATTGCGCCCAATGGTTTACAGGTAGATCAGAATGTAGTTTCTGGTTCTGGTGTTGCTCCTGAAATAGGAAATGCGATGCCTTTGTCTGATATTCCATTAGGTACTATTATTTCTTGTATTGAGTTACGTCCAGGGCAAGGGGCTATTATGGCTCGTAGTGCTGGTGCTTTTGCGCAGCTTATGGCTCGTGATGGTAAATTTGCAACGGTAAAATTACCATCAGGTGAAACTAGATTGATTCTAGTGAATTGTATGGCTACAATAGGTGCGGTTTCTAACAGTGATCATCAGCTTATCGTTTCTGGTAAGGCTGGTAGAAAACGCTGGTTAGGTAGGCGTCCACGTACAAGACCAGTAGTAATGAACCCTGTTGATCACCCAATGGGTGGTGGTGAAGGTCGTGCTTCTGGAGGTCATCCACGTAATAGAAACGGTGTGCCTGCTAAAGGTTACAGAACCCGTACTAAGACGAAAGCGAGTAATAAATATATTGTAGAACGTAGAAAGAAATAATAAGATATGGCACGTTCATTAAAAAAAGGACCTTACGTTCACTATAAGTTAGAGCAAAAAGTTGCTGCTAATGTAGAGTCTAACAAAAAGACGGTAATCAAAACTTGGTCTAGAGCCTCAATGATTACTCCGGATTTTGTTGGTCAAACAATAGCTGTTCATAACGGTCGCCAGTTTGTTCCTGTTTATGTAACTGAGAACATGGTGGGTCATAAATTAGGAGAATTTTCACCTACACGATCTTTTAGAGGTCACGTTGGGTCAAAAAATAAAGGTAAAAAATAATTGAAGCTATGGGAGTTCGTAAAAAGGAAAGAGCAGAGCAGATAAAAGAGGCTAAAAAAAGTTTAGCCTTTGCAAAACTGAACAACTGCCCTACTTCACCTCGTAAGATGCGCTTAGTTGCAGATCTTGTACGTGGTCAGAAAGTAGAGAAAGCGCTTCAAATATTAAAATTTAGTAATAAAGAAGCTTCTCGTCGTGTAGAAAAGTTGGTTCTTTCTGCCATTTCAAACTGGCAAGAGAAAAACGAAGATGCTAGTATTGAAGATGCAGACTTATTTATTAAAGAGATTCGTGTTGATGGAGGAAGTATGTTAAAAAGACTTCGTCCTGCACCACAAGGTCGCGCACACAGAATAAGAAAACGCAGCAATCACGTTACAGTTGTGCTTGGTGCTAAAGATAACACACAAAGCAAGTAATAAATGGGACAGAAGACAAATCCAATCGGGAATCGCCTAGGTATTATCAGAGGATGGGAATCTAACTGGTATGGTGGTAACGACTACGGTGATAAACTTGCCGAAGACGATAAGATTAGAAAGTATATTCACGCTCGTTTATCAAAAGCTAGTGTGTCTAGAGTAATTATTGAGCGTACGCTTAAGCTTGTAACCGTTACTATCACTACTGCTAGACCTGGTATCATTATCGGGAAAGGTGGTCAAGAGGTAGACAAGTTGAAAGAAGAACTTAAACAAATTACTAACAAGGAAGTTCAGATCAATATTTTTGAGATTAAACGTCCTGAGCTTGACGCATTTTTGGTTGCTTCCTCAGTAGCCCGTCAAATTGAAAACCGTATCTCTTACCGTCGTGCTACTAAAATGGCTATCGCGGCTGCAATGCGTATGAATGCAGAGGGTATCAAGATACAGATTTCAGGTCGTTTGAATGGTGCTGAAATGGCACGTTCAGAAGCTTACAAAGAAGGTCGTATTCCTTTATCAACATTCAGAGCTGATATTGATTACGCTTTGGTAGAAGCTCATACTACTTACGGTAGATTGGGTATCAAAGTTTGGATCATGAAAGGTGAGGTTTATGGGAAGAGAGAATTGTCTCCTCTAGTAGGTCTTGCTAAGAAGCAAGGAAAGGGCGGTCGTGGATCTGGTGCTCCAAAATCACGTCGTAGAAAGTAATTTTTTAAAGTAAAACAAGATGTTACAGCCTAAAAAGACAAAATTCCGTAAGCAACAGAAGGGTCGCATGAAGGGTAATGCCGGAAGAGGGCATCAACTTTCAAATGGTACTTTTGGTATCAAATCATTAGACTCAAACTTTCTTACGTCTAGACAAATTGAAGCTGCACGTATTGCTGCCACACGTTTTATGAAGCGTGAAGGTTCTTTGTGGATCAGAATTTTTCCAGATAAACCTATCACAAAAAAGCCTCTTGAAGTACGTATGGGTAAAGGTAAAGGTGCTGTTGAATACTGGGCAGCTGTCGTTAAACCTGGCAGAATGCTTTTTGAAATCGGAGGGGTTGCAGAGCCTGTGGCGCGTGAGGCGTTACGTTTGGCAGCGCAAAAGCTTCCAGTGAGAACAAAATATGTAGTGGCTAGGGATTATCAAGCTGACTAAATTCTAGAAAAATGAAACAATCAGAAGTAAAAGAACTATCTGTAGCAGAATTACAGGAAGAGTTAGTAAAAGCAAAGAGAGCTTATTCTGACTTAAAAATGGCTCACGCTATTTCTCCTTTGGAAAATCCCATTCAGCTTAGAGGTCTAAGAAGATCTGTAGCGCGTATTGCTACTGAGCTTACAAAACGAGAATTACAATAATGCTGCTTAAGATGGAAAAAAGAAATTTAAGAAAAGAACGTATAGGTGTCGTTACAAGTAATAAAATGCAGAAATCTATTGTGGTTTCTGAGGTTAAGAAAGTTAAACACCCTATGTATGGAAAATTCGTTTTGAAAACGAAAAAATACGTAGCGCACGACGAGCAAAATGACTGCAATATTGGAGATACTGTAAAGATCATGGAAACACGACCTTTAAGCAAATCTAAAAGTTGGAGACTTGTAGAAATCATTGAAAGAGCTAAGTAATTATGTTACAACAAGAATCAAGATTAAGAGTAGCTGACAACACTGGTGCAAAAGAAGTTTTGACCATTCGTGTGTTAGGAGGTACAAAAAGAAGATATGCTTCAGTAGGTGATAAGATTGTTGTTTCTGTAAAAGATGCAACACCTAACGGACAAGTTAAAAAAGGAGCCGTTTCTACTGCAGTAGTAGTGCGTACACGTAAAGAAGTGCGTCGTCCAGATGGATCTTATATCCGTTTTGATGATAACGCTTGTGTACTTTTAAATGCTCAAGGAGAGATGCGCGGTACTCGTGTATTTGGCCCTGTAGCGAGAGAGCTTCGTGAAAAACAATTCATGAAGATTGTATCATTAGCGCCAGAGGTGCTTTAATACAGTATTAAGATGACAAAGCTTAAGATAAAAGTTGGAGATAATGTACGTGTAACTGCCGGAGACCATAAAGGTCAAGAAGGAAAGGTGCAACGTGTTATTAAAGATAAGAATAAAGCAATCGTTGAGGGGATTAACCTAGTGTCTAAGCACGAGAAGCCAAGTGCTTCTAATCCTCAAGGTGGTATTGCTAAGAAAGAGGCGCCTATTCACATCTCAAATTTATCATTAATTGATGGTAATGGTGATGCTACTAAAGTAGGATACCGAATTGAAGGTGACAAGAAAGTGCGTTTTTCTAAAAAATCAAATGAAGTAATTTAGTTATGGCTTACATTTCAAGACTAAAGACAGAATATAAAGAGCGTGTGATAGCTGCTCTTACTGAAGAATTTGGGTATCAAAATGTTATGCAAGTACCTAAATTAAGAAAGATTGTAATCTCTAGAGGGGTTGGTGCTGCTGTAGCTGATAAGAAATTAATTGATTATTCTGTAGAAGAATTATCTACTATTTCTGGTCAACGTGCTGTAGCTACAATGTCTAAAAAAGACGTTGCAGCCTTTAAACTTAGAAAGGGTATGCCTATTGGTGCTAAAGTTACCCTTCGTGGAGAGCGTATGTATGAATTTTTAGATCGTTTGATCACTTCAGCATTACCACGAGTTAGAGATTTTAACGGTATCAACGCAACTGGTTTTGACGGTCGCGGGAACTATAACCTTGGTATTGAGGAGCAAATTATTTTTCCTGAAATTGATATTGATAAAGTACGCAAAATTGAAGGAATGAATATTACCTTTGAAACTTCTGCGGAAACAGATAAAGAAGCAAAATCATTATTAACTCAATTGGGGCTACCCTTTAAAAAGAAGTAATTATGGCAAAAGAATCAATGAAAGCTCGTGAGAGAAAACGCGAGAAACTTGCAGCCAAATATGCTGAAAAAAGAAAAGCCTTAAAAGAGGCTGGTGATTATGAGGCATTACAAAAGCTGCCTAAAAATGCATCTCCTGTACGTCAACATAACCGTTGTAAATTAACAGGACGTCCTAAAGGATATATGAGAACTTTTGGTATTTCACGTGTTACATTCCGTGAGATGGCTAATCAGGGTCTTATACCAGGTGTGAAAAAGGCAAGCTGGTAAATTAAGAATAAACTGGTTTTAGGTTCGTTAACAATGGTTGTTGATGAAAACCAAGACCGCAATTTAATATAAATGTATACAGATACTATTGCAGACTTTCTAACAAGGATTAGAAACGCAGCAGCAGCAAACCACAGAGTTGTGGAAATACCTGCTTCAAACTTAAAGAAAGAAATAACCAAGATCTTATTTGATCAAGGTTATATCTTAAGTTACAAATTTGAAGATAAAACGGCTCAAGGATCTATCAAGATCGCCTTGAAATATGACAAGGAGACTAAAGAGTCAGTTATTAAAGATATTCAGAGAATCAGTAAACCAGGTTTACGTAAGTACGCATCTTCTAAAGATGTGCCACGTATTTTAAATGGTTTAGGTATCTCTATCGTTTCTACTTCAAAAGGAGTAATGACAGGAAAGCAGGCTCAGAGTGAGAATGTTGGAGGTGAAGTACTTTGCTACGTATATTAATCAGTTAAAAGAAACAGAGCAATGTCAAGAATAGGAAAAAGTCCAGTTACAATACCTTCAGGAGTTACAGTTGAAGTAGCAGAAGGTGTTATTACGGTAAAAGGAAAGTTAGGAGAGCTAAAGCAAGAGTATTCTAACATAGATATTAAAGTAGAAGAGGGTGTTGTAGTTTTAGAGCGTTCATCTGAAAAGGCTGAATTTAAAGCTAAACACGGTCTATATCGTGCGCTTATCGCTAATATGATTGCTGGTGTATCAGAAGGGTATACTAAATCATTAGAATTAGTAGGTGTAGGTTACAGAGCAGCAAATCAAGGTCAGAAATTAGATATGGCGCTTGGTTTTTCACATAACATCGTTATGGATATCGCTCCTGAAGTTAAGGTAGAGACTATTACCGAAAAAGGTAAGAACCCTATCGTTAAATTAACTTCTCACGATAAACAATTAGTAGGTCAAGTAGCTGCTAAAATTAGAAGTTTCCGTAAGCCTGAACCTTACAAAGGAAAAGGTATCAAGTTTGTAGGAGAGCAAATTAGAAGAAAAGCAGGTAAATCTGCATAATATATAGAGATATGGCATTTTCAAAGTATACTAGAAGAAATAAAATACGTCGTAGAATTCGTAAGGCACTTGTGGGTACTACAGAGCGTCCAAGACTATCTGTATATAGAAGTAATAAAGAGATTTACGCGCAGATAATAGATGATACTACCGGTAAAACATTAAGTGCAGCTTCTTCAAGAGATAAGGATTTCTCTGCAGAAGGAAGCAAAGCTGAAGTTGCTAAGAAGGTAGGTATGGCAATCGCGGAGAAAGCTAAAGAAGCTGGTATTGAAGCAGTAGCTTTTGATAGAGGTGGTTATTTATACCACGGTAGAGTAAAACAATTAGCAGAAGGAGCCCGAGAAGGCGGATTAAAATTCTAAGAAGTTATGTATCAAAATTATAAAAACGTCGAGTTAGTAAAACCAAGCGGTTTAGATCTTAAAGATCGTTTGGTTGGTGTTCAACGTGTTACTAAGGTAACAAAGGGTGGTAGAGCTTTTGGTTTTTCTGCTATTGTTGTTGTTGGAGATGAGAATGGTGTAGTAGGTCAAGGTCTTGGTAAGTCTAAGGATGTTGCTAGTGCAATTGCAAAAGCAGTAGAAGACGCAAAGAAAAACCTTGTACGTATACCATTAAATAAAAGTACTATTCCTCACGAACAAAAAGGTAAATATGGTGGAGCACGCGTTCTGCTTATGCCGGCTGCTCCTGGTACCGGGGTAATTGCAGGTGGTGCAATTCGTTCTGTACTTGAATCTGTAGGGGTTCACGATGTACTTTCAAAAAATCAAGGATCTTCTAACCCTCATAACGTAGTAAAAGCTACCTTTGACGCACTTTTACAATTAAGAAGTGCTGAGACTGTTGCAAAGCAGCGAGGAATTTCTCTTGAAAAAGTTTTTAAAGGATAATTTTTAAGACAATGGCAAAGATTAAAGTAACTAAGGTAAAGAGCGCGATCAATCGTACTCAGAACCAGAAGAGAACATTAGAGGCGTTAGGTCTTAAGAAAATGGGCCAAGTTGTGGAGCACGAGAACACTCCTAACATCTTGGGGATGATTAACAAAGTAAGTCATTTAGTTTCTGTAGAAGAAGCTTAAATATAAATTGAGATGGGTTTAAACAATCTAAAACCGGCAGCTGGCTCGGTAAAAAAGAACGACAGCAGGCGAGGTCGTGGTGAAGCTACAGGAAATGGTGGAACTGCAGGCCGTGGGCACAAAGGTGCGAAGTCAAGATCAGGATATTCTAAAAAAGTAGGTTTTGAAGGAGGGCAAATGCCACTTCAAAGACGTGTGCCTAAATTTGGATTTACAAATATTAACCGTAAAGAATTTACTGGTGTAAATCTTGACACGCTACAAGAATATGTTGATGCTGGAAGAATCAAGGATGAAGTTACCATTGATGTTTTAGTAGAAAACAGACTGGCTGGGAAAAATGATCTTGTTAAGATTTTAGGACGCGGTGAGTTAAAAGCTAAATTGAAGATTACAGTTCATAAATTTACAGCCTCAGCACAGAAAGCTATTGAAGCAGCAGGCGGAGAAGCAGTAACTTTATAACATAAATCAGCATGAAGGCTATAGAAACGATTAAAAATATCTGGAAGATTGAAGAGTTAAAGAATCGCATTCTTTTAACCCTAGGTTTACTTTTAGTATACCGTTTTGGGGCTCAGATTGTTCTTCCGGGTATTGACGCATCTCAATTAGCAAATCTTGCCGCTCAAACAGACGGTGGGCTTCTTGGGTTGTTAAACGCATTTACAGGTGGGGCATTTTCGAATGCCTCTGTATTTGCTCTTGGTATCATGCCCTACATCTCTGCATCTATTGTGGTGCAGTTAATGGGTATTGCGGTGCCTTATTTACAAAAACTGCAAAAGGAAGGAGAGAGTGGACGTCGTAAAATCAATCAAATTACTCGTTGGTTGACTATTGCGATCACACTTATTCAGGGGCCTGGTTACATTACCAATCTATTTAATTTGCTTCCGCCGGAAGCCTTCGTTATGGGTAGTAATGTGACGTTTATCATTTCTTCAGTAATCATTTTAACTACCGGTTGTATTTTTGCGATGTGGTTAGGAGAAAAAATTACTGATAAAGGTATTGGTAATGGGATCTCGCTTTTAATTATGGTTGGGATTATAGCTAGACTACCTCAATCATTTTTACAGGAGTGGGTTTCTAGAGTTTCTGAATCAAATGGTGGACTTATCATGATTCTTATTGAATTAGTGATCTGGTTTGTTATCATTTTACTATCTGTACTATTGGTAATGGCTGTACGTCAGATTCCAGTGCAGTATGCAAGAAGAACTGCTAGCGGTAGTTATGAGCGTAATGTATTTGGAAGTAGACAGTATATACCGTTAAAGCTTAATGCTTCAGGGGTTATGCCTATCATTTTCGCTCAGGCTATTATGTTTATTCCTGGTGCAGTTATTGGTCTTTCTGAGTCGCCAACAGCACAGTCTATTGCTTCTCAGTTTACCAATATATTTGGATTTTGGTACAACCTTGTATTCGGTTTATTGATTATCATCTTTACGTATTTCTATACTGCGATTACAGTACCTACCAATAAAATGGCTGATGATCTTAAGAGAAGCGGTGGTTTTATAGCAGGTATTCGTCCAGGTACAGAAACTTCAGAGTATTTAGATCGAATCATGTCGCAGATTACGCTTCCGGGTTCTATATTTTTAGCGCTTATAGCAATATTTCCTGCTATCGCAGTAAGTGTACTTGGAATGCAACAAGGATGGGCTTTGTTCTACGGAGGAACATCATTGCTTATTCTAGTGGGTGTAGCTATCGATACGATGCAACAGGTAAATTCATACTTGTTAAACAGACATTACGATGGCTTGATGAAAACAGGTAAGAATAGAAAAGCAGTAGCATAATGGCAAAACAGCAAGCAATAGAGCAAGACGGTTCAATTATTGAGGCATTGTCTAACGCAATGTTTCGCGTTGAGCTAGAAAACGGTCATATCGTAACAGCGCATATCTCAGGTAAGATGCGCATGCATTACATAAAATTACTACCTGGGGACAAAGTAAAACTTGAAATGAGCCCTTACGATTTAACAAAGGCTCGTATAACTTATAGATACTAGTAAGATGAAAGTAAGAGCATCAGTAAAGAAAAGAAGTGCAGACTGCAAGATTGTACGTCGCAAAGGAAGATTATACGTAATTAACAAAAAGAACCCTAAGTTCAAACAAAGACAAGGTTAAGGATTATGGCTAGAATTGCAGGGGTAGATATCCCAAAACAAAAGAGAGGTGTAATCGCTTTGACTTACATCTTTGGAATTGGAAAAAGCAGAGCTCAGAAAATATTAGCTCAAGCAGATGTTGATGAGAATTTAAAAGTAAACGAATGGGATGATGATCAAATTGGTCGTATTCGTGAGGCTGTAGGTTCTTATAAGATAGAAGGTGAACTTAGAAGTGAGGTTTCTATGAGTATTAAGCGTCTTATGGACATTGGTTGCTATAGAGGTATCAGACACCGTTCTGGTTTACCACTTAGAGGTCAGCGTACAAAGAACAACTCTAGAACTAGAAAAGGTAAGCGTAAAACGGTTGCTAACAAGAAAAAAGCAACTAAATAATAAGTAATAATGGCAAAGCAAAACACTAAAGGTGGAGGTAAAAGCGGTAAGGCTGCAAAGACCACTAAAAAGCGTAAAGTAATTGTTGAGTCTGTAGGAGAAGCGCATATTGCTGCGTCTTTCAACAATATCTTAATTTCTTTGACTAATAAGAAAGGTGATGTTGTTTCTTGGTCTTCTGCCGGTAAAATGGGCTTTAGAGGTTCTAAGAAAAATACTCCTTACGCTGCTCAGTTAGCTGCAGAGGATGCAAGTAAAGTTGCTCACGAAGCAGGATTACGTAAAGTAAAGGTGTATGTGAAAGGACCAGGTAATGGTCGTGAATCTGCAATCAGATCTATCCACAACAGTGGTATCGAAGTAACTGAAATCATTGATGTTACTCCACTACCACACAACGGATGTCGTCCTCCTAAAAGAAGAAGAGTTTAATTAATTTTTTATATCAATCGGGGAACAACGATTTTGCGAAGGACTAGACCTTAATTCCTTAATCACCCCACTAATTATTTTTGAAATGGCAAGATATACCGGTCCTAAGACTAAAATCGCTCGTAAGTTTGGAGAAGCGATTTTTGGAGATGACAAATCTTTTGAGAAAAGAAACTACCCTCCAGGTCAGCATGGTAACAACAGACGTCGTGGTAAGAAGTCTGAATATGCGATCCAGCTTCAAGAGAAGCAAAAAGCAAAATATACTTATGGGATTTTAGAAAATCAATTCCGTAATATGTTTGAAAAAGCAACAAGTGCAACGGGTATTACCGGGGTTGTTTTATTACAACTTTGTGAGTCTCGTTTAGATAATGTTGTTTTTAGAATGGGTATCGCTCCTTCAAGAAGAGCAGCTCGTCAATTAGTTTCACACAGACATATCACTGTAAACGGTGATTTAGTAAACATTCCTTCTTACCAATTAAAAGCAGGAGATGTAGTTGCTGTACGTGAAAAATCAAAATCATTAAGTGCAATTCAAGATTCTTTAGCAAATGCTAGCCACGTTTATGAGTGGATCTCTTGGAATAATGATTCTAAACAAGGTACTTTCGTTTCTGTTCCTGAACGTATTCAGATCCCAGAAAATATCAACGAACAGTTCATTGTCGAATTGTACTCTAAATAATAAATAACAACTCTTAGAAAACATAATATGGCATTACTAAATTTCCAGAAGCCCGATAAGGTCATAATGATTGACTCTACTGACTTTGAAGGTAAGTTTGAATTCAGACCTTTAGAGCCAGGTTACGGTTTAACTGTGGGTAACGCGCTACGTAGAGTATTGCTTTCTTCTTTAGAAGGTTTTGCAATTACTTCAGTACGTGTTGAAGGAGTAGATCATGAGTTTTCAACTATAGCAGGAGTTGTAGAAGACTTTACAGAAATCATTCTTAATCTTAAACAAGTACGATTTAAGAGACAAATTGATGAGATTGATAATGAGACTGTAACTATTTCGGTTTCTGATAAAGAGCAGTTAACTGCTGGTGATTTCCAGAAATTTATTTCTGGTTTTCAAATTCTTAATCCAGATTTGGTTATCGCCAATATGGAGAAGAAAGTTAATATCAATATGGAAATCACAGTAGAAAAAGGTCGTGGTTATGTTCCTGCCGAAGAGAATAAGAAACAAAATGCACCTGTAGGAACTATTTTTACAGATTCAATCTATACTCCTATTAAAAATGTGAAGTATAGCATTGAGAACTATCGTGTAGAGCAGAAAACTGACTATGAAAAGTTAGTTTTTGAGATCATCACTGATGGTTCAATTCATCCTAAAGATGCTTTAACTGAAGCAGCAAAAACTTTGATTCATCACTTTATGTTGTTTTCTGATGAGCGTATCACCCTTGAGGCTGATGAAATTGCTCAGACTGAAACTTATGATGAAGAGTCGCTTCACATGCGTCAGTTGCTTAAGACTAAATTGGTGGATATGGATCTTTCTGTACGTGCCTTAAACTGTCTTAAAGCTGCAGAAGTTGAAACGTTAGGAGACTTGGTTTCTTATAACAAGAATGATCTGATGAAATTCCGTAATTTTGGTAAAAAATCACTTACAGAGCTTGAAGAGCTGGTAAATGTGAAAGGCCTTAATTTTGGAATGGATCTTTCCAAATACAAATTAGATAAAGATTAGTAACGCTCCATATTTTGCTCCTCAAAATGGGTAGAGCAAGATGGTAGCTTAAATTAAATGTCATGAGACACGGAAAAAAGAATAATCATTTAGGACGCCAGACTGCGCATAGAAAATCTATGTTAGCTAATATGGCTTGTTCGTTAATTGAGCACAAACGCATTAATACTACTGTTGCTAAAGCAAAAGCTTTAAAGCAGTTTGTAGAGCCTTTAGTGACAAAATCTAAAGAAGACACTACGCACAATCGTCGTATTGTTATGAGTAAATTGCGTCAAAAGGATGCAGTTGCAGAACTTTTTAGAGATGTAGCTGTAAAGGTTGGTGATCGTCCAGGTGGTTATACACGAATCATTAAATTAGGTAATCGTCTAGGTGATAACGCTGATATGGCGATGATCGAATTAGTTGATTACAACGAATTATATAATCTTGGTAAAACCAAGAAGAAATCTACTCGTAGAGCAGGTAAGAAATCAGCTGCTCCAGCTAAGACAGAAGCTCCTGTTAAAGAAACAAAAGCTAATGACGAGGAAGAGTAAAAACATATTAATGTTTTAAATTTTTAAAAAAGGATAAGCCTTATGGCTTATCCTTTTTTTGTATTTATAAATCTTTAAACTTTATTATCATGTTTAGACAGTTCATCAATCTCACCGTTTTTTTATTCACTGTAATGTCGTTTGCTCAAGATCAAGAGCGTTTAGTGAATAATCCAGACCAATTATTATCTGTATCTAACGGAGTTCGTAATTCTTACGGTTCTATACAAAGTATACCTCCTGTTGCTCGGGTTGAGGGTTCACCTTATTTATTTGATGACTGGATTCACAGTGCTCGCGTTTATGCTACAAATGGACAGCTCTATATGCTTGACAACATCAATCTAAACTTGAATACACAAGCTTTTGTTACTAAAATAGGTCAAGATTCACTCTTTACTTTTCAGTTTAATCAAATTGATTATTTTGAAGTTTTAGGTAGAAAATACGAGAGCAAGTTTACTAAAACAGGTAGACAGATTTATGAGATCCTTGCTGACAATGGTAGTGAGAGACTGCTTAAAGCATATTCGGTTAAGCTTGTACCTAGTTCCCCAGATCCTATGAAAAACAGACCTACAGATAAGTATATCAGAAGGGAGAATTTCTACTACGAGCGTGACGATAAAATAACATTAATGCCACTGCGCAAATCAAAAGTTTTAAAATCTTTTGATCTGGAAAAAGCTAAGGAGAAGGAACTCGTTGAATATGTAAAGCGAAATGACTTGTCTTATGGAGATGAGAAAGATGTTATAAAGATGATGGACTATGCAAATAGTCTGTAAATAAATACAAGACTTCTTTTACGTTTTAAACCTATAAATTAATTTTGAAAAAAAATTATCAATGAAATATCAAACCAATAGAAAAGCACTTTTATTACTAGCAGATGGTACTATCTTCTACGGAAAATCTGTAGGTAATAAAGAAGGGACTGCTTTTGGAGAAGTTTGTTTCAACACCGGGATGACCGGCTATCAAGAAATTTTTACAGATCCGTCTTATTTCGGTCAGATTATGGTTACTACCAATGCACACATTGGTAATTACGGAGGAAATAACGAGGAAACCGAATCTGAAACAGTAAAGATTTCAGGACTCGTTTGCCGAAACTTTAGTTACAATTACTCGCGTATTCGTGTAGATGAATCACTTCAATCTTTCCTTGATAGAAATAATTTGTTTGTGATTTCTGATGTAGACACGCGTGCTTTAGTTTCTTACATTAGAGATAACGGCGCGATGAACGCGATCATTTCTACAGACGTAGATAATGTAGACGAACTCAAAAAGCAACTTGCTGAAGTGCCAAATATGCACGGACTAGAGCTAGCTTCTAAAGTAAGTACTAAGGAGCCTTATTATTTTGGCGATGAAAATGCCAAATACAAGGTTGCGGCGATTGATTTAGGGATCAAGAAAAATATTTTGCGCAATATGGCTAAGCGCGATATGTATATCAAGGTTTTCCCATATAATGCTTCTTACGAAGAGATGAAAGCTTGGAATCCTGATGGGTTTTTCCTTTCAAATGGTCCTGGAGATCCAGAACCTTTAAAAGAGGTAATTGCAACTGCTCAAAAGATCATTAATGATGATATGCCACTATTTGGTATTTGTTTAGGGCACCAAATAATTGCTTTGGCTAATGGAATCAGCACTTTTAAAATGCACCATGGGCATCGCGGCATCAATCACCCGGTTCTAAATCACGGAAGCGGTAAAGGAGAAATAACTTCTCAAAACCACGGATTTGCCGTGAATTATGATGAAGCCATTAATAATCCTGAGATTGAGGTTACGCATAAGCACCTCAACGATCAGACTGTTATGGGGCTTAAAATGAAAAATAAAAACTGTTTTTCAGTGCAGTATCACCCAGAGGCTGGCCCGGGGCCTAACGACGCCACCTACCTCTTTGATGAGTTTGTAGATAGAATGTCTCAAGTTTCAGTATAAATACAATCCCGGCTAGTCCGGGATTTTTTATGTTTTGCAGGGTGTAAAATGACTTGGCTTGCAGTTTTTCTATCAAAATCCTTAAGAAGGTCTCAAGTTTTAAATAATCTTTAAAATCGTGTAAAACCGCCGTAGCTAGCGGCTAAATAGGGCAGTATTCCGTATATTGCGCAAACTATATTAACTAATCAATATTTAGATAACAATGAGTATAATAATCAATATCCACGCACGTCAAATTCTAGATTCTCGTGGAAATCCCACAGTAGAAGTAGATGTTTTAACTGAAAACGGTGTTCTTGGTAGAGCGGCCGTTCCTTCTGGAGCTTCTACAGGTGAGCACGAGGCAGTTGAACTACGCGATGGGGGTTCAGATTATATGGGTAAGGGTGTTTTAAAAGCTGTTGAGAATGTTAATGCAGTAATAGCTCAAGAACTTTTAGGAGTATCTGTTTTTGAACAAAATCTAATTGATCAAACGATGATCGATTTAGACGGAACTCCAAATAAATCAAAGCTTGGTGCCAATGCAATTTTGGGTGTTTCTTTGGCTGTAGCTAAAGCAGCAGCTAATGAACTTAATATGCCACTTTATCGTTATGTAGGTGGAGTAGGTGCAAACACGTTACCGGTACCTATGATGAATATCATCAACGGAGGTTCTCATAGTGATGCACCTATTGCTTTTCAAGAGTTTATGGTTATGCCTGTAAAGGCTAAAGATTTCACCCACGCGATGAAAATGGGTACCGAAATATTCCATAATCTAAAGAAAGTACTTCACGACCGTGGTCTTAGTACTGCTGTAGGAGATGAAGGTGGTTTTGCACCTACACTTGATGGTACTGAGGATGCAATTGAAAGTATTCAGAAAGCTGTAGAAAACGCAGGATATAAGTTTGGAGACGAAGTAATGATCGCTTTAGATTGTGCTTCTGCTGAATTTTATGTAGATGGAAAATACGATTACACCAAATTTGAAGGTGATAAAGGTGTAGTAAGAACAAGTGAAGAGCAAGCACAATATCTTGCAGAACTTGCTTCAAAGTATCCTATTATCTCTATCGAAGATGGTATGGATGAGAACGATTGGGAAGGTTGGAAGTCATTAACCGAAAAAATCGGAGATAAAGTACAACTAGTGGGTGATGATTTATTCGTTACCAATGTAGAGCGTCTTTCTCGTGGAATTGAAAACGGAATTGCAAATTCGATCCTAATCAAGGTCAATCAGATAGGAACACTTACTGAAACTATTGCCGCTGTAAATATGGCCCATAATGCAGGTTATACTTCAGTAATGTCTCACAGATCAGGAGAGACAGAAGATAATACAATTGCAGATCTTGCTGTGGCACTTAACACCGGCCAAATAAAGACCGGTTCTGCTTCAAGAAGTGATCGTATGGCAAAATACAATCAACTTTTACGTATCGAAGAAGAATTAGGTACGGTAGCTTATTTTCCTCAGGAAAAAGCCTTTAAAGTAAAATAAGCATTTTTAATTTAAAAAAGGGGTACTCGTTTGAGTGCCCTTTTTTTATGCGTATAAATCTCAAAAAGCGAAAAAATGAAGTAGTGGTTTATTACTTGTAAACAACAACTTAAGTGGTTAGTTTTAACGATTAAGTGTGTAATTTTTTTTCGATTTGAAATGTTAGTAAGAAAAAAACTATTAATTTAACCTCGCAAATAAATTGAACAACCAACCTTCAAAATTAGACTAATGTCACCTAACATTATCTAGTTTACTAGGTCAGAAAATTTGAAGTTGGGTGAAAGAGCGATTCTGAAATAAGTATGTTTCGCTCTTTTTAACCAAACTAAAGAAATCTAAGTTTTGAAGTTGGGTGAGGGGTAGTATACTTTTATAGTATTTACCCCTTTTTTATTTTCATTTTTTTAACCTTCCAAAAGTGCCAAATTCTTTAGAAATCTCTTTGTATTTCGTAATTTAGCAGCTCTTGAAAATTTTGATAATCAGCTAAAACATATTAAAGAAATGGCAGATAATGCTAAACTGACAATAGGTGATAAGTCCTATGAGTTTCCTATAGTAACTGGTACTGAAAATGAAAGTGCAATCGATATCGCCAGCTTGCGCGCAGTAACAGGTGGTTATACAACTATTGATCCCGGGTTTAAAAACACCGGAAGTTGTGAAAGTGCGATTACTTTTCTTAACGGTGAAGAAGGAATTTTAAGATACCGAGGTTACGCCATTGAAGATTTAGCTGAGAAAGCATCATTTTTAGAAGTAGTATATCTTTTGATTTTTGGAGAGTTGCCTACTGAAGAGCAGCTGACTAAATTTCATAATGATATCAAAGAAGAGAATCACGTTGATGAAGATGTAAAGAAAATTTTAAATGGTTTTCCAAAGTCTGCTCATCCTATGGGTGTTTTAGCATCACTTACTTCAGCATTAACAGCATTTAATCCAGATGCCGTAAATGTAGATTCTGAAGAAGATATGTATAACGCTATTGTAAAACTTTTAGGGAAGTTTCCGGTGTTAGTGGCGTGGACGATGCGTACCAAAATGAGCAAGCCGCTGGATTATGGAGACGACAGTCTTTCATATGTTGAGAACTTGCATAAAATGATGTTCTCAAAACCTAATAGTGAGTATAAGGTAGATGCTACAATAATTGAAGCATTAGACAAGCTTTTAATCCTTCACGCAGATCACGAGCAAAACTGTTCAACTTCAACAGTACGTGTTGTAGGATCTTCTCATGCAGGATTGTTTGCTTCTATTTCTGCGGGTATTTCTGCACTTTGGGGACCACTTCACGGTGGAGCCAATCAAGCGGTTATCGAGATGTTAGAAGGTATCAAAGCAGATGGTGGTGATACTAAGAAATATATGGCTAAGGCAAAGGATAAAGAAGATCCGTTCCGTTTAATGGGCTTTGGTCACCGAGTTTATAAAAACTTTGATCCAAGAGCTAAGATCATTAAGAAAGCTGCAGACGATGTACTTGAGCAATTGGGTATTGAAGATGAAGTTTTAGCTATCGCAAAAGGCTTAGAGAAAGAGGCTTTAGAAGACGATTATTTTGTAAAAAGAAAATTATATCCTAACGTAGATTTCTATTCAGGAATTATCTACCGTGCTTTAGGAATTCCTGTTGAAATGTTTACCGTAATGTTTGCAATGGGCCGTGTGCCGGGATGGATTGCGCAATGGAGAGAAATGCGTTTACGCAAAGAACCTATAGGAAGACCACGTCAGGTTTATATAGGTGAAAAACTTCGTCCATTCAAACCTATGAACGAGCGTTAGAAAACAACAAATCAGTTCAGAGCGGGTTTTTGATAGCTATCAGAAACCCGCTTTTGTTTTTATATTTGTGACTATGATAAAACTTAATGTAACAGATGAGACTTCGCGCCTTAGGGCGGTCATTTTGGGTACGGCGTTAAGCAATGGCGGAGTGCCAAAGCTTGAGGATGCTTACGATCCTAAGTCGCTGCTTCATATCAAAGAAAACACCTATCCTAAAGAGGAGGATATGGTAGAAGAAATGAATGCGGTAGAAGAAGTTTTTAATAAATACGGAATACAGGTTTTTAGACCGAAACTCATAAATGATTACAACCAGATTTTTGCTAGAGATATTGGTTTTGTAATTGAGGACACGTTTATCAAGGCAAATATTCTTCCAGATCGTGAGCAAGAGATTGAGGCGATAGAACACGTGCTGACTCAGATAGATGAGGATAAAATCATACGCTTTCCAGAAGAGGCGCATATAGAAGGTGGCGATGTTATGCCGCACGGAGATTATATTTTCGTTGGAGTGTATCGCGGTCCTGATTATGCAGATTATATTATTGCACGCACAAACATGCTGGCTGTAGAAGCGCTTCAGAATCAGTTTCCTGATAAAAAAGTGGTTTCTTTCAATCTAAGAAAATCCAATACTAATCCTTATGAAAACGCATTACACCTGGATTGCTGTTTTCAGCCTGTAGGAGAGAAGTATGCAATTTTACACAAAAACGGATTTTTGGAGGAAGAAGAATACCAGTGGTTAGTTGACTTTTTTGGTGCAGAAAATGTCTTTGAAATTTCCTCAGAAGAAATGTTTCATATGAATTCAAATATTTTTTCAATCGCTCCCGATGTGGTTGTTTCTGAAAAGAATTTTACCCGTTTGAATACCTGGCTGCGAAGTAAAGGGATCACGGTTGAAGAAGTACCGTATGCCGAAATTTCAAAACAAGAAGGCCTGTTAAGATGCAGCACCTTGCCCCTTGTGCGCGAGTAAGCTTTCGCAAATGCAATTCTTATTAGTTTAACTATTGAATTTTAGACTAAGCTTATTACATTTGGCCGCAAAAAAATTACCCCTATGAGTCAAGTTACTGATACCGT
Source organism: Leeuwenhoekiella sp. ZYFB001 (assembly GCF_011784865.1). Taxonomy (NCBI): domain Bacteria; kingdom Pseudomonadati; phylum Bacteroidota; class Flavobacteriia; order Flavobacteriales; family Flavobacteriaceae; genus Leeuwenhoekiella; species Leeuwenhoekiella sp. ZYFB001. The sequence continues at coordinate 405,027 of NZ_CP050460.1, forward strand.
TTTGATGGTGCGTCCTGCATCGTTTAGAAAGAATGAAGAAACTGCTGTAAATAATTATTTTCAAGAAGATCTGGCGTTGGAAAACGAAGCGATCAATGCACAGGCGCAGCAAGAATTTGATGCATTTGTAACAAAATTGAAAGCTGCCGGAATCCATGTGCTGGTACTTCAAGATGAAAAGGAATTGAATACACCAGACTCCATTTTTCCAAATAACTGGGTGAGTACTCACAAAAATGGCGATGTGGCGTTATACCCAATGTATGCCGAAAACAGGCGTAGAGAACGTCGTGAAGAATTTTTTACGTTATTGGAAGATGCTGGTTTTGCAATTAAAAATGTTATCGATTACACCGAAGCAGAAGAAGAGGGGCTTTTTCTTGAAGGAACCGGTAGCATTATTTTAGATCGGGTGAATGAGAAGGCCTACTGTGCGCTTTCGGCACGTGCTGATGAGGATTTGTTTATAGAATTTTGTGAGGATTTTGAATATTTACCGGTGCTATTTACGGCAAATCAAACGGTGGGTAATGAACGTCTTCCTATTTATCACACCAATGTGATGATGTGTATTGCCGAAGAATTTGCTGTGGTTTGCTTACAATCTATAGATGATAAAAAAGAGCGCAAACAAGTGATCAATCAGCTTAAAGAATCTGGTAAAGAGATTATTGCGATCACTGAAGCGCAAATGCATCAATTTGCAGGCAATATGCTGCAAGTAAAAAATGCAGCGGGTAAACGCTTTTTAGTCATGAGTGCGAGTGCGCATCAAGCCCTTGATGCCACGCAAATTGCAAGTATTACAAAGTATTGTGAGATTCTAAGCAGTGATTTAACCACTATTGAGACGTGTGGTGGCGGAAGCGCACGGTGTATGTTAGCCGAAATTTTCTTGCCTAAGCTTTAAGCAGACTTTTTATCCAGCGGAATAGCATCCAAACCATAAAGAAGCTGAGCGGCAAAGAGGTTACGATGAGCAGTTTTTGCATCGTGTTTAAAACATCAACGTTTTCTTTATTGAAGCTCAGAATCGTAAAAGCGATTGTAGAAAGTGTCAAAAGTAGTCCCCATAAAATTCGGCTGCGTTTTGATGGGTTTTCAGACCGGCTGTTGTGCAAACTAAGAACAAGAATAGCCGAATCTAGTGAGGTGACCAGAAAACTTAGTAGTAAAAGAATGACTAGTGCATTAACGATTAATTGAGCCGGATAATTACTGAGGAAGATAAATAGAGAACTGAATACATTATCAAACTCGCGATTATAGCTTCCCCATTCTTCGATAAGCTCAAAAGCCGATTGGCCAAAAACGGTAAACCAGAAAAAACTTCCCAATGAAGGGATCAAAAGCACACCGATTATAATTTCCCTTAAAGTTCTTCCACGCGAAATATTGGCGATAAAAATACCCGTAAAGGGTGCCCACGCGATCCAAAACGCCCAATAATAATACGTCCAATCAGTGAGAAAGGCCTCTCCCGGATCAAAATTTCCGTAAGCTAAACTCAGCGGAATGAAATCAATACAATAATGGTATAAAGCGCTCACAAACTGATTTAGAATCGATACGATATTTCCTTGTAGAAAAACGAAAAACAGAAGGGTAACACACAAAAATATGTTGGCACGGGATATCAGTTTAATTCCTTTCTGTAATCCGCTCAAAGCGGAGATCAGTGCAAAAACTCCAATTGCACTTATGATTACAAGTGAAATATTTTCATTTAAAAGAGCGCCGTTTAAATAATCGAGTCCGCCTTTAATTTGTCGTGCGCCTAAGGCTACAGCAGCGATGAGTCCGAAGACGGTGGTCAAAATTACCAGCAGATCTATACTCTTGATGCCAATTTTAGAAGCACGTGTTTTTGTATGGGTATAAACCGTACTGCTGGTATAGGCCGGGCGACCGTATTTAAATACAGCCGTGCCAATGGCTAAAGCAAAAACAGCATAAAAAGCCCAGGCGGTAAAGCCCCATTGGTAAAATGTAAATTCTAAAGCTTGAATTTCAGCAGAAGTTTTTGTAGCAATTGGCGGATGCTGCTGCATAAATACGGGCTCTTGAACAGCTCTGAGCAGAATGCCTGCACCCATTCCGGCGCTGTAAAGCATAGCGATCCAAGACAATCGCGAAAATGCAGGTTTTTCATTGGTTCTTCCCAGTTTAAATTTTCCTATGGGAGACACCGTAAGTCCTACAAGAAGAAGCACACATACTAAACCAAGAATAAGATAAAACCTTCCAAAATAGCTTCGAATGCTGGTTGAAAGCGTTTCGATCAATGCATAACTTTCTTCAGTAAATAAAATGATCAGACCGGCAAGACCAAGTAAAATCACAGCCGGAATCAGAATTAAAAGATTTGCTTTTAGCGTAGTTATGAATTTGATATTACTGTAGTTTTAGGTTCATAACGCGCAATATTGCGAATCATTCCTCCGAAAATAAAATAGTGAAAAGGCAGCATGCTGAACCAATAAAGGCGGCCCCAGAGTCCGCGAGGTCTAAAGGTAGCAGTTTGATGTAATATATTGTCGTCGTCGATCTCCCAATCAAGCCACGCCTCTCCAGGAACGCGCATTTCGGCAAAAAGCAAGAGACGACGCTCTTCTTTATCCGCGAGAAGCACGCGCCAAAAATCAAGAGAATCCCCTTCATAAAGTTCGTTGCTGTGCGTGCGTCCTCTCCGTAGACCTACACCTCCCCACAATTTATCTATAAAGCCGCGAATTTTCCACAAGGTGTTAGCGTAATACCAGCCACGTTTACCACCAATTGACCAGATGTTCTCAAGCGCTTGTTCTGGATTTTTCAGCTTTATACTTTGGCGATCTTTGAGGCAACCGTATTCGGGAATTTTGATATAATGATTAAGATCTTTTCTAAACCGCCCACTTACTAAACTATCTTTCCAGCTGGAGACTACCTGGTTTTGTTCAATTTTTTCAAAAGCGAGCTTGATAGCATCCGTATAATTTATAGGTTTTATATGGAGCATTTCCTGTAAACGCGTATCGCAGGTAATCACTTCTACACGCATACTGTCAACCAGATTGAGCGCAAGTTTATAACTGGTTGAAGTGACAAAATAAAGCCAATATGATGAAAGCTTGGGGCTCATTACCGGCACGTCTAAAATACTAAGACTAAGACCTCTTATTTTAGAGTATAGCAGCATCATTTGTTTATAGGTCAAAACATCAGGGCCGCCAATGTCAAATGAATCATTGTAGCATGATTTGTTGCCTAGAACTCCCGTTAAATACTGAATCACATTACGAATGGCAATGGGCTGACACCGCGTTTTAACCCATTTTGGGGTAATCATAAGTGGTAGTTTTTCGCAGAGATCTCTAATGATCTCAAATGAAGAACTCCCGGAACCTACAATGATGGCTGCGCGCAAAACCGTTAGATTAAAATTGCCTTGATATAACGTGTCTTCTACTTGTTTTCGGGAGTTGAGGTGCTTGCTTAATTTTTCATCATTCACGATACCACTCAAATAAATTACCTGCTCACATCGTGTTTTAGAGAGATAAATATTAAAGTTTTCTGCAGCGCGTTTTTCTTTCTCATCAAAATCAACCGTTGATGAGGTCATAGAATGAATCAGGTAATAGGCCGCATCAATGTCTTGAGGCAGTAAATCTGGATTGGGTTCTTCGAGAAAATCAATTTCAACAATACTGATCTTAGAACGCGTACGCAGGTTTACCGCTAGTCTGTTTTTGTCCCGAACGGCGCAAACCAATTCGTGCCCGGCCTCTAAAAGAAAGGGGATGAGTCGCATCCCGATATAACCATTAGCTCCTGTAAGTAATATTTTCATAGCCTTTTAAAGATACGATTTTAAAGAGGTAACCCGGTGTGAAAGTATTTGTAAAACTGACCGTTACAGATCCTCAGGACCTAGCGGAAGATTCTCAGCTTTAAAATCCATTATTTTCTTAATGAATTTATGCGTGGCTTTATCGTTAGCTTTCGCTCTGATTTTTATAAAATACTGATCTCTGTAAATGCTGTATTCTTCGGCTTGGCCTTTGTAGATGCGTAGTTTGTAGTACGGGATGATCAGTGCGTAAGATTCTAGCAACGAGCGGAAACCTACTATGATCCCGTTAGGGCGCATTTCAATATTACAGGTGTTGACATAGCTGTCCAGAATAAGTAGGTTGTGAATTTCAATACTCGTAGAAGTAATAAAAAGTTTTGACGAACCAATCCCTTTCATTTTAATGCGCTCGCGCAGCGTAAAAGGTTTTCCTAGTTCGGTGTTGATCTTTCGGGTAACTTCAGGATTATTGTAGGAGACATTAAGTAGCATTTTTTCTTTTAAAGATACCACTTTACAGGCGAATGCTATCTAAGCGGACTTTGATCAGCGTGAGTTGCGCTATTTTGCTTTGTCAACCGCTTGTTTTACGTATCTTTGCGCCTTCAGAAAAAGCACTCATGAATTTATCAGATAAACTCACAAAAGCCGTTAAAGATGCGGTTCAAGAACTTTTTAGCGCAACTCTAGAAAGTGTTGAAATTCAGCCTACTCGTAAGGATTTTGAAGGAGATCTAACCGTTGTGGTGTTTCCTATTTTGCGCGTTGCAAAAGGAAATCCGGCGGTAATAGGCGAGCAGATAGGAACTTATGTGAAAGAGAATCTAGACGAAATCGCAGACTTTAATGTCGTGAAGGGCTTTTTAAATCTTGTGATTTCAGATGCTTTTTACCTGAATTTCTTTGATGGGATTAAAGACCAAAAAAACTTTGGTCACGAGCCTGAAGCCGGTAAAGCAGTGATGGTTGAATATTCTTCGCCTAACACAAACAAGCCGTTGCATTTGGGGCACATCCGCAATAATTTATTAGGTTATTCTGTTGCCGAAATTTTAAAAGCTAGCGGAAAGAAAGTGTATAAAACACAGATCATCAACGACCGCGGAATCCATATTTGCAAGAGTATGCTGGCGTGGCAGAAATTTGGTGCAGGTGAAACTCCAGAATCAACCGGACTCAAAGGTGATAAACTGGTAGGGAATTATTACGTGAAGTTTGATAAAGCTTACAAAGAAGAACAATCATATTTAGTAGCGCAAGGAAAGACGAAAGAAGAGGCCGAAAAGGAAGCGCCGCTAATTCTCGAGGCTCAAGATATGTTGCGCAAATGGGAAGCCGGTGATGAAGAAGTTGTTGCACTTTGGAAAAAAATGAACGGCTGGGTTTATGAAGGTTTTGAAGAAACCTATAAAAATCTGGGTGTTGATTTTGATAGTTATTATTACGAAAGCAATACCTACTTATTAGGAAAAGACAATATTGAAGAAGGCCTTAAAAAAGGTGTTTTCTATAAAAAAGAAGACGGTTCGGTTTGGTGTGATTTAACCGAAGACGGTCTTGATGAGAAACTCGTTCTGCGAAGTGATGGTACTGCGGTTTATATGACGCAAGATATAGGTACTGCGATTCAGCGGGTGAAAGATCATCCGGATGTAGGCGGAATGATCTATACCGTAGGTAATGAACAAGATTACCATTTTAAAGTGCTTTTCTTAATTCTGAAAAAATTAGGTTATGATTGGGCCGAGCATTTATTCCATTTGAGCTATGGAATGGTTGATTTGCCTAGCGGAAAAATGAAAAGCCGTGAAGGTACTGTAGTTGATGCGGATGATCTTGTGGAAGAAATGGCGACAACTGCCGGAAACATTGCCCAAGAATTAGGGAAACTAGACGGCTACAGCGAAGCGGAAAAACAAGAGTTATACAAGATCATAGGTCTTGGCGCATTGAAATACTACATTTTAAAAGTAGACCCGAAAAAACGTATTCTTTTCAATCCGGAAGAATCTGTAGACTTTCAAGGAAATACAGGTCCGTTTATTCAGTATACTTTTGCGCGTATTCAGTCGATTTTGAGAAAGGCTCAAGATACCGGAGTTGCTGAAGATTATACGTATGAAACGCTTCAGCCTAAAGAGAAAGAGCTGATCAAACAACTTGCTTTATATCCTGAAACGGTACAGTTGGCCGCAGAAAACCACAGTCCGGCGTTGATTGCAAATTATACCTATGACTTAGTAAAGGAGTTTAATTCCTTCTATCAGCAAGTCTCTATTTTAGGAGCAGATACCGATGCAGAAAAAAGCTTCCGCGTAGCGCTTTCTAAAAAAGTAGGCGAAGTGATCGAAGCGGCATTTGGATTACTTGGGATTCAAGTTCCCGAGCGTATGTAATTAAAACGTCAGGCGGAGGGATGCATTAGGAGTAAAACCTAGTGAATTATTCTGTATGGCAATAGCCTGTGTGTTGTCGTCAGGGTTAACCTCATAATACCTTTGAATGGTATTGGTTTGATTTAGAATATTGATAATCCCCAGCGTAAATTTTGCTGTGACCGCATCCCAGTTAAACGAATAGTTAGCTGTGGCATCAAAACGCATGAAGTCTTCTAGATTGGCTGCATTTGGAGTGTCGTAATTCACGACGTAGGTGTTGCTACCGCTGGGCAGCGTTTCTGCATTTTCCATGGGTAAGGTATAAGGTCTTCCCGTGTGATAATTTAAACTCACTGCAATTTTAAAATTATTAAAGAGCGCATATGAACCTCCCGTATTTATAGAATGCCTGATATCTGTGTTGTTGGGAAAGGTCGCGGGATTCAGCGATTCAAAAGAATACACGTTAGTTGCCAAGGTGTAGGTAAACCAAGTGCTTAATTTTGGAGTGGTTTTGTTTACTAGAAATTCTAAACCTTTGGCCTCATAGCTGCCATTGGTTTTGATGAATTTAAATTGATTCTGAAAGCCTTGATTTGATGCAGTTATTCCGGAGACTTGTTTGTAAAAGCCGGTAAGATCAATCAGCCAATTGTTTTGAGTGTAATCAACGCCTAGACTTATTTGTTTGCTGGTGATTAAAGGAATGTCATTTTCATTGACTAAAACCCATCGCCGTTTTTCTACCCCGAGAAAATTATCTTCAAAATCAATGATCTGTGTGGTGCTTTGGTTTTTTAAAGCGGCTTCTGTTTTTAAAGCAAAATGCCCTATTTTTTGACGAATATTTATGCGAGGCTCTAGTCTAATTTTATTGAATTTTTCAAAATAGGTTGTACGTAATCCTATACGCAGCCTGAAATTGTCGGTAGCAAGGCTCCAATCTCCAAAAACCGCATGTTGCCTAACAACATCCTTTTTGCGTTGTTGAAACACCGGCTGATTGACACTTGTTGTATTGCGAATTCCAGTTTCAGTAAATTCATATCCGTGCTCAAAGTTCATGCGGGAATTCAGGTGCCAGGTTCCTTTTGCTTTAAAAGCGGTTTCGAGTACTTGATTGGTTTGAGCTAATACCTGATTGTTACTGAAATCTTGGTCTTTTGAGCGAATGTTGTATTGCGTATAATATGCATTAAGAAACGTGTCATAAGCGGGGTTAATGACGCTGCTCAGATGGATTCCGAAGGCGATATTATCCTGATCTATCAAACTTTCATTAATGAGTTGTTCATCAACGTCAGACTCAGCGTATTCTAGAGTGTTGTTGAGTGATATAAAACTTGCTCTGAGCTGATGTTTTGGACTGATATCGTAAAGAATTTTTGCTGAATAATCGTGAAATCTAAAATCAGAAAGTGCTTTGATGTTTTCAGCAGAGCTACCATCATTTTTGATCTCTGAATCTTGAAAACTTCGATTGAAATAAGAAATATACGTTGGTGTTTGAAAATAATCGGCAAAAGACCTTCTTCCGCTTATTTGAAGAGCGAGCTTTGTACTTATAGGTATTTGTAGAAAAGCGTCTGCACTGAGACCATTAAAGCCGGCACCACCTGATATTTTTTGGGTTATAGCATTAGGTGTGTACATTTTTATAGTACTGCTTACTCCACCTGAATACTCTGAGCTGTTGGCGTTTTTAGTGACTTCAACGCGCTCAGTTAAATTAGGATTGTACGCTGAAATTAAGCCAAAAAAATGACCGGTATGATACATTTTGATTTCATCCCAAAGCATCAAGTTTTCATCTTGGGTTCCGCCGCGCACATTTATGTTATTGATGCTTTCATCTATACTCTCTATTCCTGGTAAAATTTGCAGCGTTTGTAGAATGTCAGGATCTGTTAATCCCGGTAAAATGTCAAATTCACGTGTGTTTATCTCAATGCGGTCGTCTGGAAATTTACGAATACCTCGACTGAATAAGCGTTTGATCACCACTTCGTCCAACGTAAAACTTTTTGGAGCTAAACTGATTTGCTGACAATTAGAAGTGAGCTTTTCTACCTTAAGAACCTCGGTTTTATAACCTAAAAAAGATACCTTGATGCTATCTCCGGATTTTATCAGTGCCAGTTTAATAAATCCGTTGGCGTCTGTGACGGCACTCGCGTTTTTGTTTAATGCCTGAATTGTTGCTCCTTCCAGCGATTTCAGCGTTGCTGCATCAAGAATTTGAGCGCAAAAACTAGACGAAGTTCTAGGTAGAATACTATAATACCGATCATCGATTTTAGTGATCGTCAACCCGGTTTGCTTTGTGATATACTGCAAGGTTTGGTCTAATTGCTCAAACGTTGAATTCGGTAATTTTAGGTCTTGTACCGCTTCAGTTTGATACGAGAAACGTACGTTGAATGACGTTTCTACAGTATCTAAATAAGTAACCAAATCAACCTCGCTTCGGTCTTGAGCTGTGCCGAATATGGAAGTGAAAAGTAGTATGATCAGCCAACATTTTTCTTTATTCAGCATAAAATATAAAGCTTTGATCCTTGTCTGATTTATAGGTGATCCCAAACGGGAGGGTTACTCCTTGAAGCGCACTTTCTAATTTTTTGGTACTAAAACTACCAGTGAATACTTGGTCTTTTAATTGTGCCGGATAAGAAATCTGAATATTAAATTGACGTTCTAGCGCGGCGATCACAATATGATAGGGAACCTCGTCAAAGCTAAGCTCGTAGTCTAGCCAAGAGGGTTGGGTTTGATTATTGTTGATTTTCAATTCAGATTTACCAGATATCAAGCGATAGGTGTCACCAGGTTTGAGAATCAAGGTGTCAAGCGTTACCGCGACTTGTACACTTCCTTCGTAGCAGGAAACTTCAAAATAATGTTTTCTATGATTTACATTAAATTGAGTGCCCAGCACTTGTATTGTGCCTTGCGCAGTAGCAACTTTAAAAACACTTCCTTTATTGACTTTAAAAAAAGCTTCTCCTTCAAGTTCTAAATTACGCGTGCCATCTTCCCAATCTTTAGGATTATAGGAGATCTGTGAAGCATTGTTTAAGGTAGCTTCAGAAGCATCGGGTAAGGTGATTTGCACAAAACCATCTGTTGCTTTGATGATTTTTTGATCAGATTTTAAAAAGATATAAGAGGTTATTAAAATGACCAGGACGGCTGCTGCAGTGCTGATCCAAGTTTTATAGGGAAGCTTAATAACTTTAGGTTGCGGCTTTTGTGTAATTTTTGTTTTAAAGGACTTGTAAGCCGCTTGTTTATCAAGCGTATGAGACTTCAATCGGGAAGCGTATGCAGCTATTTTGTGGAATTCTTTATATGTTTGGGTTTGTTTAAATGCAGCCAATTCTTCGGCGTTCATGTCGCCGTTCAGCCATTTTAAAAGTTCTTCTTGATGCTGCATAATTTCCTTAGTTACTTGTTAGACATCTTAAAAGGGAAAAACCCTACCCTTTAAGTTGTTAAAATTCTGGGATTTGTTGCCTTAAGTTTTTTAAAGCCTGGCTCATACGTTTTTCGACCGCTTTTACAGAAATGTTAAGCATTTCTGCTATCTCTGCGTATTTCTTTCCATCTATTCTATTTAATAAGAACACTTCGCGCTGCGCTTCAGTTAACGAGCCGATGGCGCTGTTCAGCGTTTTTTTAAACTCTTTTTCGCGTAAAATAAATTGGGGGTCTTCGTTAGATTCTGATTCTTCTGAAGCTTGATTTCTTTGATAGTTCAACACCACTTTTTTATGCTTTACTGCATTAAGAAAAGAATTGTTAATGGTTGTAAATAAATAGGTTTTAGCTTTTTTGAACTCGATTTTGTTACAACGATTCCAGATTTTTACAAAAGCCTCTTGAGTCAAGTCTAGTGCTTCCTGTTCGTCCCCGCATTTATAAAAAGCAAAATTTTTAGCAGCCTGAATAAACTCTAGGTAGAAACGTTTAAAGGTAGCTTCGTGGCAAAGATCGGTATGCTTGTCTTGCTCGTTCATAGGGTTAGGGGCATCTATTATTTCAAAGCTACTAAAATATTTTTCTACTTTTTTTCAAGTGAGGGTAGGGTAAAGAGGTTTTGGGTTGTCTTAAGGGTGAATACGAACTTTAAATAACCTTTGTATAATTTTACTATTATGAAAAATCTAAAAACATTTTTAAGTATAACTTTTCTTGCAGCATTGCTTTTTGGTTCTTGTCAGAATGAAGAAGACGTGCTGATTGAAGGTAATGAGAATACCAATACGAAACAGTCAGAACCTGCAGAATATATAGAGCGTAGCACTGCAAACGACGGCTCTGAAGATGATATTCTGGATGATATAAGCTGTGCGTCTGTGATTCTTCCGGTAGTTGCAGAAGTGAACGGTCAAGAGCTTACCATTGTTAATGAAGCCAGCTTGACGTTAATCGCTGAGATTTTTGCCGAATTTACTAACGATGAAGATGAGGTGCGTTTTCAGTTTCCTATTGAAATGCGTTTAAGTGATTATTCGGTGGTGACTATTCAAAATGAGCAAGAGTTAGAGGCGTTAGAAGAAGCGTGTGAAGCGGCTGATGAGAGTAGAGATGACGCTATTAGTTGTCTGGAATTTGATTACCCTATTACCGTATTTACCTTTGACGCCAATGCACAACAGACAGGAAGCGTAGTGCTTACTAGTGATCAGGAAGCTTACGCATTTATCAATGATCTGGGTGACGATCAATATTTCAGCCTTCAATATCCAATTAGTTTATCTGGTTCGAGTGATGGAAGTATAACGATTAATTCTGATGCAGAATTGATTGCAGAATTACAATCGTGCGAGTCAGAAGATGATCTTGAGGAAGAGGCGCGTGATGAGGCCGAAGATCTAAGAGAAGATCTTGAAGAGGCGATTACCGGTGCGCGTTTTGAGCTTGAGTCTGGTGTTCAGGCAGGAGCAGAATTCAGTCAGCAATTTGCTAATTATACTTTTGAATTTACAAATGATAAGCGTGTAGTAGTGCGTAATAGCCTAACGAATCTGGTAACTAATGTGGAAGCATTTTTTAACACGACCTCAGAAACTGAAGTTTTTCTTGAGCTAAACTTTACGAGTGACTCAGAATTTTCAGTTCTTAACGGAACCTTTGAAGTGGTTAGTCAATCTTCAAGTACCATCGAATTGCAGAGCACCACAGATACGACATTTAAATTGGTTTTTTCTAAGTTATAAGCGTAAAGAATAAACGCCTCTTATAAAACGCTGTTCTTATGGATAAGGACAGCGTTTTTTTATTCCTTTTACCTTATAATAAGGCTTTACAAATAGCCTTCAAATCCTTAGCTTTGCATCCTTATTATTTGAAACACTTGATCCTGCTTTGAGGGCTGTGTTCTTATAGAATATTTTACCAATTCAAAACATTTCCTTGAATTGATATTGAGGAGTGTTTTTTAGTATATGACCTATGTTTGATAATTTAAGTGATAAGTTAGATAAGGCGATGCACGTGCTTAAGGGGCACGGCCAGATTACAGAAGTAAACGTAGCCGAAACCCTTAAAGAAATTCGTCGCGCCCTTGTAGATGCTGATGTTAATTATAAAATAGCTAAAGATTTTACCAATACGGTTAAAGAAAAAGCGCTGGGTCAAGATGTATTGACCGCTTTAAAACCAGGTCAATTGATGACCAAATTGGTAAAAGATGAACTTACCGAACTTATGGGCGGTGAGGCTGAGGGCATCAATCTTTCGGGGAATCCTTCGGTTATTTTGATGTCTGGTTTGCAGGGTAGTGGTAAAACCACTTTTTCTGGTAAGCTGGCTAACTTCCTTAAAAATAAAAAGACTAAAAAACCACTTTTGGTTGCTTGTGATGTTTACCGCCCTGCGGCGATAGATCAGTTGCATGTAGTAGGTGGGCAGATAGGTGTTGAGGTTTATTCGAATAAGGAAGAAAAAGATCCGGTTAAGATTTCTGAAGCCGCTATTGCGTACGCAAAAGCAAACGGATTTAACGCGGTGATTATTGATACCGCAGGTCGACTTGCTGTAGATCAAGCGATGATGAATGAGATCGCTGCGATTCACGAAGCGATCAAGCCACAGGAAACCTTATTTGTTGTTGACTCAATGACAGGTCAGGATGCGGTGAATACGGCAAAGGCGTTTAACGAAGTCTTGAATTTTGACGGGGTGATCTTAACCAAATTAGATGGTGATACCCGCGGTGGTGCGGCGCTTTCGATCAAAACAGTTGTAGATAAACCCATCAAATTCATCGGTACCGGTGAGAAGATGGAAGCAATTGACGTGTTCTATCCTTCACGTATGGCCGATCGTATTCTTGGTATGGGAGACGTGGTTTCTCTTGTGGAGCGTGCGCAGGAACAGTTTGATGAAGAAGAAGCGCGTAAACTGCAAAAGAAGATCGCTAAAAACCAGTTCGGTTTTGACGACTTTCTGAAGCAGATTCAGCAGATCAAGAAAATGGGTAATATGAAAGACCTTATCGGGATGATTCCCGGTGCCGGCAAAGCACTAAAAGGTCTGGATATTGATGATGACGCTTTTAAAGGAATCGAAGCGATCATTCACAGTATGACCCCGGCTGAGCGTACCCAGCCATCGATTATAAATTCAAGTCGTAAAAAACGCATTAGTAAAGGTTCTGGAACTTCGGTTCAAGAGGTGAATCAGTTGTTGAAGCAATTCAACCAAATGAGTAAAATGATGAAGATGATGCAAGGTGGCGGCGGAGCCAAAATGATGCAGATGATGAATCAAATGCGCTAAGCAGCATTCAGTTTACAGTAGGCAGTTGCAGTTTACAGTAGCCAGTCTCAGTAAGCAGTTCGACTCTAACTATAAAACCAAAACGCAATAATGACAATCTTAGACGGAAAGAAAACCAGTAACGATTTAAAAAACGAGATCGCCGAAGAAGTAAAGGCGATGAAAGAACGAGGTGAGAAAGTGCCTCATTTGGCTGCTGTTTTGGTAGGTAACGATGGCGCAAGTTTGACCTATGTAGGGAGCAAAGTGCGTGCTTGTGAGCGTATTGGTTTTGAGTCTACCTTAATACAATTGCCGGAAGAAACCACAGAAGAAGAACTTTTAGATCACATCAATAAACTGAATAATAATCCCGAGATTGATGGTTATATTGTTCAGTTACCGCTGCCGAAGCATATTGACGAACAAAAAGTGTTATTGGCGGTGGATCCTGACAAAGATGTAGATGGGTTTCACCCAACGAACTTTGGTAAAATGGCGCAAGATATGCCGGTTTTTATCCCGGCAACTCCGTTTGGGATTATGGAATTACTCAAGCGCTATAACGTAGAGACTTCAGGAAAGCATACGGTTGTCATTGGTCGTAGTCATATTGTAGGCCGCCCTATGAGTATTTTGATGTCTCAGAAAGGAACGCCTGGAGATAGCACTGTAACCTTGACGCACAGTCGCACCAAAAACCTTGAAGAGCTTACCAAGCAAGCTGACATTATCATTACGGCTTTAGGAGTACCTGAGTTTTTAAAGGCTAATATGGTTAAGGAAAATGTAACGGTTATCGATGTGGGAATTACCCGTGTACCAGACGAGACTAAAGAACGCGGTTACCGAATAGCAGGTGATGTAGATTTTGCTGAGGTAAGTAAAAAAGCAGATTTTATTACACCAGTTCCCGGTGGAGTAGGACCTATGACGATCGCGATGTTATTAAAGAACACTTTGCTTGCCAGAGCAAGACATAACGATCTTCAATCTTAAGATTGGAAAGTATACTAAAATAAAAAAAGAGGTCTATTAGACCTCTTTTTTTATTGGCGTGCCAAAGGATTAAGTATTTTAGAGCTTGGCTCAAAATTGAAAATTCGACTTTGAACCAAATGACTAAACGCTTGTCCTTAGGTAGTTTATTCAGAAAAATTTGGAATTAAAGCAAATGTCTTGCGCCTAATGCTGCTCCGATAATACCCGCATGATTACGCGTATGAGCTGCTACAATGGGTACGTCAGTTTTTAAATACTTGATGTATTCGTCCAGGTTTTTACTGGCACCACCACCTATAATGATCATTTCTGGTTGTGAAACTTGCATGGTAAGTTGTATGAATTTATTAAAGCGTTTTCCCCACTTTTTGAAACTCATATTATTATCAAGGCGCACACGGCGCGATGCATATTTTTCAATGATTTTCTTCTTTTTGTAGCGCATCTGGCCCAACTCAAAATTTGGTATAAGTTCGCCGTTATAAAAAACGCCACTGCCTATACCTGTGCCCACCGTCACCACGATAACCAGACCTTCAACGCCTTTGCCTACACCAAATTCCATTTCTGCGAGGCCAGCAGCATCAGCATCATTCATCACATTTACTGGTAAGCCTATTTTCTGCGAAATCATATCATCTACCTGAACACCTAACCAGGATTTGTCAAGATTACCATGTTCAAGCGCTTTACCCTTATGTATTACCGTTGGAAAACCTATGCCTACCGGACCTTTCCAGTCCCAATGTTTTACAACTTCGGCAATAGTGTTGACCATGGCTTTGGGTTCACGAGGAACGGGAGTGTCTAATCTAAAACGTTCACCTAAATATTCTTCTTTTTCGAGATTTACAGGAACGCCTTTTATTCCGGTTCCTCCTACGTCTACTCCCAGTATTTGCATAAATAGTTTTTTGGTCTTCAATAAAAAGTACTTAAAATTCAATCGTAAATTTTAAGCAGCTTATAATCTTGAGTGGCAATTTATTGAAAAACGGCAAAAACCAGCAAAATAATTGCAAGAATATAAAATAGCCAGAAAGGTTTGAAGTCTGTGGGGTTGGGTCCAAAAAGGAGTTTGGTGAGTTTAAACATCTCTGGTCGATGCTTGGCAATAAAGTTATACCCGTGATCACTTAAACGTTGAAAGCTTCGGTTGTTGACATACCAGCGGTGCGCATTCCATTTTATGGAATCACTGTAGGTATAACATCGATAAGCAGAATCTGGACCACTGTAAATGCTTCCGTCAAGTTCGATTAATCTACTCGCTTTTTTAAATTCTTTCAACGGAATATCAGGAAAGTCATTATGCGCGTCTTGATAGGTTTTATAGATGATGGCGTCTTTAGTTTTTATTTTCCATCGGGTGACCCAATATTTGCAAAAACCACACGTGCCGTCCCAGATCAGGACCGGCTTTCCTTGTGGAGGAAAATTAGTCTTCTTGATTTTCTGAAACATCCGGAATGATTTGATTGATGATTTCAGGTTCAGGATCGCCGTACTCGTGTTTGTAGATTTTAACGACTAAAAGAAATAAACTTATTAGCAAGGGACCAAAGATCAATCCTATAAAACCAAATAAAGGTACCCCGACGATAACACCAATTAGCGTTACTAGCGGATGTACATTGGCTAAGCGTTCTAACACATAAAGCCGAATCAAATTGTCTGTAGAGCCCACTACGACAAGACCATAAATTGCAATTCCCACGGCTTGTAGATTGTTTCCACTGGCTATGAGTAAAATGGTGACTGGCACAATACCTAATAAAGTACCTACAAAAGGAATCATACTTCCAATAGCGGTAATAACAAACCAGAAAAAGGGATCGGGAACCCCGAAAATGAAAAATCCTATGAGCGCAACAATACCTTGTGCCAAAGCG
The DNA here is from genome assembly GCF_011784865.1 of Leeuwenhoekiella sp. ZYFB001. Taxonomy (NCBI): domain Bacteria; kingdom Pseudomonadati; phylum Bacteroidota; class Flavobacteriia; order Flavobacteriales; family Flavobacteriaceae; genus Leeuwenhoekiella; species Leeuwenhoekiella sp. ZYFB001. The sequence goes on from NZ_CP050460.1 coordinate 420,902, forward strand.
ACTAACGGAATTCCTAATGCGTTGCTTTTTACCATGGCAACACTTTCGTGACCTATACGAGCTATGTTTTCTTTATTCAGCGGAATAAATGCATAAAGCGACTGGTGCATTTTATCATTATTAATAAGCATGTAGTACAAGATAAAATACATAATACCAATGGCGATAAATACATTGAAGGTGCCGCCGGCAAGGTTTTGAAGGTTAGTAGAAACCCAACTTGTAATGGAGTTGGTATCTATAGATTCACTGACTTTAAAGCCAAGGTCTGCCTCCCAAACGCCTACTTGTTTCTTAACAACTTCAACCACACGTTCAGAATTGCGCACGGCTTTCCCAATTTTATTGGTAAGCATCATCACAGTCAAACCGATAGGAACCAGTATAATTACAAACGAAGCCAGCATTGCAACAGCAGCCGCGAGGCCTTCTTTCCATTTGCGTTTTACGACTAAAAAGTTGTAGAACTTACGCAGCAATACATAAAGTGTAATGGCGCCTAAAACTCCAGATAAATACGGAGTCATCTCTTCTACGATCAATATGAATAAAAAGAGAATGAGAACAATTAAAAAAAGTTGGCGTACGAGTTCTGGTTTAAGTTTATTCATTATTTAGCAAATAACTGTGAGAGGTCTTTAAAGCTTTTAAATTCAAGCGCATTGCCACAAGGATCATAAAAAAACATAGTAGCTTGTTCACCGGGTAGTCCTTCAAACCTGATGTAAGGTTCAATTACAAATTCAACCTTTTTAGCTCTTAGGGTATCAGCGAACGTTTCAAAAGCATCCCAATCTAAAACTACTCCAAAGTGCGGTACAGGAACCGCCTTACCATCTACGGCATTATGATGCGCAGCAGCTTTTTCTTCTTTCGGTTTATAGTGAATCACCAATTGATGCCCAAAGAAGTCAAAGTCGACCCAGTGGGTGTCGCTTCTACCTTCTTCAAGTTCGAGTACATCGCGATAAAATATTCGGGCTTTTTCGACATCGTCTACAGGTATGGCCAGATGAAAAGGAGCAGGCATAAGGTTTGTTTTAATTATTACGTAAGGCTTTGATCAATTCTTGTTTAGTCATTTTTGACCTGCCTTCAATGCCTACTTTTTGCGCTTGCTTATAGAGGTCTTGTTTGGTGCGGTCTTCATACTTTTCAGCTTTTCCACCTTTTTTACCGGAGTCTGGAGTATTAGCAATACGTGCAGATTTTTCTTTGCTATAGCCTTTGTCGCGCAAGGCTTCATATTGTTCTTCGTTTTTTACTGAAGGAATTTGAGCTGCCATACTATCGTTTTTGGTTGTAACCTAAAAGTAAGGCGATTAATACACTTAGCCCGTGTCATTAACACAGGTTTAAATGTTTACAGGAATTGTGCTGAAATAAAGGGGAGCCGTTGAGGCTTAATTACGACGTCTGCGTCGAGGTCCAGAAGGTTTGATTGCCGGTTTTTTACCGGTCTCTTGTTCCGGCTCAAAGACTTTACTGCTGTCTGCTAAAAGATTATTGAGCTCGCTCAATTCCGAAGGTTTAAAAGCTCTGTATTTTCCTACCGGAATATCTAGACTGATATTCATAATGCGCACCCGTTTTAAACGCGTAACATTGTACCCTAAATATTCGCACATGCGGCGTATTTGTCTGTTAAGGCCTTGTGTCAGGATAATTTTAAAACGCTTTTTCCCCAGTTGTTCTACCTCACATTTGCGGGTGATCGTGTCTAAAATTGGGATGCCGTCAGACATTCTTTTTACAAAAGAAGCGTCTATGGGCTTATCAACATCCACGATATATTCTTTATCGTGGTTGTTACGAGCCCGAAGAATTTTATTCACGATGTCCCCGTCATTTGTTAAAAATATGAGACCTTCACTGGCTTTATCTAATCTCCCTATCGGAAATATTCGGGTGGGGTAATTGATGTAATCAATGATGTTGTCCTTTTCCACGCGAGTATCTGTAGTGCAAACAATACCTACAGGTTTGTGGAAGATAAGATATACCGGGGCATCTTTTTTCTCACCTACGACTTTGCCGTCAACCCTGATCTCATCAGCGCTGCTTACTTTAGTTCCCATTTCAGGAACGCTTCCGTTTACGGTAACGCGACCGGCATCAATAAGTTTGTCAGCCTCGCGGCGCGAACAAAAACCGACTTCGCTGAGAAATTTATTTATACGGGTAACATTAGCGTCTAACATAGTGTTTAAGGTAAAATTAAAACCGAATTAATCCTTCAAGAAGGTAATGATTTTCTCATTGACATCAGTGTCGTAGAGCGAGTGGTTGAGACCTTCAGTTTCTATAAATTGAGATTTTTGTAGTGCTTTGTGAATGGCTTGAGAACCCGAAAAAGGAGTGATAGGATCCTCTTTGTCGTGGATTACCAAAGTAGGCACTTTTATTTTTGTCGCAAACACCGAAGATGAAAAGTCACGCGTTTTAAAATCAAAGGTGTTTTGAAAAAACCTGTCTAAGGCTTGCAGCGCTCTGGTGTTGAGACCTAGGATTTTCTGATAGTCTTTCAATATGCTTTCAAGTTTATCAGGAGCCCCTAGAATCACCAGTTTTTCTGTTTTTATACTAGATTCTTGCGATTGATTATACAACACGGTCATGCCGCCCATAGAATGACCAATAAGATAATCAGGACGATAGATCTCAAGCATTTTGTCTAGGGTTTGATGATATAGCGGAACATAAAAGTATTTTCCGCTACTGTAACCGTGAGCAGGCGCGTCAAAAGCAATGATGGTATAGTCTTCTTTTTGTAGTCTGAAAATCATTTCTTTCCAGCGGTGACTGTGACTTTCCCAGCCGTGTACTAATAGAACGGTTTTACCACTTCCGGACCATTTATAAGGTTGAATTTTTAAATCTTCTACTGCAACTACAGGCTCTAGATTGGGGTTTAAAAATTCTTCGTGATGCGCTCCAATGCGTCCTCTACGAGGTTTACTAAAAACCTTGAAGGCTTTTCTTGCTGAAGCTTTTGGGTTGACTAATGCTAAGGCATTTATATAAAATCCTATTGCTTTAGGTAGTATTTTTTTGATCAGTTTATTCATAAAAAAACCCTCTTTTAAAAGAGGGTTCAAATATACGGGTTATGTAAAATTTAATGTCTGTTTTCGGCATCTATAACATCAGTGTCTTTTCTGTACTTTAAGAGTGAAATTCCTGAAAGGAAAAATATACCGCCTAAAATTGCTAATGCCCACGGACTAACACCGGTACTCATACTTCCAAAAATTCCCATAATACCTAATACCAATGCTATGGCGCCGCCAATTACCATTACTAGTGCTAAAATCTTAATCATAATATTTGTACTTATTAGGTTAGATTTTAAAAGTAGTAGAAATGAAGTTTAGCAGCTTTGAGATTAACGTGGCTTTAGGTAAGAATTAATACTTATTTATAACTTCTGAAATTTTTAATCTGATTTTCAAAAGGTTGAAGAGTGTTATTCTTCTTCTCGATGTACCTTATTAAAATCAAATGCCGGTTGACAAACCGATAGGTAAACACATTTTTGGTCAAAAGGGTTACTGTACTGCACCCGCGTGCCGGCTTTAATTTTTATCGATTGACCAGCCTCTAAAATGATGGGTTTATCATCAATTAAAAATTGCTTTTTTCCTTCAATGATGAAGGTGTATTCGTCAAATTCAGGGGTTTGAAACGGTTCGCTCCAATGTGGCGGTGCTATCATATGAGCGATACTTAAAGCAGTGCTTCCGTCACTGGCTTTGCCAAAATGTTCCCCGATGTATTTACCGTCATCAGTAGGGACGACAAAAGGAGTTTTCTGAATATGGTATTTAGCGTCAGACATTATCTTACATTTACCAGCCGATCATAAAGTATTTGATCTTGGCGTCATTTGGAATTTCCGCACCGGTAACTTTAGCATCCATATTAAAACGTAACTCTCCCGGAAGTTCATCACGATCAATAGTGAAATATGCATTGATATCATCAACAAAAATCACGATACTACTTATTAGTGTCTCAATTCTTGAGATCTCATAAGCTTCGGTGATGTCTTTATAGGTACTGTTGAGGTTGATGCCTTCTTCGGTGGTGTAGCGTTCATCAAAAACTTGAACAGTTTTAATTGTTTTTGGATTACCATCTTTAGTAGGCATCAGGCTTAGCAACTGCTTTCCACCTTTTTCATAAATTTCAATAGCGTTCACATTTAGCTCTTCACTTAGACCAGAATTTTGATCTACAACACTATCATTGCTAAAAATGGTTTTTAGTTCGCTTACTTGCGTTTCTTTAGTAAGTTCGCCTACACGATCAGCAGTAACATTAAAAGAGCTGTCTGAGTCGCAAGAGGTGAATAGTAAACTGGTAATTATAGCTGCAAAAAATATTCTTTTCATTATAAGGGTTTGTTTCTGTTAGGGTTTATTTTATAAGTTTTCCTAAAATGCCCAGAACACCGCGTATTACTGTGGCGCTGGTGAGCACTTTAATTATCGCTTTTTCAGTAGTGTTACTTCGGGAAGAAGTACGACTGCTTTTAGACACCGTTGCACGTTCTTCTTTAGCTTTTTCTTTGGCTTCTTCGCTTTCGGCCTTTTTGATTTTAGCATTAAGCAATTCATAAGCGCTTTCTCGATCTACAGTATCATTGTACTTAGGAGCGAGTGCAGATTTACGATTTATTTCTTCAATCTCAGCATCGGTAAGAATATCCATTCGAGACATTGGCGCACGCATCATTGTGGCTGCAAGTGGTGTGGGTCTACCTTTTTCGTCAAGAGCCGAAACCAGGGCTTCACCAGTACCTAAGGCGGTGAGCACTTCTTTAGTATCGTAATATTCAGAATCCGGATAGTTTTCGGCAGTGAGCTTAATGGCCTTGCGGTCCTTAGCAGTGAAAGCCCTGAGCGCATGCTGAATTTTTAAGCCTAACTGACTCAATACACCATCGGGAACATCCGTGGGGTTTTGCGTAACAAAATATAAGCCAACACCTTTAGATCGTATGAGTTTTACAATGCTTTCGATCTGGCTGTGCAGCGCTTTTGAAGCTTCTTTAAAAATAAGATGCGCTTCATCAATAAAGATGACCAGTTCCGGTTGATCGCTATCGCCTTGCTCAGGAAAAGTGCTGTAAATTTCCGCGAGCAAACTGAGCATAAACGTTGAGAAAAGTTGGGGCCTGTCTTGAATATCAGTAAGCCGAATGATATTTATTTTACCTCTCCCATTGTCATCTAGTCGAAGCAAATCATCAACATCAAAAGATTTTTCACCAAAAAAGATATCTGCACCTTGCTGCTCCAGTTGTACAACTTTTCTTAAGATAGCGCCTGCAGAAGCGGTAGAAATTCTGCCATATAGATCTTGAATTTCTTCTTTGCCTTCATCTGTCGCGTACTGTAATACTTTTTTAAAGTCTTTCAAGTCTAATAAAGGCAGGCTCTTGTCGTCACAATATTTAAATAGGATGGCGATGATACCGGCTTGGGCATCTGTTGCATCGATAATTCTAGAGAATAGAACCGGGCCAAATTCACTCACCGTGGCGCGCAGTCGTACTCCATTTTGTTCAGACAAGGTGAGTAGTTCTACCGGAAAATCTTTTGGTTCAAAGGGTAGGCCAATTTTTGCGTGGCGCTCATCAATCTTAGGGTGACCTTCACTTGCTTTTGCGATACCACTAAGGTCACCTTTCATATCCATCAATAACACGGGAACACCTTTTTCTGAAAGATTTTCGGCTAAAACCTGAAGTGTTTTGGTCTTTCCGGTTCCGGTGGCGCCAGCAATTAAACCGTGTCTGTTTAGGGTCTTTAAAGGAAGGTTTACGTGAGCTCCGGTTATCGTCTGCCCGTCAAGCATCGCAGCACCCACGGTGATATAAGCTCCCTTGCAAAGGTTTCCTTGTATAATGTGTTCTTTAAAGGCTTCGGTCTGGCTCATCGCTAAAAATTTGGACTAAAAATAAGGATTAATGCCAAAATCAAACCGACTTGCAATAGTTAATTTTTAACAGTTTGTAGCGCGTTTCGGTCCCCTTTAAAATAAGGTTGTTAGGCTTTGGTAACGATTTTAATGCGGCGTATCTTTGCGCCCTATGACAAAAGAGGCGACAGCAACCCGGGTAGAGCTGGGAGAGTTACTTCCGTTAATGGAAGAGTTTTATACCATTCAAGGTGAGGGTTACCATACCGGTACTCCTGCATATTTTATACGTGTAGGTGGTTGTGATGTAGGTTGCCATTGGTGTGATGTGAAAGAAAGTTGGGATGCGGCGATACACCCGCCTACTGAAGCTGCCGCGATGGTAGCAAATGCAAAAAAATACAGCAAGACAATTGTGATTACGGGAGGCGAACCTCTTATGTGGGATATGAATCACCTTACCGGTATGTTGAAAGATGAAGGTTTGCAGGTGCACATAGAAACCTCAGGAGCGTACGAACTTACAGGACATTGGGATTGGATTTGCCTTTCTCCTAAGAAGCGTATGTTGCCTAAACCTCGTATTTATGAGGAAGCTCACGAACTAAAAGTGATCATTTACAATAAAAGCGACTTCGCATTCGCGGAAGAACATGCCGCCAAGGTAAATGGTAATTGCAAACTTTTTTTACAACCAGAATGGAGCGTGCGCGAAAAAATGACACCCTTAATTGTAGATTATGTAATGGCTAATCCTAAATGGAGAGTGAGTTTACAGACACATAAATATCTAAATATACCTTAGTAGATTTTTTAAGCATCGGTAGATAGGGGTTTTTGAATTCACTACTTGCTTCAAGATCTTGCAAATTTGAGTAGAACCCATAAAAAAGGCTTCCAAATCGGAAGCCTTTTTTAATACCGTATTTTGAAAATTACATTTCTACTTCTTCAATAGGTACTTGGATGTACATGTCATCCCAACCTAAAAACATATCTGATCCATTTTCAGTAGGTTGAAAAGAGATTGAGAAAGATTCAATAGGGGCAGCAGTTTTATGAGCCGGAGTCGTAAAACGCACTAGGTCGCGTTCTTCCTTATATCCATAAGCGCCCCAAGTGTCCAAGTCTTTGTTTAGAATCACCGTCCATTCATCTTCAGTTGGGATCGTAAACAATGTGTAGGTTCCTGCAGGAACTTTAGTATCACCTACCATCATCTCTTTGTAGAATTTAATTTCGGTAGATTCATTAGCGCCGGTTCTCCATACCTCACCATATTTTTCTAGTCCATCTTTAGTGGCAAAAACATCACGTCCTTTTTTCTGAGGGCGGCTGTAGATTACGCGTACACGAGGAGTTTTGTCTTGGGCGCGAAACATTGCAATATCAAGCGGACTTTTGTCAAGTTCGCTAAATTTTTGTGCGTTTACGTCATTGCCAAAAATTAAGAAGCTAAGTAGAAAACTACCTATTATTAGGGATTTCATAAATGTTGTTTTTAATGTTGAAAGTCAAAATTTTATACAAATGTACAATGCGGTAAAACCTGTAAATGTTAAGCGAATCTTAAAAGAATATACCGCAAGTAATTTTGTATTTAATAGCATTCAAGAAGTATTCCAAATCTTCAAACCCCAGTAATTGCTCAAATCAACTACGATTGGCACGTGTAATTTCCTGTTCTTATCACTTTATAAAATTTGACTGCATATTTAATGCTGAAAGTTTTCTTTTATAATAAATAGCATTTGTAAAGTTTACATATGTAAGCATATGATTGTTTTTTGTTTGCGAATCAAAATGTAAATTACATCTTTGAACCATCAAATTAAAACAATACGATTATGTGTGGGATAGTATGTGCCTATGAATTGAAACAACCGGCTGAGGTTTTAAGACCACAGCTTTTAGAAATGTCTAAAAAAATACGTCATCGTGGACCGGATTGGAATGGAGTGTATAGTGATGAAAAAGCTATTCTAGCACACGAGCGTTTATCTATAGTTGACCCTGCATCAGGAAAACAACCTTTATTGAGCCCTGATGGAAAATTAATTCTTGCCGCTAATGGTGAGATCTATAACCATCAAGAGTTGCGCAAACAACTTAAAGGTCAGTATGATTTTAAAACACAGTCTGATTGTGAGGTTATTTTGGCGCTTTACCAAGAAGAAGGACCTGGCTTTGTAGATAAGCTCAACGGAATTTTTGCTTTTTCACTTTATGATGCTGAAAAAGATGAGTATTTCGTAGCCCGTGATCATATGGGTGTTATTCCGCTTTATATGGGATGGGATCAGCACGGAACCTTCTACGTAGCTTCAGAATTAAAAGCGTTAGAAGGAACCTGCACAAAAATTGAATTATTCCCTCCGGGACATTATTTACACAGTTCGGATGGAGAATTAAAAAGATGGTATTCTCGAGAATGGATGGAGTATGATGCAGTAAAAGAAAACGAGACCAGTATCGAAAAGTTAAGAGAAGCTTTAGAGGCTGCAGTTCATCGCCAACTGATGTCTGATGTTCCTTATGGAGTACTGCTTTCAGGAGGTTTAGATTCTTCAATTACTTCAGCGGTTGCAAAAAAATATGCTGAAAAGCGCATTGAGTCCGGAGATACAGACGGTGCTTGGTGGCCTAGATTGCACTCGTTTTCTGTAGGTCTTGAAGGCTCGCCAGATTTAGCGGCGGCTCAAAAAGTTGCAGATCATATTGGTACGGTACACCACGAGATCAAGTTTACCATTCAAGAAGGTCTTGATGCTATAAAAGACGTGATCTATAATTTAGAAACCTACGATATTACCACGATTAGAGCTTCGACTCCAATGTATTTAATGGCGCGTGTCATCAAATCTATGGGTGTGAAAATGGTGCTTTCAGGAGAAGGAGCAGATGAGGTTTTTGGAGGGTATCTATACTTCCACAAAGCGCCAAATGCTCAGGAATTTCATGAAGAAACCGTGCGTAAACTAAGTAAGCTGCATATGTACGACTGTTTACGTGCAAACAAATCTTTAGCTGCTTGGGGAATCGAAGGTCGTGTGCCGTTCTTAGATAAAGAGTTTATGGATGTTGCGATGAGCATCAATCCACAAGATAAAATGATCAACGGTGAGCGCATGGAAAAATGGGTGCTTCGTAAAGCCTTTGAATCATACTTGCCAGAGAGTGTTGCTTGGAGACAAAAAGAGCAGTTTTCAGACGGTGTAGGATACAGCTGGATTGATACCTTAAAAGAATTGGTGAACGAAAAAATTAGCGATGAGCAATTGGCTAACGCGAAGTTTAAATTCCCAATTCAGACTCCAACAAATAAAGAAGAATATTACTATAGAAGCATTTTTGCAGAGCACTTCCCAAGTGATGCTGCGGCATTGAGTGTACCTCAAGAAGCTTCTGTAGCGTGTAGTACTAAAATCGCTTTAGAATGGGATGAAGCATTCAAAAATATGAATGATCCATCAGGAAGAGCGGTGGCAAACGTACACAGTGATGCTTACAAAAAGACTGAACTTGCTTAACTAGCCACATACCACGTAAGTTTAGAGCGCTTTCTTTATTAAAGAAAGCGCTTTTTTTATGGTTTATCTAGTTTAGATTCTACTTCATTTAGAATCCTTGATTTTAGCTGTGATTTTTTCACAATTTGTTGATAACTTCAAATCTTTGGCCGGTCATTTATAAGCGTATTGCAGCGCCTTTTTTTATATTTGTTAGCTATCTATAAACACTGCTTAAAAGTGTTCTTAAAGCGGCTAAAAAGTTGCTGTTTTTTTAGATTTGAGATTAACTTAATAAAGATTTATGAGCGAAGAAGCCAATAAGAAGCAATATTCGGCAGACAGTATTCAGGCCCTAGAAGGGATGGAGCACGTGCGTATGAGACCTTCGATGTATATTGGAGATGTGGGAGTGCGTGGTTTGCATCATTTAGTTTACGAAGTTGTAGATAACTCCATAGATGAAGCTATGGCGGGGCATTGCGACAGCATAAAAGTGATCATTAATGAGAATAACTCGATATCGGTAAAGGATAACGGTCGGGGGATTCCGGTTGATTTACATAAAAAAGAAGGCGTCTCTGCACTTGAGGTTGTAATGACCAAGATAGGTGCCGGAGGTAAATTTGATAAAGATTCCTATAAGGTTTCCGGTGGACTTCACGGGGTAGGGGTGAGTTGTGTTAACGCACTTTCAACCCATTTAAAAGCTACTGTTTATCGTGAGGGTAAAATTTGGGAGCAAGAGTACGAGAAAGGTAAAGCGATGTATCCTGTAAAAGGAATTGGCGATACTGATGATCGTGGTACAGCTGTTACTTTTCTTCCTGATCCTTCTATTTTTCAAACCACTACAGAATACAACTACGATACGCTTGCCAGCCGTATGCGCGAACTGGCGTATTTGAATAAAGGTATTACGATCACCCTGACCGATAAACGTCAGAAGGATGATAAGGGCGAATTTGTTTCTGAAACCTTTCATTCTGAAGAAGGATTAAAGGAATTTGTACGTTTTCTTGACGGAAACCGCCAGCCGATCATTGGAGAAGTGATCTCTATGGAAGGTGAGAAGAATGATATTCCGGTTGAGGTTGCTATGATTTACAATGATAGTTATGCCGAAAACTTACACTCATACGTTAATAACATTAATACCCACGAAGGAGGTACGCATTTGGCAGGATTTAGAAGAGGACTTACGAGTTCGCTGAAAAAATACGCCGACGCTTCCGGGATGTTAGACAAGCTGAAATTTGAGATTGCAGGTGATGACTTTAGAGAAGGTCTTACGGCAATTATTTCGGTAAAAGTTGCAGAGCCTCAATTTGAAGGGCAAACCAAAACTAAATTAGGTAACCGTGAGGTTACTTCAGCGGTTTCTCAGGCGGTTTCTGAAATGGTAGAGATCTATCTTGAAGAACATCCTGATGATGCTAAAACCATTGTGCAAAAAGTAATTCTTGCAGCTCAGGCACGTCACGCGGCTAAAAAGGCCCGTGAGATGGTGCAGCGTAAGACGGTAATGAGCATAGGTGGCTTACCCGGGAAATTAGCAGACTGTTCTGAAACTGATCCTGAAGCTTGTGAGGTATTCCTTGTAGAGGGTGACTCTGCAGGTGGAACTGCAAAAATGGGCCGCGATCGTAACTTTCAAGCGATACTTCCGCTCCGCGGAAAAATTCTGAATGTTGAAAAAGCGATGCAGCATAAAGTTTTTGAAAACGAAGAGATCAAGAATATTTTTACGGCTCTTGGGGTAACTATAGGTACCGAAGAAGATAGTAAAGCGCTCAACCTTTCTAAATTAAGATATAAAAAGATTGTGATTATGTGTGATGCCGACGTTGATGGTAGTCACATTGCAACATTGATCTTAACCTTCTTTTTCCGCTACATGCGTGAATTAGTAGAAGGTGGTCACGTTTATATCGCAACGCCACCGCTATACTTACTGAAAAAAGGTAAGAAAATGCGTTATGCGTGGAGTGAGAAAGAGCGTGATGAATACAATGCACAGATGGGCGGAAGCGCTTCGGTGCAGCGTTATAAGGGCCTTGGGGAGATGAATGCAGAGCAATTGTGGGATACTACTATGAATCCTGAGTTTAGAACTTTGCGTCAGGTAACCATTGATAACGGTACAGAGGCAGACCGAATTTTCTCTATGTTGATGGGGGATGAGGTGCCGCCACGTAGAGAGTTTATCGAGAAAAACGCGGTATACGCTAACATAGATGTATAAAAAGTAATCGGTTAATTACTTGTTTATAAAGCCTGCTTCTTTTGGAGTGGGCTTTTTTTATAGCATTTTTAATGCATAAGGCTATTGGTTATCAGGGTTTTGTTATTTTTGAGTAAACCAAATCAATTCAATTATGAAAAAAAGAATACTCATTTGTTTTTCCATTTTAGCATCAATAAATCTGTTTGCGCAAGATGATGACGGCTTTGAAGCTGTAATCACTGCTGGAGCAGCAGATGCCAATACATTAATGGGAGCCTATATCGCGCCTGCAATGGAAGGTCTTGTTTACAGTATGTCTGGCGGGTGGTATCATACCGCAAAAACGCATAAAAAACTAGGTTTTGACATTACAATAGGTGTGAATGCAGCAATGGTTCCATCAGAAAAAGAAATGTTTGCTTTTGCTGATTTGAATTTTGAAAATACGATTACAGCCTCGCCGGGTGTTACTCCTACTGTTGCCGGCAATGGGACGCCTGCTGAAGTTACAGTAGTTACCCAGGATGGTGACACCGGGACTTTTACCATGCCCGAAGGTGTAAAAGACGATTTGCCTTTAAATGCAATGCCTGCGCCAACGCTTCAGGCTAGTGTAGGATTAGTTTATGATACTGATTTAATGGTCAGGGCGACTCCTAAAGTTGGTAGTGATGATGTAAAAGGAAGTTTGTTTGGAGTTGGACTTAAGCATAATTTGATGCAGTATCTAGGACCTTTAGATAAGCTGCCACTAAATGTTTCTTTATTAGGTGCTTTTACCACAATGAATGTGGATTATGACATTGAGGACGGTTCTTCTATAGACGGTACCGGGCAAGCGGCAGAATTTAAACTTAACTCTTATACAATACAGGGAATAGCGTCGTTAGATTTTCCGTTTATTTCAATCTACGGAGGTTTAGGGTATACCGGCGGAAAATCTGAATTAAATGTGTTGGGTACGTATACTGTAGAATACAATGCAGGTACCGAAACGACTACTTTGGTTGATCCTATAGCACTATCTTACAGTCCGTCAAGTGTACGAGCTTCATTGGGTGCTCGATTAAATCTGGCGTTCTTTAAAATTTATGCAGATTATACGGTTCAAGAATATAGTAATCTAAGTGCGGGGATCGCATTTAGTTTTAGATAAGATAGTTTACCACTTTTCCAAATGTTGCTTAAGCCACTTTCAATGCTTTTTGCTTAAAAGTGGCTTTTTTGTGGTCCAAAGTCTTAAAAACATGAGGAAGGCGTCGTATATAAAAATCATAACCTAATTTTAAGCTTTAAGAGTCTTAAAAGACTAAATGAAGTCGTAATTTTAAAGCCGCAATCGATAACGCAGGTTATCGCTATTTTTTTAAACTTAATTAATAACATTTTTAAATACATACCCATGAAAGTTACCGTAGTAGGAGCAGGAGCTGTTGGTGCAAGTTGTGCCGAGTATATTGCGATGAAAAATTTTGCGTCTGATGTAATACTTCTAGATATTAAAGAAGGTTTTGCTGAAGGAAAAGCGATGGATTTGATGCAAACTGCTTCTTTAAACGCTTTTGATACACGCATAACCGGTACTACCGGCGATTATTCTAAAACAGCAGGAAGTGATATTGCTGTAATCACTAGTGGTATTCCGCGTAAACCGGGTATGACACGTGAAGAGTTGATAGGTATCAACGCCGGGATCGTAAAAGATGTTTCTTCAAACTTGATCAAGCATTCTCCAGATGTGACCATAATCGTAGTGAGTAACCCAATGGATACGATGACGTATTTGGTACACAAAACTACCGGACTTCCTAAAAATAAAATTATAGGAATGGGTGGAGCGCTTGATAGTGCACGTTTTAAGTATCGTTTAGCTGAAGCTCTAGAATGTCCTATCTCTGATGTTGACGGAATGGTAATTGGTGGTCATAGTGATACCGGAATGATTCCATTAACGCGTTTGGCTACACGTAACAGCGTTTTAGCTTCTGAATTTTTAGCAGAAGATCGCCTAAATCAAGTAATGGAAGATACTAAAGTAGGTGGTGCGACGCTTACTAAATTATTAGGTACTTCTGCTTGGTATGCGCCGGGTGCTGCGGTTTCTGGACTCGTTCAAGCCATTGCTTGCGATCAGAAAAAAATGTTCCCATGTTCGGCTTTATTAGAAGGTGAATATGATCTTGACGATATCTGCATCGGAGTGCCGGTAATTCTTGGTAAAGACGGAATCGAAAAAATCGTTCCTGTGGATCTTTCTGATGCTGAAAAAGCGAAACTTCAAGAAAGTGCAGCTGCAGTTAAGAAGACAAACGGATTGTTAGAGCTATAATTCGAATAGCTGTTTTATAATTTAAAAAGCGCCATTCTTTACGAATGGCGCTTTTTTATTGACACCCCCAAAACTTTTAATGTCTGAGGCTTTCCGTGGGATGGTTTATCTTTTTAAGATTGACCGTGTAAATTCCTAGGATATTCTGTATTAGATGAATAGGGTTTAAGTAGTAGCATTTTATCATTCCGAAGAAAGCTTTAAAAAAGGCTTTGGTGCGTTGGTAGAGCTAATCTGTCATAACGGTTATTCTGTTTAATTTCAGTTTGTTAAAGCTGCATTGTTTAGGATGAATTTTACGCTTAATGTGATAAAAATCAGAGCTTTAAAAGGTTAAAGAAATCAAAAAGATATTTATTGGCATTTCTATGTTGAAACCCTATATTTGCACGTTTTACAAAATCGCCTGAAAAAGGTTTGGGAAGAATTAAATAAATATTAAAGAGTAATGCAAAATAAAGGACTCATTAGAGTATTTGCGATTTTATTTGGGTTGGTGTGTTTATACCAGCTTTCGTTTACGTATTTCACTAATCAGACAGAAGAAAAAGCTTCGGCCTACGCGGCAGAACAAGTTGATACTACCGTTGAAGATTATGTAGATAAAAGAGGCGAAGTTGAGCGTCGCTATTTAGATTCTATAGGGAATGATCCTATTGCTTTAGGTATCACTTATAATGACGCAAAAGAAAAAGAACTTAATAAAGGTCTGGATCTTAAAGGAGGTATGAATGCGATCCTTGAAATTTCTGTTGCAGATATTTTAAGAGGATTAAGCAATAACAGTACAGATCCTGCTTTTAACCAAGCCTTAGATCAAGCTGCAGAAACTCAAAAAAATAGCCAGAATAGCTTTTTAGAAGATTTCTTTGATGCTTTTGAAGCAATTCCGGGAGATAATAAATTAGCTTCTCCAGATATTTTTGCAAACACTACATTAGGAGAGAAGGTAAACTTCAATATGACTAATGATGAGGTAGAGCCTATTCTTGCTCAAGAAGTAGAAGAGTCTATCAATTCTGCGTTTGAAGTTTTGCGCAATCGTATCGATAAATTTGGTGTTACTCAACCTAACATTCAGCGTTTAGACAATCAATCACGCATATTGATTGAACTTCCCGGAGCCACCGATATCGAGCGTGTTAAGTTTCAATTAGAAAGTACAGCGCAATTAGAGTTTTACAAAACACACTATGCTTCTAATGTTGCTCCTTACTTATTACAAGTAAATGCAGAATTAAAAGAGCTTGTAGCTCCTGCACAGGAAGAAGAGGCTGTTGCGGAAGTAGATTCTACGGAAAGTACAGACGATTCTATCGAAGATCTTTTAGCAAGTGAAGAAGACTCTATCAGCCCTGCACAAGCTAACAATCCACTTTTTGAAGTGTTCAGTTTTAACCCGGCTATTCAGCAATATGCTCAAGCGCCGATTATAGGTTATGCTCAGGTAAAAGATACCGCAACGATTAATCGCTATTTTTCAATGCCTGAAATCGTGCGTTTACGTCCACAAGAATTGCGTTTTGCAAAATTCAGATGGGGAATTAACGAAGCAGAAACTGATGTGGTTCCACTTTATGCATTACAGTCAGACCGAAGCGGCGCTCCGGCAATGGATGGTGATGTGGTTCAAGATTCACGTCAACAATATACTCAAGCAGGTCAACCTTCTGTAGGTATTGATTTTGAAGGTCAAGGTCCTGGACAATGGGCAAAATTAACAGGAGAAGTTGCAACAGAAGGTAATGCAATTGCAATTGTTCTTGACGGTACTGTATATTCTGCAGCGACCGCTAAAGCAGAAATTTCTGGTGGTGCTACTGAAATCTCGGGAAGTTTTACAGTAACAGAAGCACAAGATTTAGCTAACGTACTTAAAGCGGGTAAGCTGCCTGCTTCGGCTAAGATTATTTCTTATGATGTTGTTGGACCATCACTAGGTCAAGAAGCGATCAATAGTGGTTTAATGTCATTTGTGATCGCGTTAGTGCTTGTATTGGTGTGGATGGTGTTCTATTATGGTAAAGCGGGTCTTTTTGCAGACGTTGCTCTAGCAGTGAACATTTTATTCATTTTTGGAATACTTGCAGGTCTTGGAGCTGTTCTTACATTGCCTGGTATTGCCGGTATTGTATTGACGATAGGTATGTCTGTTGATGCAAACGTTCTGATCTTTGAGCGAATCAAAGAAGAAATAGCAAGAGGTAAATCACAAAAAGACGCTATAAAAGATGGTTTTAGCAATGCACTATCTTCAATTCTTGATGCGAACATTACTACCTTCTTAACAGCGTTGATTTTATTCTTATTCGGTACAGGGCCAATTCAAGGTTTTGCAACTACGTTAATGATAGGTATTGGTACTTCGTTATTTACTGCAATATTTGTTACCCGCCTGTTTATTGATGGATACGGTAAGAATGGTAAATCTTTAGACTTTTGTACCGGCGCTACGCGTAACCTGTTTACCAATTTCAATAAGGATTTCCTTGCTAAGCGTAAGGTTGCTTATATCATCAGTGGTGTATTGATTGTAGTAAGTTTAGTTTCTTTATTTACTAATGGTCTTGATCAAGGTGTTGACTTTGTTGGAGGGCGTAATTATACCATTCGTTTTGAAAACCCTGTAAACGCTACTGAAGTAGAACAAAAATTGATCGCTGAATTAGAAAGTGCTCAAGCAAAAACTTATGGTGAAGCAAACCAATTAAAAGTTACTACGAAATATCGTATAGAAGAAGAAGCTTCTGAAGTAGATGAAGATATCCAGCAGCGTTTATATACTGCTTTAGAGGAGTATCTTCCTGCTGATTTGACGTTAGCGCAATTTGTAAAAGGAGGTTCTTCTGATGATAAAGTAGGTATTTTAGAGTATAACAAAGTAGGGCCAACTATTGCTGATGATATTAAAAAAGATTCATTCTGGGCAGTGTTAGGTTCACTAGTTGTAGTGTTCTTATACATCTTGTTACGTTTTAGAAGATGGCAATTCTCTTTGGGTGCAGTTGCGGCTGTATTCCACGATGTGTTGATCGTATTGGGAATTTTCTCTTTAACCTATCAATTCATGCCATTCAATATGGAGATCGATCAGTCTTTCATTGCTGCGATCTTAACAGTAATTGGTTACTCGCTTAACGATACGGTAGTCGTTTTTGACCGTATTAGAGAGTATATGAAAGAATACGGTACTAGCCGTAAAATGGGAATTATTATCAATCAAGCTATTAACAGCACTATAAGTCGTACGTTAAATACGTCTATGACCACCTTAATCGTATTATTGGCTATATTTATCTTTGGTGGTGCGAGTATAATGGGCTTCATGTTTGCCTTGATTGTAGGTGTGCTTGTGGGTACGTATTCTTCGATCTTTATCGCTACTCCTGTAATGTTTGATACCATTCAGAAGAAAGCTTTAAAGCCGGAAAAACAAAAAGAAGATGAGGAGCCTGTAGCTTAATTCGATTAAAGCACAAGACGCAAAAAGCTCGGTTTACGCAAGTAAATCGAGCTTTTTGTTTAATAGTAATTTGAAGTTTTTCTTAGCCTCGGAAAAGGGAATGACTCCCAGAAATAGATTGCTTAAAAAACTGAGATTTCAGTTTTTGAGGTAAACAGCTCAAGAACTTTCATACCTAATTCTGAATTGCCTTTTTCGTTCAGAGGCGGGCTCCATACCGCGATGCTGTAATGTTTGGGGTGTAGCGCTACAATGCCGCCACCTACGCCGCTTTTTCCCGGTAGCCCTACTCTGAATGCAAACTCGCCTGATTCGTCATAAAAACCGCACGTAAGCATTAGAGCATTGATGCGTTTGGCGAGCATAGTTGGCACCGCAAGGGCTTGCTCACTTTGATCTTGTTTGCTGTAGTTTAAAAATATGCTGAAGGCTTGCGCGAGCTGCTGGCAACTCATTGCTATTGCGCATTGATGAAAATAAAAGTCTAATAACGCATCAACATCGTTATTGATATTTTTAAAGTCTTTCATCAAATGAGCGAGAGCGGCATTACGATATTTATGTTGCATTTCTGAAGCTGCGACGCTCGTGTCATAATCGATAGACTGATCACCGGCAATATCGCGCACGTATTGTAGAAAATCTTCTTTTGGATTTTTGAGATGGCTCATTAAAATATCAGAGACCACAAGGGCTCCCGCATTAATAAATGGATTTCGGGGAATACCTTTTTCATATTCCAGCTGAACCAGCGAATTAAAAGGATCTCCCGATGGTTCTACGTCAACGCGATTCCATAGTTTGTTTCCTTCAAGTTTAAGCGCAAAAGCCAGGCTCAACACTTTAGATATACTTTGAATTGAGAAACGTTCTTGTGAGGCTCCTAAATGATAGTGATTGCCATTTATGCAGTTTAAATGAAGTCCGAATTTGGAAGCGTCTACCTTTCCTAACTCCGGGATATATGTCGCTACTTTACCGGAGTTTTTGTAATCCTTAAGTTCAGATTGAATGCTTTCGAGAATCGCTTGATAATTCATTCTTCGGGGAAAAATAAATTCCAGTTTATATTTTCTATAAGCTGAACTACTTGGGTAGAGATAGATTCGCCATTGTACACGACAGTTTGCCCATTCGGTTTAATCAAAGCGCGAGAGCCGCAAAATGCCGGGTTTCTAAAAATAATTTCTCTTAAAAGATTCTCTTTATCAGAATAGTAGTACTCTGTACTATCGCTAGGGGCGTTTTGGAGCTTTATGCCTTGCTCAAAAAAATCTAATCTAACTATGTCTGGGTAATTTTCTTCAATACTTGCTTTGCGAGCGTCAGTAAGATTTTTCCAATGGTCTATAACCTCTTTAGTGTAGTTGTTTGTAGAGTATTGCGGACTGCATAGATCATTGGTAAAAGTATAGGAGATGAAAAAAATCGTGCTATCAGCAAACTTTTTGTTAGTCACCTTTTCTAAATACTCCTTGAGGTCATTGCGGTTTATAACGCCTTGTTGATATTGAGGTATGAGTCGGGCAACACGGCTGCTATCTTTTGTTTCATAATCCCACCTAGAATATGCAGAATCGCGATTGCGCCAGAGCTTGTCAAATTCTTTCCTTTTTATTTCTTTTCCCTCTATATCTAAATGGTATTTTATCCGCTGGGCATTGGAGGTAATGCTGAACAAAACAAAAAATAAAAAGAGAATTCTAGAAGGCATAGTTATTATTTTAAACGTTTCCAGTCTACGGTGTCTCCCACTTTTATATTCCAGAGTTTTGCGATGCCTGCATTAGTTTCTAAAACGTATTGCACAGGAACTTCAGAAGGGAGGCTGGTTTCATCCATGGGTTTTGCATTTTCTATAATCGTTGCAATGGTTTTGTCCTCTTTGATGAAAAACAAGTCTAGTGGAATATAGGTATTTTTCATGTAAAAATTGTGCGGTCTTACATCCTCAAATACAAAAAGCATCGCCTGATTTTGCTCCATCGATTCCCGGTACATCAGTCCGGTCTCGGTTTCATAGTTGGTTTCGGCGATCTCAATATTAAAATACGCTTTGCTGCCGTCTTCTGTTTGTATCTGAAGTTTTCCTTCTTGCTGAAAAGTAATCTGCTCCTGAGTGATCTGTGTTTCTTCGGCTTCTTTATTTTTACACGCTAGAAGCGTAAAGCCTAAAATCCCGATGAATAAAAACTTCTGATACATAATTAATGATATTGCGGAGTTTGTTTCTGCTGAAGCGCTCTAAGAATTAAAAAGATTCCGATAAGAATAAAAGGAATGCTTAAAATCTGCCCGGTGTTAAAGCCGAAAATCCAGTCTTCACGGCCTTCTACTTGTGCGCGTTTAAAGTATTCTACAATAAAACGTACCGTCCATAAAAGCACTAAGAAGAGTCCAAATAGAAAACCTTCTTTTTTGCGCAAATTGGTTTTCCAATACACGAACATTAAAATTAGGAAAACAAATACATAACCAAAAGACTCCATTAGCTGTCCAGGAAAACGATAAGGGATCTCTGCGATATAATTTGCAAATTGAGGATCATCTGTTAAGGCTTGGTAAGCTTTGTGCTCATTAGGAATGCCGGTTAAGCGCTGTACTTCGTATTTGTTGTATTGATCTTGAACGAACTTAATTCCGAGGTTTGAATCGGTAATTTTCCCAACCATTTCAGAATTAAAAAAGTTACCAATACGTACAAATATGGCACCCAGAGCCACAGGAAGAATTACCCGGTCCAACAGCCAAAGCACGCTTTTTTTAAGGATTTTTTTGTTGTACAGATACATTGCAAAAATCATCCCTATTGCCGCACCGTGACTCGCTAAACCTTGAAAACCGGTGTATTCAATTTCCGGAACAAATCTAAAAGGTAGAATTACCGAAAGTGGATCTTCCCAAAGCAATTCGGTTTGATAAAAGAAAACGTGCCCCAGTCGCGCGCCAATTAAAATGGCTAAAACCGAATAGATAAATAATGGGTCTAATTTTTCTTCTTCAACACCTTCATTTTTGTATACTTTTTTCATCAGATACCATCCTAATGAAAAAGCGATCACAAACATTAAACTGTAATAGTGTATGGTGAAAAATCCTAAATCTAATCCGGTTGAAGGATTCCAGGTCATTTTTAAAGGGAGCATAAGCTTTGAAAATTTTGTGTTGTAAATATAGCAAAGCCCAAAGGCTTCTTAACTGTTTTTAGATTTTTTATATGCCGACTGCTTTTTAGCGGGAGGTACAGGGTCATAGCCCGAACCGCCCCAAGGATTGCAACTGGCGATGCGTTTTATAGCAAGCCAACTTCCTTTGAAAATACCGTGACGTTGAATGGCTTCAACACTGTAATGGGAGCACGTAGGCTCGTATCTGCACGAGGGGGGCAGAAGAGGTGATAAAAAACGCTGATACAGTCTGATAGGAAAGATGAGGGCTTTTTTAGCAAAATCTTTCATCAGGTGGCTTTTAAGCAAATGTATATGTGGTTCCTTCGCGACCATCTTTAAGCTGTATGCCTAATTCTAAAAGTTGGTCTCTGATCTGGTCGCTGGTAGCAAAATCCTTATTCGCGCGCGCTTCTTTTCTAAGTTGAATAAGCAATTCAATGGCGCCATTCAGTTTGTCTGTATTGGCTTCGGCTGCAGCGTTGATGTCTTCAAGTCCTAAAACATCAAAAACAAACGCATGAACAGATGTTTTAAAGGCATCTAGATCGCTTGAAGAAATTGTGGCCTTACCATCTTTAAGTTGGTGAATGTATTTGGCCGCTTCAAAAAGCTGCGCGATAAGAATTGGCGAATTAAAATCATCATTCATCGCGTCGTAGCACGACTGTTTCCAAGCTTCGATATCAATACTGCTCTTTGCTGAAGTAGGTAGCGAGTCAAGGAGATTTACGGCTTCCATAAGGCGGTTAAACCCTTTCTCACTGGCAAGTAATGCGTCGTTGCTAAAATCTAGAACGCTGCGATAATGTGCTTGCATCACAAAGAAACGCGCCACGCTTGGAGAAAAGCCTTTAGTCAGGAATGGGCTATCTCCGGTAAAAATCTGAGCCGGGAATATGTTATTGCCATCGCTTTTAGACATTTTTTTGCCGTTAAGCGTAAGCATATTGGCGTGCAACCAGTAATTCACAGGATTGTGGCCATGAGAAGCTTCAGATTGCGCAATTTCACATTCGTGATGCGGGAATTTTAAATCCATTCCGCCACCGTGAATGTCAAATTGTTTTCCAAGGTATTTTGTACTCATTGCAGTACACTCCAGGTGCCATCCGGGAAAACCGTCACCCCAAGGTGAGGGCCAGCGCATAATGTGTTGCGGCTCTGCTTTTTTCCACAAGGCAAAATCCTGAGCATTTTTCTTTTCGCTCTGGGCAGTTAATTCACGCGTGTTAGCGATCATATCTTCAAGATTGCGACCGCTCAACTTTCCGTAGTGATGACTTTCATTAAACTTTAGAACATCAAAATACACCGAACCATTTTTCTCGTAAGCAAATCCATTTTCAATGATCTCTTTAATGATCTCTATTTGCTCAATAATGTGTCCCGTAGCGGTGGGTTCAATACTTGGGGGTAAACAATTAAATTTCTGTAAAATATTATGAAAGTCTATGGTGTATTGCTGCACGACTTCCATAGGTTCTATTTGCTCTAACCGAGCTTTTTTTGCAATTTTATCTTCGCCTTCATCAGCGTCATCGGTCAAGTGACCTGCATCGGTAATATTGCGTACGTAGCGCACTTTGTATCCTAAATGCTTGAGATATCTAAAGATCATATCAAAAGACATAAAGGTGCGTACATTACCCAAGTGCACATTGCTGTAAACGGTGGGGCCGCACACATACATCCCAACATTACCCTCCAGAATAGGTTTAAACGTTTCTTTACTTCCGTTTATTGAATTGTAAACTTTAATTTCTTGCTTCTGGTATAAGGGCGCCATAAATCCTGGGTTGAAAATGCGTTATCGCTTATTTAAGTATAGTGCTTCGGTTGTTGTTAAATTAAAGTACTTCTTAAAATGGAGTTTCTAGTTTGATATAGTCTAAGAATTCACGCTTAACGGCTTCTTCTTTAAACTTTCCGCCAAATTCACTTGTTACTGTGCTGCTTTCAATATCACGTATTCCGCGGCTGTTAACACATAGATGTTTTGCATCTATAACGCAGGCAACATCTTCTGTGCCTAAAACTTTTTGCAATTCTTGAACGACTTGCATAGTAAGACGCTCTTGAACCTGAGGTCTTTTTGCGTAGTAATCTACCACACGATTCATTTTAGATAGGCCTACTACCGTGCCGTTTGAAATATATGCAACGTGCGCTCTACCTACAATAGGAAGCAGGTGATGTTCGCAAGTAGAATACACGGTGATGTTCTTTTCTACCAACATCTCGCCGTACTTATAATTATTCTGGAACGTAGAGGCTTTAGGTTTGCGCTGCGGGTTGAGTCCGCCAAAAATTTCGTTAACAAACATTTTAGCCACTCGATTAGGGGTGCCTTTAAGGCTATCATCTTTAAGGTCTAAACCTAAAGTTTGCATGATACGGGTAACATCTTCTTTAATGAGTTCGATTTT
The DNA here is from genome assembly GCF_011784865.1 of Leeuwenhoekiella sp. ZYFB001. Lineage (NCBI taxonomy): Bacteria > Pseudomonadati > Bacteroidota > Flavobacteriia > Flavobacteriales > Flavobacteriaceae > Leeuwenhoekiella > Leeuwenhoekiella sp. ZYFB001. Next base: position 443,951 of record NZ_CP050460.1, read on the forward strand.
TTCTAAATCACTTAACTCAAAAGCATCATCTCTTAAGGGAGTAATTGCAGATGTACTGTGGTGATTATCACCTAATTCATCTATTTCTTTCAATTCTTCGTTCTCAAAATTCATTTTCATAGAGCTATTAGTCGCCACTTGGGCTAAAGGCTTGCAAAGATAGTTAATTTAACAACTTGAAAAACTTCTGTTGCTATCTGATTTAATAATGAGTTTATAGGGTCTGTCAATAAAAAAAAATGCCTCTTGAATTTTACAAGAGGCATTTATAAAGTATGTTGATCATCTATCGCAGCCAAAAAGTGTATTTCTCGGCTAGATCACTTAAAGCTGAAACGACAAGGTTGCTACGATGTTGGTGTTAATAGTATCAATAAATGCGGTATTGGTAAACGCGCCGTCATACAATCTTGGGTTTTGATCTTGTTTCATCCAATCGTAGGCAAGGTCAATACGTGTGTTGCCAAAAGAATATCCTAAACCTACAGAATAACCGGTAGTGTCACCAAGCGTTGTTTCATTTTCATACGGACTTTCAATAAAACGATAACCGCCTCTGAAACTCCAGCTATTTACCAAAAACTCTCCTCCTAACCTATAAGAAGAAACGCCTTTTAGTTGATTGTCTATTTGAGTGTTCAATTGCTGAAAAAAGGCATCGTTATCCGGCTTAAATTTAATTGAGCTATAATCTTGATACGAATAATCAAAACTTAAAAATCCGCGCTTTCCAAAAATGTAAGCAATACTTCCTGTAGCTTTTCCGGGAGTGACTAAATCGTAATCTTCGTAAATATTAATCACATTAGGCGCGATAACAATTTCTCCATTAGTTCCAGAAGTAGATAAAAACTGCTCTGTTTCTTCAGAAATAGTATAAAGCGTAGGAGTGTCGTACGTGGCGCCAACACGTAGGCTGGGTGAAAGATGGTAAATTCCACCTATCTGTGCCGAAATTCCAGAACCATAAGCTCTATATTCATTATCAAACCTTAGGCTGTTTACAGCGTTATTTGCGCTATTATTATCCTCAAATAAAGTGGTTTGTCTTGTGAAATTAAAGGTGTGCGCGTTAAGGTTTATCCCTAAAAACAAGGCTTCACTAACTTGAGCGGCAGCATTAAAGCTGAATTTGCTGCTGTTTCCAAAGCTGGTATATTGGTATTCTTGATCAAAAGAATTTCCATTTTGTGCATTGGTGTATTCGGTGTTATCCAATTCAGATGAAACAGGATCTATAAGATATCCCTGGTATCCTAGGAAGGCTTGCTGAGTGCCAAAATTTTCACTTTCGCCTAAATACTGATACAAGTCATCTGTGGTTTCACCTTCTTGAAATTCTAATAGATCAAGTGGAGCTCCTTGCGCATAGCCTAAAAAATAATCACTTATCGAGTTCGAGGAGATTCCCGAAGCAACATATCCATTGTCAAAATCATTGGTGCGATCGTAATTGAATCCGAAAGTTAGTTTGCGAAGACCTGCAGCACCCTGAGAGACAAAAACGCCACCAAATTGATTTAGATCTAAGTCAGATTCATCATTTACAGTGATTCCATCATTATAATAGGTCTGGTTATCATAATTCCCCGAAGATAAACTGAGCGACACAAAGCTACGATTAAAAATAGCAGAACCGGCAGGGTTCACGTTTATTGCAGAAAGATCACCCCCTAATGCGCCAAACGCGCCACCAACGCCGATGTATCGGGCAGTTCCGGTGATGTTTTGCGTACTATACCGTACTGCGTCTGCTACATTTTGAGCAAAAGAATATTGAGCACCTATTGCCAAGAATAGGAGTGTTAGAAATTTTTTCATCATAACAATTTAAAATGAAACTGAATATTATCCGCGACCACCACGGCCTCCGCCACGAGATGAACTTCCACCGCTACTACGGCTTCCGCCACTAGAACGAGCAGGTGAAGCACTACGCGTAGGAACTGAAGATCTTGTCATCGTACGAGAAGTTGAGCGCGTAGGTGTACTTACAGAATTTCGTGAGTATGTGCTAGAGCGGGTTGCTCTTACAGGACTGCTAGAGCTACTTCTGGTAATCGTATTACTAGAGCTTCTTCTAGAGTTACTTCTGTAAATACTATTGCTTGAAGCGCTTCGACTTCTACTAGAAACTTTAGCTGAATTATTTGAGCTACTTCTGCTGATGCGATCGGTATTCACACCTACATTATTTCTACTGTAGGTTCTACTGGTACGAGCATAATTTACTTCTGAAGAACGTTGAGAAGCAGAGCGAGCCGAAGAGATTCTTGAATTAGCTGATCTGTTCGTTCCGTACACATTGCTAGATCTTCTAGAGTTTGAATACGCTAATCTGTTGTTATTATACCTGGAATAGTAGTTGTTTCTGTAGAATACATTGCCATAGTAAGTGTTGTAACCGTAGTATCCATAATATGGGTAGCCATATCCAAATCCCCATCCGTTATAAGGATATCCCCAAGCACCATAGCCCCAGCCGTTGTAAGCGTAGCCAAAGTATGGGTTGCCCCAGCCTCCCCAGCCGCCATATGGTGTAGCCCAGCCTGGTCCAAAGCCAAAACCAAAATTACCCCAACCGTAGTTCCAGAAAGGTCTGTAATACCCGCCGAAACCAATGCGATTATAGAAATCAGGATAAATATTAACAGTGATATCGTCAACAACATCACCCCAACCCGGTTGAGCTTGGTAGGCTAAATCTTCATTTAGAATAGCTTGTTCTGTAGAATATTCAGCATTAGAGCTGTAGGAATCAATATCGGTAAATATATCGCCAGACTGTTGAGCCGCATCTAAATCAGCTGCACCTTGAGAAAAGTAGTTAGCATAAACACCACCATTAACAGTGGTACTAGCCACTTCTTGAGTGGGTTCTTCATATACTGTAGATCTTCCACCGTAGATGCTGTCATTCATTGTATATTGAGAGGGGCCACAAGATACTAATCCTGCTAGCGCCAATAAACCTAAAAAAGGTTTTAGAAATGTATTTGGAGTATTTGTCAAGCCGCGCATATCATCAGTTATTTTATTGTTGAACATTGTAAATTTAACTAGTTTTGCCGTCAATTTTGTGCATTTAACAAAGATGTTGCAAAACTTTAAAAATCATTTATAAAGACACAATATTTGTGCCAAATAAGAAGTTATGGGAAAGAATTTGACCACAAGGGCAGAAGATTACTCTAAATGGTATAACGAACTGGTTGTAAAGGCTGATCTTGCTGAGAATTCAGGAGTTAGAGGTTGTATGGTTATTAAACCTTACGGTTACGCTATCTGGGAAAAAATGCAAGCTGAACTGGATAGAATGTTTAAAGAAACCGGTCACGAAAACGCCTATTTCCCACTTTTTATACCCAAATCTTACTTTAGTAAAGAAGCGAGTCACGTAGATGGTTTTGCCAAAGAATGTGCTGTGGTAACCCATTATCGTCTCAAAAATGATGAAGATGGAAGCATTATCGTGGATCCTGAGGCTAAGTTGGAAGAAGAGTTAATTGTACGCCCAACTTCAGAAACTATTATTTGGGATACTTATCGAAAATGGATTCAGTCCTATAGAGACTTGCCTATTAAAGTGAACCAGTGGGCGAATGTGGTGCGTTGGGAAATGCGCACGCGTCTGTTTTTACGTACTGCCGAATTTTTATGGCAAGAGGGGCATACGGCTCACGCTACACAGGAAGAGGCTATCGCCGAAGCTAAACAAATGATGCGCGTATATGCGGATTTTGCAGAACACTTTATGGCAATGCCGGTAGTGCGCGGAACGAAAACCGAAAGTGAGCGTTTTGCAGGAGCATTAGAAACCTATTGTATTGAAGCGCTTATGCAAGACGGAAAAGCTTTGCAAGCGGGTACTTCGCATTTTTTAGGACAGAATTTTGCGAAAGCATTTGATGTTAAATTTGCAACTAAAGAAGGTGGTCAAGAACATGTGTGGGCCACAAGTTGGGGAGTTTCTACACGTTTAATGGGAGCTTTGGTGATGACGCATAGCGATGATCACGGGTTAGTGCTTCCGCCTAAATTAGCGCCAATACAAGTGGTGATTGTGCCTATTTATAAAGGGGAGGAGCAGTTAGATTCTATTTCTCAAGTGGCTAAGGAGCTTAAGCGTGAATTGCAACTACTAGGCATCAGCGTGAAATTTGATGATAGAGATACGCACAAACCAGGTTGGAAATTCAATGAATACGAGCAAAAAGGGGTGCCTTTAAGAATTGCTATAGGGCCACGCGATTTAGAGAAGCGTACTGTTGAATTAGCTCGAAGAGATACTTTGACTAAAGAAACAGTATCTAAAGATGATATCGTGAGTAGAGTGCAGGATTTATTGGTTGAAATGCAGCGCGCGTTGTTTGATAAAGCAAAGAATTTTAGAGATACGCATATTACTGAAGTAGATACTTACGACGAGTTTAAAGATATTCTTGAAAATAAGACTGGTTTTGTAAGTGCTTTTTGGGACGGAACCAAAGAAACTGAAGAGCGAATCAAGACCGAAACTAAAGCTACAATACGTTGTATTCCATTGAATGCCAAAGAGGAAGAAGGGGTTTGTGTGTACAGTGGTAAACCTGCGCAAATGCGTGTTTTATTTGCTAAAGCATATTAATTTAAAAAAAGTTTGTTTTGCTATTGTGTGATAATAAAATATGTGTATTTTTGCATCCGCAATTAAGCAAAATAATGGTCCGTTCGTCTAGGGGTTAGGACGCCAGGTTTTCATCCTGGTAACAGGGGTTCGATTCCCCTACGGACTACAAAGAGAATTGCATTTAGAAGTGCAAAAGTTATTTACATAATGGCCCGTTCGTCTATCGGCTAGGACGCCAGGTTTTCATCCTGGTAAGAGGGGTTCGATTCCCCTACGGGCTACAATTTAAAACAGAACGAGATAATGGCAAATCACAAGTCATCTTTAAAAAGAATTAGAAACAGCGAGACTAAGCGTTTAAGAAACCGCTACCAGAGTAGAACTACACGTAATGCAATGAAAAAATTACGTGAAGCTGATAAGAAAGAAGCTGAGACTTTGTTTCCTTCAGTAGTTTCTATGATTGATAAGTTAGCTAAGAAGAATATCATTCACGATAACAAAGCTTCTAACTTAAAGTCTCAACTTGCAAAGCACGTAAACGCGCTTTAATAAGTCCTGTTTAAGAATTAAGAGAACTCCCTCGCAATCTGCGTGGGAGTTTTTTTGTTGTCCACATGTTGCGTGCTTACTTTTAATAACGCCAGTTAATCGGTAGTTGAAATTTATTGTAAATGGTGCAGGTATTTCCGTTTTGAGTGGGTTTGGTATGGATGAATCTTAGTTGACCTTTACGGGGGGCTAACGCACAAAAAAAAGCGGCATCGAGTAGATGCCGCTTATGATATTTAAAAAGGGTTTCTAGCCGTTCATTGAGATTAGAAACTCTTCGTTGTTTTTAGTTTGTTTGATGCGATCGCTAATGAATTCCATGGCTTCAATAGGATTCATATCTGCAAGATATTTACGCATCACCCACATACGCTGTATTGCGTTTTCGTTAAGCAGAAGATCATCACGACGTGTGCTTGACGAAGTCAGGTCGATAGCTGGGAAGATTCTTCGGTTGGCGATCTTACGATCTAACTGAAGTTCCATATTACCGGTTCCTTTAAATTCTTCAAAAATCACCTCGTCCATTTTTGAACCGGTTTCGGTCAATGCAGTTGCAATGATTGATAAAGAACCGCCGTTTTCAATATTACGCGCAGCACCAAAGAAACGTTTTGGTTTATGCAAAGCGTTAGCGTCAACACCACCACTCAGGATCTTACCAGATGCCGGCTGAACGGTGTTATATGCACGAGCCAAACGGGTGATAGAATCTAAAAGTATAACCACATCGTGGCCACATTCTACAAGGCGTTTTGCTTTTTCAAGAACAATATTAGCAACGCGTACGTGTTCGTGTGCTTCTTTATCAAAAGTTGAAGCGACTACTTCACCTTTTACATTACGCTGCATATCTGTAACCTCTTCAGGGCGCTCATCAATAAGTAAGATCATTTGATAAACTTCAGGATGATTTGCTGCAATAGCGTTTGCAACATCCTTTAAAAGCATCGTTTTACCTGTTTTAGGCTGCGATACGATCATGCCACGTTGCCCTTTACCGATAGGAGCAAATAAATCCATTATACGTGTAGAGATCGTGCTCTGACGTTCAGCAATATTGAATTTTTCCTTCGGAAATAAAGGCGTCAAATGTTCAAATGAAACACGATCGCGAACAACACTAGGGTCTAAGCCGTTAATTTTTGAAACCTTGATTAACGGAAAATACTTCTCGCCTTCTTTTGGAGGTCTGATAACACCAAGTACGGTATCTCCGGTCTTTAGGCCAAACAATCTAATTTGAGATTGAGAAACATAAATATCATCGGGAGAAGAGAGGTAGTTGTAGTCACTAGAACGTAAAAAACCATAACCGTCTTGCATAATGTCAAGAACACCCTCGCTTTCAATTAAACCGTCAAACTCATAATCAGGCTCTCTGTAGCGGTTGCGGGTATCTTTATTACCGTTGTTGCTGTTGCTAGCGTTGTTGTTATTGTTGTTGCGGTTATTGTTGTTATTGCGATTGTTGTTGCTGTTGCTGTTCGAATTGTTGTTGTTATTCGAGTTGCTATTGTTGTTGTCCTTAGCGCTTCGGTTGTTATTCGAATTGTTGTTAGCATTCGAATTATTGTCTTTGCGCGAACGATTATTTTTAGATCTGTTATTGTCAGATTGTTTTGAGTTATCGTTGTCGGAAGTCGCTTTAGCTTGTCTAGGCTTGCGCTGTGGTTTTTCTGATTTATCATCAGTTTTACCGCTGGCTTTAGCATCGTTTTGAGAAGAATCTTTTGTAGCTTCTTTCTTGCTATCGTCTGCTGAGCGTGTATTTTTTTTAGGAGCGCTTTTTTGAGTTTTCTTTTGTGGCGCTTTTGCTTTTGTAGGGGTTTCAGAAGAAGTTTCTTCTATAACTTCTGCAACCGCTTTAGGGTCTGCGGCTTGATGATCAAGAACTTTGTAAACCAGATCTAACTTTTTGAGAGACCGGTACTTAGGGATGTCTAGTCCTTTTGCAATTTCTTGTAATTCAGGCAGCTTTTTAGCTTTTAATTCTGAAATAGTAAACATTAACTATAAGTATGAATTTCTGTAATTGAATTGATTTGAATGCAATCAAAAAATTTTGAGAGAAGATCTAATAAATTTTTTGGCAAGTAAGTAACCTACATAGAAGCGGTTACATTTATGGCTACAATTATACAACAATATTTTTTAATTAATCGGCTGTAGTCTAAAAGAAGTTTTTATTTTTGTCACCCGCAATGCACAATTAAGCAATGATTCAACGCATACAGAGCATTTATTTATTTTTAGCAGCACTTGTAGCTGCAGGCTTGCACTTTGCAATCCCCGTTTACAGTACTGCAGAAGGAGCGCCCGTTTATGCGGTTGATCATTTAGAGTTAGTAGCGCTGTTTTTTGGTAGTGCGCTTTTGTCTTTAATTGCGCTGTTTTTGTTTAAAAATAGAAAGCTTCAGTTTGTGCTGGGGCGACTCAATATAATATTGAACTTTATTTTACTAGGTGTGTTGGTTTACCAATCGCAAATCTTATCTGGAGGGGCGGCGGCCCCAGAGAAGGGTATTGGGATGCTTATTCCCATCATTTCTATCGTTTTTATCGCTTTGGCAAACAAAGCAATTAAGCGGGATGAGGATCTTGTAAAATCTGTAGATCGGTTACGATAGACCTAATATCTTAGTTAATTAGTGCGAAGAACCTGCTAGTATGCCAACTAGCAGGTTTTTTTATACGTATAAGTAAAGCGTTTCAAATCAGGAAATAAACTACCGTTTCATTTCGATGACTTCGAGATTATCAATTTTTCCTTGATCTACGGTAAAGCGCAACATCGTACGTGCCTTATGAAATCCGTGTTTACCAATGGCTCCGGGATTCATATGCAGCAACTTAAGTTTTTTATCAGGCATAACTTTTAAAATGTGTGAATGCCCGCATATAAATAATTTTGGAGGATTAGTGCGTAGCTCCTCTCTAATCGCTGGCAAATACCTCCCCGGATAACCACCTATATGCGTGATGAGCACATCTACGCCTTCGCATATAAAACGGTTGTTTAACGGGAACTCTTTGCGGATTTCGTGATCATCAATATTGCCAAAAACAGCGCGCAAAGGAGCCACTTTTTTTAAGGCATCGGTAACTGCGAGATCACCAATATCTCCGGCATGCCAGACTTCGTCTGCTGCTTTAGCATGCTTTAAAATTTGATCGTCAATATAGCTATGGGTATCGCTAAGTAAAAGTATTTTTTTCATAAAAACTATCCTGCTGGTGCTGCTCAGAGAGCAATTACAAAGATGTATCTTTGCCAATTCAATCACAAACAACAGGCTTGCGGTATTTTATTGATATAGTATACGACGGTACTTCTTATCACGGCTGGCAACGGCAGCCTCAAAGTATCACAGTTCAGGAGGTTTTAGAAGAAGCGTTGACCACTTTGCTACGCAATGAAGTTGCGGTGGTGGGTGCAGGACGCACAGACGCCGGAGTACACGCCACACAGTTATTTGCTCATTTTGATTGGGATGAAAATTTTTCTACGGAAGCGCTTCAGCATTTGCAATTTCGTTTAAATCGTTTTTTACCCGAAGCACTCGCGATTAATGCTGTGATTCCCGTTCGGCCCGAAGCACATGCACGATTTGATGCTGTTCGCCGAAGTTATGAGTATAAAATCCATACGACTAAGAATCCGTTTTTGGTCAATCAATCGTATTTCTTTGAGAAGTCGTTAGATGTTGATACGATGAATGCTGCGGCCCAACTGCTTTTAGGGAAACAGGATTTTAAATGCTTCAGCCGTTCAAAAACAGACGTTAAAACGTACATTTGCGAGATTACCGAAGCAGGTTGGACGCAAGAAAACACAAACCTTAAGTTTACCATTTCGGCAGACCGTTTTCTGCGAAATATGGTCAGAGCGATTGTGGGAACCTTGCTTGAAATAGGGCAGGGCAAAATGAAGTCGGAAGCTTTAAAGACTATTATTGCCAGCAGGTCACGTGCACAAGCCGGAGCCTCGGCACCGGCACACGGATTATATTTGACTGAAGTAGCCTACCCAAAAGAAATTTTTAAAATATATGGCGAGTAGTAAAGGAAATGCATTTGATTTTGGCTTGTTTAAAAAGCTGTTAAGCTATACGAAGCCCTATCAGGCACGCATGTATTTTGTCGCGATTTCAGCGATTTTGATCTCGATTTTTGCCGTGCTCAGACCCATTTACATCGAGTATGCGATGGATGAGGGGATGCAGCCTAAAGATATGGACAGTCTGATGTATTACATTGGGCTGAGTTTGTTAGTTCTTTTTGGGGAATCTATCTTTCAATTACTGTTTATCTACTTTGCAAACTGGTTGGGGCAACAAGTAGTGCTTGATATTCGTACCAAGCTGTTCAAGCATATGATCTACTTCAAAATGCAGTATTACGATAAATCTGCAGTAGGTAGACTGGTGACCCGCGCCGTAAATGATATAGAAACCATAGCAAGTATTTTTAGCCAAGGGCTATTTATGATCATTAGTGATTTGCTGAAAATGCTGGTAATAGCTGGTGTGATGCTCTATAAAAGCTGGCAATTATCGCTAATTGTTTTTGCGATACTTCCTTTTATTCTGTACGCTACACGAGTCTTTCAGCAGAAAATGAAAGTAGCTTTTGAAGAAGTGCGTACTCAGGTAGCAAACCTCAATTCGTTTGTGCAAGAGCGCGTAACCGGGATGAAAATCGTGCAGATCTTTTCACGCGAAGCAGTTGAGCGTAAGAAGTTTGACGAGATCAATAAAAAGCATATGACCGCGTGGAATAAAACCGTTTGGTACAATTCGATCTTTTTTCCAATCGCCGAAATGGTCACTTCAATAACTATTGGTTTACTAGTATGGTACGGCGGACTGCGTGCAGCTCAGAGTGATGTGATCACCATTGGTCTGGTAACGGCGTTTATTCAGTTTTCGCAAATGCTGTTTACTCCTTTACGCCAAATCGCAGATAAGTTCAATACGCTGCAAATGGGAATGGTCGCTGCGAATAGAGTTTTTGGTATTTTGGATACTGATGCCCGAATAGAAGACAACGGGACACACTTGCTGAGCGGTATTAAAGGAGATCTCAGTTTTGAAAATGTGCGATTCAGTTATATTGAGGGTGAAGAGGTTTTACGCGGAATTAATCTTGAAGTAAAGGCAGGGGAGACCGTAGCTATCGTTGGTTCTACGGGCGCCGGAAAATCTACAATCATTAATCTCTTAGGTAGGTTTTACGAGATTGACAGTGGAACAATTAAAATCGACGGGGTTGATATTAGTGATGTACAAGTGGCATCGTTACGTTCAGAAATAGCGGTGGTATTACAAGATGTATTCTTATTTGCAGATTCTATTTTAAACAACATCACGCTTAATAATCCTGATATTACAGAAGAAGATGTGATCACTGCGGCTAAGGCCATTGGCGTAGACCAATTTATAAGCAGTCTGCCTAACGGCTATCATTATAATGTGAAAGAGCGCGGTGCGATGTTATCAAGTGGGCAGCGCCAATTGATCGCCTTTTTAAGAGCGTATGTAAGTAACCCGAGTATTCTTGTTCTGGATGAGGCGACATCTTCAGTTGATTCAAATAGTGAATATTTGATTCAGAAAGCGATCAATAAGATCACTAAAGGGCGTACTTCTATAGTGATTGCGCACCGCCTTGCAACCATTAAAAAAGCTGACAAGATCATTGTGATGGAAAAAGGCCAGATCGTTGAAATGGGAAGTCACAAAGAACTTTTACAAGTAGAGAACGGTCATTATCGCAAACTTCACGAAGTACAGTTTGCAGCAAATCAAGAACCGGCTTAAATTTTAGCAGACTGGGCGTTTTGCATGTTTTCTAACATTTCATCAATCATACCTAGTTTTACCATTACAATGCCGATCACGATTCCTAGTATGAGCAGTAGAACGCTTCCTATAAGTAGAAATAAGGAAGTTTTTAAAATCAGGCTTGCAGCATTTAGGTTATATAGTCTTTTCAATACATATCCCGTATAGATAATATAACCGAACATACCCACTAAACTAAAAAAGGAATATAGCGGAGCCGACCAGATGCTGAGTATGATTAAGGCATAGAAAATAATATTGATATGACTAAATGCATACAGGTAAATGACTACGTGCTCTAAGTAGTTAAACTGCTTGTAATTCCAAAATACAATCCGGGAGATCAAAGCTAAAAGTGGAATGCTGATGATGCTTAACAAGCCTTGATACTCATTCATTCCAACAGTAATTTTTTTAGTAAGATCTACCTGAGCCTGATCTGAACCTGACGATAAGGCTAACTGATCAAAAAGCGTATCTAGAAAATATTCTTTGATGACAAAGACGTAGATACCGGCAATGGTAAGCGATAACGCAAAATAGCCAAAGGCAGAAATGTATCTTTTACGCACCCCATTAATATAGCCGCCTATGACATCTTCGGGTTTTGTAAAAAGCGCAATAAATGTTTTTGGTAAGGCCCCGTCAATACTAAGAAATCGATCATTAAAATCTTCAAGAAGATTTTTTGTTGTGATTCGATTTTTGATGATTTTTGCTCCGCAACTCTCGCAAAAAGCGGCGTTAGGGGCTAAGTTTTTAAAGCAATTACGGCAATAGCTAACGACGACGAGCTTACCGTCAGAGGGTTTGGTTTCCATAAGAATTTAACTAAGATCCTTTCTCAAAATCTCAATAAGTTCGGTCAAGTTCTTAAACAAAACAAATTCGCCATCCTTTAAATAACTGATGTTGCCGGTTTCTTCACTGACCACAAGGGCAACAGCATCTGTTTTTTCAGTAATTCCTACTGCAGCCCGGTGGCGTAAACCAAAACGCAACGGGATGTTTCTTTCGTTTGAAACAGGCAAAATAGCCCGGGTGGCCACAATAGTATTGTCTTCGATGATCACGGCGCCGTCGTGTAAAGTTGAATTTTTGAAGAAAATACTTTCTAAAATAGGTCTGTTAACCTCAATATTCATCTGGTCGCCCGTTTGCTTAACAAAGTCTAAATGCGTTGTGCGCTGAATGACAATGAGAGCGCCGGTGCGAACTTTACCCATTTTATCGCAGGCATCTATGATCTCTTCTACTTTAGTTTTAGAAGAATCCTGGGCTTCGTCATGAAGAAATTTAAAGTGTTTGAGGATTCCGGTTTTTCTGCCAATATTAGTAGAGCCTATCATCAGGAGAAACTTGCGTATTTCTTGTTGAAAAACAACAATGAGGGCAAACATTCCGGCACCAATAAACTGCCCAAGAATGGTACTCAACATTTCCATCTGAAGCAATTGTGTGATTTTCCACATTACCCAGATGATACAAATTCCTAAAAATATATTGATGGCGACGGTCCCCTTGACTAATTTATACAAGTAATAGAGCAGGGTGGCTACCAATAAAATATCGACGAGATCGAGTATTCTAAAATTTTCGAGAATGTCCAAATGCGCGCTGTTTTTTGTAAAAATAGGGCAAAATCTGCGGTTTTTTTAGTTAAACCTGTGGAGATTCTAGGAGTACTTCTACATAAACCGATCAAGTAAAATTCAAATAACTACAAAAATAGTTGGTTAACTAGTTTTTTCGTTATATGTTTGTTTTAAGATTTTGATTAAATTCTATGTGCTTTTAATCAGTAGGTTATCTAAAACTGACTTGATTAAACCAAAAATTATAGCCTTATGGAAAAATTGACCAATAAAGAAGAAGAGATTATGCACGTTCTATGGAAACTGGAAAAAGCTTTTGTAAAAGAAGTGCAAGCCGGTTTAGAAGATGAAAATCTCCATTACAATACTGTTTCAACTATCGTGCGTAATCTGGAAGAGAAAGGCTATGTTGATCATAAGGCCTTTGGTAAAACCCATCAATATTTTCCTATTATAAGTAGAGAGGCATATGGCAAGCGCTTTTGGAATGAAGCTACGCGACGTTTCTTTGACAGCTCTTATAAGAATATGGTTTCCTTCTTTGCCAAAGAGGAGAAAATCACAGCTGAAGAATTGCGTGAGATCTTAGAAATTATCGAAAACAAACAATAATATGGAACCACTTCTTTACTTATTTAAAGCCACAGCCATATTGAGTCTATTCTATCTGCTTTACACGCTGCTGTTGAAGCACGAAACCTTTTTTAAAACCAATAGACATTATCTGGTTTTAGGTATTTTGGCATCATTCATTACCCCGCTTTTAATCTTAAAACGCACAATCTATAAGCCAATGCCGGCAATGAATTTTGATCTGTTGGCCAACGCCAACTATACCACGACAGTTTTAGAAGAAGCGGCCCCGGCATTTACTTTTTGGGAAGTGGCCTTTGCGATTTACCTCTTGGGTGTCTTGATAATGTTAGGCTCTTTTATTCTAAAACTTAGCAAAGTTGTGTTCTTTTTGCGTAATGCAAAAAAAACCAGTGCCGCGGGCCATCAATTCATTCAAATTGATGGTTTAGATGCGCCGTTTTCATTCTTTAATACTATAGTGATCGATGCACGTGCACACGATCTAGAAGAGTTAGAGATGATCTTACTGCACGAGCAAGCACACGCTAAGCAGCATCATAGTTTAGATGTTTTATTAATACAGTTGACGTTGATTCTTCAGTGGTTTAATCCGCTTGCTTGGCTCTATAAAAGTGCAATTGTAGAAAATCTTGAATATCTGGCCGATGCTGCTACTGCCAGTCAGGTTACCAATTATAAGCAGTACCAACTCGCATTGGTCAAAGTAGCTGCACCAAAATGGGCGCCGGCCTTGACCAATTCATTTTATCAATCATTCATCAAAAAACGAATAGTTATGTTAAACAAGCAATCATCAAGCGAATTTAAAAAGTGGAAAATACTCCTGATCGTACCAGTACTTGGTGTGTTTATGTGGAGTTTTAATGTGAAGGAAGAAGTGAAATATCTGACTGAAGAAACTGCGACAAGCGCTTCATCAACACCGGTGATGTATATTTCGCCTTCAAGCAATGATGCAGATCTCGCCGCGATCGAAAGCTATTTTAATACCGAAATAGATGTTGTGGATCTACAGATCACTAATGTAAAGCGCAATACTCAAGCGCAACTTACAGGTTTTGCGATCGCAACCCGATTCAAAGGCCAAGCTGATTTTAAAAGAACGCTTGAGCTAAACAAACAGGATGATCTTGGCAATCCATTTAAGTATGCTATAAGTTATGATAAGCAAGAAATTATCATTGTTGATGTTAATGATGGGCAGCACAAAACCGTGATCGCTAAAGATGGAGTTAAGGGATATACTTTAAGTCCGCAAGTAAAAAATAGCTTAACGACTACGGGGAATCAGAATACAATGAATTTGCCAGAGATCATTGAAGATGCTCCTCAACCAGCACCACAGAAAACACAAAAAGCGAGCACTAAGCCGTTTAAAAAGATCATCACCCCAACAACAACAGAACGTGAGATTGAAGCCATTGCGAAAGCATTGGATGCCGAGTATGATGTTGCTATGCAGTTTTCTAGACTGAAGTATAACGATGCAGGAGAAATTTCTAGAATAAAAATTGAAATTCAAGATCGGGAAACCGGTAATAAAGCTTCCGCAAGTTATAATAGGGATGGAAATGCAATCGAACCTATTGCGGTCTATCGAAGTGCTGAAGGTACTTTTGGAGTAGTCTCAGGACAAAATTCAATTGTGCAGCGCAGTGCGATGACCGCCGAAGCATTAGCTGAGCGAAAGGAAGAAATGCAAGCACGTATCAAGGAAATGGAAGCGCGCAGAGAAGAGATGCAGGCACGATTTAGTGATTCTACCGAAAGAAGAACCGAAATGAAAGCCAGAATGGAAGAACGCCGCGTAGCGATGCAAGAGCGAATGGAAGCTCGAAAAGCTGAAATGAAAGAACGCGAAGAAGCTATGCGTAGTAAAATGAGAGCGCGTATGAACTTTAAAGAGGACAGCGTTTTTATGGATAAAGAACGTGTGATCAATGCTTCGGAGTTTAAAAATGCGACTAATAGAAAATCCCAAAACATATATTATAGGGTTCGTCAACCACAGAAAGTTTCAAATGTAATTTATGTTATTGATGGGAAAGTCATGGACGAAGAAGATTTTGACTTTAAATCAATAGATATTAAGATTATAGATTCTATAAATATCCTTAAAGGAGACACACCTTTTAAAAAATATAAAAACTATGTTGATGAAGAAACTGAAGGAGTAATCGAAATTTTCACAAAGCAGAAAGAAAAATAGTCTGAACTATTTTCAATGCATTTTAGAATCCGGTGTGACTATCAGTTGCACCGGATTTTTTTATGCGTGCGACCAAGTAATTTTGCCCGAGTAAGTTGATTGAAAAAGATGAAATGCAATTTTTTTAATGAAAAATCAACTTTTTAGCCCTTCAGTATTTCAAAACTCTTAAAAAACAGCCTGTAAAAGTTACAGGTAAATTGTTTTTTGCGAATTTTATTTATTAATGTAAACTTAATCGAAGGTGTTTCTATTTTAATTGAAAATAGAACTAATCTTTTTACTTACAATTCTGTATTCAATTGCATTAATACTTCGCGAAAACCTTGTAGATGTGCGTTTTACTTCCGTATTTGTGGTCAGATAAATGTTTAACAATCAAAAAATCAACATTATGGTCACTTTAATTTTAACAATCATTGAGACAGTTTTTGGATAATCACAAATTCGTCTTAACATATTCTGTAAGCGCGCACAGAATACTGTTAAAAGCCTAAATTTGAGTATACTGATTCTTTAATTTGTTAGCATTAAAACAGCATTATGAAAAAACGATTTTTTAAAACATTAGCTAAAATCAATAAGAAAGTGCTACCCAGTTTAACTAAGAAAGAGGTAGATCTTGCCAAAGCAAGCAAATTGCAATTGGCGCTATTTGGTTACAAACTTTGGGTAACTAAAAATGCATTAGATTAATAGTGCATCAAGCTATGCAAGTGATACTGCTTTAACTTTGACCTTCCGTCAAGAAAGCCTAACTCCATTAAAAAATTGCACTGCACTACAGTTGCACCACACTGTTCTACAAGTTTACAAGCAGCGGCAGCAGTTCCGCCGGTAGCCAGCACATCGTCGTGAACCACTACATAATCTCCTGGTTGTATGGCTTCCTCTTGAATTTCAATACAATCTTCACCATATTCTAAGGCGTATTTTTGCTGAAGAATAGCACCTGGCAACTTTCCCGGCTTTCTAATAGGTACAAAGCTTACTCCCATTTTTTGCGCTAAAGCCAAGCCAAATAAAAATCCTCTACTTTCTATACCCACAATTTTTGTAACATTGATATCGTGCAAGCCTTTTGCCAATAAATCTACAGCATAGTCGGTCGCTTTTGGAGAAGCCAGTAGCGGACAAATATCTTTAAATACGACTCCTTCTTTTGGAAAATCAGGAATGTCGTTGATGTATTTTTTTAAATTCATTTTTTAGCGAACTAGTATTATATAATAGGAGTTTAAAGATAAGCATTCTTATACGGCTGCTTGACGTGATTAGCGAGATTAAATGCGCTGCGCCTTGTAGTGAAGAAATAGGGTGTGCGACCTAGTAAAGTTTGTGGGAGGAGAGTTATTAGAATTAGAGCACGTACCTTTACAGAAATACTCTAAGAAACCTATGGAAACAATTTTAGTAGCTCAGTTTTTTGCTGCCTTTTATGGATTTTTGGCTATCGTATTGGGGGCTTTTGGTGCTCACGCATTGAAGAAAAAATTCACTTCAGATCAAATGGCAAGCTTTGAGACCGGTGTGAAGTATCAAATGTATCACGCGATCGTATTGCTTGTTTTAAGCTTTAATTTGGGCTTCAATACACTTCATGAACAATTGATCATCAACTGTTTTGTATTCGGTACTTTGTTGTTTTCATTTTCTATTTATGGTCTATGCATTACTGGTGCTTCAGGAAAGAAATGGCGATTTTTGGGGCCGATAACTCCTTTAGGAGGTTTGTTGTTAGCAGTGGGATGGCTGTTACTTTTGTATCACTTTATTGAAGATTTCCTATAAAAAAAGCCTCTCAAGAGGCTTTTTCACTCGAACATCGAGATGACTATTACACTTATTAAAAATAACTGCCTCAGAAGTTTATCCTGAGGCAGTGTATTAAGTAGGTTTATCTATTAATTGTTATATAGATACAGCGAAGACGCTGAGGTAAGGGTATTATTTACTGAGGGAGCAATATTCCCGCTTGCGCTAAGCGCATTGCTAAACCCAAGAACGGCTCCGGTAGCAATGTCAGATACAAAAACAGTTTTGGTCTTGTGATCGTACGCTACATCAATAGGATTGTTCATAAGGGTGCTTAACCCTTCAATAATATTCTGATCTGCAATGCTGATGCTTCCGCCGTCTGCAGTAGCTTCAATTACAGCGCTAAAATCTTGAATAACATTTATACCGCCATCAAGAGCACCACCGGCAGCAAGACCAATATCAGTCATGACCAGTACGTCATCTGCGGCGCTGTAGGTAATTCCGTGGGTTCTCACGATTCCGCCAATGCTTACGCGTTTGGTTGGCGTTAGTGCCCCATCCATTGTATTGCTGAAGAAATCTTCAAAAATTGCCAAGTCACTTGTAGTATCTACCACTGCAAGTAAATCGCCGCCTTTAAATGTGATTCCCCAAACCGGGAAACCTGGATCAAAGGTGTTCTCAAGAGTGAAAGAGCTTCCGTTGTACGAATACACATAGAACATATTTGCAGGATTATCTGCTACTACAACCTTGTTACCATACACGGCGATCTCTCGGGTACTGGATGTTGGCAAATCTGCAGCAAATGCTGCCGTTGCGCTACCACCATTCATTAAGGTTGAAAAATCACTGTAGTATTGTAGTTCTCCTTCCGAGCGTGATCCTAATAAAAGCGCATCATCAAATGCATTATAATAAATACCTTCAGAGCTAGCAGAAGCACTGCTGATCATACTAACCATTGCTCCTGATCCATCATAAACAGTAATGGTTCCGTCAGCAGTAGAAGTAGTATATAAACGTGTAGTTTGATTTATTGAAGACATCCCAACGTTTCCATCGGTTTCATCACTTGAGAAATAAATAGAAGATGCGGTAGCAAGATCAATTTCTAAACTCGGACTAATATCACCACCATCGCCCCAATCTGTAAATCCTAGTATTTTACCATTACCAACTTCTGCAATGTAGATCGCTCCGGTTTCAGAATCATACGCTACATCAATAGGATTCCCCATCATTGTTGAAGATCCGGCAATGCGTGTTTGCATTCCTACCGGTAAAACTTCACCATCTGAAAGTGCATCAAATTTGGTCGAAAACTCACTGATTACGTGAAAACCACCATCATCTGTAGCATTTGAGGCAGCACCAATATCAGTCATAATCATCACATCGTTAGTACCATCATAGGTTAGCCCGTGGGTACGCACGATACCTTCGATAGTTACACGTTTTGAAGGGTACATCATTCCATCCATCGCATTAACGATAAAGTCTGAATAAACAGCAAGGTCGCTGGTAGTATCTACAACAGCATAAAGGTCGTTTCCTTTAAAAGCAATTCCCCAAACTGGGAACGGTACTTCTACAGTATAATACAGCGCAAAACTGTTTCCTACTTTGTAATACACAAAGAATTTATTTTCACCATTATCAGCAACTACATAATAGTCACCACTAACGGCTAACTCCCGTGGACTATTTAAATCTGTGAATGTGCTGAACGAAGCGTTGATGCTTGCAGTTCCTAAGGTACTTGTACCGGCATACGCATCAAGCATCAATCCGGAGCGTGAAGCTTGTACTAACAGGTCAGATTCTGCATCGTAGTAAATTCCTTCTGCAGCTGTTGAAGTAGTAGTGTAGGTCACAATTGAGTCGCCAGAAACACTGTATTTTGTGATATTTCCGTCAGTGTTGTTGGTTACGTAAAGGTCTGCGCGTCTTCCCGGGTTAGATGCCATTTCACAAGGCATACAAGAACCGCCACAGTCAATACCGGTCTCGTCTCCATTCATAATTCCGTCACTACAAGTGGGTTCTTCAACCACAACAGGGGTCGCGTCATCATCATTATTACAGGCTATGAGCGTGCTCACAGCTATTGCAATAATGCTAAATTTTGTAAAAATTGTTTTCATAAATAGCTTAATTTGATTAGAAAAATTGAAAAATTATTAGTGTAATTCATCAATATTTACGGATGTATCAGTGCTTTAGGTTTTCTGAAAACTCACAAAATTTAGTTAAATGACTGTTAATAAAGTGGTTGGGTGCAGGCTTGGTAATTCTCTAGACAAGTCATGGTTTCAAATTTTAAATTCAGCCCACAACGGATAATGATCAGAAATCATATAGGAAAGCGAACGCTTGCTGAGGTTTCTATTGCTGAGTGCAAAGGGTAGAAAATCATAATTGCCCCCATTTATAAACTGCATCGTCAACTCTTTATTAGTGGAAACATCACGAAACCACGCCAGTTGGTCATAATATTTTGTTTCATTAAAAATGGAGCGGGTTACCGAAGGATCTTGAAGTTGGGGTGGTACGTAAAGCCCTTGTGATAAAAAAGATTGGTCTAATAAATCTCCGCGAACATTGATATTGAAGTCACCTAAAACGATCATATCCTGGTGATAGGCATTGAGATTTGAGGTCCACTCTGCAAGCCAACCGGCAATCGCTTTAAGTTCAGGGATACGCGCAGCAGTATTCTTTCCGTATAAGATATGCGCTGTAACGAGAATAAAGGTATGCTGATTACTTTTAAAGCTCACCGCATACGGAGTACGCGCAAACTGCTTGCGCAACGCATCACCTTCAATGGCATTTAACTGCTCTTCAGGAACAACAAGTTCGCACGCCAAGCCTGATAATTGCACCCTGCGGGTATCAAAAATATATGCAATACGCTCACCATTTCCGGGTGCACCGGCTGTAACATCTGTAAGTATGAGAGACCAGTGGTTGCCTAAATATTTCAAGGTATCGCGCAACGCACGTAAGTTGGACTTCACTTCCTGAATAGCGATGATGTCAAAACGCTTAAGAATTTCTGCAATACATAATAGACTATGTAAATCGCGTTTAGGGCTGTCGCCATCCCCGCTATACCATTCACGTGTTAAATTGCCAAAGTGCCTAATATTCCACGTGGCGATGAGTAAATTTTGATCAAGCTTTTTTGAAGGAATCCTAGCTTCTAAATCTGTGGTTAGCGCGTTGATGTTTTGCTGAATAGCTTCGGGCGGTGTATCTGATATGTTGGGCATAGTAAATAGATTTTAATCTAATTTACTAATTATCAGAATACTAAGAGTGTTTAAAAAGAAAAGCCCTCAGCACGTATGGCTCAGGGCTTCAAAATATATAATTAACGCTAAATCTAATTTTCAAATCTGATGGCGGCTAATCCAAATAAATAAATGAAAATCATTCTGTTAATTGTAACACTACCTAAAGACGATGCTTTTAAGGGTACGTGACACAATTTATTTGAATTAATAATTATTTAACATCAGCGGTCTAGAACGGCCAGGTTCGCAAAGCCGAAGCACTATCCCAAAACATAAATTCTAATTGACTGGCAGTATAAAACGCGTGGTGCATACGCTCTTGTTGTTGTGCTGTGCAGGTAGCTGCGACACGGTCGCAAGCTGCAATAGCTTGCTCAACAAGAACACTAAATTCTTCCCCGGCATAGGTATCAATCCATTTTTGGTAGGGATTATTTTGCTGTTTTTGTTTTTCGTAGATCACGTCACCTACTTTTTTGTAGATCCAAAAGCATGGCAACACGGCTGCCATCGCAACTTCTACTTGCTCTAAGGCCGCGGTACTTTTTAAAAAGTGTGCGTAATGATGCGAGGTAGGCCCTAAAGCCCCAGTTCTATCAATATGGAACTCCTTAAAAAACGATTCGTGTAATGCGTTTTCTACCACAATAGCACCTTCGGCAAAACGCGTAAAAGTGAGGATGTCTTCTACGTCGTGTGCTCGGGCAGCGATTAAAGCAAGCGCCCGGCCAAAGTTTTCCAAATAACTAGAATCTTGTAAAACGTAAAATTGAAACTGCTCTAAAGGTAGTGTGCCATCAGTTAATTGGGTGATAAACGGCATCTTTAAAATTTCAGAATATATGCCTTCTATTCGTTGCCAGCTCGCTTTACTCCAGCTCATATTTGATTAATTTTTGAGGATTGAAAAAATGATTGAGAGGCCCGTTACCTTGACCTATTTTGGCGTCTTTAGCATGATAAATAGCTTGATGCACATAGTCCTGACCTTTGGTCACGGCTTGTAAAAGGCTATGTTTTTGAGCTAAAAAAGAAGCAATCGCTGAAGAAAGCGTACATCCTGAGCCGTGCATATTTTGCGTTTTAAACTTTTCAAACTCAAATTCGTGAACGCTTTGATCCTGATCAAAAAAGAATGAGGTCAATAGATCAGTCTTTAAATGTCCACCTTTTAGAAGCACCGATTTGCAGCCCAGTTTAAGGATTTTAGTTCCGGCGAGCCGCATATCACCAAGGCTTTTAACAGGCATATCAGCGAGGATAGCAGCTTCGTCCATATTGGGTGTGATCACATTGGCACGAGGGAAAAGTGATGTTACAATACTTTTTATGGTCGCATTCTCAATAAGTTTGTGACCACTGGTCGCGACCATCACCGGATCAAAAACAACCGGAATATCCGGATATTCATTGAGTTTAGCAGCAATAACTTCTACCAATTCTGGCATGTGAACCATGCCTATTTTTACAGCGCAAGGCGGAATATCTTCAAATATAGAATCCAGTTGCTCTTTTACAACAGAAGTAGGAATACTAAAAATGGACTGAACCCCCGTAGTATTCTGTACCGGAAGTGCGGTAAGCACTGTGGTGGCGTAGCAGCCTAATGCCGAAATGGTTTTAAGATCAGCCTGAATGCCGGCACCTCCGCTTCCGTCAAATCCGGCAATGCTTAAAACCGTAGGATATTTATAGTACTTCATAATTAATATGGTTTTACTGTGCGTGATTTCAGTCCTTTTTCAATCTCCAAGCGTAATTCTTTTGCAGCGCTTTTGGGATTTTTGGCAGCGCAAATCGCTGAAACTACCGCAATACAATCTGCTCCGGCTTCAATTACTTTTTTGACATTGGAAGCCTTCATATGACCAATGGCTACAAGCGGTTTTTGAGTGCTCGCTCTAATTTTTTCAATGCCATCTAAACCCCAGGTTGTAACGGTATCTGTTTTGGTAGCAGTGTCAAATACAGGACTTATTCCTAAATAATCTGAAGTATAGGTTTGCTCGTTATATAGCTGTTCAAGATATTCAATAGAATAGCCTAGAATCCCGCAAGATTCCCAAGCTACTTTTATTTTAGTTGGAGCAATATCTGAGTTCCCCACGTGAATCCCTGCTGCAGCGCTTTTTTGAGCCACCTCAAGATTATCGTTGATAATCAGCGGCACGTTATACGGCTGCAACACTTCTTTCAACTGCAGCGCTTTATTTAAGAAGGCTTCGGTAGTATCTTTTTTTTCGCGTAGCTGAATAAGATCAACACCACCTTGAACTGCGGCTTCTGCAACTTCGAGAAAATTTCTGCCCTGGCATGCTTCTTCAGAAATCACTAAATAAAGACGGTATGGAAATGCACTTGCCATACTTAATCTAGAATTTTGACGGTGTTTATATACTCCTCTTTGGTGATCGAATGCAATTTATCAAGAAGATGCGTTTGTAAACTTCCCGGGCCTTGAGAAGACTTGGCGGCAAGTTCCCCGGCGACTGCCATTAAAGAAGTAGCAGCAAGAGCGGCTTCTTTTTTATTAGGAATTACAGCAATAAATGCAGCAAGAATCGCCGTCGCAGAACATCCCATTCCGGTGATTTTAGTCATCAGCGCATCTCCGTTTTTAAGTTGATCAACACTTTCTTCAGAAACTACAATATCAACAGCACCTGATATTACGACTAAAGCGCCGTATTCTTTATTTAAAAATTGCGCAGCTTCAATGGCTTCCAGGCTAGAAGAAGTACTATCAACTCCTTTTGTGGCTGTGGTATTATGTTTTGCCAAAGCCAAAATTTCTGACGCATTGCCTCTGATCGCTGTAGGTTTTAGCGCCAGTAATTCGCTAAGTACTTCATCACGATACGCAGTAGCGCCAGCACCCACCGGATCTAAAATCCAGGGTTTGTTATTTTGATTTGCGGCTGCAACCGCCAATATCATAGATTCTACCCAGTATTCATCAAGGGTACCAATATTAATCACCAAAGCCTGGCAGATGGCTTGCATACTTTGCATTTCGGGATGAGCGTGGGCCATTATAGGGGAAGCGCCTACCGCAAGTAAGGCGTTTGCGGTATTATTCATCACAACATAATTGGTGATATTTTGTACCAACGGAGCTTGCTCGCGAACACTGGTAATATGCTTAAAAAGTAACTCTTTCATAGATTGATTTTAAAAGTTCAATGGCTATAGAGTTACTTCTAGAGTAGAAGTGCAATGTAGATACTTTTCCCTACGCTGGTCTCAACCAAACAGGTTCAAAGGGACTGTCTCAATTCTAGTTGCTAGAATACCCCTAAAGCCAAATCAAAGATAAATGTTCTGCACGGAATGCAGTAAAATAAGCGTGGATAATTAAGTTATGGCAAAGCCAAAAAATCATTTACCGGTTGGTTATTTTCAAACTCAAAGAGTTTAGAATAATCCATAGCATTTGGAATCTGGTCCAGTTTGCAGAGCAATGCTACTGCTTGGCACATTCCATTGAACATCACTTCTTTTGAAGTGCGATCAACAGTAACTTCTGAACGTCTAGAAAGCGGAAGCGAATACCCGCAACCTTCTAAAAATGCTGCTTCGATCTGAAGTAATTCTAGAGGTGAGTAGCCCGCGAATGTTCTACCTAAAGATTGATGCACTTTACCCACATAGGTAAGTTTATTGCTTCCGTGGCCTTCCGTAAGGTGTTTCCAGCTGTCTGTATTATCTAGAATATTTCCTACAGCACAACTTTTACAACATTCAGGATTGAGGGTGTCATTATGAAATGCTTTGTATAATTTTTGAATAGCGAGGTCAAATCGAGCGGTAGCGTGCATCATCTTTTTCTTTTTTATAAAGTTACGAAATTCAAAACGAAGCTTTACTATGCAAAATCATCAAAGCGTGGTTATCGAGATAGTTGCCTTTTTAAGCTGTTTGCCTGACACTTCAAGATTAAGGTTTCCGGGGTTTTTAGTGCTTTCTACAAGAACCACGAGTTTGCCGCTAAAAAGTTTCATCTGAGGCTCATAAAACGATGCTAAAGAAGTAGGATCACCGTTACAAACCGCTTTAAAATTACCTTTACCGGTAACTTTAAACTTCAATGCGTTTGTTGCAGTGGGGCAGGGGTTGCCGTTTTTGTCAACCACAGAAACCGTAACAAAGCTAAGGTCTTTTCCGTTTGCAGTGATGGTTTTTCGGTCTGCTTCCAAAATAATTTGATGAGGTTTTCCCGCAGTTTTAATGGTTTTTTCAGCAGCTTGCTTTCCATTTTTATCAAGCGCGACCACTTTTAGTGTACCGGGTTCATAGATAACATCATTCCACATCAGGCGATACCGTGTTTGCGGTGTAGAATCATTTTTGATACGAATTCCTTGGCTTTTTCCGTTTACAAAAAGCTCGGCGCGGTCATAACTGGTGTATACAAAAACCGGAGTTTTTTTGCCCTCGCGACCTTCCCAATTCCAATGGGGTAACATATGAAGCGTTTCATCTTCTGTATTCCAACGGCTGCGGTAGAGATAATACCTGTCTTTTGGTATTCCTGCAAGGTCGATCATCCCAAAATACGAACTTCGAGAAGGCCAGCTGGTGTCATAAGGCGTGGGTTCACCAAGATAGTCAAAACCGGTCCAAACAAACTCCCCAATCACCCAAGGTTTATCATCTTGCATAATAAAATCTGTCTCCGGAAGATTTGACCAACTGCAATATTCGAGATCGTACGACGAACTTTGAAAATCAGGATATTCTTTCATACTCGCTTTTTCAACAGGGAATTTGTAAATGCCTCGCGAACTCACCGTTGAAGCAGTTTCTGAACCCAAAATAAAGCCCTGCGGAAACTTTTCATAAGCTTCTTCATACAGATGGACGCGGTAGTTTAAGCCGGGAATATCCAGAATGGCGCCAAAACCAGACTCCATTGTGGCTTTTACTTGATCCATACCCACGGTAACGGGGCGTGTAGGATCTTCCCGGTGAAAAATATTTTGCAACCATAAGGCGCGTTTTACCCCGGCGCTTCCGTACTGATCGGGCACCTCGTTACCGGCGCTCCACATAACAATAGAAGGATGATTGCGCGTAGCGCGCACAAGATTTACTACATCTTTTTCGGCGTAGTCATCAAAAAACCGATTGTAGCCATTTTTTACTTTAGGTTTTTTCCATTCGTCAAAGCTTTCCGCCAGAAATAAAAAACCCATTTCATCTGCTAATTCCAGTTGCTCAAATGAAGGCATATTATGCGCACTGCGAATGGCGTTACACCCCAGATCTTTTAAAATTTGCATTTGCCTGCGCAACGCTGCTTTGTTGACGGCAGTGCCTAAAGGTCCTAAATCGTGATGCAAGCAAACACCCTTAAATTTACGGGTTTCGCCATTGAGCTGAAAACCGTTTTCTGCGGAATAATTGATGGATCGAATACCAAATTTTGTAGCAACTTCATCCTTAAGTTCGTCACCAGCATACAGCTGCGTTACGGCTTTGTAGAGGTATGGATTTTCAGGACTCCATAAACTGGGCTTCACAACTTTTAAATTTTGGTCAAATTGCTGATCGTAAGATACCGGTGTTTGCTGCTGAGCTACAACTAGATTTTGAGCATCATAAATGGTCGTTTTTAGACTAAGATTTTTACCGCTAAAATTCGTTTTGATGTTGACTTTAGCCACTTCTTGAGTAACAACCGGAGTTGTGATGGTAGTTCCCCATTGGTCTATACTTGCAGGGTCTTTGATGATTAAGCTCACAGGTCTGTACAAGCCTGCACCGGGATACCAACGCGATGAAAATTCGGCATTAGAAAGTTTTACAGCGAGCGTATTTTGACCTTCTAGAAGTGCGTCGCTGATATTAAAGTAAAAGTACGCATAGCCGTAAGCCCATTCGCCAATTTTTTTACCATTGAGATACACCTCAGGTTCGCTCATAGCGCCTTCAAAAAGGAGAAGAACTTTTTTATTAAGATCTGCTGCATCAATATTGAAATTCTTTCTGTACCACCCTGTACCGGTAAAAGGTAAGGCTCCGGTGCGCCCGGTTTTTTCGGTGGGTATGCTCTCTCCGTTTTGAGTAATGGCAACGGTTTGCTTGTCGATCTCTTTGTCAAATGGGCCGTAAATCGCCCAGTCGTGAGGTACTGAAACTGTTTGCCACTGTGCGTCATCAAAATCGCTAGTTTCTGCGTTTGTGATTTCTCCCTTATGAAATTTCCAATTTTCCTCTAAGGTCTCCACACGCCGTGTTTGTTGAGCTGAAAGCACCAAAGAGAAAAGAAGTATTACAAGAACTAAGGTATTTTTGAGCATAATCTGGTGTTTGAAAAACTAGGCTCTAAAAATAGAAATAAATAAATGTAATAAATACGTTTTATATGAATTCTTATGGAAACATATCACAGCGGCATGCGTACCATTGCTTCGAAAAACTTTCTAACTCATCAAGATAGTTGTGAATGGCTCTTGTACCTTCAACCGATTTGTCGTTGTCTAGAAGAATAGGCGTCGTTGCCTCTGCAGTTATTGTGATTTTAGAAGGAATGAGTATCTGCTCTATTCGATCAATCAACAATTTATAGTCTGTAATATTTGTGATTTGAAGCTCTAGCATAATGACTTGTTCTAGGCTTTTAGTCGAAAGAAAAAGCAAAACCTTAAGCAAATGATGCAATCGATTTCGCAACCTTGTTTATTTTGGGTATTTTTAGTCAATTCAGTTTAAAGTAATCTTTTTTCCAATGCGTATTAACTATTTCCAATTTGTCTTCTTTTTAAGTTTTAATGCGTGCTGTTTTGCCCAGGATAGTCTTGTTACCCAGATACAGCAGATAGAAGAATCTATAGAAACGCCTAATATTCCAGAAAGGACGATTAATGTGTTAGACTATGGCGTTAAGACAGACGATGCTAAAAATGATAAGCCGGGATTTGATGAGGCTATTGCTGCTTTGGTTAAAGCAGGAGGCGGTATTTTAAAAGTTCCTAAAGGAAGCTATTTGCTGAAAGGACCTATTCATTTAAAAAGCAAAATCAATCTACACCTTGAGGCCGGTGCCGTTCTTAATTTTAGTGATACTCCTAGTGACTATCCTTTAGTCGCAACCAGTTGGGAAGGCACGTTTATTTCTAACTACAGTCCGTTAATTTATGCGTACCAAGCAGAGGATCTAGCGATTACCGGTAGCGGCACGATCAATGGCAATGGTGACGGAATTTGGGCCACTTTCAAAACTCAAGAAGAAGCGGACAAGCTTTCTAGCCGAAAGATGAACCACCAGCAAACACCGGTGACATCGCGAAGGTTTGGAAACGGACACTTCTTACGCCCGCAATTGGTGCAGTTTTTTGATTCAAAACGCATTCTAATTGAAGGTGTTCGGTTTGAAAATTCGCCATTTTGGTGTGTACATCTTTTGCGTTCTAATAACATAACTATTGACGGAATCTCTTATGATTCTCAAAATAAAAATAACGATGGTATTGACTTAGAGTACGCCAGTAATGTGGTGATAAAGAATGTAGTTTTTAATAATAGTGACGATAATGTTGCTATGAAAGCCGGGCGAGATACCGAAGGTCGCGCGAATGCCGCAACACCTTCTGAGCGCATTGTCGTACGCGATTGTAAATTTAAAGGACTGCACGCTATTGTGATAGGAAGTGAGATGTCTGCCGGGGTTCGTGATGTTTATATTTATAATAATGAGGCTTGGGGCTATTTAAAACGAGGAGTCTATTTTAAAACCAATTCAGATCGTGGTGGGTATATCAGAAATATAAATATCAGTGACAATACGTTTAAAACGGTAGAGGATGCTATTTTTATGACGGCCAACTATCACGGTGAAGGCAGCGGCAAACATATCTCTCAAATATCTAAAATCCTTCTAAAAAATCTAGATTTTGATCAGGCAGAAAATTTTGGTATTGTGTTAGAAGGATATCCTAACCAACCTATTTCAGATATTCGGTTAGAAAATATTCAAATTACTAAGGCTAAAAATGCACTTACATTAAGAGATACAGAAGGAGTTCAGTTTAAAAATATTCAGATTGGGGAAGCGGCGGGAACACCATCTTCGGTTAAATAAAAAAAGCCACTCAATTATTGAGTGGCTTTCCTTTTGTGACCTCGGCAGGATTCAAACCTGCAACCTTCTGAGCCGTAATCAGATGCGCTATTCAGTTGCGCCACGAGGCCTTTTTTATCTGCAAAATAATAACCAGCGGTTATCTCATTTTGCGGGTGCAAATATAAACCTTTTTTGGAGTTCTGCAAACATTAAAATAAAAAAAGCCGTTTTGGTGAGAAACGGCTTTTAAATTGGCTAATTAATCTCTAGTACATATTGTTTAATGCAGTGATGTCATTGGCATTAAATTCCCCATCTTCACTAGCGCTAAAACAAGCGAGCATTACAGAGCTAGGATCGTAACCTGTAGGAGTTCCTGCCACGTGGTTGGTGTCACCGCCTTCATTTACGTTTTGTCCACAACTTTGTCTGCTAAACCAGTCTGTATGTCTAAATCCAACCGAGTGACCAATCTCGTGGGTAATAACGTGCTCTACCACATTGGTGTCATAATTGGTAAGGCCATAAATCTGAACAAACTTGTAAGGCAAACCATTACTTGGGAATCCTGCGCTACCGCCGGCACCATTAGGATTGTTGACCGTGTTGTTGTAAACGACCATATCTTTATCCTGATAGTTAGTGCCAAAAGTCAAATTAAAACTGATACTTACGCCACTTAGACGATTGTAGTTGTCTACCGCCCATTGCAAAGCCGTACGTTCTTTTTGACTTAACGCCTGACTTCCGCCGGTATAGCCAATGATAGAGATCGTTCTACCTTGACTTACTAATGCTGAAGTACGATACTGTTTAGAATCACCTTTTCCTGATTTTGATTCTTCAACGTTAGCGGCCATTGCAGAAAGTTCTTCAGGAGTAATGATGACATCTTCCTCTAAGAAAAGTCGAGGTTCAGAAGAGCCGTCAGGAAAATAAAAGTCATCCCAACGTACATAATTGGTGTTCATCCCCAAGTCTTCAACTTGCTGGATAATGGCTTGAGAAACCTCGAGATTTGCTGTTGGTTCAGCAGTTGCTGTCGAGGTTTCTTCAACATCTTCAGAACAAGATGTAAGTGCCAGAGAGATTCCAAGGCTTAACAAGCCTACTTTTTTAAATGTTTCTGATAACATATAATAATAGTTAGTGTTAATAATACTTGTAAATTATTATAATTATTCAGAATAGCAAACACTTAAACGTTAAAAATAAAACTTTTAACGATTTTAAATCATTTAGAATAAAATGTTATGTAAGAAAAAAGCCTCTAAAATAGAGGCTTTGAAACTGTTTTATGTGTGAAGTATTTAAATGATTTCAGCGCTTAAACCTGCATCTAATAATGCAGAACATCTTGGCTCAAGATCATCATAGCTACCGGTTTTTACGGTGCATTTACCTTTGTAATGAACTATTAAGGAACATTGCTCTGCCTGAATAGGTGTGTGATCACAAACCTGTATTAAGGTGTCTATTACGTGATCAAAAGTATTTACATCGTCGTTATATACTACGATCTCATTATTTCTATCTACTGCCTCGAGGACATCAACTTCATCTTGTACCTTCTCTCTTGTGCTCATGGTGTAAAAAACTTAGGTTCAGGGAATTAATTTTTTACAAATTTACACGCTACCCAGTTATTTTTTTCAAAATTCATGATAAAATTTAAACCGTGCTGATTACACACATTAGTAATCGCAGGAATGTCTTGCGTATAAAATCCACTTAAAAGAAGAATTCCTTCGTGATTCAGACATTTAGCATACGTAGGAATATCCTGTAAAAGAATGTTGCGATTGATGTTAGCGATTATCAAATCATAATGCGTATCGCCTAGCATCGTCGCATCACCTTCGTAAGCCTTAATAAAATCTACATCATTTCGGGACTTATTTTCAACTGTGTTTTCAAAACACCAAGGATCAATATCAATAGCGTCAACTGGTTTTGCACCCTTAAGGGCAGCAAAAATTGCCAGAATACCGGTGCCGCAACCCATATCGAGTGTGCTTTTTTCTTCGACATCTATTTTAATAAGATGCTTGATCATCAAATGGGTGGTCTCGTGATGCCCGGTGCCAAAAGACATTTTAGGCTCGATCACGATATCATATTCCATATCAGGTTTTGGGTGAAAAGGAGCCCGCACAGAGCAAATACCATCTACTTCAATGGGTTCAAAATTCTTCTCCCATTCTTCATTCCAATTCACCGGTTCAA
The DNA here is from genome assembly GCF_011784865.1 of Leeuwenhoekiella sp. ZYFB001. Taxonomy (NCBI): domain Bacteria; kingdom Pseudomonadati; phylum Bacteroidota; class Flavobacteriia; order Flavobacteriales; family Flavobacteriaceae; genus Leeuwenhoekiella; species Leeuwenhoekiella sp. ZYFB001. The sequence continues at coordinate 474,713 of NZ_CP050460.1, forward strand.
TGGTGTTAATGGAATAAGTGATTTCAAATTCAGGATTGTTAAGAATAAAGACTTCGTCGAGTAAATTTTCTTTATCTAATGAAGCGAGGATGTATGCTTTTACACCCTCGTTTGTCTCATCAAAACTTTCAAAGTCAAGTTGGCTCAACTCTGCAATGAGTATTTCGGAACCGGGATTTACCGGATTGACCTTAAACTCATATTCAGCATATACCTCTGCCATAAATAGATTTAAAATGCATTTACAATGGTCATAAAGTCTTCTGCTTTTAAAGAAGCGCCACCTATAAGACCACCGTCAACATCTGGTTTAGAAAAGATTTCTTTCGCGTTAGCTGGTTTTACGCTTCCTCCGTAAAGGATGGTAACATTATCAGCGATTTCTTTAGAATACTCGTCTGCAATAGTTTTTCTGATAAAAGCGTGCATTTCTTGTGCTTGCTCCGGGCTGGCAGTTTCACCTGTACCAATTGCCCAAACTGGCTCATACGCCAATACAATATGTTTCCAAGCATCTGCATCTAGGTGAAAAAGCGCCTGACTGATTTGCTTATTTACAACTTCAAAATGCTCTCCAAAGTTTCGGTCTTTAAGTTCTTCACCAAAACAGTAGATCACTTTCATTTCATTTTCTAGCGCTGCGTTTACTTTTTCAGCAAGTAGATCTTCTTTTTCGCCAAAATAAGCACGACGCTCACTATGACCAAGAATAACTGTTTTTACTCCAACACCCTTAAGCATAGCTGCACTTATCTCACCGGTAAAAGCACCAGAAGAGGATTGATGCATATTTTGCGCCGCTACCTCAATATCAGAATCCTTAAGCGTTTCAAAAGCAGAATAAAGATTGGTAAAAGGAGGTGCGATGATTACTTCAGCATCTGAAGTTTTAGAGATTTTTTTGAGTCCGGCGATTAATTCTTGCGTGTCAGCAAGATCGGTATTCATTTTCCAGTTACCGGCTACGATATTTTTTCTCATTGTATTTGATTTAGTAGTTGATTGTCTTTAGTAGTTATTGCTCTATAAACTTTAATGGTTCCGGAAGCGTCGAGCAAAATGTAACGCGGAATCCAGTCTAGATCTATGCTGCTGCATAGTGGACCTTTCCAGCCTGATTTTATATAATAATGATCGCCTTTGAGATCGTATTTTTTGATCCCCTCTTTCCAGCTTTGTATATCTTTATCTAATGATAGAAAGACATAATAGATCTCTGGATTTTCATTCTGTAATTCTTTAAGGTCAGGAAAACCTTTAACGCAGTCTTTACACCAAGATGCCCAAAAATCAATCAAAACAGTTTTTCCTTTATGCATTTCCAAAACAGAGTTAAATGTTATTTCTGCTCCTCTTATATTAATCACAGCATCGTTTAACGCTTCTTCAGAAAATGACTTTTTTTGCGAAAAGGCAACCGTAATAAACAAGATTGCCAAAATTGTTAGTGTATTTTTCATAAAAATGGAATAAAATATAAAATTAGAATTAGTCGGCGTATTCTACAACATTTGACCTATCTAATACGCACTTTGGGATCTAGAATTCCGTAAATAATGTCTACGAGAATGTTGATGAGAATAAAAGTTGTAGCTATTACTAAAACAGCCCCTATAATTATAGGAAGGTCTAAAGTATTCAGCGCGTCTACTACTTCTTTACCAAGTCCATTCCATCCAAAAATATATTCCACAAAGACGGCACCGGCAAGCATCGAAGCAAACCAACCAGAAACAGCGGTAACTACAGGATTTAAAGCGTTTTTAAGCGCGTGACGCCAAACGATTTGACGCTGATTAAGCCCTTTAGCTTTCGCTGTGCGTATGTATTCTTGATTATAAACTTCGAGTAAAGAATTGCGCATCAATTGAATCACGACGGCAAGCGGCCGTATTCCTAAAACGATCGCCGGTAAAATGATGTTTTTAAGTTGAATATGAATGCCCTCGCCAAAATCATCCATCTCATATAGGCTTCCGGTCATATTCAAATTAGTATACTTATTAAGCACAAAACCAAATAACCACGCAAAGAGAATCGCACTAAAAAAACTAGGAACGCTCATACCAAAAGTACTGATCACCTGAATGGTTTTATCAAGCCACGTATCACGCATATTTGCCGAAACGATACCCAGCATAATACCTAAACTGATCGCGATAAAAATAGCGCTCACCGCAAGCACAATGGTATTAGGCAAGGTTTCTGAAATAACCTCAACAACGGTTTTTCCGGTCTTCTGAAAAGACTCTCTCAAGTAGGGCTTTTTTAAAACCAAAGAATGCGTACCAAAATCTACAAGCTTAGTGTACGAGTATTTTTCTGATGCAAGGCTGGTATAGCCGTTTCCGGTATTTTGATGAATAGAAATCGGCGAAAGATCATTTAAATAATAACCGTATTGCGTCAGCACCGGCTGATCAAAACCGTATTTGTGTTTGATGATTGCAAGTTGCTCGGGGTCTTCATTTTGATCAAGCATCATTCTTGCGGGATCACCGGGTAAAACGGTGAATAATAGAAACACTACGGTAATCACCCCAAAGAGTGTGAGTAGTGCATATCCTAATTTATTTAAAATATAAAAAATCAGAGTCTTTTAATTTCAGAAAGTTTGAGGGCTTTAAACTTAGCGTCTTCACCCATTAAATCGGCTACATATTCTTCAATGCTACGCTCAAATCCGGCGGCTTTTCTACGCTCATTAACCATCGCAACATCTTTAATCGGCCAAATGAAAAATCCGTTGGCTGCGGTTATTTGCGCCTGGCTTCCGTAAAGTTGTTCTTTGTTATTCTGCATTAAATACTTGTCTTCAAGAACAGCTACTCTAGATTTAGGAATTTCGCCGGCTTCGGCAGCATTTTTGAACAGCTCAAGATATTGCTCAATCTGAATAGGATTGTGTTCAATAACATCGAGCGCAATGAGATTTGTAGGTTCGCCCACCACAGATTTGCCGGGGTAACCTTGCGTATCAAGAATGTGTTTGACGATTTTAAGATTACTGGTGTCAATCATACGCTGTTTTTTCCATAGGTCACCGGAATAATCTTCAAGGTTTAGACCAGATTTTTCAGCTAATGCTTTGCGTTTTTGCTCATCAGTTTCCTGTAGAATTGGTCGGTATAATTGATCGTAACGCGCGATACTATCCAGACGATGCTTTAACTTCAGATCAAGTGAGGTTTTTGCAGAAGGAAGTGTTTCAAGCTCAATTTCATCAGCATCATTCCAGTGTCTTTTCTGAATAATGGTTCCATTGTGCAACTTTACAATTCCAGGATTACTGCGCACAATAGTTTTTAAGGTAGTAGCATCGGTAAAGTAAAAATCAAAATTGATGTTTTGTTTTTCTTTTAAATCATTAACCGAAGCATCTCCCGAAGCTGTAAGCCCAATAACCGAATATCCTTTTTTGAGCGCTTCGTTGGTAAGCTCTTTAATCACCGGCCAACCATTCCATTCTGTTTTGCTGAGGTCGTAAGCGATGATCACAATAAGGTTTGGAGTGTTTAAGAATTTTTCAGTGAAATTCTCACCGTCTTTCTCAATGGTGAAATCGTGAATCGGAGGCACGTAGCCTTTCTCAACAACTTCAGTTTCTACTGCTACAAACTCTCCGTCACTGCTAGGATATTCCCCTTGTGTTGTAATAATTTTTTCCTCCCCGTTGATGTTGAATTTCCAGTGATAATCAAAAACGGCTTCCAGAGCACCTTCAGGGATGGTCATCCCTTCGCTAATATTTACACCTTCCTTATACGCTCTAAAATCGATTGCCGGTAAATGCATTAAAACATAATATCCAAAACTCAAACAAGCGATAAATGTGGCAAATATGATGATCGATCTGCTAAAGTTTGAGAAAAACGGTTTGATGTGTTTGATGTTGATGAACAGAAAAACAATCATTATCAGCAAAATCACATCTTTAGTGAAGGATTGCCAGGGCGTGAGCGGTAATGCATCGCCAAAGCAACCACAATCTGTCACTTTATTGAAATAAGCCGAATAAAAGGTGAGAAAGGTAAAAAATACGATCATCAGCAGAAGCAACCACATCGTCAAGCGTTTGTAGTAGCCAATGATCAGCGCAACTCCCAGAACGAGTTCTACAATTACTAAAATGATGGCGAGTCCCAATGCAAACGGACTCATAAACTCCATATTTAAAACATCTGGAGCAAAATACTCTTGAAGTTTAAAGGAAAAACCAACAGGGTCGTTGAGTTTGACAAAGCCTGAAATGATAAATAATACGCCAACAAAAACGCGTATAAAGCCGATGAGTTTTTTCAAAATGATCAGTTATTTGAATGAGATTCTTCAATTAAAATAAGTGCAAAAACCGCATAATTGATCATATCTTGATAATTAGCGTCTATGCCTTCAGAAACAAGCGTTTTGCCTTTATTGTCTTCAATTTGCTTTACCCGCAAGAGTTTTTGTAAGATGAGATCTGTAAACGAACTGATGCGCATATCCCGCCAGGCTTCGCCATAATCGTGATTTTTATTCATCATCAAATCTTTAGTGATCTTGATCTGCTTGTCATAAGCTTCAAGCGATTCTTCCAGATTAAGATCTGGCTGGTCAACAACACCTTTATCTAACTGAACCAAAGCCATAATTGAATAATTAATTATGCCAATAAATTCAGAAGATTCATCTTCGTCAACTTTATGAACCGCATTTTCTTGTAAACCGCGTATGCGCTGCGCTTTGATGAAAATTTGATCAGTAAGCGAAGGAAGTCTTAGAATACGCCAAGCGCTTCCGTAGTCGCTCATTTTTTTAGAAAATAAATCCCGACACGTTTTTATGACTGCGTCGTATTGTGCTGAAGTTTGCTCCATTAACTTGTAAATTATTCTAAATAGTATTGAGAGGAATAAAAGATGTACGCTCAAACCTGTGCATTCGCGCAGCGAGGTCATCTAATTTCTGTAAATTTCGCCTAAAATAAGCAATCTAGAAAAACATCCCTCAAATCATGACTAGCATTAACTGTAAAGGAAAACTTATAGATTTTAAAATTCCGAAAGTGATGGGGATTTTAAACGTAACGCCAGATTCATTTTACGATGGCGGAAGTTATAAAAATGAAAAAGATATTCTAGCGCAGGCAGAAAAAATGCTCAACGATGGCGCAACATTTATAGATGTTGGTGCTTACAGTTCGCGCCCCGGAGCTCAGGATATTAGCGTAGACGAGGAGTGTGCACGTCTAATTCCTGTCGTAAACTTATTACTGAATAATTATCCAGATGTTTTATTGTCTATTGACACCTTCAGATCTAAAGTCGCTCAAGAAGCAGTAAACTCCGGAGCTGCCTTGATCAATGATATTAGTGCAGGTTTTCTTGATGAGGCAATGCTTACCACTATTGCCAAACTACAAGTGCCTTATATTATGATGCATATGCGTGGGACGCCACAGACAATGAAGAATCTTACGGAATATGAAGATGTTGTTCACGAAGTAATTTTTTATTTGAGCGAAAGGGTTGCAGCAGCAAGAGCGCTGGGAATTAATGATCTTATTGTAGATCCCGGTTTAGGCTTTGCAAAAACCATAGCGCAGAATTTTGAATTACTAAATGCTACCGAAAAACTGCAAGTTCTTGAGCTACCAATTTTAATAGGCCTATCGCGCAAATCTATGATCACAAAAACATTAGGTGTGGATTCAAATTCAGCCTTAAATGGAACAACTGCCTTAAATATGATCGCGCTACAAAAAAGAGCGTCAATTTTACGTGTGCACGATGTTAAGGAAGCGGTACAAACAGTACGCTTACATCAAGCACTCAAGGGCTCAAATTAAGTTAGCAGCTCTGTTACTAATGGGTTGTTTATATTCGCAGCCACAAAATAAAGTTTGATGAGTATTGTATATGTTTTAATAGGCTTGATGCTGCTAGTAGTGGGAGGGGAGTTTCTTGTTAGAGCTTCCGTGGGGCTATCCTTTAAGCTGAATCTTTCTAAAATGGTTATCGGTTTAACGGTGGTTTCTTTTGCAACCTCTGCACCTGAACTTTTAGTAAGTCTTCAAGCCGCACTAGACGGTTCGCCTGATATCGCCTTAGGCAATGTAATTGGCAGCAATATTGCCAATATAGCACTGGTTTTAGGTCTCACCGCAATCATTTCGACTTTAGGGATAGACAGTGATTTTTTTAAATTTAATTGGCCAGTAATGGTTTTGTTTTCGTTGGGACTTTATTTGGCTTTGGTAAACGATGCCATGATTTCTGCACTAGAAGGGTTTATCTTGTTCTTTGCCTTGATCGCATACCTTGTTTTGCTTATTCGCAGAGCGAAAAATGCCCGGCCAACAGAAGAAGGGCAAAATGATGAGATCGACGCCGGACTCTCTAAAACGTCTTACTTTAAAATTGTGGTATGGCTCCTCATAGGAGGATCGGCATTGTATTTTGGTTCAGAATTGCTGGTAATGGGCGCTAAGGATCTTGCAAAATCAGTTGGTGTGAGTGATTATGCGATTTCGGTAACGGTAATTGCTATTGGTACAAGTGTTCCTGAGCTTGCAGCTTCGATTATAGCTGCGATGAAAAAGGAAAAAGCAATCTCTTTAGGAAACCTTATAGGTTCTAACATTTTTAATATTGCTTCGGTTTTAGGATTAACTTCTATGATCACCCCCATACGCGTGCTCGACGACAGTATTTTAAACAATATGTTTTGGTTATTAGGTTTCGCAGTAGTATTACTTCCGCTAGGCTATCTTCCCTTAAAATTAGAATTAAACCGCTGGAAAGGCTTCATACTTTTTGCAGCGTATTGTGTTTTTATTGGGTTGGCATTTAGTTAAAAACTAGTAACTAAAACAGACGGCATACCACTTCTCAAAGTAGTTTCGTTTTTAAACATAAAAAAGCCCGCAACTTGCGGGCTTTCCTTTCTATTGAAAAAAAGGATTAGATTTTTTTCTCAGCTGTTTTTACAGTCTTAACGATACGACCCGCTACTTTGTATGGGTCTGCGTTAGATGCAGGACGACGATCTTCTAACCATCCTTTGTATCCTTTCTCTACAGTAATAATTGGGATACGGATCGAAGCTCCACGGTCTGAAATTCCGTAAGAGAAATCGTGAATAGAAGCAGTCTCGTGCTGACCAGTCAAACGCTGATCGTTAAACTCACCGTAAACTGCAATATGCTCAGCAGTTACAGGACGGAAAGCTTCACAGATAGTGTCGTATACTTCTTTAGAGCCAGCAGTTCTCAATGTTGTGTTAGAGAAGTTAGCGTGCATACCAGAACCATTCCAGTCACCTTTAATTGGTTTTGGGTGGTACTCAATATAGTAACCATACTCTTCAGTAAGTCTTTGTAATAAGTAACGAGCTACCCAGATTTCATCACCTGCTTTTTTAGCTCCTTTTGCAAAAAGTTGGAATTCCCACTGACCGCTAGCAACCTCTTGGTTGATACCTTCAAAGTTAAGACCAGCGTCGATACAAAGATCTGCGTGCTCCTCAACAAATGCTCTACCGTGTGTGTTTTTACCACCTACAGAGCAATAGTACATACCTTGAGGACCAGGATAACCACCAACAGGGAAACCTAAAGGCAGTTGTGTGTTTTTATCCATAATGAAATATTCTTGTTCAAAACCGAACCAGAAATCATCATCTTCATCATCAATAGTAGCTCTAGCATTTGATTCATGCGGAGTACCATCTGCATTAAGAACCTCAGTCATTACTAAGTATCCATCTCTACGAGCAGGATCTGGATATATTGCAACGGGCTTCAATAAGCAATCAGAAGAGCCTCCTTCGGCTTGTTTTGTTGAAGAACCATCAAAAGACCAAACAGGACAGTCCTCTAACTTCCCGCTAAAATCTTCTTCTACTTTGGTTTTACTTCTAAGATTGGCAGTAGGTGTATAACCGTCCAACCAGAGATACTCTAATTTTGATTTGCCCATAATAAATTGATTTTAAATTTTTTTTGAATTAAACTAGAAACAAATATAACATTTCTTTAATATCTGCATCTTTAAAAAATAGGGGGTGATGCTTCTTATTAACGGAATAAATTTAATAAGCCCCCTAAAAAATAGGGGTGTATTATGAAATCATATATTTTTGTACGTTTGAATTCTGAATTTCATAAAAATTAGCCTTAAAATGGAGACATTGCGATTTTTTGCCCTAAAAGAAAGCCTAAACAGAAAGCCGGTAACGATCCTAGAGACACAAAAGCGCTCTGAGTTGTTTGGTAAACACGTTTTTGGAAAAGATGCGATGCGTCAAGTTTTATCTCAGGATGCTTTTGAAGCGGTTGAAGACGCCATAAACACAGGAGCAAAAATAGATCGTGTAATGGCAGATAGTATTGCTGCCGGGATGAAGCAGTGGGCGTTAGAATTGGGTGCAACCCATTATACGCACTGGTTTCAGCCCTTAACAGGAGCTACGGCAGAAAAACATGATGCGTTTTTTGAACAAACTTCAGAAGGAAGGGCTATCGAGAAATTTGAAGGTGCAAAATTAGTTCAACAAGAACCAGATGCGTCTTCTTTTCCTCACGGTGGAATCAGAAATACCTTTGAAGCTCGCGGATACACCGCTTGGGATCCTACATCGCCGGCATTTATTTTAGATACCACCCTTTGTATTCCTACTGTTTTTGTATCGTATACAGGAGAGGCATTAGATAACAAAACACCTTTGTTAAGAGCGCTCAACTCCATTGATCATCACGCCACAGAGGTTGCTAAATATTTTAATAAAAGTGTTACTAAAGTCACGGCTACTTTAGGCTGGGAACAGGAATATTTTTTGATAGATTCAGCACTGGCAGCTTCTCGCCCTGACATCATGCAAACCGGGAGAGCCTTGCTTGGTCACGCTCCGGCTAAAGGGCAACAATTAGATGACCACTATTTTGGGTCCATTCCGGTACGTGCGCTTAATTTTATGAAAGAACTAGAGCAGCAATGTATGCTTTTAGGAATCCCAGTTAAAACACGGCATAATGAGGTCGCACCAAACCAATTTGAGTTAGCGCCAATTTTTGAGGAAGCCAACCTTGCGGTAGATCATAATTCGCTCATCATGGATTTGATGGACCGTATTGCTAGCCGCCATAATTTAAAAGTACTCTTCCATGAAAAACCGTTCGCCGGAATAAACGGGAGCGGAAAACATAATAACTGGTCTCTGGCAACAGATACCGGAGTCAACTTGTTAAGTCCAGGTACGACTCCGATGAAAAATTTACAGTTTCTTACCTTTTTTATAAATACTATTAAAGCAGTTCAGGAAAACGAAGCATTGCTTAGAGCGTCTGTGGCTTCGGCTTCTAATGATCACAGATTGGGTGCCAATGAGGCACCACCCGCGATTATGTCGGTATTCATAGGAAAACAGTTAACCGCTGTTCTTGACGAATTAGAAAAAGTAACAGATGGAAAATTGTCACCACAAGAAAAAACAGATTTAAAACTCAATGTGGTAGGTAAAATTCCTGAAATTTTGTTGGATAATACAGATAGGAACAGGACATCACCTTTTGCGTTCACCGGAAATAAATTTGAGTTTAGAGCTGTAGGTTCCACTACAAACTGCGCAAGACCCATGGTTGTTTTAAATACAATCGTAGCCAAACAGCTTAAAGATTTTAAAGCAGAAGTAGATAAGCTAATAGATAAGGAGAGCATGAAAAAAGATGATGCGATCTTTAATGTACTGCGCGAGTATATAAAGTCTTCTAAAAAAATAAGGTTTGAAGGTGATGGCTATAGTGCTGAATGGGAAAAGGAGGCCAAGAAGCGAAAACTGAGTAATAATAGAACTACTCCCGAAGCTTTAAAAGTTCAAATAGGAAATCAAGTTTCAAGCCTATTTGAAGAAATGGAAGTGATGAATACCGTTGAGCTTAAAGCGCGTTATGATATTGAATTAGAAGAATATATTAAAAGAATTCAGATTGAAAGTAGAGTTCTAGGCGCCATTGCCGGAAATCATATAATTCCCACAGCGATACGCTATCAAAATCTATTGATCAAAAATGTAAATGGCCTAAAGAATATCTACGAAGCCGACTATCAAGAGTTGGCTCAAGAACAACTAGAGCTTATTCAGAAAATATCGAAATATATTAGTACGATCAATAAAGAAATAAGTTTTATGATCGAAGCAAGAAAAGAGGCTAATGCACTAGATACTAAAGGAAGAGCAGAGGTATACCAGACTAAAGTATTACCATTTTTTGACTCTATACGGTATGCTTCAGATAAACTCGAACTTATGGTTGAAGATAAGTTATGGCCTTTGGCTAAAAACCGTGAACTACTTAATTTAAATTAAGTTGGTGCCAAATTTTTGGTGTATTAGAAGCCTCAGCACTATTAATACTAAGTAAATTAATTGTGAATTTCTTACTTTTTTAGTAGGTTAAATCCTACAAAATATTTTAAGGTAAGATAAAGGGTGTTTTTCCCTTCTCGTATTTAAGAGTAGGCAGGCTCTACGATTTTTATTTACAACGTTTTCGTAAGAGATGAATTTCATCGAAAAGTTACAATCTTCTTAAAATCTGAGCTTTAGATTTTTATAAATTAGCATCGCATTGAGGCTGAAAGAAGTACTTCAGTCTCAACTTCCCCTCAAAATCTCTTTTGGCTAGAGCCCCCTCTCTTTTAGGGTCAAAAGATTGAAATAGTATTTTATTAACCATTCTATATATTATTAATTTAAAACTTTTCAATCATGAAAAAAGTTATGTTAAGCGCAGCAGCGCTAATGTTTGGGGCAGTAGCATTTGCACAAACTAGCACTCAGGCTTCAGAAGCCGATCTAAGGGACACACCAATAACAGTACCGGTGGTTGATCCTACTTCAATTACTACAGCAGATAAACTCCCTGCAGCGGCAGCTACAGCAAACCGAGGTTATACTGAGCAAAATGCAACAATCCCTGGAGCTATGAATGATATCAAGGCCCGTCAAGAAGGTGAGAAAAACTCAATTGTAGGGTATCAAACCGGTGCGGGCAATATGGTATCTATGTCTCAGATGGGAGATGTAAATGGTAATGCGGCTGATAGTGGCGAATCTAATCTAATTTATTCTGAACAAATTGGTCAAAACAATGATGGAAGACTTGAGCAACAAGGCGATTTTAATGAGATTATCTTAGTTCAAGACAATGATAATTCATTTGCAGCTGGCGGTGTGGTAGGTAATAAAGCAGATGTGCAGCAAGGTACTGCTAATCAAGCAGAGAAGAACTTTGCTGCAATTGATCAGTATGGAGATGATAACTCAACTAAAATCTTACAGACTTATGATAACAGTGATGCATTCGTTATTCAGACTGGAGTTGGTAACATGGTTGAGGTTAACCAGTATGCTGACCCAGAAAACAGTAAAGGTCACGAGGCACTAGTTGAACAATTTGGGGATGATAATCAAGCGTTGATTAATCAAAACGCTGATGGAATGAAAGGTCGTAATTACGCTAGAGTTTTCTCTTATGGTAATAATAACAAATCAGAGCAAACTCAAACTACTGATAGTGATACAAAAGGTAACGTAGCTTTAGTGAACCAAGGTGTTGATACCGGAAGTTCAGCTGCTCTTTTTAATACTGCAGAATACGCTGTAGTAACATCAGTTGGTGAAGTTATGAACGGTACACCTAATACACAATCTGACTATAGTGAAGCTATTCAAACCCAGTCTGGTCACGATAACGTAGCGGAGTCTCATCAATTTGGTGCAGGTACTAGCGCTACTAATGGAGATTATTCTAATCAAACTCAAGATGGTAAAGGTAATGAAGCTTATGCGTTTCAAAATGCTTACGGAAGCGCTAGTGGTCGAGGTAATTCTTTACAATCAACACAAACTGGTGACGACAACTACGTAGCTACAGGGCAAAATGGTAGAAATCAAGATGCTACTATTTCTCAAACAGGAGATGATAACTATGCAGTTGCTACACAAAGAGGACGTGGTCATGTGGTAGATATTATGCAAAATGGAGATATGAACGCTGCTGAAACTGCTCAGTACGGGGTTGGAAACTCAATTGTTATAAGCCAAGACGGTGGACACAGTTGGAAGGCAGAGCAAGATGTACCAGGAGCTGCACCTAATGGAGGGAATTCTCTAGATGTTATTCAAGTTGGTCCTAGTACTATTCTTAACAGCGGACTTCAGACTCCTGCGGCTGTTACTAGAGTAGGTCTTACTGCACCTGCAATGGCTCGTGCATCGGGTTCACTTTAAGACTATGAGTATTCGTAGGATGATAAAAACCGCGTAATACAATTCTTGTAAAGGTGGGCATACTTCTAAAAAGTATGTCCACTCTTTATAAATTAAAAAAAGACGCTTTATGAAACCAAAATTCTTTTTTACGGCAATATTGATTCTTCTTATGACATCTGCATATGCTCAAACGTATAAAAATGAAACTAATAGTGATGATCAAAAACAATTAGTAGAAAAAGAACTGGTGTCTGCTCAAATATTAACCAATTTAGGTGTTGGAACTGCTCAAAACGATCGCAATGCAACTCTTAGAGGCAATAGTGTAGTGTTGAGTCAGATTGGCGATTACAATACAGCCGCGATAAATGTAGTTGCTCAGGCCAGTGAAATCAACATAAATCAAGTAGGAGATCAAAACTATGTAGGCTTAGATTATAAGGTTAAAACAGCTATTTCAGAAATTCTTCAAGAAGGTAATCGAAATACGGTTTATGACATTGTCAATAATCGTGATGCAGATATTTCGCTAGATATACAACAACAAGGAAATGATTTAAACTTTCAAAGACTCGGGGTAAATAAACTCACCGAGTCCTTGCAATTTAAGCAAACTGAAGCATCACCGGTATTGATTATACGTAGTGATTCTTTTGGGTTTGTAAACTAGAAAATGTGCTAATTAAACCTATTGTAAAATTGAAAATTATAAGTGTTTATAGTGTTCTTCTTTTTTTTTCATTGGTTAAAACACACGCGCAATTCTATAATAAAGAGGTCGCAGCGTCTATAAGGATAGAGCGAAATAGTGAGTTTTTAAAGTTTTTTGCATTGGCAGAAAATAAATCTCCTGTAGACCGTACCCTAGAATATGATTTTTTAATTTTTAAAACTCAAGCTGACGGCACAGTTTCAAAAGATAATGATAAACAAAGGTTCGTATTAAGTGCGTACGAAAAAAAGGAGCTTCAAACCTTAGTTTTATCTAATGCTGTCTCTAACAAAACAATTATCGTTTTATTAATCTATGATCAAGACGGTAAACCTATAGGTAAAGATAGGATCGAGTTAGAACAAGGTAGTCTATCGAATTTAGACAATTTAAAGGGAAATCTCATAGCCATTTCTTCAGATCAAATAGATCAAGCTGCTCCACAAGATGGTTTTAAACTACAAGGTCTGGTAATACAAAAGTCAATCACAAAAGCGGGCAGAGATTTTTACAAATACTTTTATTCCCTTTTCTACAATAAAGATATAAAGTCTTCCAAGAATATTAGAATTCTTGAGGTTCCGGGTAGATCAAGAACTACTCGCATCTCGGTTAAAATAGATGATTTTGTCGTTTGGCAATTTTTTGCCCAACCTCAGCGCAAATATCTTGAACAGCACGCAAGCATCGCAATTAGTAAGGTTGTAGAGCGATTGCAGATTTTAGAGCAACAGAAGGATAAGTTTATACACTATTAATATGAAAACAATTACTTTTTTAATTCTATTATTTGGAGGAATAACCTTCATGCACGCCCAGCAATTTACTTACAAACCGCTTAACCCGGCTTTTGGAGGGGATACCTTTAACTATAATTGGTTATTGAGTTCGGCTACTGTACAAAATGGTTTAAAAGAAGGTTTGAGTGCTGAAGATCAAAAGTCAGAATTAGAACAATTTGGTGATAATTTGAATAAACAAGTTTTAAGTCAGATTTCAAGAACACTGCTTCAACAACAAATAGAAGGAATTGGTGATTTTACCGAAGAAGGCACATTTACCTATGGAACGCTGGCCGTTGAAGTTTTTGAGAGTGAAGAAGGGTTAGTGATCAATATTCTAGACACTTCTACAGGTGAGCAAACTCAAGTTATAGTCCCAAATCAATAAATCAAGATGAAATTTTACAAAGTCATTACAGCGGTATTTTTAATTACCGCTTTAAATTCTTGCGGAACTTATTTCAACCAACCTTTTGACCAAACCCCGGCACGTTTAGGGGAATACTCTAAGTCTACTCAAAACCTATTAAACTTACCACCGGCCCAAGCTCCTGTGGAAGTGGCAGTTTATAATTTTTCAGATCAAACAGGGCAATATAAAGCGGTTGAGAATGGTAGTACATTTAGTACTGCGGTAACTCAAGGCTCTACGGCGATCTTACTAAAGGCACTTGAAGATAGTGGTTGGTTTATTCCTATAGAGCGAGAAAACCTAAGTAACCTTTCAACAGAGCGCAATATTATTAGAAACACAAAGCAAGAGTATATTAAAAATTTAAACCCCAATGAGCCACCGCTTCCACCACTTAAATATGCTGGTATTTTATTAGAGGGTGGCATTGTGTCGTATGATACTAATATAATTACCGGAGGTGTTGGTGCGCGTTATTTTGGACTTGGAGGTTCGGCAAAGTATAGGCAAGACCGAATCACGGTCTATTTAAGAATGGTCTCTACCAGTAATGGTGAAATATTAAAAACGGTTTATGTTTCTAAAACCATCTTGTCACAAGCGCTAGATGCTAGTTTGTTTCGCTTTGTAAAGTTTCAACGCTTATTAGAAACTGAGATGGGAATCACTCGCAATGAACCCGTTCAATTGGCAGTAAAAGACGCTGTTGAGAAAGCTGTTCACGATTTAATTATAGAAGGAATAGCAGATGGATATTGGTCTGCTAAAGGCGGAAATGCAGTTAATGAAGAATTAGTAACCGCCTACAATGCAGACAAAGAAGTTGCCGAAAGTACTGGATTGTATAATCGTATATTTTTTAAGCAGCAGTATACTAATGCCTTGAACTTCTCTTTAGGTACTACGATGCTTGATGCAGATTATAGTGCTAAGCGTTTTGGGGCTATGATTAAGGCAGGATATACGAAAGCATTGAGTCAAAGTTTCAGTCTAAATTTTAATGCAGCGTATTTAAATTTTAAAACGGGAGATACCTATGATCAAAATTTTGCAAGCGTTGATTTGAATGCCGAATTCAAACTTTTAAAAAATGATAAGTTATCACCTTATTTATTTGCCGGAGGTGGAGTTCTACTGGGCTTTTCTGAAAATGAAGAATCATTAGGTCTAGATGCTGGTCAAACCGATGCAAAAGTTCAATATGGTGCAGGTCTTGAGTATGCTCTATCTTCTAAAATTGGGCTCAAATTATGGGCAGAACATAATGTTACTTTCACCGATAAGGTAGATAACCTTATAAATGGTAAAAGAGATGATCATTACTTGAATTTGGGCGTTGGATTAAAATACTACTTCGATTTTGCTAAAAAGGCAACAATTCAAACTCCAACTGATGCAACTAACCCTGTTAATAATTAGAACAATGAAAAATAATTGTATTTACTTTTTAATTCTAACAGTAGGTCTAATGCTTTCTTGTAGCGAAGATACTATTGAAGAAAATGGTATAGGTTCGCTTGATGGTACTGTGGTTGATGCTGTTTCAAAAACGCCCTTAGCTAATGTGAAAATAGTTACTAATCCTTCATCAAGCACAGTGTTTACAGATGGTGATGGTAATTTTTTGATTGAAGCAGTAAAAACAGGAGAGTATTCTGTTCAAGCAGAGTTGGAAGGCTATACAGATGCTTTTGAAGCGGTGACCATTTTAAGTGAACAACGCAGCAGTGTAAGTTTTGAATTGGTTGTAGGTGGAGATGAAAACAGAGCTCCTAAAGTTCCCGAGTTACTTTCACCAGAAAATGGAGCTTCTGACTTAGAGGCAAAGGTCGAATTTGTTTGGTCATCATCTGCTAATGATACTGATGAAATTGTGTATACCTTACAACTTAGAAATGGAACTACAAATGAAATCCAGAATATAGAAGTTGTTGCTGATACTATGGCAACCGTAGAAAAGTTAAGGTATGGAAGCAATTATTTTTGGCAAGTAACTGCATCTGATGGAGAAAATGAACCTGTACAAAGCGTTTTAGGACAATTTAGTACAACTACAACGCCTGAAAATGATTTTCTATATGTAAGATCTATTAATGGGAATAGCGTGATTTTTTCAGGAGGTAACGATGAAGATGCTGATGATGAAAATACCGGAGAGATTAATTTTAATGAGTTTCAACTTACCTCAGAGACCTATAATAGCTTTAAGCCGCGACGTAATGTAGAAACCTCCAAAATCGCGTTTTTAAGAACTGTCGATGGAGCAACACAACTGCACACCATGAATTTAGATGGTTCAGACATAAAGCAGGTGACTAATGCTATTCCTTTAAATGGATTTCGAGTTAGTGAGCTCAACTATACTTGGGCACAAAACGGAGGAAAACTATACTATCCTAGCTTTGACAAGCTTTATAGCATTAATCCTGATGGTGGAGGTCTTTCTTTAATCTACCAAACTCCTGACGGAAGTTTTATTTCAGAAGTGAGTGCGGCTGCATTTGACGACAATTTAATCGCCTTGAAGACCAATGATAGCAACGGCTATAACGTAAGTGTATATACGGTGCGTTTATCATCAGGAACAATAGAGCAAATGGTTTACCAAAACACTCCGGGTGCTGTAATAGGTATTGACTTAGACGCAAACGGAAGCAGGCTTGTTTATGCTAAGGATACTTCTGGCTCAGAAAACACACAATACCGTCAATTTTCTAGCAGGATCTACATATATAACCTCAATACAAATTCTGAAGCGCTTTTAAATAATGGAGTAACCGAAGGATTGAATGATGTTCAACCTAGTTGGTCGCCTTCAGAGGGAGAAATCATTTTTGCTAGAAAACCGAGTAATCTAAATTCAGAACCTGAGATTTACATTTCATCTCTAAATAATTTCTCAAATGACGACCTTCTCTTTACTAACGCGTCAATGCCAGATTGGGAATAGTAGTAAAAAGCTTTTTTTAAAAACGTCCTGAAATATCAGGACGTTTTTATTTCTTACTTTTGCCAAATAATTAACAATCATGAGTCAAGAGATTTCTAAACGCTACGCTCAGCGTGGTGTTTCTGCCGGAAAGGAAGAAGTGCATAAAGCCATTAAAAATGTTGATAAAGGGTTATTTCCTAAAGCATTTTGTAAAATAGTCCCTGATTATCTGACCGGTAGTGAAGAGCATTGTTTAATTATGCACGCTGATGGTGCCGGGACTAAATCTTCGCTCGCTTATATGTATTGGAAGGAAACCGGCGATCTTTCCGTTTGGAAAGGAATTGCTCAGGATGCGTTAATTATGAATATCGACGATCTTCTGTGCGTGGGCGCTACCGATAATATTTTGCTTTCGTCAACGATTGGCCGAAACAAAAACCTGATCACCGGCGAAGTCATTTCTGCAATTATAAATGGTACCGAAGAATTGATAGCTGACCTTGAAAAGCACGGTGTTTCTATTAAAAGTACCGGTGGGGAAACCGCAGATGTTGGAGATCTCGTGCGCACCATAATCGTAGACTCTACGGTGACGGCGAGAATGAAGAAAGAAGATGTTATTGATAATGCAAATATTAAGCCGGGTGACGTTATCGTAGGTCTGGCTAGTTTTGGTCAGTCTACTTATGAAACCGAGTACAATGGCGGTATGGGAAGTAATGGTCTTACTTCTGCACGTCACGATGTTTTTGAAAACTATTTAGCCGAAAAATTCCCTGAGAGTTTTGATAAAGCTGTACCGGAAGATTTGGTGTACAGTGGCTCTAAAAAACTTACAGATTCCGTTGAAGCGAGTCCGTTAGACGCCGGAAAATTAGTGTTATCTCCAACACGAACTTATGCGCCTGTGATCAAAAAGATTTTAGCTTCCGTAGATAAAAGTTTACTACACGGGATGGTGCATTGCAGTGGTGGAGCGCAGACTAAAATTTTACATTTTGTTGAAAATCTGCACATTATTAAAGACAATCTATTTGAGGTTCCGCCACTATTCAAACTTATTCAAGAAGAAAGCGGTACTGATTGGAAAGAGATGTATCAGGTTTTCAATATGGGACATAGAATGGAATTGTATATAGATCCAAGTCTGGCTCAGGATATTATTGAGATCTCTAAATCCTTCAATATAGATGCTCAGATCGTTGGACGCGTTGAGGCTTCAAATGAGAAGTCACTAACAATTAAATCGCCCTTTGGTACGTTTGAATATTAATAAGTAATCTGTAAAATCAAATGATTTGAAAAGACTTGTATACTTCACTTTATGCTGCGTCATCCTTTTGACAGGTAAAGCTGTTCATGCGCAGCACGTCGCTTTTCCGCTTCCTATTAAAAAGAATTTAGTAAAACGATTAACTGAACAATTAGCTCCAAAACCGGAGACCAATTGGCAAGAATTGAATCGTGTGGGAATTGATTTAAGTGAAGTTGCTTTTGTGAATTGGAATGCCGGTGGTAGTAATTCCATTTCTGGTCTTGCTGAAGTGGTTCTAGAACGTAATTATTCTGATAAAAAGCGCAAATGGCGTAATAAACTTATTACGCGCTACGGAGTAAACAGTCAAGAAGGGCAGGAGTTACGCAAAACGGATGATAATCTAGAGCTTACCTCAGATTTTGGATACCGCCGCGATACCTTATCTAACTGGTACTATTCAGCTAAATTTAGATTTGCTTCTCAATTTACAAATGGATATAAATATCCTGATACCAGCACGCCAATTTCTCAGTTCATGGCTCCGGGCTACATCTTTTTAGGGGTAGGCGGTGAGTATGGGCAACGTTTGGATAATTTATCTATATACGCCTCTCCACTGACCTATAAATCAACTTTTGTGCTTGATCAAGACCTGGCTAACAATGGTGCTTTTGGTGTTGAACCTGCGGTGCGCGATGCTGATGGAAATATTATTAGGGAAGGTTCAAACGTCAATAGCGAATTGGGAATTTTGATACAGAGTTCTTTAAATGCTCAGGTAATGGAGAATATAAACCTGACCAACCTGGTCAATCTTTATACTGATTATCTAAAAAGCTTCGGGAATGTTGATATAGACTGGGAACTCAACTTGAATTTTAAAGTGAATAGTTTTGTGCTGGCTAAAGTGGGATCACATTTAAAATACGATAATGACGTAAAAATTACCGAAACTAACGTTGATGGTGAAGAAGTGGTAATGGGAGCCAGAACTCAGTGGAAACAACAACTGGGGATTGGCGTTGTTGTAGATTTTTAATCCTTATGGTATTTCTAAAACCAATTGGTTAACTTTTACGTAATTATTAGACAACCCCTAATAGTGTTTAATGGTATAAAACTATGACCCCAAAGTATTTATTGAATGATAAAGGCAAGTACTTATCTTTTATAGGTTTGCTTATTGTCATTAACCTCACCGTTATTGCCTTGACCGATCTCGAAACAAGCAGGTTGATACGCCTTGTAAGTATCGGTATTTTTTTTGCGTATTATCTGATCAAGAAAGAACTCCTAAACCTTTGGACGGTTATTGCGTTTTTGTTTTTTATAGGAAGAGATATATTTTTTCAATTCTATGAAGAACCTTGGGGGTACAAATCTTACCTGATCCTCGGAACATTGTGTTATCTGACCATAGTTTTTGAACGGCTTCCTAAAATTTCAGAGATAAATTTTAAACCCGGCGTAGTACTTATTACGCTTATTCTAGTTGCCGCAAATACTTATACGCTTTATGTGATTATGAATATGAGTATGGTAACCTATACCTTTCACGATGGTGTAGAACCCATACTTCTCTATGTTTATGGGGCAGCTATGATGGTTTTGGGTGTTCAGGCGATTGCTTACAATAACAAGTACAACAGCAACCGGTCGTTGTTGTATATCTTTTTTGCTTTTGGCTTTATATTCTCAGACATAGCCGCTTTATTTGCATATTATTTTGAATTTGAGATTTTCTATTTCTTTGATCGATTTTTCTTTTTAGGAGCGATGGCTATGTTGGTGCAGTACGGTCTCAATTATGAGAGTGTAAAAGAAGAATTCTATCAGTATGAGATGATTGATAAGAATCTTTAATACTAAAACATTTCTTAGCGCCGCCAAAGGTAATGCCCGAGGTAGTTTAATTTAATTCATTTTTATGGCTAAAATTTTAGGGATTGGATCACGCGTTAAGCACGCCGATTATGGTGAAGGCGTTGTGACCAATGTTACTTCAGAACTTTACTGGATCACTTTTATTGACAACGGTCTAGAAACGGTTACTATTGATACCGAAATGGAAATCATTGAGGCAGTTGATGATGAGGTAGATACAGTAAGTTTTTATGAGGTCGAAAAGACGTTGCGCAACTTACTGAAGCAGTATTCAGATATTTCTGAGATCGTACCTATAGCTGATAAATACAAAGGCGGCACCCTCACGTTAAGTCCGGCAGATGCAGGTCTGGCAAGTAAAGATATTCCTATTGAAACCTTCTTTCACAAGATCGTAATGGTGCGTGATCGTATTCGAGTGATGGAACAAAAGATCAACAGCAGTAAAAATCTTGACGATCAAGAGAAAATAGATCTTCAGCAATATATAACGCGTATTTACGGTAGTTTGACAACCTTTAATGTACTGTTTAAAAACAGTTCGCAAAACTTTAAAGGCTCTAGTAAATAAGGCCAGTAGCATTTAAAGCAGCTTATCAAAACAAAACCCTGAATATTTACATTCAGGGTTTTATTTTCTATAGGTCTAAACTGGTCTTATTCCTTTTGTAGCTCAAAAACTTCATTTAATGGGGTTTCTACAGGGGAATGGTCTGCGTTGGTTTCCATAATGTCAGCCATATAGGCCCACCATTTCTTTACAATAGGATCCCGCGGAAGTGTTGCAGTGGTATGCCCTTCTTTGAGTTGTTGAAATGCAAAAAGCTTCAGGCTAGATTCATCTAGAAAAATATGATAGGTTTCAATCCCGGAATCGTTTAGAAGTTGTTGCAGTTCCGGCCAGATCAAATCGTGACGGCGTTTATATTCTTTCTCAAAACCGGGTTTGAGTTGCATGGTAAAAGCGTGAACAGGCATAGTATTAGTTTTCTATTTGAATATCGATCTCAGTATATAATTGGTTAGCCAATTGTTCAACATAAGATTTAAAATAAGCAGCATCTTTAAATTTTGGCTCTTGGCTCAACTCCCAACCAGAAACTCCATAATAGGTCACCGGCGTATCGTTGCCTACATTGAGTTCAGCCAAATAGGATTGTGTGAAATTTCCGGTGCTTGGTGCTTCAGAATAATTTTGATAGGCAGCAGCAGGCAGAATCAATGCACTTCCCATAACCCATTTACGATCGTAGGTCAAGCTGTCATGTTGAATAAGCGCAACCCATTTTTCAGATTTTAATTCTTCTACACCATTTTTATTATTAATGTTAGAAAGCCCGATGGCGAGCGTATCGCCTTGCTGTAATCCGGTAACAGAAACCGTATTTTGATAGGCATACATCCCCGGCCATATACTCGTAGTCTCTTCTGCTTGATACGTATTTCCTGCGGTGTTCCAGTTAGTATAGTCAATATGCATGGTTGATTTAACCGCACCTTCTTCAACAATTTTAAAATGGGTTTGTTCTACATTGCTAAGCGTGTCTGTAACCAAAATTCCTAAACGTCTGATGCTGTCCTTTGCGATAATGCCAAATCCACCCAGTCCGGCTGAATTACCTACCGGAAAAACATCGCGGCCCCAAGCTTCCATCGTATGGTAATTGTCAACAACTGCGCCGGCCGAATCCAGACCAACATTTTCCGGAGAAATAGCTGCAGTTTTCTTACCGTAGACGTCTTTAGCATTTCTTCCGTCAAGATAATGTCTAAAGGCAACTTTATCGTTTTCCCAAGTTGGGCCATCGGTTTGATACTTTTGAAAACCTAAAGCTTTCGGCATATCCTGAGCAGAGAGCGTCTCTTCTAATGCAGGTTGTACAGGTTGGTCTTTCGCCTTACGTTTACCAAAACGTATACTTGTTTTTATGTCATATTGAGGAGCTTCTGCAACCCACTCAAGTTGAATTTTTTTAGCTTCTTTTGGCTCAAAATCCAAAACAAAAAATAGATGATCAGCTGTGCCATCTGCATCCAGATCACTCAATTGCGAGGCTATGGTATCTTGATCAAGTGTAAGTAGCGGATAGTTTTTTGAAGCGGTATACTCTAATTTTTCTAGCGCAATGGCAACAGCTTTATCATTAAGCGCTATGTCCTCAGGGTTGGTAAGGCTAATTTGTGTCAGTGTTTTTTCCTTATGCTGTGAGCAGCCGGCCAATCCTAAAATGAGGAAGGCGGTGCTCAGGCATTTTATTGACATAGGCAGCCAGTTGAGGACTTCTAAGTCTACATTGAAATTAAAAATGTGTTTTTTTTGAATACCTCTTGGATTTACCTCTTGATTGGTTGTTTTAAAAATGCTCATACTTTTTTTATTTTAGGCTGAATTTTAGCAGGAATGCTTTAATGTTTAAGCTCAACATTGACTTGCGGAGTATCTTTAGAAAACTCTTCCTTTAAAATTACTTTTAATTCATCAACTTTCTTAGGGTGTTCTAAAGCTATATTTTGGGTTTCTGATGGGTCTGTTTCAATATCATACAATTCAAAATCGGCTTGACCCTCTAGGTGGCGCGTTCTAATCAGTTTAAACGGCGGAACAATCAAAGATTCTTGCAAATGACCTCGAGTGTAAATAGGCTTTTTGCGTGCACTTGCTGATGTAGTTAGTAATTTTTCGATCGATTCCCCTTCCACCGAAGGCGGTATTGCTGTGGCCTGCGCCCATTGTAAAAAGGTTGGCATCCAGTCTGAAACATTAATATAATTTGAAGACGAACCTTTGGCATTTAGTTTCGGCCAAGAAAAAATTGCAGGAACACGAAGGGCTCCTTCATAATTAGAGGTTTTAAAATCCCTCAACGGTAGATTACTGCCCAGAGCATAATTAGGACCATACTTACCCTCATATTGAGTGGTAGGAATCCATTGTTCTTGAGCTCCGTTATCGCTTATAAAAAGAATGATGGTATTTTCAGCTCTTTGAGTTTGCTTTAATTTCTGCAGCACTTTGCCAATGCCGTGATCCATATGACTCATCGCAGCGGCATAAGCGCGTCGTGAACTGTCTGCAATTGTACTGTACTGTTCTAACCATTCATGAGGTTCCTGCAACGGAATATGTGGTGCGCTGTATGCCAACTGCAGGTAAAAGTTTTTTTCGGGATTTAGAGTGTCTAAATAATGTATCGCGCCGGCTGTAAGTAAATCTGTTACGTGCCCTTCTTCGGTGATGAATTTTCCATTTTTATACCAGGTGCTGTCGCCATTTTTATATGTATGCGCATACTGATCTAGTTGACCGTGTAAAAATCCGTAGGAGAAATCAAACCCATAGGCTTCGGGACCACTTTCGGGTTTTAAGCCTAAATGCCATTTACCCATTAATGCTGTGTTGTAGTTAAGCGCACCAAGCGCCTGAGGTAAGGTTATAATGCTATCCGGTAGATTGAGTTCACTGCGACCACTTATAGGAGCTACGATGCCCATTCTGCTTGCCGGACGCCCGGTTAAGAAACTTGCGCGAGCAGGGGAACAGGTGGGGTAGGTGTAGTAACGTTCTAAAAGAAGTCCTTGCGCGGCCAGACTGTCTAAAGTAGGCGTTTTGATTTCTGAACCGTGAATCCCTAAATCATTCCAGCCGGCGTCATCAGCGATAATGACTAAAAAGTTCGGTTTATCAGTGGAAACTTCAGATTTAGTACTCTGATTTTCCTTGCAAGAAACACTCACTAAAATGGACACTATGCAAGAAAAGAATAAAAAGAAAATTGATGAGAATCTTGGCATACGCGGTAATGAATAGTGTTTAATTAAAGGAAGCTATTCAAAGTTAGCGATCAAGCTAAGGTATTCTATCCTGTTCTCTCCTGTGTGTTTGCAGAGATTCACAAACTGCTGTAAAACAACAATGCCGCGGTGTTACCCGCAGCATTATCGTCTCAAAATTAGAATTAAATCTAAACACAAACAAAATCGTTAGTTACTCTTCATCGTTCCATACAAAAGGGAGGTACCAGTTTTCTTGAGACATTAATTTGGTACGTACGGCAGAAGCTTCTGCATTGCCTTGCGCATTCAGTTTAGCATAGATCTTATCAGCTAAAAATGCAGGATCGTTACGATGTATTGCTACGCGCACTAAGTCCCCCCAGCGATTGCCTTCAAAAGCAAGTTCGAGCGCAGCTTCTTCAATTAAATTATTTTCTATGGAAATCAAGCTGTCCCCATACACCGGCGCACGCTCGAGATAGGCTCTACCTCGCAGACCACCGTTGCGATACCAATTTCCTCTGTAGAATGGGAAATCACCTTGTCGCGCATCAAAATTATAAGGAAACGGAAGATTAGTCTGTTCTATATCTGTCACATCTTCAACACCTTCAACGGTATATTCATTTTGTAAGCCATAGTTCAGTAAAGCATCAGCGAGACGGTGTTGCCCATCGCGGTTTGCCGCTTCAGCATAACGTAAATGCAATTTTGCCGCACGGTACAGAAACCATCTGCCATCGCGTTGAAATACATCTACCGGCAATTGACTTACCGGGTTTAAGTAGTTATACAAATACTTCATGATAACCGGATCGCCGTTAATCATAGAGTAAGAGAACTTAGAACCGCGGGCATCATAAGGAAACCCGTTAAGCTGCGTTTGATCTTCCCACAAATTCATCGCTTCTTGAGACGGCTTGAGTAGGTAGTTGCCATTCTGATTAGAAAATAAATTGATGAACGGATTTTCAGGCGCAAAGCTGGAGTCAAAGGGTAGTGACCAGATCCACTCGGTGTTCCATAAGGCATCTGGCTCTCTAGAAAACATAGAACGCCAACCTTGCGTATTATTATTGATCAGCGCCTGAGCATCTTGCTCGCGGTAACGTATATAACCTACAGCTAAGTCATTATTGCTTGCGATCTCAGCATATTTTACGCGGTATACATCATAGCGTTCAGAGTCGCTACCACTGTCTGAGGCGGTTTCTAAAACCACTTTGTAGTGCGATGCTGCCTGCACATAATTACCTCGCCATAGATGTAAATCACCCAGCAAACATTCTTTATTGATGAAAAATTTCCCGGTGTTATACCCATCAACATCTATGAGTAACGTACTGTTAGCACTGTAAGTATCTGTATAAGGCAAGCCTTCGGTGAATGTGATGAGCTCATTTAATAATTCCTCAAATTGAATGCGTGGATATTGATTGAGGTTACGAATATCGTTTAGGTTCTCGACCGGCTCCGTGATGTAAGGCACCTGACCGTAGTGAATTCCTAATTGTAAGTATAACCAACTTCTTAAAGTTCCTATATCTGAGTAGCGCTCATTATATTCATTACTGTCTAATCTGTTATCAGCGCGCATAAGATCAAAATTCTTCAGCGCATCGTTACAATTGTTGATTACCTCATAGAAATCTTTCGGGCTTGCGTATGGGTTTTCTGCGGTTACGCTATGTTCGCTAAGTTGCGTGTAAAATGGACCAGCATTATAGGTGGGGCTTACTAAATCTGCACGCAATTCGTTAAGAACAACGTATTTTTCTGCAAGTCCCATAAACTTTCCATAGATACCCACCACAGCGGCATCTGCGTCAAAAACATCACGATAAACCTGATCTTGATTCAGTTGGTCCTGAGGTTCCACATCTAGATATTCTTGACAAGAACCTAATCCTAAGAGCAATGCAAGAGCCCCAAGCTTTAGCGTATATTTTGTATTTGTAAATAGTTTCATCATCTCTTTCTTAAATTATAGTCCTAGTCTTAAACCCATTTGTATTGTAGTAAACTGTGGCATTAACCCCAGATCTGCTCCTTGACCAAAAATGGAAGAAGTAGCACTGAACTCAGGATCGTAGCCTAAATAATCAGTCAGCGTAAACAGGTTGTTTGCGGAAGCATATACCTTAAATGATTTTATATGTTCTAGATCTATTGAAACATCATAGGCCACCACGAGGGTTTTAAGTCGTAAATAAGAGCCATCCTCAATCCAGCGATCAGAAAATGAAGCGTTGCCTAATGGATCGCCCCAAACTGCTCTGGGAATTGTAGTCTGCTGACCTTCTGCAACCCAGCGATTGTTTACAGCAATGGTCTGGTTTTCATAACCACTCATTTTCTCAAGATTGTAGCGTACACCATTGTAAAGATCATTGCCTAACGAAAAATTGAATAAGCTCGAAATGCTTAAGCGTTTCCATTTAAAGTTAGCGCTGAAACTTCCAAAAAGATCCGGATTAGGATTTCCTATCACTACGCGATCATCATCGTCAATAATGCCGTCATTGTTTAAATCTGTAAAAATCACATCACCGCCACTAAAAGCACGTAAAGCACCATTTTCCATTCTTCTACTTAAACCTGCGGCTTGAGCGTCGGCGGTAGTTGCATATACACCGTTAGTCTCATATCCAAAAAATAAATTAGCATCCTGACCTTCGTGCGTGATGTAGGTTGCGCCACCAAATTCAGAAATAATAGGTCCCGAAGGTAAACCGGTCACCTCATTGACGTAGCGCGAAAGGTTGAGCCCTAAGTCAAACTTAACATCAGAAGAATTTACCAGTCGGGTATTCAGGCTTAAGTCAATACCTTCAGTTTGCATATCGCCACTGTTAGAAACTACATAGTTAAAACCGCTCGTGGTATTAACCGGCTCGTAAGTGATCATATCAGAAGTTTTATTTTGATACACATCAACCGAAGCATTAAAGCGCTCATTAAACAAGCTCATGTCAAGACCTAAGTTCAGTTTAGATACCGTTTCCCATTTGAGTTCGGGATTCCCAATATTTCCGCGAACGAGGCCCTGAATCCCTAAAAGATTCTGGGATACATAAAGCTGCTGTGAAGTAAAATTGCCAATGTCATCGTTACCGCTTACACCGTAGCTTGCTCTCAGTTTTAAAAGGTCTAAAGCCGAAGCATTTTTAAAAAGATCCTCTGAAGAAAGCAGCCACGCTCCTGATACAGACCCTAAGGCTGCAAATTGAGAATCTCCAATGTTGAAGCCTCCATTTTGAATATCATCTCCAAAGCGACTAGAACTATCAATTGCTCCATTAAGCGTTAAATAATATTTGTTGAGGTAATCATATTCTGCGCTGAGGTAGCCGTTGATCCACTTCCATTCGCCTAAAGAACCTCCTACAACACGAAGTAAATTGCTCCCGGCGCCCACTGTTGTAAAATCATCTGTAGCCGAATTGAATCCAAGACCTAGATCGCTTTCAGATTCGTTGCTTTGTGTTCTAAAGCCTAATCTGAGATCTAAACCGTGCGTATTATTGAAGCGTTTTCCATAATTCAAATAGGTGTCAGTATACAGAGAGTATAAACGTTGTACTTCACTACCGCTGCGGTTGTTACCTATCGCCGTAGGTAAAATAACATCTGCCACACCAAAATCAGGAATAAAGAAAGACTCTCGTTCTTTGTTATATGTGAGCCCAACCAGCATATTAGCCTGAAGATTTTCGGCGATGCTATAATTGAAGTCCAGATTCCCGTAAAAGCGATAATTTTTATTAATGCCAATTCCGTTCTCAATAATTGCAAGCGGATTCCCCACATTAAATAGATCAACATCAGATAAATTAGGAGAAACTTCTCCGGCTGCATTGATCACATTTATTGCTGTAAATGGAGCTTTAGTAAGTGCCAGATACATTGGGCTGGTTTTGTACGCCAAACCTTGATCTCTTAAATGCTCTGTATTATGAATAAAGGAAAGATTTGCGTTTACGGTCAGTTTTTCGGTCAATCTAAGCGCGGCATTTAGGCGGGTGTTATACCGCTCAAGGCCTGTATTTCTGATTACACCTTCACTGTTGAGATAACCCACTGAAAGGCCATATTTTGCAATATCATCACCTCCTCTAATTTTTAAAAAATAGTTTTGGTTTGCACTGCTTTTAAAAACCTGATCTTGCCAGTTGGTTTGATTATGATAGGCATAGTAATTCTCACTTTGTCGATCATCATTCATCCAAGGGTAATTGGCTATTTGTTGCTGAGTATCTCCGCGTGTGGCAACAAGCTGAGACAAATAGGTTCTATAGTCTCCTGACCGCAATACGGGCAGTTCATTAGGTTCTTGGTTGATTCCGCCGTACATCGTAAAATCTATTTTAGTACTTAGATCAACCGGTCGGGTGGTGGTTATGATGATCACCCCGTTAGCTCCTTTGGTTCCATAAATTGAAGAGCCATCTTTTAAAACAGTTATATCTTCAATGTCTTTTACCTCTAGCATAGAAAGTGGAGAGGAACCGGTATACTGAATGATTCCGGATCCATAATCTTCATCATCGTAGATCATACCGTCTACAATAAGTAAAGGTTTATTTGTAGCATAAAGCGAATTAAAACCTCGTAGTGTAAGGTTTGCGCCCGCACCTGGCACGCCAGATTTACGTACACTGTTGAGGCCGGCTACACGCCCTTGTAAAAAATCTGCAACCGACTCATTAACCGGGTTGCCCCATTGTCCTTCAGAAAAGTTTACCGTAGTGGCAGCCTTTGGATTAGTATATTGTAAAGCTTGCCCTCCGGGTAATTCTGAATTTTGATAAAACTGAGAATAGTTGGCTTCATAAAGCAAAATTTCAATTCCGCTAGATCTGTTGTTGAGTGGGTGTACTTTACTTTGAAACTCTTGACCGCTAACGCTAAGCAGCGCATTTAGGTGCGGCACATTTATAGAAAAACTTCCATCTTCATTACTGATGGCAGCAGAAAAATTAGGCACGGCGATGTTTATTCCAGAAATGCCTTTACCGTTTGCAGCATTTTTAATGATTCCTGTTACTGCAATTCCTTTTGAAGACTCAGAAGCTACATCAGTAGTGTCAGCAGTACTTTGAGCATAGAGCCCTTGAGTAACTCCCCCATAGAGAAACAAGCATAAAATACAGGTTAGTTGTAATATTTTGAGCATAACTATTGGTTTAAAAGACATTACTTAATTACGGGCACTAGTTTTAAATAATCTAAAGTCAGGGTATTAGCACCTGTAGAGCTTGTGTTGGCTGCAATCAGTGAGATCAGGTCAAGCATTCCGGCCTGGTCCAGAGTGAATTCGCCAATATAAATCTCCTCATACGTATTAGGAGGAACATCAGTATAATCAAGGGTAGCAATAGGATCTGTCACCGTACCATCTTCTTGAATAGTGCCGCCAAACCTTAAGCGTTGTTGAAACGTGTTAGATTGTATATCATTGATCGCGCGCCAGTAAACCTCGTAAGTCGTGCTATAAAGATTGTTAGCATTATAGTAGATAGAGAACAATGGGACTTCGTGGTTTTGCACCATGATGTCATAAAACAGTTCTCCGTCAGGATCTTCTTTTTCGCGATAATAGGTGTTCCCACGCTTGTCACCTTGACTAAAACCTGATGGTTCTTCACCTTCAATTAGCGTAGTCAGCAAACGGGTCTCTAAAGGCACGTCTAAACTGCGCATAACATACACAATCCCATTACTCAACTGCACTTCTTCTACGATAGCATCTGTATCTATAGGGACTTTAACACCAAACTTTGAAGTGAGTGTATCTGGCAAATTTTGACGAGCAATTGCTTTGTGAAATGCCAAGTCCCGTACAGTAAAATAGCTGGCATAGGTTGTGGTAGAATCTTCGTTGCTTTTTATCAAATAAGGTTCAAGCTTTTGAACTTCGCTTTGATAAACTTCATCTTCCATCAAGAAAAAGGTATACTTGTTTTGCTCATTGTTGAGGTTGTAAACATTGGTGAAAAACGAATTGGTCAAAGAATCTGAAAACAGTTCAGGCATAAGTGCTGCAGTTGCTTTTGCAGTGCTATCCCTTTGATAGAGGTTAAATTCATTAAGGTCAATCAAAAAGGAGCTCATAGCATTTGCCGAAGCATCAGTGTTTAAATATTCCCAAATATTTTGTTTAGGCACTAAAGCTTTATCAATTATGTGAAATAAGCCATTTGAAGCATATTGATCTGCGGAAACGACATCGGCATCAGCCATTACAGATCCATTTTTAAATTCTAAATACTTGTGCGAAAGCATTTGCACCGTTAAGGTGTCGGCTTCAGTAACCGATGAGAAGGCAGTAAGCGCAATATGATTCTCAATAAAAAGCTTTTTAGCCGAAGCGTCAGCCAATGCGTCTGCTTCAATATTCGCCATCGCTTCATTAGTAGGCGCCCAAACCGTATAGGTTTTAGAACCTGCCAGAACTTTATCATAACCGGTTTCTTCTAAAAGCGCACCAAATTCTGAAGTTTCTGCGGTAGCAGTTATACGTTGATTTAAAGTAGCATTTAGATTTACATCAGTTGTAGCGCTATGTTCTTCCCACGGATCAGAGCACGACAGCATTGCCAGAAGGGCGATGCCGGCAGTAAAAATGCGTGTATGTTTATTTAGATAGATCATCCTTTTATGGAATTGTTTAGTGTGTTTGATTTTATTCATAAATGAGTCCGTCGCCTCCTGCTTCAAATTTTGGATACAGCTGATCCATATCTACAGGCCTGAATTCGATAACATCAATCCAAGATTGTCCACCGGCATAAGCAAGCGATTCTAAAGTTATGGTGTGTCTTCCTGTGGTAGGCACTTCAACAATACCTGCTAATCGCGAATTAAATCTGCTGGTGGTAACGCTCAAGTGACGCTTATATCCCTGAGATTCCAGGACACGCTCAGGAAGTTCGGTATTACCATATTCGGTAAAATTGATCAGGCGTGGTAATGCCTCGCCGTTAAACAATACTCTTACAGAACTTGATGCACGAGCATTTTGACGATAGGAAACCCAAATTTTGTAGCGTCCTTTTATGATCACAGGTGTGGTAAAGGCCAGATTGTTTATAACTCCCGTTCTGTGTCTTAAAAGCTCAACAACATCACCGTGCCAAGCCTGAGAAAGCTGCGCTCCATCACCAGTGGCAGCAGCCAGATATCCCATCTTAAAGGCTTCATTACCTTCCCAGGTTACTTCAGATAATTGCGATCTGGCCAACTCGGCATAGTTACCCGGTTTTCTAAACACGGCACTTAGTTGTCTGTATTCCGGTTGATCTGCAACATCAAAATATACAGGGGCCGGAAAACGTTTTTTAATAAAGAAATTATCATTTACATAGTGCAACACACCGTTAGACGCCGTGATATCACTTTGCGCTCTATTGATCTGAACGCCTGGTTCAAAAATACCGTTGAAGGTTTCCTCGTTGAGTAATAAAGAATCACTAGCGAGTTTTACACTGATTACTTCTAAAGGAGCTTTAGTGAGAACTACTGACTTTACCGCAAGGTCTGCTAAGTAATCTAACTCAGGAATTATGCGGTAAGCCACAAATAGGTTTAAACTATCTTCTGGGTTGGTAGGATCGTCAAGGTGGCTGTAACGTGCTTTTAAATCTTCGATAGAATTTAAGCCGGCCTCTTGAAAAATCGCATTGGTTTGTGCCAAAACGCTAACGTGGCTTGAAATACTGTCTTGGTCGTAAGTTACCGGCTGATCTAAAACATCATACCACCCTGTTTCGCGTACCGCTTCGGCAAATAATGATAATTCCGGGTCTGCATCAATGGTTTCAGCTAGTGTTTTATCAGCAACACGAAGCGCCTTATCAATCACGTGAATCACCCCATTACCTACTTCAAGATTTGACGTGATAATGCGCGAATCTTTGTTTATGGTAATACTTGATTCGCCATTGATATTAGAAGCTCCGGTGATCAAAAATTGGCCTTGTAGGCTTGGCGTTGCGATTTTTCCATCATTAAATTCAACAGTGGTCACAACATCAGAAAGTATGTGCAGCTTAGCAAGCTCTTGTAAATCTTCAAGCGGAACATCTGTTATACTTCCTGCGCCTACATCTCCTAAGAAGCCTTCAATGGCAGCATTGGTAGGAAGAAATAGGGTATAGGTCCCATAGGTATTCATAAAAGAAGCGTAGTCTGTCACTTCTAAAATCTCAAGGAATAGTGAATACTCCTCTTGGTTAGCTCTTAAAAATTCTGTGATATTTAGAGTCTCATCTGTAGACTCCTTATATTTTTCTTGGGTACACCCAAAAACCATACTCGCTAAAGCTATAAGTATGAAGACTGATGTAAGTTTGAACCCTTTAAAATGTGTTTTCATAGCTTGTAATTATTTGTAGAATGGATTCTGTGTGAGTGCTTTATTAGTGTACAGCTCAAACGTATTTATTGGTAAATAGTGGCTGTTAGGATCCTGAAGTTTTGCAAGAATACTTTGCTGTTGATTGGCAGGAGCACTGCGCAGTGCCACTCCAAGTAAGATGTCTAAATAGGCATAGTTGTTCTTACGCGCATTACGCAATACATCAAACCAGCGTTTTCCTTCAAAGGCAAATTCACGCGCACGTTCCCCTAGAATATAACGCCTTATCCCATCTTGATCCTGAGGTGTAACTTGTTCTTGCGTTTGTGCTATGGCAGCTCTTTTTTCTCTGAGATCTTCAATAATACTGATCGCTTCGGCGCCTCTTCCTAATTCGTTGAGGGCTTCAGCTTTCATCAATAGAGCATCAGAATATCTATAAATAAACCAGTGCGTGTCTGATTCTTGTAAAGCTTTACGCTGGTCTTCGTTGAGACCGGTGAATTTGTAAATTTCATTGGTTCCCGGAACCAGTGATGCACGTTCGCCGCGCACGTCTTTGTTTTCAGGCTCATCGAAGTCTACCCCAAATACTTCTTCCAGCACCGCAGGAGCGGCCAGATATTGAGGCTGTTGTAAAAAGATTCCGTAAAACGGACCGCGATTTTCGGGTGTGTATTGAAGTTCAAAAATGCTTTCGGTAGAATTGCCTATGGCAAAAACCGTGGTAAACCATTGCGGACTCGCATCAATCAATTCAAATTGTCCTGAGTTGATGATCTTATCAGCAGCGACTAAAGCCTCATCATAATTTTCTAACCACAGGTTTAGATCTGCCTGCATCGCATTGATGGCAAATTTTGTAATGCGGCCTTTGTTTTCAGGCGTGTTGCCATAATCTTCAACACTTAGGCGCTCTGCTTCGTTAAGATCAACCAGTACTTGCGCAAAAATTTGATCTTGTGGAGTGGTTTCAAGCTGAAAATTATCTCCATCAGACAAGGTGGCGTCAAGTTTAAGTGGTACATCTTTAAACGATTTCGCTAGCGTAAAATATAAGTAAGCACGTATCGCCAAAGCTTCAGATAAATAATTGTTGAGCTGCTCTTGTGTGAGTGTTGGGTCTTCCTCAAGTACGTCTGGTGCAAGATCGATCACCGTATTACAGTAGTTGATAATGCGATAAAATTGCGACCAGGTCGTAATACTGTTTGACGGTAAAATATTTGTGGTTATGATATCGCTTTGATCGTTTGAAGTAAAAGCAGCCGGACTCACCATTCCTCCGCGTAATTCGCCGTACATAAATAAATATTCAGCGAGCGTTAGATCGCTTTCTGATGGCGGTGTGTTCAGCATAGCAGAATAAATGCCAATCACTGCTGCCTGAACATCTTCTTTAGTTTGCCAGAATTCTTGGCGTACAGTACCATTCTCAGGTCTGAGGTCTAAGTAACTATCACAAGACAGACTTAATGCTGCAAGAAGGATAGCGAGTATATGTGTAATTCTTGTTTGCATAGATATGATTGTTCTAATTAAAATCGAGTTTGTATTCCTAAGGTAAATCGGCGCGTAGGGGGCGTTCTTGAGTAGTCAATTGCAATTCCAAAAGGATCGCCACCTCGCATATTCACTTCAGGGTCCTGACCGCGATAATTGGTAAATGTGAGCAGGTTGTCTGCTGTTACATATACGCGCAGGTCATCAAGTTTCCATTTTTTGAGAAAAGGTTTTGTAAAGTTGTAGCTGAAGGTCGCAGAGCGGAAACGCACAAAAGAAGCATCTTCTACATAACGATCTGAACCTAACCAGTTGTAACCGGCACCGTACACCGCGCGAGGCATATTGGTCTGGTCGCCCGGGTTTCTCCATCTAGACAGTACTGCGGTACTCTGATTGTCATACGTGTACATATTGGTTGTCAACATATCAGTACCATTCACGATGTCATAATCCAGACGATAGGTGAAAAACAACAACAGCTTAAACTGATCATTAAAGGTTACCGAAGGTCCAAAACCACCGGTGAATTTTGGGTTGCTATTTCCCAGATAAACCACATCTCTACTGTCTATGTTTCCATCTTTATTGATGTCTTCATAGATCGCGTCTCCCGGTTGAAAGATATAATCTGTGTTAGGGTAGTTGAAGCGCATGTAAACTGTTTCACCATTAGGCCCGGTGATCACATTGCCATTTGCATCCCGTGCTTGCGTAGATTCTAAGTCAGGATATACACCTTTAAAGCGATAGCCGTAAAACGAACCAAAAGGATTGTCAGTTTGTAAAAAGCGCTTGAACTCTCCATTACGATCTACATTACCGCTTTCACTAGGGTAGAATTCTGAAATTTCTCTAATGATATTCTGATTGCTCGCAATGTTGAAGTTGAAGTCCACCTTCCATTTATCTGTTTTAATAGGAGTGGTGTAAAGTCCTACTTCCCAACCTTGGTTATCTAAAGTACCTACGTTTTGATCAGAAAGGCTGCTGTAACCCGATACGGTGGTCAAATCTACATTTTGGAACAGTAGATCTTTTGTTCGGTTTTTGTAGACATCAACATCAAGCATAATTCTTCGGTTGAACATTTGTAGGTTTAAACCAATGTTCTGCCCGGTGAGAGTTTCCCAACGTAGATTGTCGAGTTCAATGTTTTGTGGGTAAACCCCGTTCATTCCTAAATAAGAAGAATTAAAGTTTCCGTAGACATTAAAATAGCGATAATCGTAACGCGGCGCGCGACCTGATTGACCATAACTAGCTCTAAAACTCAAGTCATCAATAAAATCATAGTTATCCATAAAAGGCTCTCCCGAAACTCTCCATCGCGTAGAAACAGAAGGGAAAAGTGCATAGCGATTACCCGGACCAAATTTTGAATTTCCGTCGCCACGTACACCTACATTAAAAATATAACGATCCAGTAAACTATATTGAGCATTTACTAATGCAGCGACGTTGCGAGACTGACTATTGTTATTATAAAGTTGCAATTCCGCATTTTGTGTTCTGGAAGGAACAGACGGGTCTGTAAGCAATGAAGACGCTGTGTTTGAAGTCAGTGCCTGGTGAGACTCGTATCTAAAATCATTGGTTTGAATTGATAAAAGCGTTTGCAATGAGTGGTCTTTACCGATCTCCGGTGTGTAAATAAGATTAGTCTTTGAAGTTACGCTGGCAATATCTACATCCGCATCAGAAGCTTGGTTAACCACAGTTTCTGTAAACGGTCTTCCGGTTGCATTTTGAGGTAAAAATGCTTTGGCTTTGGTACTGTTGAAGTCAAATTGCAGATCAAAAGTCGAGATCAATCGGCGTGGGATTAAATCTACTTTTAGATTAAAATGCGGTACGATACGTTCTCCTGTCTGTTCGTTGGTCGCATATTCTGCCATTGCTACAGGATTGTAGGTTCGGCTATAGGCGCCTTGAATATTTTGAGCAGGAGAGAAATAATTAGGAGTAAGATCTCCTACATCGTCATACTCATAGATGCTCATATTAGGCATTTTAGTATAAGCGACGCTTCTGAGTCGGTCTCCGCTGCTGGTTCCGTTAACGTAGTTTCGGTCTGTAACCGTATGTGTATAAGCGATATCAGCCTTGAATCTTATTCTGTCTGAAACAACATAATCTAAATTAAGACGCCCATTAATACGTTGAAAAGCGGTTCCTTTAGTTACACCTTTAGAATCGTAGTAACCTACTGAAGTATAGTAGCGCGCTTTCTCACCTCCACCTTGTAGAGAAAGATTGTGTTCTCCCGTTAAACCGGTCTGCGAAATGGCATCAACCCAATCTGTATTATTACCGTAGTTTTTATAGAAATATACCTCTTGTGGATCGTATTGAAATTCTTTTACAGTAAGGGTATTTAGTGGCGTCCCATTGCGATTCATAAATTCCTCAGGAATCAATTGTGAATATTGATCTCCGCTTAACATAGGTATGGTACGTGGTAGCTTCATAAAAGTACCGGTAAAAGTGTATCCAATTTTTGGTGCACCTACAGAACCCCGTTTGGTATTGATGACAAGCACCCCACTTGCTGCACGTGCTCCCCACATTGCTGTAGCTGCCGCATCTTTAAGTATGGTAATACTTTCAATATCTGAGGGTGCGATATTTAATAATGCCGCATAGCCTTGTTCGTCAGCAGAGCCAAAATTAAAATCCTCAGGGATTGAAGTCTCATAAGGCATTCCGTCAACAACCACGAGTGGATCAGACGAACCGGTGATAGATGAAGTTCCGCGGATGCGTATTTGCATTCCCGCTCCGGGATCTCCTGAGTTTGCCGTGATATCCACACCGGGAACGCGTCCTTGCAAGGCTTCGTCTATAGAAGCAGCCTGAGTATTTTCTACATCTGCCGCCTTTACTGTAACGGTACTGGTGGTCATATTTCGCTCTGAAATATCGAGGAGTCCACTTTCTGTTGGTTTTTCAACACTGATCATTACTTCATCAAGTTCATCTACTGATGGCGTAAGATTAATAGTGTAGCTCGATTGTCCTGAAAGCGGTATTGTTTGCGAGGTGTATCCTAAAGTTGAAATAACCAGTTTATTGCTTCGGCTTTTTACACGTATGGCAAAATTTCCGTCAAAATCTGCAATGACTCCGGTTACCGTTCTGTTTTCGGCATCTTGTTCAGCAATTGTTGCCCCGGGTATGGGTTGATTATTAGAGCTATCTAAAATAGTACCTCTAACTACCATATTGGCATCTTGAGCAAGCGTTTGATTACTTACTAGAATAAAAAGGATTATGGTGAAACAATAATGTATAGTTGTGTAAAGTTGTCTCATCTTATTCTGTATATAAAAGGTAGTTATCTACTAGGTGTATTAAACTGCGATCTGCAAGGTTGTTGCTGGCGCTGGGAATATAATCGGTGATGCGTCCTGCGGAATCTACAAAGCTCAGTTCGCCAGGGCCGGTTATTAAACCGATATAGGTTTTTTCTCCAATGCCATCTCTACGTAAAGTTTCTATCTGGCCGCTGATCAAACCATCGTCTGAAGCGGTTCGGGTGGCAAGAATGTGGTAACGTATAAAGTCTGCTACCTGATCCTGTTGCCCACCGTTTGAGGGGTTAAAGTCAGGGATTCCCGTTGTGGAATCACCCGGTAGGACTCCATCTCGTACTGCTTGTTCAATAGCAGCATTATTGGGTACCACAAAGGTGTAAGATGTACCGAGTTCAACACCGGTAATGCTTCCGGCAGCGGGATCATAGAGTAAAGAATTCTCCAGATAATTATAAAAATTGCTGTATTCTGAATCAGGTTCTTCCGCCAGGCGCATAATATCTAAACCGGGCGCTTCTTCACTAAATTCCAGTAAATTGTCAATATAATAGGTGCGGCCGTTACGCTGATCTTCAAACCCTATAATGTTTACTCGGTTTCCTAAGACCTCATTTCCGGCAGCAAAGACCGTATTGTTTTCCCATTTAATATATTCTCCCGGAAGGTCAAAATCACCGGAACGAATGATTCCTGAACCGGAAAGGTCATTAAGTTCGTCATTAGGCGTGGGGATAATTCCGTTATAAAGCACGCGCAGCAAACGAGACCTGGCAATAGTACCGGCCACGGTGTTTCCGGTAGCAGGATTTGTATACACCCATTCTTCACGGTTAATGTTGTAATCGTAACCTAAATCTCTTAGAACATCATCAGACGGCAGGAACAGCGTGTATCTGCTATTGATATTGCTTATGATTTCGCGATAGCCTGAACCATCATTATACAAACGTGTCGCTAAGGTAAATTCAGGATCTAAATACGCTGACGTATATACACTAAAAAATAAGTTAGACTCTTGTACCTTATTGGTGCCATAGAAGAAGCCATTGCTCAAAACTTGAGCTTCATTTACTTCAGTGCTTAAATCAATGCGTATATCTTCTTCTAGTGCATTACTATAGGCTTCCACAAGCGAAGGCCAGACTGCATTTTGTACCATATGCGCATTCACAAAATCCTCAAAAACATATTTAGGGAGTAAGTCTAGCGATGCATAATTCTTGAGCAAAACTTCATCAATAAAGCTTTGCAGAACGCTATTTTCAGGAACAAACATGGTGTAAGCATCGCTCTGCCCATCATTGTCTGCTTCTTTAAGGTAGTTTTCATTATTTGGTGAAAAGGATAGCGCAGGGTCATATACTTTTATGTAAACCTGATCTGTATTTCTAGTAAAATTCTGATAGGTAGTGGTCGCATCCTGATCAAACACATAGTTTACAAGATTGTCCTCAAGGATACTTCTAAAAAGGCTGTATTCGCTGCTGGTTTCAAGCTTTTGATCGAGATTGATTAACGGAAGCGAAACTTCATCAACTTCGTGAATGATCCCGTTTTCTGCTACAATATCAGCATTGACCATTGAAGAGCTCAGTACATTAAAGCCTGTATACGATTGCCCCGGGAAGAAATAATTGTAATCAAAGGCTCCTAAGCCATTGGCGGTCATATATTCATCTACAAAATAGGTGAGGTATTTATTGTTGTTGTCCCCGGGAATGTAAGGGTCGCCGTCAGGAGCATTATTCCGGTTAGAACCGGCGACAACGATTTCGTTTCCATCTACTGTTTTGACTTCAAAACCATCATAATAGGCGGTTCTTCTTCTAAATGCGTTGTCTTCTTCCCAGCCTGTATTAGATTGATAGTCTGAAAGACGCTCTGTTCTGAAGGCATTATAGATAAGCGCGTATCTAACGATCTTGTTTGCTAAGACGGAATCGATTGCACTAACGTTAGCGATACCTTGTTCTTGAAAGAAACGCTCAAAAGCCTCATCGTTTGGGGCGATCATGGTCCAGTAACCAGCTTTTCCTAAGATGTCTTTGTAATTGGCTTTTTCAATAAGTTGTGTAAGCACAGTAAAATTTCCTCGAGCTTCTAATTGTTGATAAATAGGCTCCTCAAGGTCATCGGGTCTTGCATAATATTCATCAAATTCTTTAGAGCTGCAACTAGCGATAACGATTGCGCAACAGAGAAATAAGATGTGCGTGAGTAATGGTCTATTCATTTAATTGATTTATAGCTGATGAATTGATAGATGGATTAGGGGGAGCTCCATCTGTGTGACTTGTTAAATTTATTAACAACCCAAATGTATTAGGAAATCTAATTTTGACTATCCTGCTCTAACCTGCTTAAAATATGCTAAATGCATTTAGTTGTGGGGGTTAGAGGTGGGTTGATGCGCGTTGAAGTCAGAGAATATGCAGGATAGTGTATGATTTACATTTATTTTATTTTTTATGATAAATTTTAGAAGTTTGATGAGAATACTTTGCAAAAACTGATCATTTTTAATTGTTTGTTGGTTTTGGAGAGGATCAAAACAGTATTTGCTTAAAGATTTGAATTGTCAATTCCTGGTAAATTCGTCACATTTCTTCTATTGAGCAGGCATTTTTTTTAGTTAAAAATCTACGAAAATTCAGTTTATAAACAAAATTCTTTGGATAACAATAAATAGTATATTATGTTTGTGCAATCGATTGTATTTTTTACATACTGAAATTGAAATCGTTTTCGTAATCCGTTATTACTAATCTTATGAAGAAATCAAGTGTCTTTTATGCTGTGCTCATCCTTTTAATAGGGCTTAGCAGTTCTTGTAAACAATCTGCCAAACAAGAATCGCAAGACGATAAAGCAGTCACCGAAAGTTTGTCTCTGGAAGGTAAAAAATGGTCTGTTCAAATGGCTGAGTCTATCAGGCATAGATTCCCGGAAGGCTATCAAATTGATGACCGAACCACGGCAAAATGGGATTATGTACACGGACTGGTATTAAAAGCTTTTCTTGATCTTGAGATGGTGACAGATTCTGTTGCGTATTACGATTATGTGGCTGATTATGCTGATCAGTTGATCAACGAGGACGGAAGTATTCAAACCTATACGCTGGACGATTACAACATAGATATGATTAATGCCGGTAAATTGCTGTTTGAGGTTTACGAGCGCTCTGGGAACGAAAAATATCTGAAGGCGATGCAATTATTGAGAAAGCAATTGGCAGAACATCCCAGAACATCACAAGGCGGTTTTTGGCATAAAAAACGCTATCCAAGTCAGATGTGGTTAGATGGTTTGTATATGGGAGCGCCTTTTTACGCCCAGTACGCAGTCACTTTCGGTGATCCTGAAAATTTAAATGATGTTGCTAAACAGTTTGACTTGATTCAAGAGCACGCGATCGATCCTGAAACTCAATTACTTTATCACGGTTGGGATGAAAGCAAAGAGCAGCAATGGGCTGATCAAGAAACCGGCGTGTCGCCTAACTTTTGGTCCAGATCATTAGGTTGGTACATGATGGCTTTGGTTGATGTGTTAGATTATTTCCCGGAAGAACATCCTAAACGAAAGGAGCTGATTTCTTACTTACAACAGCTCACCGAAGCTTTAATTCCTTATCAACATGAAAGTGGTTTATGGTATCAAGTGCCTACGATGGGAGACAAAGAAGGGAACTATTTAGAGGCATCCGGTTCTTCTATGTTTGCTTATGCAATTGCAAAAGGAGTGAATAAAGGCTATCTTGATCAGCGTTTTAAAGCTGTAGCCAATAAAGCTTTTGACGGCTTAACGCAAGAACTCATTGTACGCAATGATGATGGAACGATTACCCTGACTCAGGTGTGTGCCGTAGCCGGCTTAGGAGGAGATCCGTATCGCGATGGTTCGTTTGAGTATTATGTAAATGAGCGTCAAAAAGACAACGACCCAAAAGGAACAGGTCCGTTTATTATGGCTGCACTTCAACTAGATCGCTAATCAAACAAGAATCAAAAAAAATGAAAACTAGAATTTTATCAGGAGCTTTTGCCTTAGCAGCGCTTGTAGCTTGTAAAGAAAAGGAAGAAAAAAACACTATTGAGGAAATTATTGAAATAGAAGAAGTTGCTCCGGAAACCTATGCTGAAATATCGGTAAAAAAAGGCGGTAGCTGGAAAGAAGATACACGAGAATACATTGACGGATCTTTTGAGAATGTAGACGAACTTGTAGTTCCTGAGGAACATACCGATCATTCTTGGTACATACGCTATGAAGGTCCGGGATGGGAAAATAAGCAAACCGCATACCGTCTGTATTTAGATTGGAGAAATGCGATAGATATTTTTGGTAAAAAAGTAGATACTCTAGTGCTTCCTTACGTGGGGACAGATGGTTTTGACTCCTATCATAATAATGCACCTTGGGGGCAGGATATTTTAAAAGCCGGGAAATCTATGGGGATTGGCGGCTACGGAAGATTTACCGGTGATACCATAGCACACTTCAATGAAGTTCAGAAAACCAGCGTAAAAGTGAATAACGAAGCTTCTCAATCAAGTGTGGCAATTAATTATGAAGGTTGGAAAACCGGTGACGTTACAACAGACCTGAAGTCGGTTATCAGTATTTTTCCTGAAGATCGCTTTTTGAAAGCCGAACTCACACCCAGTATTTCTTTTGATGGCTTAGCTACCGGTATTGTGAAGTTTGAGGAGATTCCTTTAATGCAAGGAACAAGTGAGGATGGGTCTTGGGCCTACATCGCAACTTATGGCGTGCAAACATTAGCAGGAGAGCAGGACCAGCTGGGTATGGCAATTTTTTACAAAACCGAAGATGCAGAGGTTGTTGACGGTCCGCACGATCATTTGGTAGTATTTAACCCTTCAACCGAAACGCAAACCTATTACATTCTAAGTGCCTGGGATCAAGAGCGAAATGGTATTAAATCGAAAGAAGCTTTTGAAAAAGATTTAGCGGAAAAACTTGCTAAACTTGATAACCATGGGGTTTTAGAATAGGCATACCATACAGTACAGGATAAGGAAAGCACACAACCTTTTTAAATTTGGGTTTATAGAAATTCAATGTTCCATTTAAATAAAATGTAAATTTTACATTTAAAAAATAGAATTGTAGCTTTGAGAGATAACTTAAAGTGTAAACAGAAAAAATAATTCCATGACAAAATCAGAATTTAGATACGCACATCATCCTGAGGATGTAAAAAGATATACTACTAAAGAACTTAGAGAGCATTTTTTAATTCCGGAGTTGTTC
This sequence comes from Leeuwenhoekiella sp. ZYFB001, assembly GCF_011784865.1. NCBI lineage: Bacteria > Pseudomonadati > Bacteroidota > Flavobacteriia > Flavobacteriales > Flavobacteriaceae > Leeuwenhoekiella > Leeuwenhoekiella sp. ZYFB001. Next base: position 517,184 of record NZ_CP050460.1, read on the forward strand.
GTTAAAAATGAGATCAATCTTACCTATACAATGTATGACAGGTATATCGCCGGAGGTGCATTTCCTGTTGATCAAGCGGTAAAACTTGAGCCTATAGATGATCTAAAAGCTGAGCATTTTCTTGATCGTCGCGAATTAGGAGTTATCAATGTAGGAGGAAAAGGTAAAATCACCGTTGATGGTGAGGTTTATGAATTGGGTAATAAGGAAGCACTTTACGTAGGTAAAGGTGTGAAAGAGGTTGTATTTGAGGCTACTGAGGAGCAGCCGTATTTTTATATCAATTCGGCACCTGCACATCACGCGTATCCAACAAAAAAGGTAACTAAAAAAGAAGCCGAAATTGTAGAACTGGGTGATACAAAATATTCTAACAAACGTGTGATTAATAAATTATTAGTTAATAGTGTGGTTGATACGTGTCAACTTCAAATGGGGATGACAGAGCTGCAAGAAGGTAATGTTTGGAACACGATGCCGGCGCATACTCATACCCGAAGAATGGAAGTATACTTCTATTTTGATCTTGAAGAAGGGCAAACCATAAGTCACTTTATGGGACAGCCAGACGAGACCCGTCACGTATTTATGAAAAATCACCAGGCGATCATTTCACCAGAATGGTCCATTCATTCTGGCGCAGGTACCTCAAACTATACGTTTATTTGGGGAATGGCCGGTGAGAATATGGATTACGGCGATATGGATGGCGTTTCACCAGAAGATTTAAAATAAGATGAGTTTATTCAGTTTAAAAGGAAAGACTGCACTAGTCACCGGATGCAAACGAGGAATAGGCTTCGCGATGGCTGAAGCTTTAGCCGAAGCCGGAGCTGATATTCTTGGAGTTTCAGCTTCTTTAGAAACTTCGGGATCAGCGATTGAAAAGGCGGTGAAAGCCGCTGGAAGCAGTTTTAAAGGATATCAATGTGATTTTTCAGATCGTAAATCGCTCTATGCCTTTATAGAAAAGGTAAAATCAGAAAATGATTCTATAGATATTTTAGTCAATAACGCCGGTACGATTTTACGTGCTCCGGCAGCAGAACACAGCGACGAATACTGGGATAAAGTAATTGAAGTAAACCAGAATGCGCAGTTTATTTTAAGTCGTGAGTTGGGTAAAGAAATGGTAAAACGCGGCAGCGGAAAGATCATTTTTACCGCGTCTTTGTTAACCTTTCAAGGCGGTATTACCGTCCCTGGTTATGCGGCTTCAAAAGGAGCGATTGGTCAACTTACTATGGCTTTGTCTAATGAATGGGCCGGTAAAGGCGTTCAGGTTAATGCGATTGCTCCGGGATATATCGCAACAGATAATACCGAAGCATTACGCGACGATCCTGATCGTAGCAGTTCAATTTTGGCGAGAATTCCGGCAGGAAGATGGGGGAAACCCGAAGACTTTAAAGGACCGATCATATTCTTGGCTTCTCAAGCCAGCGACTATATGAGCGGAACCGTAATGACCGTAGATGGCGGTTGGATGGGAAGATAATCTCATCATAAAAATTTAAGATCATGAGTACAAGTACAGCAGCACAGGTTAAAAACACATTTATAAAAGACAGCTTTCTTTTAGAAAATAAATATGCTGAAGAACTTTATCATAAATACGCTGCTCCGCAGCCTATTATTGACTACCACAATCATTTGCCACCGGCAGAGATCGTGGCTGATAGACAATTTGAGAACATCTCAAGGGTGTGGCTTAACGGAGATCACTATAAGTGGCGTGCGATGCGCACCTTTGGTGTAAATGAGCGTTTTATTACGGGTGATTCTTCAGATGAAGAGAAGTTTATGGCTTGGGCCAAAACTGTTCCGCACACGTTGCGTAATCCATTGTATCACTGGACGCATTTAGAATTGAAGCGTTATTTTGATATTGATGAGCTGCTTAATGAACACAGCGGTCCGGAAATTTATAAAGAAGTGAATCGCCAGTTACAGCTTAAAGAAAACAGCTGTCGCGGGTTATTGACCCAAATGAATGTAGAAACTGTTTGTACTACCGAAGATCCTTTAGATACCTTAAAACATCATCAGGCTTATGATGGCGCTGATGGCGGACTCAAGATGAGCACCGCTTTTAGACCGGATAAAGCGATTTTAATAGAAGCCGAAGGTTTTAATACGTATCTTGATAAGTTGGCTGAAGTTTCCGGAGTTTCAATTGTATTGTATGCAGATTTACAGGAAGCTTTACGTCGGCGTATCGACTTTTTTCATAAAAATGGATGCCGACTTTGCGACCACGGCTTAAATCAAATTTCGTGGACAGCATTTACAGCTTCGGAAATTCAAGAAATTTTTAAGAAACGCCGTGGGGGTGCCAGTTTGTCTTCCGTAGAAATTGAAAAATTTAAGACAGCCATTTTACTCTTTTTAGGAGAAACCTATCACGAATTAGGATGGGTGCAGCAATTTCACCTTGGTGCTTTGCGTAACAATAATAAGCGTATGCTGGCGCAATTGGGGCCAGATACCGGTTGGGATTCTATTGGGGATTATTCTCAAGCAGAAGCCTTATCAGGATTTTTAAATGCCCTTGACAGCAACGATAAATTGACTAAAACCATAATCTACAACCTCAATCCTTCAGACAATGAAGTGATGGCTACGATGATTGGTAATTTTAATGACGGAAGCGTTAAAGGGAAAGTTCAATTAGGTTCCGGATGGTGGTTTTTAGATCAGAAAGACGGAATGGAAAAGCAAATGAACGCGCTTTCTAATATGGGCTTGATCAGTTGTTTTGTTGGGATGTTAACAGACAGCCGAAGCTTTTTGTCATTTCCGAGACACGAATATTTTAGACGTGTGCTTTGTAATCTGTTTGGTAAAGAAATCGCTTCGGGCGAAATCCCAAATGATATGGATTTGGTAGGGCAGACAATTGCCAATATCAGTTATCACAATGCTAAAGAATATTTCAACTTCTAGAATCTAATGCGTAACACTCCAGACATAATCACCTTTGGCGAAGTGCTGCTACGATTGTCACCTGCAGAAAACCGAAAATTGACGCAGGCCAAGTCGTTAGATTTTTTCTTTGGCGGTACCGAAATGAATGTTGGGGCTTCTCTAGCCGTTTTAGGAGAGTCGGTAAAACATATAACCGCTGTTTCTGACGACCTAGTGGGCGAAGCCGCCCTTGCAAATATGCGACACTATGGTCTTGATGTTGCTGATGTTCAGAAAGTCGCACATCCTATAGGCCAATACATACTTGAAGTTGGTTCGGGAATGCGTAGCAGTCAGATTGCATACAACCGTTTAAACGGATCGTTTGCAAACATTCAGCCTGAAAACATAGCTTGGGATACCATTTTTGAGAATGCTCAATTTTTTCATTGGACAGGAATTACCCCGGCGATTTCAGAAGCGGCATATCAAGCCTTAAAAGCTGGGCTTGTATCTGCGAAAGAAAGAGGTTTGCAGATTACTGCAGATCCCGCATACCGCAGTAATTTATGGCAGTATGGGCGAAAAGGACAAGAGGTCTTAAAAGAATTAGTAAGTCTATCTACCATTTTTATTGGTGGTGTAAATGAGATCAATGAAATTCTTGGAACTTCTTATGGGCTAGACCAAGATGGATTTATCGCAGCCAGTAAAAAGTTGATGGAAGAATGCCCGAGCATTACACAGGTTTTTGATAAGATCAGAACCGGTTTGAGCGCTTCCTGGCAAAAGATCTACGGAAGAGCTTGGGTAGAGAATACCTATTTTGAAACATCAGAATTAGAAATTACACAGGTGGTGGATCGAATTGGAACTGGAGATGCTTACGCAGCCGGACTCATATACGGTTTGCTGCATTTTGATGCCGAAAAAGCACTGAATTTTGCCAACGCGGCGTGTGCATTAAAGCACACCATTTTAGGAGATGTGAATCTGGTTTCTGTTGCTGAAATCAACGAGGTGATGCAAGGAAATACCGGTGGAAGAATTAAAAGATAAAACAATAATTAATGGCTAAATATTCACGTATAGAAGTGGTGCTTCAGATGAAAGAAAACGGAATTGTTCCGGTTTTTTATAATGCTGACATAGCGGTTTGTAAGCAGGTTTTAAAAGCTTGTTATGATGCAGGCTTACGCACTTTTGAGTTTACCAATCGCGGAGACTTTGCTCACGAAGTTTTTGCTGATTTAAATAAATATGCTAAGGCAGAACTGCAAGGGATGATGATGGGAGTAGGTTCTGTGCTAGATGCAGGAACCACATCCTTATATCTTCAATTGGGAGCAGACTTTATTGTTTCTCCAATTGTCAATCCTGAAATGGCAAAAGCCTGTAACCGTAGAAAAGTAGCCTGGATGCCGGGTTGCGGTTCGGTTACTGAAATTTCTTATGCTGAAGAGTTGGGTGCTGAGGTCGTTAAGATCTTTCCGGGAGCACAGGTAGGTGGTCCTGCTTTTGTAAAAGGAGTAAAAGGACCTTTACCTTGGGCTAGTATAATGCCTACAGGTGGTGTGAGCCCTACCGAAGAAAACTTAAAAGAGTGGCTTGCAGCCGGAGTACACTGCGTGGGGATCGGGTCTAAACTTTTTGTGAAAAATACAGAAGGAGCCTACGATTATGCTGCGATCACGCAAACGATCAGCTCGGCGCTTGATCTTGTTAAAAAATTACGCTCATGAGCAGGCTGAAGAATTTTATTTTAATAGTTCTTGCCGTAGTTGGCCTTGTATGCCAGACTGCTTGTAAAGAAGCTTCAGATTCTCGCGTGATCAAACTGGCGCATGGTCTTGATGTGTCGCACCCGGTACATAAGGCGATGGTTTTTATGGGCGAGCGTCTCAAAGAAAAATCGGCCGGAAAGCTCAGTTTAGATATTTACCCCAGCCAGCAATTGGGTTCTGAGCGCGAATGTCTAGAACTATTGCAAATAGGAAGTTTGGGGATGACTAAAGTGTCCACCGGTGTACTTGAGAATTTTGCACCGCAACTTAAAGTATTTGGTCTTCCTTTTTTGTTTAGAGATGCAGAGCATCGGTTTGCGGTTTTAGAAGGTGAGATCGGGGAGCAGCTGCTAAGTTCGAGTATACCGCAGCGCCTAAAAGGCTTGACGTTTTACGACGCCGGTAGCCGCAGCTTTTATACTAAAAAACCCGTAGAAACCCCTGAAGATCTAAAAGGCCTAAAACTACGTGTGATGGAAAGTCAGACGGCGATGAATATGGTTAAAAACCTTGGAGGTTCTCCTACGCCAATTGCCTGGGGCGAACTCTACACAGCTTTGCAACAAGGGGTTGTGGATGGTGCAGAAAATAACTTGCCTAGTTTTTACCTGTCGCATCATTATGAGGTATGTAAATACTTTGTAGTGGACGAGCACACTGCGCTACCTGATGAGTTGTTGATAAGCACGCTTATCTGGGATGATCTTTCTGAAGAAGAACAGCGCTGGGTGAAAGAGGCTGCTGATGAATCCCTAGCTTTTGAAAAGGAAATTTGGCACGAAGCCGAAATGGAAGCGCTTGCCGAAATCAAGAAGGCCGGAGTAGAGGTAATTACACCAGATAAAGAACCGTTTCGCAATCGTGTGAAATCAATGTATGAGGAGTTTTCTCAGAATCCTGAGATGAAAAAACTAATAGAACAAATTCAAGCCATTAAAACCAATTAGAGTATGAAAAAAAGATTAGACAAAATTTTAGGAGGTATCTTGGTTTTTTTGATGGCTTCAATCGTTATCGCTGTGCTATGGCAGGTCTTTTCTAGATATGTGTTACAAGCTGCTAGTTCGTTTACGGAAGAAATCGCACGCTTCTTGCTGATCTGGATCGGTATTTTGGGAGCGGCTTATGCTGCCGGGCAACAAGATCACTTAGCGATTAACATAATTCCGCCTAAACTCAACATCAAAAACCGGATTAAACTGCGAATGGGGATTAATATTTTGATCATTTTATTCGCGCTTTTTGCTTTGATCGTTGGCGGCATCAATTTGGTTTACGTGAATTTCGAACTTGGGCAATATTCTGCAGCACTAGGCTTGCCGCTTGGTTTTGTTTATGCCGTATTACCCATAAGTGGCGCATTGATTATTTGGTATAAGATCATCGAATTAGCGAACCCTCAAAAATATTTAGCATCATGATAGAAGTATTAATTCTGGTACTGGTTTTCTTTGTGCTTCTGGGTATTGGGGTTCCTGTGGCTTGGTCTATTGGGATTTCCTGTTTATTGACCATTATGGTCTCTATTGATTCGCTAGCCAGTGTCACCACAATTGCTCAGCGTATGGCTACCGGTTTAGATAGTTTTTCGCTATTGGCAATCCCTTTGTTTGTGCTTGCCGGTCAAATTATGAATCAAGGCGGAATAGCGCTACGACTTATTAATTTTGCTAAAGCGCTTATGGGCGCACTACCCGGAGGACTGATCTATGTGAATGTTATTGCAGCGATGCTTTTTGGTGCAATTTCAGGTTCTGCGGTAGCAGCAACTTCAGCGATTGGAGGGATTTTAGGACCCTTTATGGAAAAAGAAAATTACTCTAAAGAATTTGGAGCGGCAATCAATATTACGGCTTCGACCACAGGATTGATCATTCCACCTTCTAATGTATTGATCGTATATTCGCTCGCGAGCGGCGGTGTCTCTATCGCTTCATTATTCCTTGCAGGATATATCCCCGGAATTTTAATGGGACTTGCACTAATGTTAGTGGCTACCTTCTGGATCAAAAAGAAAAAATACCCTGCAGGTGAACGCAGTAGTTTTGGGACGATACTCAAAACCTTTTTAGATGCTTTGCCTAGTTTGTTGCTGCTAGTCGTTGTAATTGGCGGAATTGTAACTGGGGTTTTTACAGCAACTGAAGCCTCAGGTATTGCAGTGCTGTATTGCTTAGTGCTTTCGTTTGTATACCGCGAATTAAAGATTTCGAGTCTTAAGAGCATTTTCTTAAGCTCTGTGGGTACCACGGCGATTGTGATGCTCTTGATTGCTACATCAATGAGTATGTCGTGGGTAATGTCTTTTGAGAACATTCCTCAAAATGTGAGTTCAGCATTGCTTTCGCTTAGCGACAATAAACTTGTTATCCTGATCATCATCAACGTTCTTTTACTCTTTGTAGGAACTTTTATGGATATGACTCCGGCAGTCTTGATATTTACGCCTATATTCCTTCCGGTGGTTACCAGTATGGGAGTTGAGCCGGTTCAATTTGGAATCATGATGGTAATGAACCTTTGTGTGGGACTATGTACCCCGCCGGTGGGCGCAGTATTATTTATTGGAGTAGGAGTGGCAAAAACTTCAATTCAGAAGATAATGAAACCCCTGCTGCCCCTTTATGCAGTAATGGCCATCGTTTTATTGATGGTAACCTTTATTCCGGCGATAAGCCTGTGGTTGCCTTCTTTATTTGAATAATTAATTAACGCATCAACCAGATAAACCCTATGAAAAATCTCACTCGAGCAAACACAGGTTTAACCGAAAAACTTCCTATTAAAGTCATTCAATATGGTGAAGGGAATTTTCTTAGAGCCTTTGTAGATTACATCATTGATAAACTGAATAAAGAAGCAGACTTTAATGCCGGTGTTGCGGTGATCCAACCGCTGCCAGGTGGGATGGTAAGTATGCTTAACGATCAAGACGGACTCTATAATTTATTTTTAAGAGGAATTAAAAACGGCGAGGAAACCGAAGAAATACACACCATTTCCTGTGTGCAGGAGGGGCTGAATCCGTATACAGATTACGATAAATATCTCGCACTAGCCAGTGGCGAAGAGCTAGAATTTTTAATTTCAAACACCACCGAAGCAGGAATTAGTTTTGACGAGAATGATACGCTTGCAGGCACGCCACACTCAAGTTTTCCGGCTAAAGTAACCGCTTTATTATACAAGCGCTATACTCATTTTGAAGGAGCTTCAGATATGGGATTGACGATCATTCCTTGCGAATTGATCAATCATAATGCAGATACCCTTAAGAAAATCATTTTGCAGTACGCAGATTTATGGGACTTAGAGCCTGCATTTAAAACCTGGGTAGAAGAGCACAATAGCTTTCATAATACATTGGTAGATCGCATTGTTCCGGGGTATCCTAAAGATGATATTGATGCGTATCAAAGTCAGTTAGCGTATAAAGATAATCTTATCGTATCGGCCGAAACATTTTTACTTTGGGTGATTGAAGGCGACGCGCGATTAAAGCTAAAAATACCGTTTGATAAAATCGACGAGAATGTTTTGGTCGTTGAAGATATGCAACCCTACCGTACACGTAAAGTGCGTATTCTTAACGGAGCACACACGACGATGGTTCCTTTTTCATTGCTCTACGGAAATGAAACGGTAAAGGAAACTGTAGATAACGCATTTACCGGAAAGTTTGTGCGAGATGCCGTATTTAAAGAGATTAATCCAACTTTAGATCTTTCTGAAGAAGAGTTGCAAGAGTTTGCAGATGCTGTTTTTGACCGATTTAGAAATCCGTTCATCAAACACTTATTGTCTAGTATTGCGCTTAATACGGTGTCTAAATTTAAAGTTCGCGTATTGCCTAGTCTTTTAGCTTTTGAAAAAGAATACAATCGATTGCCTGAAAATCTTACCTTTGCATTGGCGTGTTTAATCCGTTTTTATAAAGGCACTTATAAGGGTAAAGCATTACCTATTAAAGATGATGAGGCGGTTGTAGCATTCTTCAACGAAGCTTGGCAAACCGAAGACTATGCAAAAGTGGCTCAAAAGGTATTGAGCAATGTTGGGTTCTGGGATCAGGATTTAACTGCGATTTCAGGATTAGAACAAAAAGTTACTACGGCTCTGGCGTTGATTGAGGAGCACGGCGTAGAAGAAGCCTATAAAAAATATGCGGTCTAAAAGACTGTTTTTAAGTAAAGCACCTATGAAAAGCAAGTTGATAAAAGTACATCCTGAAGATAATGTGGCTGTAGCTTTGGTAGATTTATATGCCGGAGATACTGTTGATTTTGAAGGAAAATCGATAGCAATTTTAACCGATTCTAAAGCGAAGCATAAGATCGCATTGACCGATTTTAAGGTGAATGATCCTATCTATATGTATGGGGTTTTAGTGGGAAAAGCTTTAAGTGCGATTAATTTTGGAGGCTTGCTAACTACAGAGAATGTAAAACACGAGGCGAACTCAGTTTCTAAAAAAACAGAAACAACTTCGTGGACAGCACCTGATATTTCAAAATGGAAAGACCGAACCTTTATGGGGTATCACCGGGAGGATGGTCAAGTGGGAACGCAGAATATCTGGTTATTTTTTCCTTTAGTATTTTGTGAAAACCGAAATATAGAACTGCTGAAAGATGTTTTTGAAAAAGAGCTTTCTTTTCACAAAGCCAGTAAACAGCGACAATTGTTACGCAATTTGATCAGCGGTGCACCGGAAGATACAGCGGTTGCAGAAATAGAGGAAGAGCAGGCTATTTTTGACAATATTCAAGTGAAGTTTATCACACACCAAGGCGGCTGTGGCGGTATTCGTCAAGATTCGGTTTCTTTATCTAAACTGCTTGCGGGCTACGTTAATAACCCCAATGTGGCCGGGGCTACAGTATTGAGTTTAGGGTGCCAAAATTTACAAATTGACATTTTCAAACAAGCTTTGGCCGAAAAGAGCGCTGCTATTAAAAAACCTGTGCTGATCTATGAGCAGCAACAGGAGGGTACAGTAGATGAAATGCTTTCTAAAATCATTAAAGACTCTTTTGAGGGCATCAAAAAAGCGAATCAAATTCAACGTAAACCAGCCTCAATCTCAAAACTGAAGATGGGCTTAGAATGCGGTGGATCAGACGGTTTTTCGGGAATTTCTGCAAATCCGGCTTTGGGTTATGCTTCAGATATTCTGGCGGCAGTAGGCGGGTCTCCCATACTTTCTGAATTTCCTGAATTATGCGGAGTAGAGCAGGAGTTGGTGAATCGTTGTGTTTCTGATGAGGATGCCGAGCGTTTTATGTACTTGATGAAAGCTTACGAGAAATCTGCTGTGGATGCGGGATCAGGATTTGATATGAATCCATCTCCGGGAAATATCAAAGACGGCTTGATTACTGACGCGATGAAATCTGCCGGAGCTGCTAAAAAAGGTGGGACATCGCCTATTCAAGCGATTTTAGATTATGGAGAATATGTCACTAAGCCCGGGTTGAACCTTTTATGTACGCCGGGTAATGATGTAGAAAGCACCACGGCAATGGTAGGTTCTGGGGCGAGTGTTGTCGTATTTACCACTGGTTTGGGCACACCTACCGGAAACCCTATCGCACCTGTGCTTAAAGTGGCTTCAAACAGCACTTTGGCACGCAGAATGCCCGATATTATAGATATTGATAGTGGTGGTGTTATTCGAGGTGAAAAAACCATTGAAGAGATGGGAGAAGAAATCTTAGAGCACGTAATTCAAGTGGCGAGTGGCGAGATCCAGTCTAAGGCAGATGCTTTAGGTCAGGATGATTTTATTCCGTGGAAAAGAGGAGTGTCACTTTAAATCACAGTATAGAAATGCATTAAAAAGGAAGCTTCTTTTAGCTTCCTTTTTTTATTGAAGTATCTCGGGTATAAAGCTCTGGACTCAACACTACTTTTTTCTCAACCCTAAAATTCTTTTTAACGTCTGTAATTTGTTCCAGAAAAACCTGAGCGGCTATCTGACCCATCAGAACAGGAGTTTGCCCCACAGTCGTTAACGGGCGTTCTAGATATTTGGTAAACGGCTCGTTACTAAAGCCCACAACGCCTACATCTTCCGGGATTTTAAAGCCGTTAGCACGCAGCTCGCGCATACTACCTAAAGCAACATAGTCACTGGCAGAGAAGATTGCATCAAAGCTAATGTTGTTTTTTAAAAGGGATTTAACAGCCTCAATACCGGCTTCAACAGTGCTGTTTACTTGCAGCAAAAGATCATCATTTACGGGTAGGTTGTGTGCTTTAAGCGCAGCGATATAACCGTCATATCGGTGTTTGTAAATCTCAAGTTTATGATCGCCTCCTATGTGCGCAATATTGGTATAGCCTTGTTGAATCAGGTGTGTAGTGGCTTCATAAGCCCCTTCAAAGTCGTTGATCGTAACCGAACTCACTCCTGAAATATCCTTTTTACGGTCAAAAAAGATCAGTGGTACGCCTTCATCCCTAACTTCCTTTATGTGTTTTACGCTCTCTGTGGTTTTAGAAACTGAAATAAAAATTCCGTCTATATGCGTATTGAGAAGGGTTTTAATCTGTTTGGCTTCGCTCTCTACATTCTCGTGCGTTTGACAGATGATCACGTGATATCCTTTTGGTTCCAGCTCCTCCTCAATACCGCGAATCACCGAAGCAAAAAACGTGTGATTGATATACGGCACAACCACTCCCACGTTAAAAGTGCGACCACTTTTTAAAGCAAGGGCAAGTGCGTTTTGTTGATAATTGAGTTCCTTGGCGGTTTTTAAAACAAGTTCCTTAGTTTTCAAGCTCACACGATCACTATCATTTAGAGCTCTCGATACCGTAGCAGCACTAATATTTAGTTTTTTTGAGATATCGTAAATCGTAACCTTTTCTTTCTGGCGCATCTTCAATTAGGGTGTTGTAATCGTTTTCAATTTAGAATAATTTTTAATATTTCTCACTTTTTCTGTAGAATATACAAGAAGAAAAGCCATAAAATGGCACTTTAATTTATCAATCAGACATATTTAACTGTTAAAAACTGATTTTTTAATGAAAATTAGTCTTTTTTATTTGCATACTGATAATTAATATTTATTTTCGTGCAATCGATTACATTAATTGTTGCAGAACGAGTAATTTGATCAAACCCATTTAGATAACCAGTTTATTAATCTATGCTACCCATTTTAAGAAATCGATTTCGCTACCTTCTTCTAACCGTAGTTGCGGTTGGTTTAGTTTCAGTTTCCTGTAAAAATAAAAATGAGCAACCTAAAGCAGATTTAGCTCACACAGAAGATGTTTGGGCACAGGCTGACGCCATTATCGAAGAAATCGGGACAGTGACTTTTCAGGATTCGGTGTTCAATATTAATGAATACGGAGGTGTAGCAGATGGAACAACTATAAATACGGAAGCTTTTAAAGCTGCTATTGCTGCTTGCAATCAGGCGGGCGGTGGTAAAGTTTTAGTTCCTGAAGGAATGTATTTAACAGGGCCAATTCACTTAAAATCAAATGTGAATTTACACCTAGAGGCTGATGCTGAAGTCTTATTTACCACAGATAAGAGCGCTTATTTACCGGCAGTGCATACTTCGTATGAGGGGATGGAAATCATGAATTATTCTCCGTTCATCTATGCTAAAGGGCAGAAAAACATTGCAGTTACAGGCAGTGGAACTTTTAATGGTCAGGCGAATTCAGAGAATTGGTGGCCGTGGTGTGGTGCAGAGCGTTATGGGCATAAAGAGGGAGAGCCACAGCAAAAAGATGAACATAATTTACCTACGCTTTTTACAATGATCGAAGATGGTACTCCGGTCGAAGAGCGCATTTTTGGAGAAGGCCATCAATTACGCCCTTTGTTTTTGCAAACGCTGGAGTGTGAAAATGTTTTGATTCAAGGAGTGACTTTTACCAATGCGCCATTCTGGGTCATTCACCCGCTAAAATCAAAATATATAACCGTAGACGGGGTTACTGTGAACAGCCACGGTCCTAATAATGACGGCTGCGATCCTGAATATTCAAAATATGTGTACATCACCAATTGCAACTTTAATACTGGTGATGACTGTATCGCAATAAAGTCTGGACGCAACGGTGATGGTCGTCGTGTAAATATTCCTAGTGAGAACATTGTGGTTGAAAACTGTGATATGAAAGATGGTCACGGTGGTGTGGTTATGGGCAGTGAAATCTCCGCTGGGGTACGTAACGTATTTGTACGCGAGTGTACGATGAACAGTCCAAATCTGGATCGAGCCATAAGAATTAAGACGAACACGTTGAGAGGTGGTTTTGTTGAAAACGTCTATGTGAAGGATGTTGAAGTCGGTCAGGTAAAAGAAGCGGTGCTTAAGATCAATACATATTATGGCATCTACGGAACTCAAGAAGGGGACTTTATTCCAACTATAAAAAACATCAACTTAGAAAATGTTACGGTAGAAAATGGAGGGAAATACGGGCTGTTGATTCAAGGTAGAGAAGAAAAGCCGGTGACGGGAATCAGCTTGAAAAATGTAAGCATCAAAAATGCGGCGACTCCATTGAAGATTGAAAATTGCGAACCTATAAACTATGTAAATACAACTATTAATAACGAGAAATACGGAGAAAAGTAAACAGAAACAATTACAAACAGAAACAATCAAATTTAACATGATGAGAAATACACACACAAATTTTCTTATTCGAAAAAAGATTGGCTTGCTTTTAGTGCTGGCAAGCTGCCTTTTTTCGGTACCTGGATTTGCTCAGGACACACGCACGATTACCGGTACGGTTACTTCTGCAGATGACAGCATGCCGTTGCCCGGTGTAAATATTGTAGTTGAAGGAACCAGTTATGCTACGGTAACAGATTTTGACGGTAATTTTCAGCTAGAAGTACCCGGAGATGATGCCACTTTAGTGGTGAGCTATGTGGGATTTCTTACTAAAAATGTAGCCGTGGGTTCTCAAAGTACCTTTACGATATCGTTGGAGACAGATGTACAGTCTTTAAATGAAGTGGTCGTAGTAGGTTATGGAACTGTAAAAAAATCAGATCTAACAGGTGCCGTAGGTACTATAGGTTCTGAAAGTCTAACCGAAAGAAACATAACCAATCCCGTTGAATCTTTACAAGGTTTAGTGCCCGGGGTGCAGGTAAGTAACTCTACCGGTCGTATTGGTGATGGTTTTAATATCACCATTCGTGGTCAGAATTCAATTGGCGGTGGCGGTGATCCTCTTTTTGTAGTTGACGGCGTTCCTACTGATAACATTGATTTCTTAAATCCGCAAGACATTGAGCGAATGGACATCTTAAAAGATGCTTCATCTACTGCGATCTATGGTTCTCGTGGATCTAACGGGGTTGTGATCGTAACCACACGCAGTGGTGCAGGTGCAAAAGGCGGACTAACTGTGAGTGTGGAGTCTTTTGTAGGTGTTAAAGATGTAGCACGTTTACCAAAATTAATGGATCCACAAACTTGGTGGGATTATCACCAATCTGCTTATTTAGCTACCGCCGGAACGGATCCTAACACAGGCGCTGTTTCTGCCGAAACATTAGCGAATGCCGTTGGTGGTAATGGTTCTAACGAGGAGCTTTTAAGACGTGTAGCTGCTAATCAATCTTTTGACTGGTATGATGCGGTTTTAAAAACAGGTGTTCAGCAAAATACCTACGTAAATGCTTCCGGAAGAGCAGAAAATGGTTTGGGATATAACTTAGGCATTGGCTATCAAAATGAAACAGGAAACATCGATAATGAAGAATTGAATAAATATACTTTAAAGCTTGGTGTTGATCACAACATCAATGATAAGTTTACTTTAGGTACCAATGTTACGGTTACTTTGATCGATCAGGATCAAGGTTCTGATGTCGCTATGCGTGAAGCATTTCGATTAAATCCATTTTTAGATCCTTATGATTTAGATGGAGTTACGCTTTTTCCACAACCTGGAAAATTAGTGGATGAAAATGGAGATTTTATCATCAATAAAACCAGTACCTACAATCCGCTTTTAGAAATCAACAACTCAATCGATAACGTACGCCGTTGGAACGTGATTGGAAACAGTTATTTTCAATATCAAGCAACAGATTGGCTATCATTCAAAACCTCATTTGCCGCAGGTTATACAGATACGCGACGCGGAAGATCTTGGGGCGCACTTACCAATACCGGTGCCAGTAATAACAATTTGCCTTCTGCGCGCTTAGATCAAAGCCAGAATTTTAATTACACTTGGGACAATCAGTTCAACATCAATAAAACTTTTGATGAAAAGCACAATGTAAGTTTACTGGGGCTTTACAGTATTTTCTCTAATCGTAACGAAAATTCGTATTCGGCTTCTCGTAATATGCCTTTTGATACCAGTTTTTATAATATTGGCAGCGGAGAGCAAAGTACGTATGATATTGGTTCTGGATTCAATAAGAATACGCTGCGCTCTTATGCATTGCGTTTAAATTATTCATTTGATGATAAATACTTATTAACCCTATCTAACAGATGGGATGGTTCTTCGGTATTCGCAGAAGACAATCGCTGGGATTCTTTTCCGTCAGCAGCGGTGGGTTGGAATATCTCTAACGAGGATTTCTTAGCAGAATCAACAACGGTAAGCAACTTAAAATTACGTGCTAGTTTTGGTTATACTGGTAACAATATCATTGATCCTTATTCTTCATTAAACACATTGAATTCACAAACCTATTACGATTATGCCGGTACCGTTTCTAACGGATTTATCTCAACGCAAATCGCTAACGCGGCGTTACGTTGGGAGCGTACTCGCGAATTTAACGTGGGGGTTGATTTTGGATTTTTAAATGATCGTATCACCGGTAGTGTTGATGTTTACGACAGACTTTCTGACGATCTATTATTTACACAAGATCTTCCTAGCGAAACCGGGTTTTCTAACATTAATGCAAACGTAGCTTCGGTAAACAACAGCGGTGTCGAACTTGCTCTAACTACCCGAAATATTCAGACCGAAGATGTAACCTGGACGACCCAATTTACGTTCACTAAAAATACTAACGAGCTGCGCACCATTTATGGGCAGAGCGAAGTAGATGATATAGGGAACAACTTATTTATTGGAGAATCCCTAGATGCGATCTACAACTACAAATTCACCGGAATCTGGCAGGCAGATGAAGCCGATGAAGCAGCAGGCTACGGGATGGAAGAAGGTCAGGAGAAATTGCTTGATGTTAACAATGACGGTCAATATACACCAGATGGTGACCGTATCATTTTAGGTTCTTCTAACCCTGATTGGACCGGAAGTTTCTTCAGTTCGCTACGTGTAAAGAACTTTGACCTTTCTACTTCTGTAATTGTAACGCAAGGAGTTTTAGTGTACAGTAATTTTCATTCTAATTTTGCCGATACACGTGATCGTGGGCGTCAAAAATTAGATATAGACTGGTATGTTCCTGCTAATGATGCGGGCTTACCGGCAAGAGCATCTAATACCTATCCGCAGCCACGTAACGAAGGTTCTTTTTGGAGAAACAATGGCGTAGGCTATTACAAGAATGCATCGTTTGTAAAAGTGAAAAACATTGCACTAGGCTATAATCTGGGTGATGGCGCCTTAGAAAAATTAGGCTTTACATCATTGCGTGTTTATGCAAACGTGCTTAACCCATTTGTATTTACAGATTATGAAGGCTATGACCCAGAATGGGCAGGAGCGAGTTTAAACACAGGTAGACCGGCTTCTGTGACGTATCAGTTAGGCTTTAATTTAAAATTTTAAGAAGATGAAAAAGATAACCTATATATTAAGCTGCCTCACTGTTTTGTTTACGGTGATCAGTTGTCAAGATTTTTTAGAAGAAGAAAATGAATCTTTTGCCGTTGCCGAAGAATTTTATCTTACCGGTGAAGGCTATCAATCGCTAATCAATGCTAATTATTCACAATTGCGTGAATTGTACGGTAATGCACCTTGGATCTACGTTTGTGGAACAGATCTTTTTGCCGAAGGACGTGATGCAGAACCCACAGGATTGAGCAGATATTCTGACCTTAATCCGTCTTCTTCAGGTGTGGCAGAATTGTATGACAATGCATACAGAGCCATTCAGTTAGCAAATACTGCAGTGTATTACGCAGATTTAACCGAATCTACAGATGTACTTGATCAGCAGTTAGGTGAAGTACGATACCTACGCGCAAATGCCTACTTTTTATTAGTGCAAACCTATGGAGGTGTTCCATTAATAACAGAATATTTTAGAGAACCGGTATTAGAATTTTCTAGAGAAAGTGCTGAGAATATCTATGGTTTTATCATTAGCGAACTAGAAGCTGCGTTAAACCAAGTAGGTTCAGGAACATATCAGGGAAAAGTAAATCAGCGTGCAGTGAATCATCTGTTAGCCAAAGTGTATTTGACTAGAGGCTATGAAAGCTTCGGTTCTACTGCAGATTTTACTACAGCTGCTTCTTATGCGGAAGCTGCGATTGCAGGGCAAGGCTTAAATCTATCTTTCGCCGAATTATGGGCGCCGGGAAATCCTACCTATCCTATAAAGGAAGAAACCTTATTTTCGGTACAATATGATCCTGCTTCAGTAAGTACAGCGCCTTTTGATCTAGGGCATCAGCAAACGGCTTATTTTGGTCCGTATCAAGGCGGAAGCGAGGTTGCCGGTGACGCACCTTACCGTACCTACACCTTGTGTCCAACACAATTTGCAATAGACCTTTTTACCGAAAATGACGAGCGGTATGCTGCTACTTTTATGACTGAAGTGTATAGTCGTTATTTTGACTTTTATGATGTTGATGATACCAGTACACTTCCGGTAGCGCATTACTATGCTCCGGCTTGGGAAGCCACTCAGGCAGATCAAGATGCATACATGGCGGAACACCCTGAAGCAACGTATCACCCTTACGGAAGTTATGTGCCTTCAGCAAATCCTACTAATGATTATCAAACCATTCCGCTTAAGAAATTTGATGATCCTGAGGCTCCGTTTGGGCAAAACACAAGTAGAAGAGATATCGTATTATCTCGTTTGGGAGAAACGTATTTGATCGCTGCAGAAGCTTATTTACAAGCTGGTCAACCAGGAACCGGTCTTACTTTTCTTAATGATGTGCGTGAGCGTGCAGGCGTAGTTGATGCTACTCTGGCGGAATTTGATATCGACTATATTTTAGATGAGCGTGGGCGCGAACTTATGGGTGAATATCACCGCTGGTTTGACCTGAAGCGTACCGGTACGTTGATCGAGCGAGCTTCGGCATACCACTATCTTGTTGAAGAAGGTAATTTTAATGGTGCAAACGGCGAACTCAAGATCTTGAGACCTATTCCGCAAAGTGCTTTAGACTTGAATCAAAATAATGACTTTGAACAGAATCCTGCATACCAGTAATTTTTGAATTTTAATTGAGCGTGAAAAAAGCTTACCCATTTTGGGTTAAGCTTTTTTCTGCTTTTTAAATGGTTTTATGATGAGAACACGTTACGGTCTGATATTTTTCATTTTGATGGTTTGCACTGCATTGAAACTTTCTGCACAGGAAAAGCCCATCGAAGTCAAACCTTATACCTTAGAGACGACTTATGAAAAACTCAAAAAGGAATATCCTTTTATAAAACCAATAGAAGCTCTAAAAACAGGTGATTTCAAAGTTTTAGAAGATCTGGCGTATGAGCGTGTCAATGGTCGAGAACTAAAGGCAGACGTTTATATCCCTACCGCTAAGGCGGAAAAGTATCCGGCCGTCTTATTGGTTCACGGCGGGGGTTGGATCAGCGGGAGCAAGGCTAATGTCAGGCCTTTAGCGTTACAATTAGCAAACCACGGCTATGTTGCTGTCACCGTAGAATACAGATTGAGTACCGAAGCAATATATCCCGCAGCGGTTAAAGATCTCAAAGCGGCAATTCGCTGGATTCGAGATCAAGCTGAAGCGTTTAAGATTGATAAAAACAGGATAGCCATTTTAGGCAATTCGGCAGGAGCACAACTAGCTACTTTGGTAGGTGTTACCGGAAACTCTGAACTGTATAAAGATCCACAGGATACCACTTCAGATGCGGTACAGGCGATTATAAATGTTGACGGAATTGTATCTTTTACACATCCGGAATCAGAAGAAGGAGAAGTCGCAGCGCAATGGCTCAACGGTTCGCGTTCTGAAAATTTAAAACATTGGGAGGAAGCTTCACCTTTAACTTATGTAAATACAAAAACGCCGCCCACCCTTTTTATCAACAGTACACAGCCACGTTTTCACGCAGGCCGTGATGATATGCTTCAGATTTTAAATCAGCACGATATATATAATGAGGTGCGTACGTTACCGGGCACACCACATTCGTTTTGGCTAGTTCAACCTTGGTTTGATAAAACGCTTCAGTATAGTTTATCTTTTTTAGATCGGGTTTTCGATACAGAAAGTTCAGAAATCTATAAAATCCTTACCGTGGCTCAGGACGGTAGTGGAGATCATCAAAGTATTCAGGAAGCGATTAGTAATACACGCGATCTAGGTCCCGGATTTGTCAAAATTCTGATCAAAGAAGGCGTTTATAATGAAAAGATTGAGATCCCGGCTTGGAAACGTAAAATTGCTCTTATAGGAATGCCTGGAGACGAAGTAGTTCTTGTGAATTCTGATTATTCGGGTAAACTAGATTCTTTATCTAATAAGGAACACAACACCTTTACCTCATACACGTTGAAAGTGGAAGGTCAAGATTTTTATGCTGAAAATTTAACCATTCAGAATACTTGGTGTGAGAAGGGGCAGGCTGTAGCCTTACACGTTGCAGCAGATAGAGCGATTTTCAAAAATTGCAAGATTTTGGGTTGTCAAGATACGGTCTACACCGCGGGAGAGGGGAATCGTATGCTGTTTGATTCGTGTTATATTGAAGGTACAACCGATTTTATTTTTGGGCAGGCAACAGCATTTTTTGAAGCTTGTGAGATTCGTAGTCTATCAAATTCGTATGTCACCGCTGCGTCAACGCCTAAGTTTCAAGAATACGGGTATGTGTTAAAACAGTGCACCCTTACCGCAGCTCAAGGCGTAGATCAGGTATATTTAGGAAGGCCGTGGCGCCCGTATGCTAAAACGGTTTTTATAGAAAGTAAACTGGGCGATCACATAATGCCTGAAGGATGGAATGTATGGGACAGTGATGCTATGTTTCCGCATAAAGAGCGCACAGTTGTTTATGCTGAATTTCAGTCTACAGGAGCCGGTGCGAACCCTGATGAACGGGTGTGGTGGTCACATCAGCTTTACGAAGAGGAAGCACTGCAATACACAAAAGAAAAAGTTCTCGGCGGCAAAGACCATTGGGACCCAGATAAACAAATTTCAATTTTAAAATAGACTTGATGAAGCATTTAAAAAAACTAGTACTTTGCTTAACCTTAGCCACATTTTCGGTAATAAGCGCGCAAGAAAAACCTACGCTGTATCTTATTGGCGATTCTACAATGGCTGATAAGAAAAACCCGGAGGAAAATCCTGAACACGGCTGGGGTCAAGTGCTTCCGGAATTGCTCACCGATGCTATTGAAGTCAGTAACCACGCGGTGAACGGACGTAGCAGTAAAAGTTTTATTACGGAAGGGCGCTGGGAAATCGTACTAGAAACCTTAAAAAAAGGCGATTTTGTATTCATTCAGTTTGGTCATAATGATCAGAAGTTTAAAGACAGTACGCGCTATACCAATCCGTTTACACAGTACAGATACAATCTAGAGCGTTATGTGAAGGAGACACGAGAAGCGGGAGCGACCCCAATTTTAATGTCTTCTATTGTTCGACGCAAGTTTAACGAGCACGGCACACTTGAAGATACGCATGGAAATTATCCGTTGGTGGTACGTATGGTGGCCAATGATTTAGACGTTCCGTTTATCGACATGCAATTCCTGACGGAGCGATTAGAGCGAAAGTTGGGTCCTGAAAAGTCTGAATCCATTCACTTACATTTTGAACCGGGCGAAAATCCTTATTATCAAAATGGAAAACACGATGATACGCACTTGTCCTACACCGGTGCAAAGATGATTGCGTCACTGGCTTTGCAAGAAATTGCCAGACAGGATTTGGAGCTAGAAAACTACATTAAACCTCAAGTTTTGGAGGTAGAAATTGTTACCTTGAAAGACTAATTACTAACCAAAAATAAATAGTATGAAATCTTTGATTTCAGTAGAAAACAAAATAATTGTCATCAGCGGCGCTACGGGCGTTTTGGGTGAATCTATGACGCGTTCATTAGCCGCAGCCGGTGCTCACGTAGTCGTATTGGGACGCAATCAGAGCAAGGTAGACGCGCTGGTTGATAGCATCAAACAAGAGGGAGACCAAGCTTCGGGCGTTGTTGCAGATGTGACTAGTAAAGAGGCTTTAGAAGCAGCTAAGGACACAATCGAGAATCATTTGGGCTACATAGATGTATTGATCAATGCTGCCGGTGGAAATATGAAAGGCGCATTAATTCTTCCAGAGCAAAGCCTTGCCGATGCTGATGTAGAAGAAATGCGCAAAGTGATAGATCTGAATTATATAGGCAGCTTTTTACCTACGCAGGTATTTCTTCCGTTATTAGAAAAGTCAAAAAAAGGTAGTGTGTTGAACATTTCTTCGGTAGCAGCGCATTTACCGTTAACGCGTGTGATGGGCTATGCTTCGGCAAAGGCAGGAATCGAGAATCTAACCCAGTTCTTAGCCATCGAGTTTGCACAAAAACAGGAGAACCCCATTCGGGTAAACGCTTTGGCTCCGGGGTTTTTCTTAACGGAACAAAACCGCGAATTGCTCACAAACAGCGATGGAAGCCTTACCGATCGTGGCGAAAAAATCATAGCACATACGCCTTTGGGTAAATTTGGCGATCCGCAAGAACTCAATGGTGCTATCCACTGGTTGTGCAGCGATGCGGCCAATTTTGTAACCGGAACCGTAGTGACTGTTGATGGTGGTTTTAAGGCTTTTGCCGGAGTTTAATTTTAGCAAGTAGAGATGATACAAACGATGAGATGGTACGGGCATAAAGATCCCGTTACGCTACAAGATATTAGGCAGGCAGGAGCGACCGGTGTGGTTCACGCGATGCACGAAATTGAAAATGGTGCGCTATGGTCTGTTGAGGTTTTAAAACAACGCAAAGCCGAAATTGAAGCCGCGGGACTTGCGTGGAAAGTTGTAGAAAGCCTTCCGGTAACTGAACCTATAAAAACCCGAAGCGGAGCTTTTCAGGAGCATATAGATAACTATAAACAGTCGCTCATTAATCTTAGTGAAATAGGGGTTGAGGTAGTGTGTTATAACTTTATGCCAGTATTAGACTGGACGCGCACCCAATTGGCTTATCCGTTAAAAAATGGCGCGACTGCATTACGCTTTGATTGGGCGCATCTTGCGGCCTTTGATTGTTTTATGCTGAAGCGAAAAAACGCAGAAAAAGATTATGATGAAAAGATATTAACCGAAGCAAAACACTTTTTTGATAAGGCTTCAACCGAAGAAAAACAGAAGTTGGAGGATGCGATCATCGCTGGTCTCCCGGGCGCTGAAGAAGGATACAGTCTCGAGGGATTACAGGAAGCTATTGATAAATACGCTTCAATTGACGAGACTAAAGCACAGGAGCATTTAAAGCTTTTTTTAGATGAAATTTTACCAGTCGCTGAAGCCGCAGGAGTAGCTATGGCGATTCACCCTGATGATCCGCCGCATCCGTTTTTTGGCTTGCCTAGAATAATGAGTAAAGCTTCAGATATTGCGCGTTTACTAAAAGATAACGACAGCACATATAACGGGGTCACCTTTTGCACTGGTTCGTTCGGAGCCCGTGCAGATAATGATTTGGTGCAAATGATCAATGATTACGGCAGCCACATACATTTCATTCATTTGCGAAGTACTAAGAGAGATGCGATGGGCAACTTTTTTGAGGATAATCATTTGGAGGGCGATGTACCTATGCCGGCTGTAGTCCACGCTCTTTTAGAAGTAGAAAAGAAAAGAGGGAAGCAATTACCTATGCGACCTGATCACGGCCATCAGATGCTTGACGACCTCAAAAAACCGCTCGCACATCCGGGGTACACTGCGATAGGCCGTTTAAAAGGATTGGCAGAATTACGCGGGGTAATCGCAGGGATAGAATTTATGCAGAACAAAAAGTAACCTTATGAGCACAAAAGCAACGAGCGACGTATTTTTTAAAACAGATAAAAATGCCTGGGAGCAGGCTGATAATGGGATCACAAGACAAATTATAGCACACAACAACGATCTAATGGTTGTAAGTGTCAAGTTTGAAAAAGGAGCTATAGGCAGCGTGCACGACCATGTGCACACTCAAGGCAGCTATGTAGTTTCGGGAAAATTTGAGATCACGATCAATGGGAAATCAGAACTGTTAGAAGCTGGTGACGGCTTCTATGTGCCGCCGCACGCGCCACACGGAGCAAAATGTCTAGAAGCAGGAATTTTAATCGATTCGTTTAATCCGGCTAGGGAAGATTTTTTAGAATAGTAGAAGCGGCTCTAGAGCCGCTTTTTTAATTAAGTCCTAACTTTAGATGCTTTTAATATCTACATCATTTTGGATTAAGAATTATGACTAATACTACCGCTTATACCGAATTAGAGACCTTTACGCATCGCGAATTATTCATCAAAATATGGCGATCTCCTCGCCGGGTATTCAGGTATATGCATCAGCGCGGAATTGATGATTTTGTACAAACGCTGTTGCTTTTAGCGGGTATTTTTAATGCCTTTGATCGTGCTATTGAAAAAAATCTTGGTGATAGCTTGTCTTTGCTTTCCGTAATTGGATTTAGTGTCTTTGGTGGAGCGCTTTTTGGTTGGATCTCTTATCATTTGTACGCAGCGCTGTTAAGCTGGACTGGCAAGTGGATAGGAGGGTGTGCTTCTAGTAAAGAACTAGTAAGAGTTTTGGCTTATGGAATGCTACCTGCTATTACAGCTTTAGTATTTTTAATGCTTCAAATAGCCATTTATGGCGAAGCAGTTTTTCAAGAGGATTTAGATTTAACCAAAGGAAGCTCTTTTGATAAAGTGATTTATTACACTTCAGTTTTTTGTGAAATAGTTTTATCTATTTGGTCGTTTGTTCTCATTTTGATCGGTATTTCAGAAGTGCAAAATGTAGGTCTCTTTAAAGCATTTTTAAATTTGATCTTGCCCATTTTTATAGTGCTTCTGCCTATTTTACTCATCAGTGTGCTATATTCGGCAATCCTTTAATTTAAAGGCTTGCGGTATTGTTATTGAAAAAAATACTTGGTCTGATTTTCCTGTAAAATAGCTCTTACAAAGTCTCCAAAAATCACTTAAAAATTTAACGCTGAATTAATAAATGAACTATAATAAAAATATACATTTGTGTAACCAGTTACATATTTAGGATGAGTGAAGATTTTTTGATTGAAATGGGCTACGCCGGTTTAACCGGTAGATTAAAAAGATTGAGTGATGCTTTTATGTATCAAACTCGGGATTTTTATAGAGAACACGACAGTGAGATAGAGCCCAATTGGCATATGATCTTTTTACTTCTTCAGAAAAATGAAACGATGACGGTAACCGAAATTGCAGAGGCGTTACAGCTCTCGCATCCGGCGATCGTAAAACTTATAAATAAAATGAAAAAACGCGGCTATATCAATTCTAATCTGGATCCTGAAGATAACCGCAGGTATAACCTGGTTTTATCACAAAAAGCCAAAAAAGAACTACCTGTTTTAGAAGCCTATTGGGAAGCCGGTAATAAAGCGCTTGAAGAAATGCTTGAACACAATACCTTATTGCTTGAACAATTAGAACAGCTTGAAGCCCGTATGGCGGAAGCTGATTTTAAAACCCGAATGGATAAACTCCTTATAAACGAATAGAACGTTCCAAATTTTAAAGGCTATGAAGTTACTCATCGATATTTCAGGATGGGCGGGCTCTTTTCTTGTAGTCCTCTCGTATGCACTTACTCTAATAAAAAACAAAGATTTTAGTACTTATTGTATTTTAATGAACCTAGTAGGAGGAATGTTGATTGCGGTCAATTGCTTTTATTATAAAGCCATTCCGTCTTTAGTTACCAATGTGATCTGGAGTATTATAGCCTTACTCTCTATTTACCGCGCTAAAAGGCATTGGTATCAAGACCGAAAAAGAAAAAGAAAAGCGCAGGGGTATTGATGCAGTTGCACCGATTGTAGTACCTTCGGGTATGTGCAAATTACAACGGATTTACATTTTCCTGTTTCTTTTTACTGCGGCTTTTACAGCCTGTAAAGAAGTTAATGATACTCCTAAACTTACCATTGCCACCGCTGCTAATATGCAATTTGCAATGCAGCGGTTGGCAGACGATTTTACTAAAGATACAGGGGTGCCTTGTGAATTGGTGATCAGTTCTTCGGGGAAATTAACGGCACAACTCAAAGCGGGAGCACCTTACGATATTTTTGTTGCGGCAAATTTGAAATATCCGCAGGAGGTTTACGATGCTGGTATTGCGGCAACATCCCCTAGAATTTACGCATACGGTAAACTTGTTATCTGGACGTTGCGTAGCGAATTAAAACCTGAATTTGCGACGCTTCAATCAAATGCGGTCAAACATATTGCTTTGGCCAATCCAAAGACAGCGCCTTATGGAGAGGCAGCGGTTGCTGCGTTAAGCACATTGCAATTGGAGGAGGCTGTGGCTGATAAGTTGGTTTATGGTGAAAGCATCGCACAAACCAATCAGTTTATTATTTCCGGCGCAGCCGAAATAGGATTTACCGCACTTTCGGTAGTAAAAGCACCTTCTTTAAAAACCAAAGGATTCTGGGCGCCGGTAGCCGATTCCTTATACAAACCCATAGCGCAAGGGGTTGTGAGGATCTCACAGGATGCAGCAAAAAAACAACAGGCAGAAGCATTTTATGCTTACCTTTTTACCGAAGAAGCACAGAAAATTCTTCAAGATTTTGGATATTCGGTAGGTGAATAGTTTCAACGGAAATATAAAAACCATTCAAGTTAACGGCAATCTTAGTTTGGTGCTGGTTGAAGTTATACCTAAACTTCAGCTAAAAGCCATCGTGATCGACACGCCTGAAACTGCAACCTATCTTCAATCTGAAGCTCCGGTTGCTGTACTTTTTAAAGAAACCGAGGTGATCATTGCCACTGCAGAAGTGCCGCAGATCAGTTTGCAAAACCGCATTCCTGCAAGTATTGTTTCCGTAGAAAAAGGAGCGTTACTTACTAAACTCAAATTACAGTCAGATGCCGGTGTGCTCATAGCTATCATAAGCACAGATTCTGCATCGCGTTTAGAACTGCAAGAAAGCAAAAAGGTGATCGCGATGATCAAGTTAAACGAAGTAATGTTACGTGGTTTATGAATTGGGAACCTCTTATCCTCACGTTTAAACTAGCGGTACTTACCACTTTTATTTTGCTAGTGGTTGCATTACCCTTGGCCCGATGGTTAAGCACTACAAAAGCTAAAATTAAACCTGTCATCGAGACGCTGGTGAGTATGCCGCTGGTGTTACCGCCCACGGTTTTGGGGTTCTATTTTTTAATGGCTTTCAGTCCTAATAATTTCTTTGGAAATTGGCTCAACGAGTGGCTGGGTGTTAAGTTGGTTTTTTCGTTTGCGGGTTTGACCGTCGCGTCTGTACTTTATAGTTTGCCGTTTATGGTTCACCCGCTGCAGTCAGGTTTGAGCAGCATTCCGCGATCAGTAACAGAGGCTGCTTATGTGATGGGGAAATCCACTTGGGAAACGTTTTTCAAAGTGCAACTTCCGCAGATCAAACCAGCATTACTTACTGGTATTGTATTGTCTTTTGCACATACCGTGGGTGAATTTGGAGTAGTGCTGATGATAGGTGGCAATATTCCGGGAAAAACAAAAGTAGCGTCTATCGCGATTTATGATGAGGTTGAAGCCCTCAATTACGATGCTGCTCATTTATATTCTTTTATTCTCTTTGCGATTACTTTTTGCATTTTACTTGTCGTGTATCTCGTGAACGGAAATCATTTTAAAAGCCTTTATAAATGATCGAGATTGATTTTACTAAAACATTAGATGGGGGAGCAGGTAGTTTTGATCTTGAACTGAAACTGGCTTTAGAAGCCGGTGCATTTACCACGATCTATGGAGCGTCTGGCGCGGGGAAAACTTCTACTTTAAGAATGATCAGCGGATTGATGACTCCAGATCGTGGAAGTCTCGTTGTAAACAATGAAGTCTGGTACGACAGTTCAAAAAAAATAAATAAAAAACCTCAGGAGCGCAGTATAGGTTTTGTTTTTCAGGATTATGCCTTGTTTGGTCATATGACGGTCTTAGAGAATCTGATTTTTGCCAAAGGAAAAAAAGATGGCACTAACACTATTGACGAACTTCTAGAGGTGATGGAGTTGCAGCAACTGCAACACCGCAAGCCTGAAACACTAAGCGGCGGACAAAAACAGCGAGTGGCGCTGGCGCGGGCCTTGGTACAAAAACCAAAACTATTATTGCTTGACGAACCCTTTGCAGCGCTAGATAATACCATACGTTTTAAACTTCATGAATACTTAAAGCGTGTTCAAGAGCGCTACGATCTAACCACAATTTTAATATCTCACGAGGTAGGCGAAATTATCAAGTTGGCTGACAAGGTGGTCTACTTAGAACAAGGAAAGATCAGTAAAATAGGCTCTCCTGATACAGTCTTTACCAATCAAAATTTAAGTGGAAAATTCAAATTTCCGGGAGTGGTTGTCAAGGTTGAAAAGGAAGAGATCATCAGCGTCGTGAGTGTTCGCATTCATACGCAAGTGGTTAAAGTAGTGGTGCAGCATCACGAAGCCGAAGCGCTTACCTTGGGCGATCAGGTGATGGTCGTCTCAAAAGCGTTTAACCCCATACTTTATAAATTAGAAGCATAAAAAATCCGGAAGTTGTCTTCCGGATTTTATGTTAGGCTGTTGAAGCGCGTAATATTCTGAAAAAATTTACTTCTGTTCTGAAAAGTGTGTTTAATCTTTCTGTTGTAAAAACCATTCAATTTTTTCTACTTCAGTAGTGCATCCGCAATAAAAAGGAGCGCGCTCGTGCAGTTCATTAGGAATACGTTCCATAATGCGACCATAACCGTCAGAAGCTTTTCCTCCCGCTTGTTCCG
The DNA here is from genome assembly GCF_011784865.1 of Leeuwenhoekiella sp. ZYFB001. Classification (NCBI taxonomy): domain Bacteria; kingdom Pseudomonadati; phylum Bacteroidota; class Flavobacteriia; order Flavobacteriales; family Flavobacteriaceae; genus Leeuwenhoekiella; species Leeuwenhoekiella sp. ZYFB001. Next base: position 545,078 of record NZ_CP050460.1, read on the forward strand.
TAAGAAAAGCCATAGGGTTACATTCGTAATTTAGACGCAGCTTACCCTTAGGAGCTTTAGTTCCTTCAGGATATAAATAGACTCCGCCTAGCAACATGTTTCGGTGAAAATCTGCCACCAGCGACCCGATGTAACGTGAGGTAAAAGGTCTGTTTTCTTCTTCGTTAAGCTCTTGCGCCCAACGTATAAACTTTTTAATTCCTTGGGGAAAGTGCACATAATTCCCTTCATTTACCGAATAAATTCTACCAGATTCCGGGTACTTCATATTAGGATGAGAGAGGAAAAAAGATCCAATTCCGGGATCAAAGGTAAAACCGTGAGTACCATTTCCTGTGGTATACACGAGCATTGTTGAGGTTCCGTAGATGAGATAGCCCGCAGCAACCTGATTGATACCGGGTTGTAGAAAATCTTCTAAAGTTACAGGCGTCCCCACCGGGCTGATTCTGCGATAAATGCTAAAAATGGTACCTACCGTAATATCAACATCAATATTTGAAGAACCATCAAGCGGGTCAATAAGCACTACATAATTGGCATTTTTATGTTGCTCCTCATTAAAAACTACAAAATCTTCAAGTTCTTCTGAGGCCAAACCGCAAATATCGCCACGATCACGTAATGTGCTGATAAACATGTCATTGGCGAGTACATCTAGTTTTGCTTGGGATTCTCCTTGTACATTTTCTTGACCGGCTTTTCCGCGTATTTCTGCGAGTCCGGCTTTGTTGATTTCTTGATTTACCATTTTTCCGGCGAGCCTGATAGCGCTCAGAAGTGAGGTGAGTTCGCCTTTAGCATACGGGAAATCTTTTTGGTTTTGAACGATAAATTCGCCAAGCGTGGTGTGTCTTTCCATAAAAGTGTGTTCTGGTTGGTATATGTAATAAAATTACTTTTTTATTAAAAAATGTATCAAATACATTTTTTACAATCGATTACTTTGATTTTTTATTGATTATTTAGCAAAGAATTCGTAGTAAAGTTAACGCAAAGTTTTGTGATTCAAAGCTTCAGTATACTTTTAATTTAGGAGTTACGAGCGGAAGTTTTTTGTGATAAATATCGCTTAAAGTAGCGGCTTAAATAAAGCATTAAAATTGTTTTAAAATCAAAGTTAACTCCAAGAAAACCGCTAATTTCGAGCTTAATACTAGAATTTATGAGTAAACATATTGTAATTATTGGGGGAGGCTTTGCCGGAATCAATCTTGCTAAAAAACTAAGTAAAGTATCGTACTACCAAGTTACCTTAGTAGATAAAAATAATTACAATTTCTTTCCGCCCTTGTTGTATCAAGTATCCACGGGATATCTTGATCCTTCGAGTATCACTTTTCCGTTTAGAAACCTTTTTAGAGGCCAGGCGAATTTTAGGTTTAGAATGGGAGAATTTTTAGAAGTTCAGCCTGAAAATCATCAGATCATTTTGAATAACGGTACGCTACACTACGATTATTTGGTATTGGCTACGGGAACGCAAACCAATTATTTTGGACTTGATCAGATTGAAAAGCATGCGATTCCCATGAAGACGCTTGAAGACGCATTAGAAATGCGTAATCTTTTACTACAGCGACTTGAAGAAGCCACGCGCATAGATGATAAGTCACAACGTTTACCCTATTTAAATATGGTGGTTGCGGGAGGTGGTCCTACCGGAGTTGAAATTTCCGGGGTTTTTGCAGAGTTGCGTAATCATACGATAAGAAAAGAATTTCCTGAGCTCATAGGTTCGGGAAGCCGAATTTATTTGATCAACGGTGGGGGAGAGCTGCTTTCGCCTATGAGTGAGAAAAGTCAGCAATACACGCTTAAAAAACTACAAAAAGCAGGTGTGGAAGTTTTGCTTAACACGCGAGTTGTAGATTTTGATGGCGAAAAAGTTATGATGAAAGATGGTTCTCATATTTATAGCAAAAACCTTATCTGGGCGACGGGCGTGACCGGCTTTCGATTTAAAGGAATCCCCGATATGGCTTATGAACGCGGTAACCGGTTAAAAGTAGATGCCTATAATAAGGTCGAAAATGTACAGGATATTTATGCTATTGGTGATGCCTCAATAAGCACTGCTGACTCAGATTTTCCTACCGGGCATCCGCAACTTGCGCAAGTTGCCATGCAACAAGGTAGAGTATTAGCTAAAAACCTGGACCGAATGGCTAAAGGAAAGCCGCCCAAACCCTTCAATTATCTTGATAAAGGATCTATGGCGATTATTGGGAGCAGTAAAGCTGTTGCCGATATGCCTAGACCAAAACTACACTTCAATGGTTTTGTAGCCTGGTTTGTATGGCTATTTGTACACCTATTTGCATTAATTGATTATCGAAATAGAGTGCGTACGTTCTACAACTGGTCTACAGAATACCTTACCCAAAATCAAGATCTCAGACTGATCATAAGACCAAACACAAAGCGGAAATAGTTTATACGGTTTTAGTTATTAAGAATATTCTTACGATTTATTTTCTATGGAAGTAAATCGTTTTTTTTAATTCTGAATCTTCTCACATAAATCGATTTACTCCTTTGATTTAGGATGAACGACTATTAAATGCTGATATAGTGGTAGTTGTAAAAAATAATTACTTGTATAAAACAGTAATATGCGTTTATATTTCCGGGTCACATTCCTACGATAAATAAAATTACACTTGTAAAAAATTAAAAAACACCCAAACTAAACCGATAAAGTTGTGTTTTTTATCCAGTTTTTGTGTTTTTTAAAGAATCCTTATCTAGCTTAGTATAAACAAAAGTTAATACTCTCATTACAAATTTTCCAGAGTAGACGTTCATTTTGACATTTAAGAGGGTTTTTAGCCATACTTATGTCAAAATTTTCTCACCCCTATTTACATTTTAAAATCTTGACTGACAACCATATATGGTTGTTGGCCTAGGCTTTTATTGCTCAGATTTAACGTTTTAAAAATAACCTCTCAACCTTAAAACAAAGTAACTATGGTGAACTTTACTTTTCGAAATTTTATTTTCAAATCCATTTTTTGCCTGCTCCTTGTATGCAGTATAGGGCAAAATGCTTTAGGGCAAACACAGACGTTTGCAACTAACTTAGTTGATATTGATACAGATCACGTAGTTAATGGTTCTTTTGCTGTAGATGGTGATCTAAATACCACTGCAGAGCTAGAAGCTAATAGTGGCTTGGCATTAGGTATAGGAGCTTATAACAGTTTTATTGAGATAGGCTACGATACTCCGGTAGCAGCAAATACCACAACCTTCATACGCATAGATACTCAGGATGAACTTCTTCGCGTTCTGCTAGGTGGTGGTCTGGGTAATCTATTAGGAGATGTTCTTGGGGTAGTCCTTATCGGAAATCAAGAATTTACAGTCGAAGCCAGATCGGGCACAACAACGGTGCTTAGCGCAGACTCCTCTGACCCTAATACCTTTGATTCTCCCCGAGTGCGTGTGGTAACAGATGTTAGTGGTGCGATGTATATTGCTATGACCCCAAATCAATCATACAGCAGTATACGCATCACTAATAGTATAGGTTCGCTTCTAGGTTTAGGTAATACGAGAACATTAAATGTGAGAGGCGCATTTTATAATTCTGGCGCTTTAACGTGTAATGATCCACTTTACACCTCTTATGATGGAGACGGTCTTAGTCTTGATCTATTGCAACTGGGAGGAGCAGGAGTCAATAATCCTGAAAATGCTATAGATAATGATCCCAACTCTTTCTCAGAATTGAGTCTTGGGGTGTTGGACGTAGCTGCATCTATAGAGCAAATAGTTTATTTTGGTGTCCCATCACAGCCCACTGAAGATTTTAAAATCAGTTTAAGAGTAGATCCAACATTGTTGGCTTTAGGAGTGGTTAACAATATCACCTTTGAGGCCTACAATGGTCCTACATTAGTCTCGAGTTCGAGTCTTTCATCCCTATTAAATCTTGATCTTTTGGGCCTTTTGCAAGGCGGTGCTGTCGCGCAGGTTCCTTTTGACGTCGCTGGACCTGCAGACCGCATTGTGGTACGTTATACCTCCTTATTAGGAGTTAATGTTTTTCAAAGATTAGACTTATATGATGTAGCGATCACTCCCGGAATTCCCGTGATCGACGCTGCATCAGAGAATGTTGAAGTATGCGAGGGAGAAAGCGCTTCTTTAGTGGCGACTACGGCGAGTGCGGGTGCAGAACTGCGCTGGTATGACAGCGAGGTTGGCGGAAATTTACTGGCAACTACAGCAAGTGGTGAGGCTTTTACCACCGCGGCATTGTCAGAAGATACGACCTTTTATGTAGCCTCCTTCTTAGCGGGTTGTACCGAAGAATCCGGCCGCGTGGCCGTGGAGGTGACTGTTAATCCCTTACCGGAATCCGGCGATATCACTGTTTTAGGATTTGATCTTCCTATCTGTCTTCCGGAGCTGCTTACTATTGTTCCCACAGCAACGGTCAACGGAAGCTTCAATTATTACCTAGATGCTAACGGAACGCTACCGATCACTGATGGTTTAGTAGAAGATGGAATTACCTATACTATCAATGCTGATGGCGAACTTGAAGTAGAAGGGTTAACCCAAGCTGACGGTCCGTTTAGAGTGTATGTAAGTTTAGTGGATGCAGTCACTGGTTGTGAAAATGCACCGGGAGACCTTCAGGTAGTTGATGTTACTTTTGATGGCGGTCCTGAGCCAACCATTGCTTTAGATCCGGTAACGCCAGACAATATCATCAACGCAGCCGAAGCCGGAACGACCATCGCCCTTACCGGAAGCGTAGGTGGTGACGCCGAAGCAGGTGATCCTGTTGTGGTTACCGTAAATACCTTTGAGTATACTACCACAGTAGCTGCAGACCTTAGCTTTACGGTAGATGTAGCCGGCGCGCAATTGGTAGCTGATGATGATCTTACCGTAGATGCTTCAGTAACGGCAACAAATCTATTGACGTGTCAGACTACAGTATCCACCACACAAACCTATACGGTAGACCTTGATGATCCTGCAATACCTACGGTAGATGCTCAGATCACCAATACCGATACCCCTACGATTACCGGTACCGCTGATTCTATAGATAACCTGACCGTTACCGTAGATGGAATAACTTACAGTGAGGGAGATACCAATTTAATAGACAATGGGGACGACACCTGGACATTACTCATTCCTGCAGCAAATGCACTGGATGATGGGGTGTATAATGTGATCGCTACCGCTACAGATATAGCAGGCAACAGCAGTACAGACGCTACCACCGATGAACTTACCGTAGACACCACAGCACCTACGGTACCAACAGTGAATACGCAAGAAACCAGCGATACCACACCTATTGTGACCGGTACTGCTGATTCTGAAGATGCCATTGTAGTGACCCTAAACGGAGTAACCTACACTGAAGGAGATGGTGATTTAATAGACAATAATAACGATACGTGGACCTTAAATGTCCCTGCCGGAAATGCACTTGCAGACGGTACGTATGATGTGGCGATCACCGCTACTGATACCGCAGGCAACACCTCTTCAGATGTTACCGTAGATGAGTTGGTGATCAATTCTACGTTACCAACCCAGCCTACAGTGGTACCACAGGTAACCAGTAATCAGTCGCCAACTATCACAGGAACTGCAGACTCTGCAGATGATCTAACGGTAACGGTAGACGGGGTGACCTACAGCGAAGGTGATGGCAACTTAACCGATAATAACGATGACACTTGGACGCTGGTACTTCCGGTAGTACTGACCGATGGGGTTTATGATGTAACAGCCACAGTAACCCAAGGCATCCAAACCGCAACTGATCCTACCACCGATGAACTTACGATCGATACCACAGCGCCAGCGGTTCCAACGGTAGACTTTTTAACGACTAATGATACTACACCAACGATTACCGGAACCGCGGATTCTTCAGCAGACTTGGTGGTAACCGTAGACGGAGTAGCTTACCCGGAATCCGGAGCCGATTTAACCGACAATGGTGATGGTACGTGGACTCTAAATATTCCTTCAGCTTTAGCAGAAGGAACCTACGATGTGGTAGCCACTTCAACCGATGCAGCCGGAAACAGCAGCACGGATGCTACCACCGATGAATTAACAATAGATACGACTGCACCTACGGTACCAACGGTTGATTTGTTGACTACCAATGACAACACGCCAACCATTACGGGAACTGCAGATTCTTCAGCAGACTTAGTGGTAACGGTCGATGGAGTGGCTTACCCGGAATCCGGAGCCGCTTTAACCGACAATGGTGATGGTACGTGGAGCCTTGATATTCCTTCGGTATTAGCAGAAGGGACCTATGATGTGGTAGCTACTTCTACTGATGCAGCAGGCAACAGCAGTACTGATGTGACCACCGATGAACTTACTATTGATACGACAGCGCCAGCGATTCCAACAGTTGACTTTTTAACAACGAATGATACTACACCAACAATTACCGGAACCGCTGATTCTTCAGCAGACTTGGTGGTAACGGTTGATGGAGTGGCTTATCCGGAATCCGGAGCCGATCTAACCGACAATGGTGATGGTACGTGGAGCCTTGATATTCCAACAGCATTAACTGCCGGAACCTATGATGTGGTAGCTACTTCTACTGATGCAGCGGGAAATAGCAGCAGTGATGCTACAACTGATGAACTTACCATTGATACAACCGCACCAACAGTACCCACGGTTGATATGCTGACTACTGCTGATACCACTCCGCGTATCACCGGTACTGCAGATTCCACAGATGATCTTACCGTTGAAGTAGACGGAGTAACCTATACTGAAGGAGATGGTGATCTCACCGATAATGGTGATGACACCTGGACTCTAGAGGTTCCGGTAGCGCTGGCAGAAGGAACGTACGATGTGATTGCCACAGCCACCAATATTTTAGGTACGTCAAGTGTTGATGCTACCACAAACGAACTTACCATTGACACAAGTATTTGTAACAGTCCGTCATTCACCACCACAGATGTTAGTGGCGTGGGACTACTAGGCGCGGGAGTGACCAATCCTGAAAATGCGATCGATGGAGATCCTGCCACTTTCTCTCAACTAGCTTTAGGTATTGTGAGTGTGGCGGCTTCGGTAGAGCAGGAAGTTTATTTTGATACTGCAACGCAACCTACCGAAGATTTTAAAATCAGTTTAAAAGTAGATCCGAACCTATTGGCTTTAGGAGTAGCTAATAATATTACCTTTGAAGCTTATAATGGAACCACACTTGTTTCTAGTTCAAGCCTTTCAACCTTACTGAATCTAGATCTTTTAGGACTTTTAGAGAATGGCGATATAGCAGCAGTACCTTTTGATGTTGGCGGAGCTGCAGATCGAGTAGTGGTGCGCCTGTCCTCACTTTTGGGTGTAAACATCGCACAGAGTCTGGACTTTCACGATATTGCTATTACGCCAAGTCTTCCTATCATCGATGCTGCATCAGAGGATGTTGAAGTGTGTGAGGGAGAAAGCGCTTCTTTAGTGGCGACTACGGCGAGTGCGGGTGCAGAACTGCGCTGGTATGACAGCGAGGTTGGCGGAAATTTACTAGCAACCACAGCCAGTGGTGAAACCTTTACCACTGCGGCATTGTCAGAAGATACTACCTTTTATGTAGCCTCCTTTTTAGCGGGTTGCACCGAAGAATCCGGCCGCGTGGCTGTAGAGGTGACTGTCAATCCCTTACCGGAATCCGGCGATATCACTGTTGTAGGATTTGATCTTCCGATCTGTCTTCCGGAACTGCTTACTATCGTTCCCACAGCAACGATCAACGGAAGCTTCAACTATTATCTAGATGCTAACGGAACGCTGCCGATCACTGATGGTTTAGTAGAAGATGGAATTACGTATAGTATCAATGCTGATGGCGAACTTGAAGTAGAAGGGTTAACTCAGGCTGACGGTCCGTTTAGAGTGTATGTAAGTTTAGTGGATGCAGTCACAGGCTGTGAAAATGCACCGGGAGACCTACAAGTGGTAGATGTTACTTTTGATGGCGGTCCTGAGCCAACCATTGCTTTAGATCCGGTAACGCCAGACAATATCATCAATGCAGCCGAAGCAGGAACGACCATCGCCCTTACAGGAAGCGTAGGTGGTGACGCCGAAGCAGGTGATCCTGTAATAGTTACCGTAAACACCTTTGAGTATACAGCCACAGTAGCTGCAGACCTTAGCTTTACAGTAGATGTAGCCGGCGCGCAATTGGTAGCTGATAATGATCTTACCGTTGATGCTTCAGTAACGGCTACAAATCTATTGACGTGTCAGACTACAGTATCCACCACACAAACCTATACGGTAGACCTTGATGATCCTGCAATACCTACGGTAGATGCTCAGATCACCAATACCGATACTCCTACGATTACCGGTACCGCTGATTCTATAGATAACCTGACCGTTACCGTTGATGGAATCACCTACAGTGAGGGAGATACCAATCTAATAGACAATGGCGACGATACCTGGACGTTACTGATTCCTGCAGCAAATGCACTGGATGATGGGGTGTATGATGTGATCGCTACTGCTACAGATATAGCAGGCAATAGCAGTACAGACATAACCACCGATGAACTTACCGTAGACACCACAGCACCTACAGTGCCAACAGTGAATACTCAAGAAACCAGCGATAATACACCTACAGTGACCGGTACTGCTGATTCTGAAGATGCTATTGTAGTAACCTTAAACGGAGTAACCTACACCGAAGGAGATGGTGATTTAATAGACAATAATAACGATACGTGGACCTTAAATGTTCCTGCCGGAAATGCACTTGCAGACGGTACGTATGATGTGGCGATCACCGCTACTGATACCGCGGGCAACACTTCTTCAGATGTTACCGTAGATGAGTTGGTGATCAATTCTACGTTACCAACCCAGCCCACAGTGGTACCACAGGTAACCAGTAATCAGTCGCCAACTATCACAGGAACTGCAGACTCTGCAGATGATCTAACGGTAACGGTAGACGGGGTGACCTACAGCGAAGGTGATGGCAACTTAACCGATAATAACGATGACACTTGGACGCTGGTACTTCCGGTAGTACTGACCGATGGGGTTTATGATGTAACAGCCACAGTAACCCAAGGCATCCAAACCGCAACTGATCCTACCACTGATGAACTTACGATCGATACAACCGCACCCGCGGTTCCAACGGTAGACTTTTTAACAACGAATGATACTACACCAACGCTTACCGGAACCGCGGATTCTTCAGCAGACTTGGTGGTAACCGTTGATGGAGTAGCTTACCCGGAATCCGGAGCCGCTTTAACCGACAATGGCGATGGTACGTGGAGCCTTGATATTCCTTCAGCTTTAGCAGAAGGGACCTATGATGTGGTAGCCACGTCCACCGATGCTGCCGGCAACAGCAGCAGTGATGCAACAACCGATGAATTAACTATCGATACCACTGCACCGGCGGTACCAACGGTTGATCTATTGACTACTAATGACAACACGCCAACCATTACCGGAACTGCAGATTCAGCAGATGATTTAACGGTGATGTTAAACGGTATAACCTATACCGAAGGCGACGGCATTCTGACGGATAACGGTGACGACACGTGGACTTTAGTTGTGCCAGATGCTAACGCACTTCCTGACGGAACTTACGATGTAATGGCGACTGCCACTGATGCTGCGGGCAACAGCAGCAGTGATGCAACTACCGATGAACTTACTATTGATACGACTCCGCCGACGGTACCAACGGTTGATCTGTTGGCTACCAATGATAACACACCAACCATCACGGGAACTGCAGATTCAGCAGATGATTTAACAGTGATGTTAAACGGAGTAACCTATACTGAAGGCGACGGCAATCTGACGGATAACGGCGACGACACGTGGACTTTAGTTGTGCCGGATGCTAACGCACTTCCAGACGGAACCTACGATGTAATGGCCACTGCCACCGATGCGGCCGGCAACAGCAGCAGCGATGCAACTACCGATGAACTTACGATCGATACAACCGCACCGACGGTACCAACGGTTGATCTGTTGACTACCAATGACAACACGCCAACCATTACGGGAACTGCGGATTCTGCAGATGAACTTACCGTGATGTTAAACGGAGTAACCTATACCGAAGGTGACGGCAATCTAACGGATAACGGCGATGATACGTGGACGCTGAACGTTCCAGATGCTAACGCACTTCCAGACGGAACTTACGATGTGATAGCGACTGCTACCGATGCAGCCGGCAATAGCAGCAGTGATGCTACCACCGATGAATTAACCATCGATACCACTGCACCAACAGTTCCAACGGTTGATCTGTTGACTACTAATGACAACACGCCGACCATTACCGGAACCGCGGATTCTGCAGATGACCTTACCGTGATGTTAAACGGAGTAACCTATACTGAAGGCGACGGCAATCTGACGGATAACGGTGACGATACGTGGACTTTAGTTGTTCCAGATGCTAACGCACTGCCTGATGGAACTTACGATGTAATGGCGACTGCCACTGATGCAGCCGGCAACAGCAGCAGCGATGCAACCACTGATGAATTAACGATCGATACTACTGCACCGTCAGTTCCAACGGTTGATCTGTTGACTACCAATGACAACACGCCAACCATTACCGGTACTGCGGATTCTGCAGATGAGCTTACCGTGATGTTAAACGGAGTGACCTATACCGAAGGTGACGGCAATCTGATGGATAACGGCGATGATACGTGGACTTTAGTAGTTCCAAATGCTAACGCACTTCCTGACGGAACTTACGATGTGATGGCGACTGCCACCGATGCAGCTGGCAACAGCAGCAGCGATGCTACCACTGACGAATTAACGATCGATACGACAGCGCCAGCGGTTCCAACGGTTGATCTGTTGACTACCAATGACAACACACCGACTATCACAGGAACTGCAGATTCAGCAGATGACCTTACCGTGATGTTAAACGGAGTAACCTATACCGAAGGCGACGGCAATCTAACGGATAACGGCGACGACAAGTGGACTTTGGTTGTGCCAGACGCTAACGCACTTCCTGACGGAACTTATGATGTAATGGCGACTGCCACCGATGCAGCAGGAAACAGCAGCAGCGATGCGACTGTAGACGAACTTACGATCGATACGACTGCGCCAACAGTTCCTACGGTTGATCTGTTGACTACTAATGACAAAACGCCAACTATCACAGGAACTGCGGATTCAGCAGATGATTTGACAGTGATGTTAAACGGAGTAACCTACACCGAAGGCGACGGTAATCTGACGGATAACGGCGACGACACGTGGACTTTAGTTGTGCCAGACGCCAATGCACTTCCAGACGGAACCTACGATGTGATGGCGACTGCCACTGATGCAGCGGGCAACAGCAGCAGCGATGCAACTACCGATGAACTTACGATCGATACAACCGCACCGACGGTACCAACGGTTGATCTGTTGACTACCAATGACAACACGCCAACCATTACCGGTACTGCGGATTCTGCAGATGAACTAACGGTGATGTTAAACGGAGTAACCTACACCGAAGGCGACGGCAATCTTACCGATAACGGCGATGATACGTGGACTTTAGTTGTGCCAGATGCTAACGCACTTCCTGACGGAACTTACGATGTGATGGCAACCGCTACCGATGCAGCCGGTAACAACAGCAGCGATGCAACCACCGATGAATTAACCATCGATACGACTGCACCGACAGTTCCAACGGTTGATCTGTTGACTACCAATGACAACACGCCAACCATTACTGGAACTGCAGATTCTGGAGATGAACTTACCGTGATGTTAAACGGAGTAACCTACACCGAAGGCGACGGCAATCTTACCGATAACGGCGATGATACGTGGACTTTAGTTGTGTTAGATGCTAACGCACTTCCTGACGGAACTTACGATGTGATGGCAACCGCTACCGATGCAGCCGGAAATAGCAGCACTGATGCAACCACTGATGAATTAACGATCGATACTACTGCACCGACTATTCCAACGGTTGATTTGTTGACTACCAATGATAATACGCCGACCATCACCGGAACTGCAGATTCTGTAGATGAGCTTACCGTGATGTTAAACGGAGTAACCTATACTGAAGGCGACGGCAATCTAACGGATAATGGCGACGATACGTGGACTTTAGTTGTGCCAGATGCTAACGCACTTCCTGACGGAATTTACGATGTAATGGCGACCGCCACCGATGCAGCCGGTAACAACAGCAGCGATGCAACCACTGATGAATTAACCATCGATACCACTGCACCGTCAGTTCCAACGGTTGATCTGTTGACTACCAATGACAACACGCCAACCATTACCGGTACTGCGGATTCAGCAGATGAGCTTACCGTGATGTTAAACGGAGTGACCTATACCGAAGGTGATGGTAATCTGACGGATAACGGTGACGATACGTGGACTTTAGTTGTTCCAGATGCTAACGCACTTCCTGACGGAACTTACGATGTGATGGCAACCGCTACCGATGCAGCCGGAAATAGCAGCACTGATGCAACCACTGATGAATTAACGATCGATACTACTGCACCGTCAGTTCCAACGGTTGATCTGTTGACTACCAATGACAACACGCCAACCATTACCGGTACTGCGGATTCTGCAGATGAGCTTACCGTGATGTTAAACGGAGTGACCTATACCGAAGGTGACGGCAATCTGATGGATAACGGCGATGATACGTGGACTTTAGTAGTTCCAAATGCTAACGCACTTCCTGACGGAACTTACGATGTGATGGCGACTGCCACCGATGCAGCTGGCAACAGCAGCAGCGATGCTACCACTGACGAATTAACGATCGATACGACAGCGCCAGCGGTTCCAACGGTTGATTTGTTGACTACCAATGACAACACGCCAACCATTACGGGGACTGCAGATTCTGCAGATGATTTGATAGTGATGTTAAACGGAGTAACCTACACCGAAGGTGACGGCAATCTGACGGATAAGGGCGATGATACGTGGGCTTTAGTTGTGCCAGACGCTAACGCACTTCCTGATGGAACTTACGATGTGATGGCGACTGCCACCGATGCAGCCGGCAACAGCAGCAGCGATGCCACGCTTGACGAATTGACTATTGATTCCACAGGACCTGGTATTCCAACAGTAAACAGTCAGACCACAGCAGACGTTACTCCGACGATTACCGGAACTGCAGATTCTTCAGAGAGTTTGACCGTAAGCGTTAACAGTATAACCTATGTAGAGGGTGATGGGAATTTGGTTGATAATGGCGATGATACGTGGACGCTGACTATTCCTGATGGAAATGAGATAGAAGAGGGGACTTACGATGTGATGGCTCAAAGTAGTGATGGTGTGGGGAATACTTCAGTAGATGCTACAATTGATGAGTTGGTAATCAACGTAGGAATACCTTCAGGTGATGAAAATCAGGCGTTCTGTTCAACAGATCCTGTGACGCTTCAGGATATTGTTTTAGATCAGTCAAACATTGTTTGGTATGATCAGCAAACAGAAGGTGTTCAGCTTGATGAAACTACGCCTTTAGCAGATGGAGTCACCTATTATGCAGCTCTTGTAGTAGATGGAGTAGAGGGCAACGGTCGTTTTGGAGTAACTGTTATGCTCACGCAACCTACCACTGCGAGTATCGAAGCTTCACAGGCTAATGCGTGCTTGGGCACTGAGATAATCTACACCACACAGTCTGGCATGTCAAATTATATGTGGACGATCACTTCAGGAGGTTCAATCACTTCGGGAGGTGGCCTAGATGATAATTTTGTGGCTGTAATTTGGGATATCCCAGGAAACAATACCGTAAGCGTGACTTATGATACAACGCTTTCTTGTATCGTTGAAACTTCGGCTGATCTGGATGTTATTGCAGAAGCTTGTTCTGATTTAAGTATTTCTAAATCGGTAAATCTAATGAATCCGGCAATTGGCGAGCAGGTAACGTACTTAATTGAAGTAACAAATACCGGTGAAACGGATATTACTAATATTCAAGTAAGTGAAGCCCTTCCGTCAGGTTTAGAGTTTGACAGTTTTACGGCACCAATAGGTGGTTACAATCCGCTTACCGGAGTGTGGACAATTCCTTCTTTAGCAGCAAATAGCAGCACAACATTAACAGTTGTAGCTACTGTTCTAAGCACAGGAGACTATAGAAACGTAGCAGAAATAATCACTTCGACACCAATAGACAGCAATACCGGAAACAATACTTCAGAAGTAGAGATCGATCCTGATTGCTTGATGGTATTCAATGAGTTTTCGCCAAACGGTGATGGGATGAACGATCTGTTTACGGTACGATGTATTGAAAAATACCCTAACAATACGGTAAATGTGTATAACAGAGTAGGACAGTTAGTCTTTACTGCTAGTGGTTATCTCAATACGTGGAATGGGGATTCTAATGTAGCTAACTCTATAAACAAATCCAGCGGTTTACCTGCAGGAACCTATTACTACGCTATAGAGTTGGGCGAGGGTGAGCGTACCCTAACCGGTTGGATTTATATAGCTCGATAATAAATTAATTCTCTCATTAAAATTTAATAATCATGACAAAAATAGTCACAACCTTAATCAAACTGATGATTGTGGCGTGTAGTGCTGCCGGTATTTACGGGCAGCAGGCGCCCAACTATACGCAGTATATGTACAATACTATGACAGTGAACCCTGCTTATGCAGGCTCATCTGATGCATTGAACATTACAGCAAATTATAAAGCACAATTCACCGGGATCGACGGGGCACCAGAAACCATCAACTTAGGTCTGGAGACGCCTGTCACCTATAATGTAGGTCTGGGTTTAAACATAACTCGGGATGCCTTAGGCCCTTCAGAAGACTTGAATATTGACGGAAATTTTTCTTATGCCATTCAGTTGGCTGAGCGTACGTATTTGTCTTTTGGTTTAAAAGCCGGTTTTAGAGTACTCAACGTTGATTTTAGAAAAGGGGTTTTTGATAATCCTAATGACCCTTCATTTATGAATAACATCAATAATCAATTTCTAGGTGTTTTAGGAGCCGGTACGTATTTATATAGCGATCAATGGTATTTGGGACTTTCAACGCCTAACTTTTTCTCACAGGAATATTATGATGAGGAAGATGATTTTGTGAACACAGAGCAGTTACACGTGTATCTCATTGGAGGATATATATTTGATATCAGTCAGAATACAAAATTCAAGCCGGCCGCTTTATTTGATTATGTAGAAGGGGCGCCTATAAGAGCAAATCTATCGGCTAATTTTCTTTTTCTGGAGCGCTTTACTATTGGGGCAGGGTATAGTATGGATGCTGCCGTGAGCGCATTGGCTGGCTTTCAGGTAACCAATAATATTTTTATAGGCTATGCTTACGATTATAATACTTCAGACTTTAATCAATACAATGAGGGGAGTCATGAGATCTTAATTAAGTTTTCTCTTGCTAGAAGACGAGGAGCAACTTTTTCACCAAGATTCTTTTAAAATTGAGACCCATGAGAACTATTTATATTTTACTACTATTTATAAGTGTTAATGCTTTCTCACAAAGCAATCTAAAAAAGGCAAACGAACTTTATGATAGACATATTTATATAGAAGCTGCTCCGGCTTTTGAGAAATATATGGCTTCAGCAAAAAAAGAGAATGTAGCACCCGAGGTTTATATGAAAATGGGTGATGTTTATTACAATCTTAAAGATTACTACAAGGCAAAAGAATATTATGAAATCTGGTATAAAAAGGTTGGACCTAACCAAGATAACTTTCAGGGGTTTCAATATTACGATACCCTGCGTTATCTCAAAGAATACGATAAAGCGAGCCAAGTGGTTGAGTTGTATGTAAAAGAAAAAGGAACGCCCGAAATGCTTAACGCATATTATGAAGAAAAATCAAGATTTGAAGAATTGATTAAGGGAGACACCCTGTACACAATTAAAAATCTGGAATTGAACTCACAGTATGCTGATTTTGGTGGTGCGATAAGTGAGGGTACATTTGTTTTTACTTCAGCCCGAAATAAAGAAGCTAATAAAATTTACGAGCGTGATAATACACCCTATTTAGCTATTTATAAGGCAGATATGAACGGTCCCGAATCTTTTTCAAATATAGGACTATTTAATGAAGACTTAGAAACGCCGTATCATGATGCAACTGTAAGCTTCTCACCTAATAGTAAATACATTTACTTTGCTTCTAGCGCTCAAGATAATAAGAGAAAGATTTTTACGGGGGATAAACGCAATTACTTCAATATTTATCGTGTAGATCTTACAGCAAAGAAACTAAAGAAAGAGTTATTGCCTTTTAATGGGGACACGTATTCTTCGGGACACCCTTTTGTAACCGAAGACGGTACCAAACTGTTTTTCGCATCAGATATGCCCGGTGGCTTTGGTAAAGCAGATATTTATGTTTGCGATATCTACGAGGACGGTACGTATTCAAAACCACGAAATTTAGGCCCTTTGATCAACAGTATTGTTGATGATTATTTTCCGTTTTATAAAGATAACACCTTGTACTTTTCATCTGAAGGACACGTAGGATTTGGCGGACTAGACGTTTATAAAACTAATTTTCAAGACGGAATTTTTGGAGCCGTTATCAATCTGGGGCCTAACATCAATTCTAATGCAGACGATTTTGCTTATGTAGCTGGTTTAGAACCTGACTCAGGTTATTTTTCCTCAGACCGTGCTGGCGGAAAAGGTGGTGATGATATCTATAGCTTTAAATATAACGTAAAAGAATGTTTACAAACGATCACCGGTACGGTGTATGATCTAGAAACAAAAGAGATATTATCTGGCGCTAAAGTGACTGCCTATATTAATGATGGTCAGGTACATCAAGAAGTGATTACCGATGAAATGGGATCCTACACTATGACGTTAAACTGTGAAACTACCTATACCTTAGAGGCTACGAAAGCGGGCTATGGAGAAGACGCTTTAGATTTTTCAACAGACTTGATTCCTGGTCATTTAATGGATATGGTTGACTTTAGGCTAAAAGATCTTTCAGAAATTTTTGTGACCGATGGAGATGTTGAAAAGATACGTATTGATCCCATTTACTTTGAATATTATCGGTACAATATAAACGACGTAGCTGCAATTCAGCTAAAGCGGGTCATTGAAGTGATGGATTCTTATCCTGAAATGATCATTAAAATCGAATCGCATACAGATCAGCGCGGAACAGATTATTTTAATAAAACCCTATCCTCAAACAGGGCAAACTCAACAAAAGACTGGCTCATAGAAAATGGTATAGATCCTTCTCGTATAGAGAGTGCTATAGGCTATGGGGAGTCAAGACCCATACATATTTGTGATGAAGACGGAAAAACCTGTACAGAACTGGAATACTCTGAAAATAGGAGGTCTGAATTCATCGTTGTAAGCAGGTAATGAGAGGCGTTAGAATCATTTTTCTTCTTTGATTTTAACGTAGAAACTCCCTCTTCTGAGGGAGTTTCTTATTTTATAGAATACCAGTCTTAGCTCATAGATTTTAAGAAATACTGTTAAACTTCTTTATTGTTGAATATCACTTAGTATCTTTAATTATAAATAATGCTAAAGATAGTCGGTTGATTTTGAGAAAAATGTAAACCGAAGCTTTAATACTATAAGCAGGCTAAAACTAAACTTAACTTTGATTCATTAGCTGTAGGGGGCTCATGGATTTGTCTAAAATAGTTAGCCTGCTTTTTTATTTCATAGCTTAAACCCTTATAATCCGAAACTTTCTTAGAGATTCAAAAGGTATGTTGGATCAATCTTGGGGGTCTTTCTTTGAGATGGTCAACTTTCAAATGTTCATTCCACCTTTAGTTTAAGTAGTAGCTAGAGTATTGTTTATAATTATACCTTTCTAAAATAATATATGATTCAAATTACTTTTTTCAATAATTAAATTGAATCCCTCTTTCCTATAGATTTTCAGTAATAAAATTTCTAGTATTTTGTAACCTTAATGTAACAAAGCGATTTTACCCTATAACGGTCACTACATACCATGAAATTTAAAAAGTCTATTTTCTTAGTACTTGGTCCTGTACTATTTTTAATACTGCAACAGTTAGACGCGCCAACCGGCATGTCACAGCCCGCTTACAATATTCTTTGCGTAACGTTATGGATGGCATTATGGTGGGTTACCGAAGTCGTCCCTATCGCAGTGACTGCTTTGCTTCCTATTGTATTGTTTCCGCTTACGGGGGCGGTAGATATCTCAACGACTACAGCGTCGTATGGGCACAAATATGTGTTCTTGTATATGGGCGGTTTTATTTTAGCAATTGCAATTGAAAAATGGAATCTCCACAAGCGCATCGCTTTGCATATCATCAAAATCATTGGGACCAATGTCAAAAATATTATTCTAGGTTTTATGGTGGCAACCGCATTTTTATCTATGTGGATTTCTAATACTGCTACTTCTGTAATGATGCTGCCCATAGGGATGTCAATCGTATCTCAGTTAAAGGACAATCCCAATACTATTGCAGATGAGAATATGATTTTTGGGAAAGCACTGATGTTGGGTATTGCGTATAGCGCCTCGATAGGAGGTGTGGCAACTTTGATAGGAACGCCGCCAAACTTGGTTTTCGCCGGTTATATTGAAGAGGTTTATGCGATAGATATTAGCTTTTTTCAGTGGTTTAAGTTCGGTTTTCCTATTAGTTTGATCTTGCTCGTTATCAGTTGGTGGTACCTCACAAACATTGCATATTCTTTTAAACAGAAAGACTTTCCCGGCGGAAAAGCAGAAATCAATCGCTTGCTCAAGGAGTTGGGACCTATGCAGCGTGAAGAAAAAACGGTGTTGGTTGTTTTTACAACTACGGCTATTTGCTGGATCACCAGATCTTTCTTCTTAGAAAATTGGTTTCCCGGCATTGATGATACCATCATCGCAATAGCTGCAGGTATTTTACTATTTACACTGAATGCTTCCGGAAAAGGAAAACGTATTTTACACTGGGAAGAAGCCGTAAATATTCCTTGGGGAATCATTCTTCTTTTTGGCGGCGGAATGGCATTGGCATCCGGTTTTGAGGTTACAGGATTGGCAAAATGGTTCGGACTTCAGATGACTCTTTTAGATGCCTTACCGCTTTTATTGATTATTCTCCTTGTTATTTTCAGTGTCAATTTTATAACAGAATTGACTTCAAATCTTGCCACCACGGCGATGTTATTGCCCATTCTGGCACCAATAGCGCTTGAGCTTGATCTTAATCCTTATATGCTTTTAGTTGCAACCACAGTTGCCGCTTCTTGTGCGTTTATGCTGCCGGTGGCTACACCGCCCAACGCCGTAGTTTTCGGTTCAGGATATCTTAAAATACCTGATATGGTAAAAGCCGGATTTTGGATGAATATTGTTTCAATAATCCTATTAACGTTATTTGTATATTTTATGCTTCCATTCGTTTGGGATTTTGACCCTTATGGGTTTAGTAAAAAGTTTGTGACCGAAGGAATATCAGGATAGGAATGCACTAAAGTATTAGTTATAATGTTAAAGTCGCTCTCCATTACGGAATTCCGTACTTTTTTCTGAACGCTTCTTCTTTTATTTGCTACGGATTAGATTTAAGATCAAGAACGAGCAGATTACTGTTGCATTCTAATAATTTTGTTGGCTGTAGGGGGCGTTGCAAAGCGATTAGTACAAACAGATCTGCTCTTCTTTTTTCACTACACCCGAAGCGATTCAACCCCAATAAAAAAGAGCTGTTTAGGAGATAAGCTCTTTCATTATTTTTATGGTTTCGGTTGGATTTTCAGCCTTAAAAATAAAGCTTCCAGCCACTAAAACATCTGCACCACTCTCTATCAATTGTTTTGCATTACGATCTGTCACTCCGCCATCAATTTCGATTAACGTATTAGCATTATGCGTGAGAATGATCTCTTTTAATTCCCGCACTTTTCGGTAGGTATTCTCTATGAACGATTGACCGCCAAACCCCGGATTCACACTCATAATGATGACTTGGTCGATATCAGTAATTACATCTTTTAAAAGGTGTACTGGCGTGTGTGGATTAAGCGCTACTCCTGCTTTCATTCCTTCTGCTTTGATCGCCTGCAAGGTGCGGTGTAAATGGGTGCAAGCTTCGTAATGTACGGTAAGATTAGTGCTTCCTAAAGCTGCAAAAGTCTTGATATAGCGATCTGGATCTACGATCATTAAATGTACATCAATCACTTTTTTTGCGTGCTGCGTTATGGCTTGAACCACCGGCATTCCAAAAGAGATATTGGGTACAAAAACACCATCCATCACATCTACATGCAGCCAGTCTGCATCACTAGCGTTGACCATTTTAATATCGCGTTCAAGGTTTGCAAAATCAGCAGCAAGGATAGAAGGAGCAAGGTATTTAGGAGTCATATCAAATTTTATTTATAGCGTAAATTTAAGAATTGCTGCTTTAGAAGTGGTGTCAATTTAGATTTATATCAGCTCAAATAGATACCATGAAAAATCCCCGGTAATCAGCCGGGGATTCATTCATCAATCAAAAAACGAACAGTTATGATGAACTGTTGTTACTTTAAATATTTTCTTGGGGTTTCAATATTAGTGCAATTTACTAAAAAGCTAGCGAAACACCCTATTTTTAACGAATTCTTGTAAAATCTAGCCTAAATAGGTTTTTAAAATTTTGCTGCGAGAGGTGTGTTTAAGTCTTCTGATCGCCTTTTCTTTAATTTGGCGTACACGCTCACGAGTAAGGTCAAAAGTCTCACCAATTTCTTCAAGAGTCATAGGATGTTGATGACCTAAACCAAAATATAAACGCACAACATCAGCTTCGCGTGGCGTTAGCGTTTCTAGAGCACGTTCGATCTCTGTACTAAGGGATTCGCTAAGCAATTCACGGTCAGGGTTAGGAGACTCACCAGAGCGCAAAACATCATATAAGTTAGAATCTTCCCCTTCAATAAGTGGCGCATCCATACTTACGTGACGACCTGCATTCTTAAGCGATTCTTTTACCTCATTAACAGTCATATCAAGCTCTTTTGCAATTTCTTCAGGGCTTGGCGGACGCTCATTAGCTTGCTCTAGAAACGCGTAAGTTTTGTTGATTTTATTGATACTTCCGATCTTGTTTAGTGGAAGACGCACAATGCGTGATTGCTCAGCTAATGCTTGTAAAATAGATTGTCTAATCCACCAAACAGCATAAGAGATAAATTTAAAACCGCGCGTTTCGTCAAAACGCTGCGCAGCTTTGATAAGACCTAAATTTCCTTCATTAATCAAGTCAGGAAGCGTTAGCCCTTGGTTTTGGTATTGTTTTGCAACAGAAACCACAAAACGCAGGTTAGCTTTAGTCAATTTTTCTAATGCACGCTGATCGCCTGCTTTAATACGTTGTGCTAATTCAACCTCCTCATCGGCAGTAATAAGGTCTACTTTACCAATTTCTTGTAAATACTTGTCAAGCGAAGCGGTTTCTCTGTTAGTAACCTGTTTTGTAATCTTAAGTTGTCTCATAGGACCATCACATATTTAAAATGTTCCACCGGATTGGTTATACCGGTACTCAATGTTTGAATCGCAGCGGCAAAATGCGTAACTGCTGATTTACCTATTATACGTAAAGAGGTAATTAAAGGTTACAGAAATATTTAATTTTTTTTAGAAAACTTTAACAAATAGCTGAACGACTGATTTTTTCGCTTAAAGACCAAAATTTGCTATACTTCTTTTAGTCCAATCAGCTGAAGATTGACATCTACTAATGCTTTGTTATAAAGCATTTCAAAAGCTTGGAGATGCGTTTTTGCTTCTTCGATTTTATCAGCATTTTTAAGATGCGTTTCTATTTGTTGTAGATGATGACCGTGTTCTGTCATCCCAAGATTCATAAAACTCGATTTCATTTTATGAGCCAGCGTACTCGCTCTGGCATAATACTCACGCTCAACACAGTTGCGTAGACTGTTGAAATCTTCAGGGGTTTCTGTAATGAATACTTCAAGAAGTGCAATTACAAAATCTTTGTCGTTATCAAAAATGGCAAAGAGTTGATTTAAATCTACGGAAGAAGGCGCCGTTTCAGATAGTGCTTTTTGAGGTTCAGGCGGCTCAGGATCCTGTTGTTTTTGCTCCACAGGTTTTTCAGCGGAAGAATTATCAGAAATCAACCAATATAGTACCTCTTTTAGCGCTTCTTCCTTCAAGGGTTTTGTCAAATAAAAGTCAATACCTGCTTTAATAGCATTTTTACGCGCTTCCGGAAAAACATCAGCAGAGCACGCCACGATAGGTACTTTATTTAATTGATCTTGTTCTGACCTTCTAATGGCTGCAATAGCGTCGAGCCCGTTCATAACCGGCATATGCATATCCATCAAAATAAGATCGTATTTTTTAGGTGCATTGGTGTAAATAGCGACCGCTTCTTCACCATTCTCAGCAATATCCGCTTGAACTTCTAAACCCTGAAGCAGTTGACGAATGTAAAACTGGTTCATCTTATTATCCTCAGCTACAAGAACGGTCAAGCCTTTTAAATGCTTCGGTTTACCGTCAACAGGTTTTTCGAGATCTTGAAGCTTTTTACGTTTACTCTTTTCAAAGCTTAGGTCAAAATAAAAGGTAGAACCCTCGCCAACGAGACTTTCAGCACTGAGTTTTCCGTCTTGTAAATTAATGAGCTCTTTGGTGATGGAAAGACCCAATCCTGTACCATTTATTTTAGCGTGCTCCGGCTCATCAACTTGATAAAAACTATCAAAGATTTTATTCAGTTGTTCGGCGGGGATTCCTATTCCTGTGTCTTTAACGGTAAACTTGATTTTGACCGATTCAGCAGTTTCTTCAACTAGCTTTAGATCAAGTTGTATGACACCGCGCTTGGTGAATTTAATAGCGTTACCTAACAGGTTAGTAATGATCTGATTTAATCGATATTGATCGCCAATCACAATATCCGGAATGCTTGGGTCAATTTCGGTATTTAGTTTTAACCCCTTTTCCCGAGCCTTTACTTCAAAAGCATTTGAGAGGTTGGTGATCACTTCCGCCAGATTAAAATCAGAAGACTGTAAGGTGAGCTTTCCTGCTTCGATCTTTGAAAAATCAAGAATATCATTCACAATCGACAAGAGATTTTTTGCCGAAAATGAAATGCCTTCTAAGTTTTTCTTTAAAAGTTGCTTATCGTCAAAACCTTTCTTGATTAAAATTTCAGAAAGTCCTAAGATCACGTTGAGCGGGGTGCGGATCTCGTGGCTCATATTAGACAAAAACGTCGTCTTTGCTTCCGCAGTGCGCTCGGCATTCATTTTAGCCTTCAAGGTATCTTTTCGCTCTGTGATATTTCTGATAAAAAGACTAAAAGTATCTACGGGTTCAGAATAGTTATTGGTAAAAGTGACCTCATAAGGCATGAGTTCACCTTGAGTATTTTTAATATCCAGCTCCACACGATTACCAATGAGCGCCAGAGGTTGTTGTTTATAGAGGTTCTGAATGTCTGTATGCAGCTTTGTACTGATGGCCTCAGGAAATAATTTATAAACGGAAGTTTGCCTAAGTTGTTCCTTCTCAAGGCCAAAAATGCGCGTACTCAAGGTATTCATTCCTTTAATCGCCCCGGAATTATCAAAAAGCAAGTAACCGTCCAATAAATTCTCCAGCACATCTACGTGCGTGGTTTGCGCACTATGCGCCGATGGTTTTTGCTTAGGTAAAGGGGTTTCCTGAGGTGGAAGGGGCTCTATAGGCGGTTTAAAATAGTCTTTGTTAGCCGACTCGTTTAGCAACGAAGTAAAAAGCTGCGGCATCACATCATTGATGGCTACGACTGCATTTAATTTTTCATAATAGCTGAAAAACTCTTCTTTAGTACCCGAGAATGCTGAATCAACAAAGTCTTGCCCAAAGATTTCACCAAATTCTTTATTGATCTTATATGCATCATCTTTAATTCTTCTAAAGCTGTTAATCTGCTGAACAAGATCTGAAGATGGCTCTGCGTGAAATGCTTTTTCTAAAGAATTCAGCCACGAGATCGTGGTATTTAATTCCGGATCTTCATCTTTAAACTTCTTTAAAATCGTAATCAGAAAGAGTTGCGCAAGGCTGATTTCTTGGTTTTTTCCGCTAGTGTAGAGCGGTAAGAATGCATTAGAATTTGCAATTTTTGGAAATTGCTTTTTGATCTGTAAACGCAACTTCTCTTCTGTGCTGATGTAACGCGCATCGTGATTGATGAGGTAAAACTCTAAATCGAGATAAAAGTTGACAACACAGATTTCTGCTAAATAGGTATCTTCAGGAAACTCAAAATTTTCAATCTTCGATTCTAAAAGTTTCAATCTAGGGCCCGGCGTGCCCAAACCGATGAGGTAATTGAAAAAGTTTTTTATAGGATCTTCTGTAGAATCACTTTTAGTAATCCTAGTAGCACGATGATTGAGAAGACGATCTATAAATGAGCTCATTGGGTGTGAGATGGCAAAACAAAAGCTTTATTTCGTTTAAAGGCTAAATTAAATATTTTAAATGAATACTAATGAATTTTACTTGTAGGAAAAGTTTGAATTTAAGGCTTTTACCAAAAATCAAATTTCATTGCTTTTTTGCTGAAAAATTTTCAGTAGATGATTTTAAAACTTGATAAAAAAATAAAAGGGAGCTCAATGAAGAACTCCCTTTTTGAATAATATTTACTGATAATTAGACTCTTACGTGTCCGTCACCAAATACATAGTATTTATTTGTCACCAATTGTTTTAATCCTAAGGGACCTCTATGGTGCAATTTATCGGTACTGATCGCTAACTCGGCACCAACGCCCATTTGTCCGCCATCTGTAAATCGCGTGGAAGCGTTATGATAAACCGCTGCTGTATCTATGTTTTCCATAAAGATTGTCGCAGCTTCTTTATCAGTTGTCATAATCGCACTGGAGTGACCACCGCTGTAGGTGTTGATCTTTTCCATAGCTTCTTCCATACTGTCAACAGCGCCAAGAACAATTTTCATCGCTAAAAATTCTTCATACCACGTATCTTCATTCGGAATCACGGCATTATCGCTAAGAACTTCTTTTGAAGCTTTGTCTGCTAATACTTCAACACCTTTAGCTTTAAGAATTTGATCTAATTCTTTGATCTTAGCTTCATAATCAACAATGTTCTTGTCTACCAATACTTTATCTAGCGCGTTACATCCAGATATTTTATCGGTTTTAGCATTGATGATTACCTCAATAGTTTTGGCCCAATCTGCTTTTGGATGCACATATAGGAAGTTGTTTCCTCTACCGCTAACCAAAACAGCACATTTAGCGTGTTCTTTTACAAATCCGATTAAGCGCTCACCGCCACGAGGAACAATCAAATCTAAAGGTTGATTAGGATTCTTTAAGAATGCCTGAGTTTCTTCACGATTCATTTGTAACATAGTTATCCAAGACTCATCAAGGTCATTCTCGCGTAAAGCTTGTTTCCAGCAGTCTACAAGAACCACATTACTATGATGCGCCTCTTTACCACCTTTAAGCAAAATTTTATTATTTGCTTTAAAAGCTAGAACTGCAGCTTCAATAGTAACATCAGGACGCGATTCATAAATGATCATAATGGTTCCAAATGGAGCTGTCTTATTGATGATTTTTAAACCGCTATCAAGTGTTGTATTTGAAATTTCTTGACTTACAGGATCTTCTTGATTGCGCACCTCTTTAATCGCCTGAATCATTCCGGCAATTTTTGCATCGTTTACAACCAATCTGTCGTAAAGGGCTTGATCGTCGCGATTAAAAGCCTCTAAATCTTTTTTATTAGCTTCTAAAATTTCGCTTTTTCTTGATTCAATAATCGTCATCATTGAATCAAGAACTTTATTTTTTATATCTGAATTGAGTAATTGCATTTTACTTTTTTTCTTTTATTAATTTGAATTGAACGAACTAATCTATTTCAAACTTAAGCTTGAAACTTAGTACCAATTTCTTTGCCTTCCAGAAGGTCAACAATCACATTAGGTTTTTTACCATTAGCAATAAAGCAAGTGATGTCTTTGCGAGCAGTTTCTTTAGCGATTTTAAGCTTAGATTTCATTCCTCCTCGTCCTTCACCTTCGGCTTTGTTATTTTCTTGAACGTATTGTTCTACTTTTTGCTCAGGGTGTACTTCTGTTAATTTTTCTGATTCATCATCATCAGGATGCCCTGTGTAAAGTCCGTCTGTATCTGTAAGCAGAATTAATGCATCTGCGTTGATCAATTCGGCTACAAGACTTGCGAGCTCATCATTATCAGTAAACATTGACATAGTTAATGATACTGCATCATCCTCATTTGCGATAGGTATAATACCTTCAGACAATAAACCTTCATAGCAATTGATCATATTCTCGCGGTGCTTCCCTGGCGCAAAATCACGCTTAGTAGCAAGCAATTGAGCGCAATGCATACCAAAACTATTAAATAGCGTATAATAGTGACGCATCATACGAGGTTGCCCAACTGAAGAGAATATTTGTCTACGGGTAGAAGCATCTTCATAATTGCATTCTCCTAAGACTTCTTTACCTGCAATTGCAGAACCTGAAGAAACTAAAACAGGCTGGTAACCTTTTTCATAAAGCTCTGCGATTTGTCTCACAAGCTCATGAAGAACAGGCCCAACAATTCTGTTGTTTCTATTGGTCATTACATTAGTTCCTACTTTTATAACTACACGTTTTGTGCTCATAGTTTTATTTTTCTTTACCGAGTTCTGTTGCACGGTCAAATGCTGCATAAGCAGCTTCTTTAATTAATTCTTTAACGTTATTATCTTCCATTGAATCTAGTGCGGCACGCGTCGTACCACCTTTTGAAGCAACGCGATCCATCCACTTTTCAGGTGTAAGATCAGATTCATTAAATAGTTTCACAGCGCCTTCAAAGGTTTGTGATACTAATACTTTTGAATCGTTAGGAGAGAAGCCCATTTTTAATGCTGCTTCTAACATAGACTGCATAAAATAAAATACATATGCAGGACCACTACCTGAAATACCAGTAGAAGCATCAATAAATTGCTCTGTTTCTACGTGTATTGACTCACCAGTAGTATCTAAAAGACTTCTAACAGTCAATAATTCCACTCTACTAACCTCTTTAGATTCTGTAAAAGAAGTCACTCCTTTACCTACTTTGGCAGGTAAATTAGGCATAGTACGTATAACTTTTTTTACGCCTAAACCTTCTTGAATGGTATTTATAGTTACACCCGCCATTAACGATACAAAAAGTTGATCTTGGTTTATGTAGGGCTTAATACTGTCAAATAATGATTGACTGTGGTACGGTTTAACCGCGATAAAAATAACATCAGCTTGTGGCACACATTCTTCAATGCTGTCATAAGCATCAAACTGCGCCATAGTTGATAAAGCTTCTGTTTTTTGAGGTGAGACATCAAAGATCATAAGCTTGCGCTTATTTAAAAATGGGGAGTTTGCCATTCCTTCGGCATAGGTAAGTCCCATATTGCCAGCACCTAATACTAATACTTTCATTAAATAGTTTTTAATTAATTAGTTCGCCCTATTTAGTGCAAGTATCATGCGAGACTCAGAAAATGAGCAAGTATCCTAGAATATTGATAGGAAAAAGGCTGTTAGCGTACACCCAATGAAGCTTAAGGAAGGTTTGCTAACTAAATGTTAAAAAAGCATTGCGGATTTCGCAGTTCCTTTTTGGCAGTTTTTCTGCCAAATGCTGTACATCTGTCAGTTTTATGTCAGTAGTAGTAGGTAATATCCAAATATTATGAATCAAAGAATATTTTTAAAGGAAATAAATTGAATTAAGCAGGGATTTCAATTTTCAGCGATTTGACTCAAAAAACATAAAAAAAGGGAGCATTTAGCTCCCTTTTTCAATAAAATCTATCAGAAATTAATCTCTTTTACGATCTTTATTTCTGTTATCGCGGCCTCGATTGTCACGAGATCCACGGTCTTTGTTGTCATTATTTCTAGGAGCACGTTCTTTGTAACCTTCCGGTTTTGGCAGAAGTGCTTTACGAGAAACTTTTTCCTTGCGTGTACGAGAATCGATTCCGAAGTATTTTACTTCAAATTCATCTCCCATATTAACCACGTCGCTTACATTCTCTGTTCGTTCCCAAGCAAGCTCAGATACGTGAAGAAGTACTTCATTACCCGGAGCAGCAAGATATTCTACAACAGCACCAAAGTCAAGCATCTTGATTACTTTCACTTTGTAAGACTCACCAACTTTTGGTTTAAAAGTGATTGAATCTATTTTTGCAAGAACTGCATTGATTCCTTCAGTTCCTGTACCTAGAATTTCAACGACTCCTTCTTCGGTTACAGGATCTTCGTTGATTACAATGGTAGTTCCAGTTTCTTTCTGAAGTTCTTGAATTACTTTTCCGCCAGGTCCTATAAGCGCACCAATGTATTCATTAGCAATGCGCGTAGTAACCATTTTAGGAGCGTAATCTTTAACATCCTCACGAGGTTCTGAGATAGTATCGGTAAGATGATTTAAGATGTGTAAACGACCATCGCGTGCCTGGTGAAGTGCTTTTACAAGAATTTCGTAAGAAAGACCTTTTACTTTAATGTCCATCTGGCAAGCAGTGATACCATCAGCCGTACCGGTCACTTTAAAGTCCATATCACCTAGGTGATCTTCATCACCAAGAATATCAGAAAGTACAGCGTATTTACCGCTTTCAACATCAGTGATAAGACCCATTGCGATACCAGAAACTGGTTTCTTAAGTTTTACACCGGCATCCATAATGGCCATAGTACCTGCGCAAACTGTTGCCATAGAAGAAGAACCGTTAGATTCTAAAATCTCTGAAACAACACGTACGGTATACGGGCAATCTGCTGGGATCATTCCTTTTAATGCACGCTGTGCTAAGTTACCGTGACCTACCTCACGACGAGACGTTCCACGAATAGGACGCGCTTCACCGGTTGAGAAAGGAGGGAAGTTGTAGTGTAAATAGAATGTTTCTTCACCCTCATAAGAAGGCATATCAATTTGATTAGCCTCTCTAGATGTACCTAACGTAACGGTTGCAAGCGCCTGAGTTTCCCCACGTGTAAAGATAGAAGAACCGTGTACAGATGGTAAATAGTCAGTCTCACACCAAATTGGGCGAATCTCAGTAGTCTTACGACCATCAAGACGTAAACCTTCATTTAAAGTAAGATCGCGTACTGCAGCTTTTTCGGCTTTGTAGAAATACT
The DNA here is from genome assembly GCF_011784865.1 of Leeuwenhoekiella sp. ZYFB001. Classification (NCBI taxonomy): domain Bacteria; kingdom Pseudomonadati; phylum Bacteroidota; class Flavobacteriia; order Flavobacteriales; family Flavobacteriaceae; genus Leeuwenhoekiella; species Leeuwenhoekiella sp. ZYFB001. The sequence goes on from NZ_CP050460.1 coordinate 574,399, forward strand.
TAGAGATCAAATCTCCAAACGCTTCAAGATCTTCTTCCGAGAAGGTTCCTTTTACTTCTTCTTTAATGGCGTCAAAAGCAGTGCTGCGCTCGTGTTTAGAAGAACCTGCTTTGGCTACTTCATACACTTTGTCATACGTTAAGTCGTGAACTTTTTTCTCAAGCTCTGCGTCCTCAACTTCTGGTTCGTACTCACGGGTTGGTTTTTTACCAAAAGCTTCCGCAAGGCGAATTTGAGCCTCACACTGAACTTTAATAGCTTCGTGAGCAGCTTTGATGGCTTCGGTCATTTCTTCTTCAGAAATTTCGTCCATCTCACCTTCAACCATCATTACAGAGTCAGCCGAAGCACCAATAACCATATCGATGTCAGATTCTGCTAACTGTGTGCGAGAAGGGTTGATGATAAACTCACCGTTTACACGACCCACACGTACTTCAGAAATCGCACATTCAAATGGGAAATCTGAAAGTTGAATTGCTGCAGATGCTGCAAGACCTGCCATCGCATCAGGCATTACATCTTCGTCATGAGACATTAACTGAATCATAACCTGAGTTTCTGCGTGATAATCTTTTGGGAACAATGGGCGAAGTACACGGTCTACAAGACGCATGGTTAATACTTCACCATCACTTGGGCGAGCTTCTCTTTTGAAGAAACCACCAGGATAGCGGCCAGCGGCAGCAAATTTTTCACGATAATCTACCGTTAACGGAAGAAAATCAACATCACTTTGCTTGTAGTTTGAAACTACGGTACAAAGCAACATACATTTACCGGATTGAACAACAACAGAGCCGTGTGCCTGTTTTGCCAATTTACCGGTTTCGATAGAGATCTCTCTACCATCACCAAGGTCAATGACCTCTTTGAAAGTCTTTGGAATCATATTTTGATTTTTCATCTGTATCCTAAATCGAGGATACTGTTAAACATAAGCTGCAAACCTATTCAGGTTGCGGCAAGGTCGTTGTGTTGTTGTGTGTAGTGTTTGACCAATGAAAAACCTAAGGATAGCTTTCTTTGCCCTTTCGGGACTTAACCAAAAATATGGTTTTTATTTTACTGAAGCTTCAAATTTAGTCTGAAACAAACAGATTTTAAAAATAAAAGGGACTGAAAAACAGCCCCTTTTATAAATAAGAATTATTTTCTTAAACCTAATTCTTTAACGATAGCACGATATCTGTTGATATCTTTCTTAGTTAAATAGTCAAGTAATGCTCTACGCTTACCTACTAACTTTACTAGAGAACGCTCAGTGTTAAAGTCTTTGCGGTTTCTTTTTAAGTGCTCTGTAAGGTGGTTGATGCGGTGTGTGAACAACGCAATTTGTCCTTCTGCAGATCCGGTATCGTTTTTGTCTTTACCGAACTGGCTGAAAATTTCATCTTTTTTCTCTTGAGTAAGATACATGCCAATATTATTTAAATAGTTTTTATGTATTCAATGAGGTGATCTCATTGAGCCGGCAAAGATACAATTAATTTCTAAATACCGGTCTGTTATTTTTAATTGCGAACAGGCTGATTTAAAATCAAGTCGATGTAAAGGTTGATATTCTTTTTCAGTTCTTTTCGGTGTGATATAAAATCAAGGAAACCGTGCTCTTTTAAAAATTCTGCTGTCTGAAAATCTTCAGGCAATTCTTGACCGGTAGTATCGCGTACAACACGAGGTCCTGCAAAACCAATTAAAGCTCCCGGCTCAGAAATATTAATATCACCTAACATCGCAAATGAAGCAGTGGTTCCACCGGTGGTAGGATCTGTACATAACGAGATGTATGGAATTTTTGCTTCGGCAAGTTGCGCCAGTTTAGCAGAAGTTTTTGCTAATTGCATTAAGGATAATGCAGCTTCCATCATACGTGCTCCACCAGATTTTGAAATGATCACTAAAGGTACGTTGTGCTTAAGGGAGTAATCTGCAGCACGCGCGATTTTCTCGCCCACTACAGAACCCATAGATCCACCGATGAATTTAAAATCCATTGCAGCAACAACAAGGTCTTTACCCATACTTTTACCTACGGCAGTACGTACGGCATCTTTTAAACCGGTTTTTGCTTCTGCATCCTTGAGACGGTCAACATATTTTTTAGTGTCTTCAAATCCTAACGGATCTTTTGAAGTAAGATTTTTATCTAGCTCTTTGTATTTGCCTTCATCAAAAAGAATTGAAAAATACTCATTACTGCCTATTCTTACGTGATAATCATCTTCTGGACTTACGTAAAAATTCTTAGCAAGTTCATCTGCATCAATGATTTTACCGGTAGGAGATTTGTACCAAAGTCCTTTAGGTACATCTTTTTTATTTTCGGTAGCAGTTTGTATTCCTTTTTCTTTCCGTTTAAACCAAGCCATATTTTGTGCTTTTTAGTTTGTAAGCTTTTAGGGGTGCTTCTTAAAAATTAAGAGGCTGTTTTTAAAGGTTGAAAAACCTCAGAATATAAATCCTGAGGTTTTAAAATTTCTTTTCGCGGATGCGAAATTACAAAGTATTTACGTTATTTAAATCTTCAAACGCTTTTTCTAAACGCGCCACAAAAGATTCTTCACCTTTGCGTAACCAAACGCGTGGATCGTAAAATTTCTTATTTGGGCTGTCTTCTCCGGTTGGATTACCTATTTGTGTTTGAAGATAGTCTGCATTTGCATCAAAATATTTGCGAATACCTTCCGTAAATGCCCACTGTAAATCAGTATCAATATTCATTTTGATAACGCCATAGCTAATACCTTCACGAATTTCTTCAACGGTAGAACCACTTCCTCCGTGGAATACAAAGTCGATATGGTTTTCTCCAACCCCGTATTTTTCTGAAATATATTCCTGAGAATTCTTCAAAATTTTCGGAGTCAATTTTACGTTACCAGGCTTGTAAACCCCGTGAACGTTACCAAAAGCCGCAGCGATGGTAAACTGATCACTTACTTTGCTTAATTCTTCATAAGCGTAAGCAACTTCTTCTGGCTGCGTATACAATTTAGAAACGTCAACATCAGAGTTATCTACACCATCTTCTTCACCACCGGTGATACCAAGTTCGATTTCAAGAGTCATTTCCATCTTGCTCATACGCTCAAGGTATTTTTTACAAAGCTCGATGTTCTCTTCAATAGGCTCTTCACTAAGGTCAATCATATGAGAGCTAAAAAGGGAATGCCCATGTTCTTTATAGTATTCTTCAGAAGCATCAAGAAGACCGTCAATCCAAGGTAAAAGTTTTTTAGCGCAGTGGTCAGTGTGTAAAATAACTGTTGCACCATAACGCTTTGCTAATTCGTGCACGTGTTTTGCTCCTGCGATTGCTCCTGCAACTGCTGCTTGCTGGTTATCGTTAGCATAACCTTTTCCTGCGTTAAATTGAGCACCTCCGTTAGAAAATTGAAGGATTACAGGTGCATTTAATTTTGCAGCTGTTTCTAAAACACCGTTTATGGTATTAGAGCCGATTACATTTACAGCTGGAAGCGCGTAGCCATTTTCTTTAGCGTGTTTAAAAATTGCCTGAACTTCTTTACCGGTTGCAACCCCCGGTTTGATACTATGACTCATAAGTTGTTGTTTACTTAGTTAAGGGCATAAAATTAATAAATAATTAGGGTTTGACCACCTAATTTGCTTAGAAAGGATAGTTAATACCCACGTTATAGACCGCATTAGAAAAATTTGTGTTTTTAAACCAGCGTTCGCCGTTAGGTAGCGCGGGATCATAGGTTTTAAATCCTATATCAAAACGCAAAACAAAAAAGCTAAAATCATAGCGTAGACCAAAACCGGTTCCTACGGCGATATCTTCAAGACTTTTTAAGCCGGTAAAGGTGGCCTGTGGATCTTCAATATTATCTAGCGCGTTCCAGATGTTTCCTACATCGGCAAAAATAGCGCCTTTTAAATCACCTAAAAAGGTAAAGCGTTGTTCTGCGTTAAACGCCAGTTTCATATTGGCTTCATTAAAATCGTTAGGGCTATCCGTGCTTCCGGGGCCTAAGCGGTATGCTTGCCAGGCGCGGTTGTCATTAGATCCACCACCAAAAAAACTGCGAATAAAAGGGATACTGTTTGAATTTCCATACGGAATGGCAATACCTCCGTATGCCCTTACAGCCAATATATTGTCGTTGCCAAAATCCCAATGTTTAATAAAATCCAATTCGGTTTTTACATATTGCGAGAAGGTCACACCAAGAACTCTTGAGGAACCGTTTTCATTTTCTTCAAGTCCTATCAGATTGCTAATGGCGCTTAATGTATTACCGGCAACTTCAAGCTTGGCTCTAAAACTGGTAAACTCATCGTCAAATAAATTATCCCGAGTGTTTTTGTAGTAGGTAAAACTAGAAGCTAATATCAAGTTGTCTTCGGTAAGGCGCTGGCGGCGTTCTTCAATATTCACAACGTCATTAAACTCTGTTGTGGTAACGGCAATATTTCGGTTTTGTACAGCATTTATAAAGTCTAAAGCACCATCCGGAATATCTAAATTGCCCTCTTCATTTAAATACGGAATCACCTGTGTAGGATACCCAAGAGCGATAGTGTTCAGTTCGTCGTACGAATTCTCATAAACGTTAAAGTAGTTTGAGATATTCAAATTACGCACATACTGAATGTCAAAAAGATCAAAACGGTAATTTAAATTTTCTGAAGGGGTCCATTTATAATTAATTCCGCCGGTGACATTTTGTTTATCTAAACCTATGTTTTGCTGAATACCTATACCGGTCGTGAAACTGGTAGAAGGTGACATTTCAGGTGCGATGAAATTGGTGCGAATAGGGAAGAAGATACGCGGAATCGTCAGACTTACATCGGCACCTATTTCAGTGATATCAAAAAGCTCAGGGCTGTTGCTTCCTGCTGCGGTTCTGGAATCTCCTATACTTGCACGCCCGGAAATTTGCAAAGTTTCCATTCCGCCTAAAACATTTCTAATGCGTAGCGAACCACCGCCGGCAATCCCAAAACGTTGAATATTGGAGGTAGAAACATCAAAGTCTGCCCTCAGGTTGAATTTAGGCAGTGGGGTAAGCAGAATATTGGCGATAAGATCTGTGCCTTCTGGGTCATCAGGATCTTCAGAAAACCGAAGGTCTGGATATCTAAAAGTGCCCAGCTGACTTAATCGAATTAAGGTTTGATTGCGTGCCTCGTCGCTGTAGGTTTCTCCGGGCTCAATGAAAATCGCATCGATTAGGCGCTTAGACTTATACCGCAATTTGTCATAAGCATAGAGGTAATGATCATCGCGCACCAGACTATCTGAATAGGTGTCGTTGCGCAAAGCATAACCATAATCTGTTGTGACTTTAACCTTACTTATTTTATGAACCTTTAGTGGTAATTCATAAACCGAATCTCTCCCGCGGATCTCCCTGTTTCTAATGTTCATCTCGAGATTAACCCGATGGTTGGTATTCACTGAGTCTCCTACAAAACTTATAAATTCCTGATCAAAATGAAACAAGCCGTTATTACGCATCAGCTCGGTGATGCGACTGGTTTCGGCGTTGATGTCGAGCAGTTCGTATTGCGCATCTTTCTTGATAAAAGACTCATTTTTATGCGCTTGGTAAATAGAATCTGCAGCAGCAGATTTGATAAAGGTTTTTAACGAATCAATGATATATGGTCTTTGCGTATTTACCGAATAGATCACCTTAGCACGTTTGTTTGCGCTATCTTTCTCGATCTCATAGGTCGTTTCGGCATTAAACCAGCCTTTACTGTTGTAGTATTCGGTTAAACGGTCTGCCGATCTTTTGGTAAGATTTTCGGTAATGATCGCGGGCTCTTCCCCAAAATCTTTAAGCACTTCGTTAAAACCTAGTTTAAATTTGATGTACTTATCGAGTTGTTTTCGCGAGAGTACGCCAGACCAAAATTTTAACGTTCGCTGGTCGTTGTCGTTTAATTTATGCTGAAGAATGCTGTCTAAGTTGGGACGCGCCCAATTGTAAATGTATAGTCTAACCGGAGTTCCTAAAAGCGGAACTTTTGTATTGGGCTGTAAATACGGAATGTTATTAATGTTGTAGGCTTCGTTGACTTCACCGTTAACGACAATCTCATTTTCAGAAAGTAAATATTTTCCTTGCGGAACACGCTTTACCGCATCACAGGCAGCTAGAACGAGTAGCAGTATGATAAATAATCCTATTTTTGCGGAAAGTTTTTGCAAGGGCTTTTTTATAAAAATAACTTCAAAAATACACATTAGACGTGGTTAGCAAAAGCCAAATAAAATTAATAACGAGTCTGTCTCAAAAAAAGTACCGCCAGCAACACGGCTTATTTGTGGTTGAAGGAATTAAAGGCATTCAAGAATTCTTAGATTCTCATTATACGCTGCACAGTTTGTACGCTTTAAAAGGATATTTTGAAGCGCAAAATGCTATTGAAATTGCTGAAGCGGCACTTAAAAAAATCTCATTTTTAAAAACACCACAGAAGGCTTTAGCTGTTTTTGAGATTCCGAAGCGGAGTAGTGAAAAAGAAGCGGGTTTTCAATTGGTACTAGACGATGTACGCGATCCGGGTAATCTGGGTACTCTGATCAGACTCTGTGATTGGTATGGGATCAAAACGCTGGTGTGTTCTCAGCAAACAGTAGATTGTTTTAATCCTAAAGTAGTGCAGGCCACAATGGGATCACTTACCCGAGTGATGGTACATTACACAAATTTGGACACCTATTTATCGGGGCAGACGCTTCCGGTGTATGGGGCGTTTATGGATGGTGAAAATGTGTATCGCGCGTCAATACCCGAAGATGCTATTTTAGTTTTAGGAAATGAAGCAAACGGAATTTCAAGTGCTGTTTCAGAAAAGATTCAGCATAAAATAAGTATCCCACAATTTGGGACTTCAACCACCGAAAGTTTAAACGTGGCAATCGCCGGGGCAATTTTAGTAAGCGAATTTAAACGCGGATAGGCCTATTTTATCGCGCAGATACGCAGTCTTTTATAGTCGGCATAGTAATGCCCGTCTCTAAACAAAGCTTGATGCACCTGCTCCTGAACTTCTTTGCGAATGGCGTCAGCTTCGGCATCTGGGATATCGGTAAAATAGTGTTTGGCAAACATATTGAGCCAATCAATAATGCCGGTTTCAGGATCTTGTAATTTTGTAGGTCGCTCGTATAAATGCGCAAAGGTGACTTGAAACCCTGATTTTTCTAAGAAATAACAATATGTTCCCAACTTTGGAAAATACCAATTAATCGTTCGGGATTGTTTGATATATCCTTTTTCTTTTAGAACTGCACTTAAAGCAGTGATGATGGTTTCAATATTTCCGGCTCCACCCATTTCTAAGAGTAGTCTACCGCCGGTTTTTAGGTTGCTGTACATCGCTGAGATCGCAGCTTCAGGATTCAAGATCCAGTGCAGGGTTGCGTTACTAAAGATGGCGTCATAGGGTTTTTGATCAATAAAACTCTCACCGCGCGCCGTGATGAATTCAATACCATCAAATTTTGATTGAGCAGCATCAATCATCTCTTGCGAAGCATCAATACCTATCAGTTGAGCGCCGCTTTCGGCAATTGCAGCAGTAAGTTCACCGGTACCACAACCCAGATCTAAAATGCGTTCACCTTCCTGTGGATTAAGCATACTGATGAGGTCTTTTCCGTAGTTGAATACAAAACCGTGTTTTTCTCTATATAAATCTGCTTCCCACATTATTGAAAGGTAAAGTTTAAAAATATGCCGCGCGACTGCATAACTTCAATATTTGAAGTGTACAAACTGTTAGGATCTTCATCTCTAACGAGTTCATCAGACAATGCAAAGACACCGCGAATACTTGGTGAAAATTTAAAATAAGGTAAATATAAATCAATGCCGAAACCTACCTCATAATAAAAGGTATTGTTAGTCATTCTAAATTGGCCAGAGCTATTATCGTCCGGATTTTTCTCGTTGCTCGATAGGTTGTGCGAATAGCTAAAACCACCCACGACAAAAGGTTTGAAGTTGTTTAAGCGTTTTGTAGAAAACTTAAGCAAGAGCGGAAAATGAATATAGGTAGAATTTAATTCTCGTATGCGATCGTTCTCATCTCCCGGAATATCCAGATAAAAAAGCGTTCTGGCATTGTAAACGAGTCCGGGTTCAAAACGCAGATCTAGGTATTCATTTATGCGTTTATTTCCTAAGAGCCCAACATTGAAGCCATAGTTTTGTTCCACATAAATATCTGGTCTGTCTTCTTTATAGTCAAAATTGAAATCATACCTGTTGATACCAAAGTAATAACCCCAACTCCACGATTTTTTGTCAAAATTCTCATCGTTGAGAATGCGCTCGCGGGTTAAAAATTGAGCTTGAATTTGAGAACCAGCCCAAATCAAAAAGAAAACAAGTACCAGTTTTTTTTGCATAAGTTACTTTGATGCTGAATAAATTGTGGCTACACCCATAGTTTGTGGGTGATCTTCAACATGTGTAAACCCTGTTTTTCTTAAAATATTGTTGAGTTTTTCACCATAAGGAAAAACAGATGCGCTTTCGCTCAAATAAGCATACGCGTCGCGGTCTTTAGAAAATACGCGTCCTATGAGCGGAAGTAAGGTTTTAGTATACAACCCGTAACCTTGTTTGAACGGAAATTTAGTAGGTACTGAAGTTTCTAGAATCACAAAAATTCCGCCGGGTTTTAGCACGCGAAGAATTTCGGCAAGACCTTTTTCTAAGGTTTCAAAATTGCGAATTCCAAATGCTACGGTGATGGCATCAAAATAATTGTCTTCAAAAGGAAGGTTTTCAGAATCTCCCTGAACCATTTCGATCGTGGTACTCAGGTTTTTTGCTGCAATTTTATCTTTTCCTACTTGCAGCATTCCGGCAGAAATATCAAGACCAATGATCTTTTCGGCATCAGTTTTTGCTAGATTAATCGCCAGATCTCCGGTGCCTGTAGCTACATCAAGAATGCGTTTTGGCTGTGTGGCTGCAACCATATTCACCACTTTTTTACGCCATTTTACGTCAATCCCAAATGAAATAACCCGGTTGAGCCCATCGTATTCTTTTGAAATTGTGTCAAACATTTGCTCAACTTGCTCGCGTTTTGACCTGTCTGAATTCTTATACGGATTAACGTTACCGCTCATAACTTACTTTTATTGGCAAATATAGTATTTGTTGCGTGATAGGACGGCCTGTTTTAGAAGGCTGTTATATTTAAAGTTATCTCTAGTAAATCTTATATCTTTGCAAGGTTTTGCTCACAAAGTGACTGCAAAAGGCATCGGTTTTTTATCGATGTTAGAACCTAACTCAAATTGCCTTACACCTCGTGTGGCGGGCTGTTTATTAAAAATTGCTATGAAGATTGTTATCGCAGGTGCCGGGGAAGTTGGCTTTCATTTGGCTAAACTTCTTTCTTTTGAATCGCAAGATATTACGCTTATCGATGTTGATAAAGACAGTATCTCGTATGCAGATACGCATCTTGACATTCGCACCATTCGCGGAGATTCAACCTCTATCGCCGTTTTAAAAGAAGCGCGTATAGACACCACCGATCTTATAATTGCAGTTACCGCAAGTGAGACAACCAATATTACGGTTTGTGTTTTGGCGAAGCAAATGGGAGCAAAGCGCACGATTGCACGGATTTCAAATACCGAGTTTATAGAAAATCAAGAAGTAGCCGGATTTAAGAAATTTGGAATAGACGAACTCATTTCGCCTGAAAGTCTTGCGGCTTCAGAAATAGAATTGCTCCTGAACCAGTCAGCATTTAATGATAGTTATGAGTTTGAAAACGGAGCATTAACAATGGTTGGGACTTCGCTGAGCAGAACTGCTTCTTTTGTAGGAAAGAGCGTTAAAGAGGCGGCACGTATTTTTCCCACCTTGCACTTTATGCCGATCGCAATTCAGCGAGAAGGTACACAGTATACTTTGATTCCGAGAGGAGATACGATCTTTAAAGAAGGTGATCAGGTTTATTTTATGACGGTAAAAGAAGGGGTTGAAGAACTCTACAAGCTTACCGGCAAAATGAAGCAGGAGATCAGAAACGTGATGATTTTAGGCGGAAGTAAAATAGGCTATAAAACGGCACGTGATCTTTGCTCGCATAATTTTAAGGTAAAACTGGTAGAAAAAGACAATGACAAGGCTTACGATCTAGCCGAAAATTTACCCAAAACCTTAGTGATCAACGGGGATGGGAGAAATGTAGAACTTCTTGAAGAAGAGAATATCTACGATATGGATGCTTTTATTGCGGTAACCGGAAATAGTGAGACTAATATTATGTCGTGCTTGGTAGCCAAGTCTAAAAGCGTAAAAAAAACCATCGCTTTAGTTGAGAATATGGATTATTTTCAGCTTTCGCACAGCATAGGAATCGACACCTTGATCAATAAGAAATTACTCGCCGCAAATAATATTTTTAGATACATACGTAAAGGTGATGTTGTGGCAATGACCAAACTCAATAATATGAATGCCGAATTGCTAGAATTTAGCGCTAAGCCTAATTCTAAAGTTACAGGCAAACGTATTAGAGATTTAGATTTTCCGCGCTCGGCAACCATAGGAGGTATCGTGCGCGATGGAAAAGGGATAATTCCGCTTGGAGAAAACCGCATAGAGGTGGGAGATCGTATTGTTGTATGTTGTTTATTGCGATCGATTAATAAAGTAGAACGCATGTTTATCTAAGTATATGCCTAGCAGACCCAGACTCAATTTTAAAATCATTTTTCATTTAATGGGAGTATTGCTCCTTTTTAATGGAGCTTTTATGCTGGTTTCGGCCATTGTAGGCTATTTTTATGATGCAGTGTCTGTCGCTGTCGGGATCATTTCTGCCGGTTTGTTGACCGTTTTCTTAGGAATGATTTTTATGTTCTTCACACGAGATCATAAAAAAGAAATTCAAAAACGAGAAGGGTATATTGTCGTTACTTTTGGATGGATCTTTATGTCCCTGAGTGGTTGTTTGCCGTATTTGTTTACGGGATCTATCCCTTCTTTTACAAACGCATTTTTTGAAACCATAAGCGGTTATACCACCACCGGAGCTTCTATTCTAAATGATATTGAAGCGATTCCTAATGGGGTTTTGTTCTGGCGAAGCACCACACACTGGATAGGTGGTATGGGAATCATTGTGCTCGCGATTGCGATTTTACCATTATTAGGAATAGGAGGAATGCAGCTTTTTGCGGCTGAAGCTCCGGGCCCCAATGCAGATAAATTGCACCCGCGAATCACAGACACGGCTAAACGGCTTTGGCTAATCTATTTTGGCTACACTGTGGCAGAAACGATTCTTCTTCAGATCGCCGGGATGTCTTTTCTTGATGCTGTTAATCACGCGATGAGTACCTTGTCAACAGGTGGTTTTAGTACAAAAAATGCAAGTGTTGCGTACTGGAATGATAACCCTGCGGTGCAATACATCATTATTCTTTTTATGTTTTTGGCAGGAACCAACTTCGTCTTAAGCTACTTTGCTTTTAAAGGAAAATTGCGCAACGTTTGGAAAGATGAGGAGTTCAAACTGTATTCTGCTTTTACGGTAGGATTCACATTATTGGTGGTTTTGATCATAATTTTCCGTGCTGATGTGTCGGTTTCTTCCATTGATCATCCTATGGTTTTGGGAGAATATGAGAGCGCGATCAGACACGGCTTGTTTCAGGTGATTTCGGTGATTACAACTACTGGGTTTGTTTCGGCAGACTTTACGATGTGGGCGCCTTTTGCTACAATAATCTTTTTCGGACTCATGTTTTTAGGTGGTTCTGCAGGTTCCACTTCCGGTGGAATTAAAGTAGTAAGACACCTTATGATCGTGAGAAATGGGGTGCTCGAATTTAAACGTACGCTGCATCCTAATGCAATTTTACCCGTGCGTCACAACGGTAAAGCGGTCAAAAAGGAAATTGTTTTCAATATTCTGGCGTTTTTCATTCTTTATCTGCTCGCCTGGATTATTGGTGCTTGTGGTTTGGCTTCGATGGGACTCGATTTCCCAACAGCTTTGGGAGGATCAGCGTCTTCTCTGGGTAATGTAGGTCCGGCTTTTGGTATTTTAAGCCCGGTGAATAATTTTGATGCCTTGCCGGTTTTGGGTAAATGGTGGTGTGCCTTTTTAATGCTTATCGGTCGTCTGGAGCTCTTTACTGTTTTGATTCTGTTAACGCCGTTCTTTTGGCGTAATCGCTAGTAAGGGTTAACTTTGTTAGTGCTGTGAATTCAGCTGAAAAGCAAAAGTCAGGTCGCTTTTGTTTTTCGACTAATCCCAACCAACCCAAAAATAATTGTTTTGAAAAATTACGATCTCATTATCATAGGTGGTGGCCCTATAGGTTTGGCCTGTGGAATTGCCGCTACAAAAGCCAATCTCAATTATATAATTCTTGAAAAAGGAGTGCTTGTCAATTCGTTGTACAATTTTCCTGAGCAAATGACCTTTTTCTCTACTTCTAATCTACTCGAAATAGGGGATGTGCCATTTGTTGCACATAATGATAAACCTACACGCAAGGAAGCCTTAGAGTACTATCGCCGCGTTTATGATAGTTGGAAGTTGAATGTGAAACTCTATACTCCAGTAGAAAGTATGAAGCAAACCGAAACGGGATATGTACTTCAAACACCAAAAGGAGCATACAAATCTTCTGCTGTAATTGTTTCTACAGGATTTTACGATACTGCAAGACGTTTGAATGTTCCGGGAGAAGAGCTTGCCAAAGTGCGCCATTTTTATGACAGTCCGCATCCTTATGTCAATCAAAAGATCTTAGTGGTTGGCGCTGCCAACTCTGCTTGTGATGTTGCTTTAGAAACGTATTACAAGGGAGCTGAAGTAACGATGGCTATTCGCAGCAATGAGATTTACCCAAAAACTAAATATTGGATCAAGCCCAATATCGAAAACCGAATTAAAGAAGGTTCAATAAAAGCCTATTTTGAGTCTACCGTTGAGGAGATTGAGCCGCATAGTGTAATTCTCAATACCCCAGACGGAACGGTTGAATTAGAAAATGACTTTGTATTGGCTATGATTGGATATACCCCGGATTTTAATTTGTTTGAACGTTTAGGAATACCTGTAGATGAAGAAAATCATAAGAAGCCAATTCATAACGAAGAAACTCTAGAGACACCATTGCCCAATGTTTATGTTGCTGGAGTCATCAATAGCGGATTAAAAACAAGTAAATTGTTTATTGAAAATACGCGCGTGCATGCTGATATGATCATTAAGGATCTTAAAAAGAAGCTTACGGTAACTTCAGAATAGTTAATGAATCCCTAAAGTTCAATTTGCCAAAAACCAATAGCATTTTTCTTCTCGTAAGTGTAGTGTAACTAAAAAAAACTTACATTATGAAAACGAGAAATTTATTTTTTACAATGCTTGTAGCCTTAGTGATGGTTGCAACCACTCAAGTATTTGCACAAGAAACCAAAATGGTAGGCGGTGCAGCGATGTATCCTACGAAGAATATTGTAGAAAATGCAGTCAACTCTAAAGATCACACCACTCTGGTTGCGGCTGTAAAAGCAGCAGGCTTGGTTGAGACTTTGCAAGGTGAAGGACCATTTACAGTATTGGCACCAACCAATGCAGCTTTTGAAAAACTTCCGGAAGGAACTGTGGCTAACTTACTGAAGCCTGAAAATAAAAAGGCTTTAAAAGGTGTTTTGACTTATCACGTGATTGCCGGTAAAAATTCGGCAGCAGCAATTATTCAAGATATTAAAGATGGTGGAGGAATTGCAGAATGGACAACCGTAAATGGCCAAAAGTTATGGGGTATGCTCGATGGCGACATGGTGCAAATCAAAGATCAAGCAGGTAACGTAGCAACGGTTACAATTGCCGATGTTAATCAGTCCAACGGAGTGATTCACGTAGTTGATACGGTACTGCTTCCTGAGATGTAATAGAGATAATATAAAAAGTAAAAAGCGACCCCTAGAGGTCGCTTTTTTAATGTTATAAAGCCGAATTTATTTTAGGAAACCGCTTTTTTAATTCGCGCTAAAGCTTCTTTGATTTGATCTTGACTTGCTGCATATGAAATACGTATGCAGTTAGGATTACCAAATGCTTCGCCGGTTACCGTAGCAACGTTTGCTTGCTCTAGAATATAAAGCGCAAATTCTGAAGCATTGTTTATGGTTGTACCATTAAGCGTTTTTCCGAAGTAATGCGAAATATTAGGGAAAACGTAAAACGCACCTTCAGGCTCGTTACACTCAAAACCTTCAATATCATTGAGTAAACCTAAGATCAATTTTCTGCGCTCTTTGAACTCATCAACCATATATTGAATTTTGCTCACTGGAGCTTCAAGGGCTGTAATCACGGCACGTTGTGCGATACAGTTAGCACCACTGGTCACCTGACCTTGAATTTTATTACAAGCACGTGCGATATAAGCCGGAGCTCCAATATAACCAATTCTCCATCCGGTCATAGCAAATGCTTTTGCTACACCATTCACGGTTACAACACGGTCGTACATATCTTCAAACTGTGCCATACTTGCGTGACCACCTACGTAATTGATGTGCTCATAAATTTCATCACTCACCACTACAATTTGAGGGTGCTTTTGAAGCACATCGGCAAGCGCGCGCAATTCAGCTTCACTATAAATAGATCCGCTAGGATTACAAGGCGAACTGTACCAAAGCATTTTAGTTTTTGGAGTGATGGCAGCCTCTAATTGTTTTGGAGTCATTTTAAAATCGGTATCCAATGAAGTTTCAACTTCAACAGGTACACCTTCAGCAAGCTTCACAATGTCTGAGTAGCTTACCCAATATGGGCAAGGTAGCAACACCTCGTCTCCCGGGTTCAAGCATACTTGAGCTACATTGTAAAGTGATTGCTTAGCTCCTGTTGAAACCACAATTTGAGAGCGATCATAAGTAAGATTATTGTCGCGCTTAAATTTTGTGATGATAGCATCTTTCAGCTCAACATAACCGTCAACCGGTGTGTATGAATTGTAGTTGTCGTTTACAGCTTGTATCGCTGCATCTTTAATAAAATCTGGTGTATTAAAATCTGGTTCACCAAGGCTCAGGCCAATGATGTCCTTTCCTTCAGCGCGTAACTCACGCGCTTTTGCAGCCATGGCAAGTGTAGCCGAAGCAGCCAGATTATTAATTCTATCAGATAGTTGGTTGGTAAGTGTTTCCATTTAAAAAATGTAAAATTAAGCAGTTTGAAGAGCGGGGCGCATGCCCATCTCTTTTAAGTATCTAAAATGAGCAATTACCGCTTTGCGTGTGGTTTTATACTCATTATAGGGTAAGTTGAATTCTTGAGCCGTTTCCTTCACGATCTTTGAAATTTTCGTGTAGTGAATATGGCTGATGTGTGGAAAAATATGATGTTCTACCTGATGATTTAATCCACCGGTAAACCAGTTTACGATCTTGTTCTTAGTAGAAAAGTTAACCGTTGTAAACAACTGGTGAATGGCCCAAGTATTTTTCATAGTGCCGGTCTGGTCCGGAAGCGGCATATCTGCTTCGTCGATCACGTGTGCTAATTGAAACACAACACTTAAAATAACGCCAGCTGTATAATGCATCACAAAGAAACCCAATAAAACTTTCCACCAGGCAATGTCTAATATCAATAACGGAAGAATGATCCAGATGCTTAAATAGATCAACTTTGTGATCACCAGTTTGGTCCATTCTAACTTCGGATTTGGGAATTCACCGTAAGATAATTTACGCTTCAGGTAGCGTTTCATCTGAAGAAAATCAGTGGTAAGGGCCCAGTTAAAGGTTAATAACCCATATAAAAAGATCGAATAATAATGCTGAAAACGATGGTGCTTATACCATTTTGCGTGTTTTGAAAAACGTAGAATGCGTCCCGCTTCAAGATCTTCGTCGTGACCATGTATGTTGGTATACGTGTGGTGCAATACATTGTGTTGAACTTGCCAATTGTAAACATTTCCGGCAAGAATGTAGATGCTGCTTCCCATCACTTTATTTACCCATTTTTTCTTAGAGAATGAGCCGTGATTACCATCGTGCATTACATTCATTCCCACTCCGGCCATGCCTACACCCATTACTATGGTCAATAGCAATTGAGCCCAACCCGGCATATCTATGCTGAGCAGTAAGAAGTATGGGGTTAGAAATAGCGAAAACATTACTATTGTTTTCACGTATAATTTCCAGTTTCCGGTGCGTTCTACATTATTATCTTTAAAATAAGCGTTTACGCGCTTATTGAGTGTTCTGAAAAATTTAGCCGAATCAACTCTTGAAAATTTTATTGTCTTTGTGTCTTCCATAGAATAAAGCTTATCGCAAAAGCACTTTTTAAGTGTTTTTTAACGCGACCTCAAAAATAAGATTTATATCGTTTTAAGGTCTGAAAATCCTTTAATTTAACGCCCGAAATCCTAATTTTGTTGCCATAAAATTCTATTATGGAGCTAATCAAGCACTATTTTTCAGATCTTGATGAAAATCAATTGATTCAGTTTGAAAAGTTGAATGAATTGTATCAGGATTGGAATCTAAAAATCAATGTAGTATCTCGTAAAGATATTGATGAGATCTACTTGCGACACGTTTTACATTCTTTAGGAATCGCTAAAGTGCAAGCTTTTAAACCGGGAGCGCAAATTCTAGATGTGGGTACCGGTGGTGGTTTTCCGGGAATTCCGTTAGCGATTTTATTTCCTGAGACGCAATTTCATCTCGTAGATAGTATTGGGAAGAAAATAAAAGTGGTTGAAGAGGTTGCTGCAGGGTTAAATCTAAAAAATGTAAAAATTACAAATGATCGCGTTGAAAATATTTCGGGCGAGTATGATTTTATCGTGAGTAGGGCAGTAGCACAAATGGAAACTTTTGTACGATGGATTAAAGGTAGAATCGCTAAAAAGAGTGAGCACCAACTTAAAAACGGAATTCTTTATCTCAAAGGTGGTGATCTAACCGAAGAACTTCAACTGTATAAGTCGGCTAAGATCTATGACTTGAGTGATTACTTTAAAGAAGACTTTTTTGAAACTAAAAAAGTGGTGCATCTTCCCTTAAAATACAAAGGATAACAAGCATTTATACAAAAAAATAGCGGCTCAAGGAGCCGCTATTTTTGTTTAAGTTCGTAGCATATTTAGGTACGTTCGGTTACATCGTGTTCCAAAACTTCTTAAGAAATCTTTTGCTCTGTTGAGCAACGTGGTGCGCTGCTCCTGATCGATCTCAAGTAACGTATCTTCAAGTTCTTTAAGCTTGTCATCAATACTTTCTGGATCGCGAACCAGATAGAGTTTTTCTTTCTTTCGGGTTATTCTGCGTTTGCTTTTCTTTTTTGAAACATCAATAACTGAATATTTTACTTTCAGTACATACATTTTATTTTCCTCCGTCGTCATAATCATCGTATTTTGATTACTCAAAGGTAAAAAAAATAGTTCAGATAACCTTAAATTTAAGTTTACGTAACATTAAGTTAACATTGGGAGTAAGGTTAAAAGAAAAGCTACCGCTTTGAAGACGATAGCTTTATGTTAGATTTTAAGAAGAATTTACTCTCCTAAAAATGGATATCTGTAATCTTCTGGGGTAACAAATGTTTCCTTAATCAAGCGCGGAGAAACCCAACGTAATAAGTTGAGAACGCTTCCTGCTTTGTCGTTTGTTCCCGAAGCACGAGCACCACCAAAAGGTTGTTGTCCTACCACTGCACCCGTAGGTTTATCATTGATGTAGAAGTTACCCGCTGCGTTTTGCAAAGCATCTGTGGCTTCAACAATTGCATAACGATCTCCTGATAGAACAGCACCAGTTAATGCATAATCGCAATCGTCTACAAGCTCTAAAGTTTTAGCCCAATCAGCATCTTCATATACGTAGATCGAAACTACAGGACCAAACAATTCGGTAGTCATTGTAGTATATATAGGATCTGTAGTAACGATTACTGTAGGCTCTACAAAGTAACCGGTAGACTTGTCGTAATTTCCACCAGCAATGATTTCAGCTTCGCTGTCTTCTTTAGCTTGGTCAATGTATTTAGCTAGCTTATCAAAAGAACCTTCGTGAATCACAGCAGTGATGAAGTTGCTCATATCTTCTGGTGATCCCATTTTAAAAGATTTAATATCTTCTAGTAAGAATTCTTTAACCTCTGACCAGATGGATTTTGCCACATAAACCCGACTTGCTGCACTACATTTCTGTCCTTGGAATTCAAAGGCACCTCTAGAAATTGCAGTAGCAACTTGTTTTGGGTTTGCGGTAGGATGCGCTAAAATAAAATCTTTACCTCCGGTTTCTCCAACGATACGTGGGTACGTTTTATAAGTGTGAATATTTGCGCCAATTTTTGCCCAAATATCTTTAAATACGTGTGTTGAACCGGTAAAGTGAATTCCGGCAAAATCCGGACTCGCCAAAACCGTGTCTGTGATCATCTCAGGATCTCCCATCACCATATTGATCACTCCGGCAGGAACACCTGCTTCTTCAAAAACTTCCATAATAACCTGAGCAGAATAAACCTGACTGTCACTTGGTTTCCATACCACGGTATTACCCATCAATGCCGGAGCAGCCGGTAAGTTTCCTGCGATTGCAGTAAAGTTAAATGGTGTTACGGCATAAATGAATCCTTCAAGTGGGCGGTGCTCAACGCGGTTCCAAGCAGCAGCTGAAGATTCAGGCTGTTCAGAGTAAATTTCACTCATATATTGCACGTTGAAGCGCAAGAAATCTATAAGTTCACAAGCACTGTCAATTTCCGCCTGAAAAATATTCTTAGACTGTGCCAGCATAGTCGCTGCATTAATCTTATAACGGTAAGGTCCTTGAATGAGTTCAGCGGCTTTTAAGAAAATAGCTGCACGTTGCTCCCAAGGCATTTTCGCCCATTTTTTACGAGCTTCTAACGCGGTTGAGATTGCATCTTCAATGTGTTTTTTTTCAGCTAAGCTATATTTTCCTAAAGCGTGTTTGTGGTCGTGTGGCGGAGACATCGTACGCGTATTTGACGTTTCGATTTTTTCGCCATTTATATAAAGAGGCACATCAATCGTGCTGTTGTATAAATTTTTATAGGCTTTTAATACTTCTTCTCGTTCTGGAGTTCCCGGAGCGTAGCTTTTTACAGGCTCATTGATCGCAACAGGTACTTCAAAAAATCCTTTTGACATATAATTATTTTTTGTTGTTTTTAGTATTTGTTCGTGCTAAACTTTGAACGTGCTAAAGTTACAAAATATAAAAGGCAATACCTTGCGCGAACGAGACGCGATTTATATACTATTTTAATGGAATTTTGGGCCTAGTTGAGCAAATGGGTAGCGCTAAGCTTAAACGTGGGTATTGAAACTTGAAATTGAGCGGAATTTGTAAAATTGATCATCGTATAATACCCGTTCATTGCCCCAAAAGGAGAACGTAGCAAACAGCCCGAAGAATAGGTGTGTGTTTCTCCCGGTTTAAGTACGGGCTTCTGGCCAATTACGCCTTCGCCAACTACTTTCTCTTGAATATTTAATGCGTCATAAATATCCCAAGATCTGCTTAGTAATTGCACGGTGTCTTCGCTATTATTGGTGATACTTACTTTATAACCAAAAGCATAGAAGAGCATCCCTTCTTTTGTGAAGGAGCCTTCAAAATAAGTATCTACAGATACCCGAATGCCTTTAGTTACTTGTTCTACCATAATCAATAAAGCGCGGCAGTGAGAAAAAAGAATACGCTGCCCGTAAGTATTCCTAGCATTAAAAATACAATATTTAGTATAAAAAACTTCATTAAAGTGCGCAGGCGGCTTTCTTGGTAGAAGTTTCGCAGCGCTTTGTAAAAATAAAATGGCGCAACAAAACTGATAAAAAGTCCGGAGAGCAAACTGCTGCCCATTAGGAATTCAGGAACGAGTAATAATAGTAGTACGAGAAACAGAAAAGTGAATATATGGAAGATAAAAATGACGTGTTCCATATAGTTATAACTTCTTTTTACAACGAAAACTGACCGTATTGCAGCTAAACAATAAAGGCAGATGCTCCCTATGTACGGTGTCTTAAATAAGGACTGTAGTTTCTTGTTGGATGTGGTTCTTAATTTATTCTTGTGGAAGCGAACTGATTCAGATTTATAGTAAAGTAGCAAGAAAAAACACGCAAATAACGGTGCTAGAAAAAATAAGAAAACCGGGATTTTTTTTGCGAGGTACTGGCCGAAGGCTACCGGATTTTCTTGAATACGTTTTAAGCCTTTTTCACGATCATACAGCCAAACATTCAATTTGCTTTTAGAATACTCAAGACTGTCTAAAGCCTGGTATGGATTTTCAACTTTTGTCTGCAATGAGAATATGTGAAACATTTTTAGCTTAAATGCGGTGCGGCTGACAAAATTGAGTGTGTCTAAACTGCTTTCTCTTCTGTAAATAAGGGGCAGTTGCTCGAGGCTGTCTTTGTCTTTAGTATTTAACGCAAGCGTTTTGTAATAGTTGATGGAATCAAGAGGGATCTCCGCCTGATCGTCGTCATCTTGAAAGTTGAATATGTTTTGTAGCGACGGATTTTCTTCAGACTCCGCATCTGCAATTTGAATAAAATCAAGAAAACCGCTTAGTAGAAAATAAATTATGCTTACGCTCAAAAAAAATCGAAACGGATTAGCATAGCGCATACGCTTTCCGCTAGTGAAATTTCGAGTGATGACTCCGGGTTTAAACAGAAGGTCTTTAACGGTGTATCTAAACCTGCTGTCATAATTGACTATACTGATGATGAATTCGCCAAAATAATCTTGAAGCGATAATTTTTTAGTCGAATTGAGTTGTCCGCAATACGAGCAATAGCGGTCGCTGATTTCCAGCGGATGCCCGCAGTTGAGGCATTCATTGCCTCTGTAGCGCAAAGATTTTCTGGAAGTCTGCTCTAGTTGTTTACTCACGTTCTAAAGATAGAACGATTTTCTTAAAGTTAGTCTCTGCGTACATTAGAAATTGAGGTAGAGAGCGCATTCCCTCTGCCTATGAGTTCGTCGTATCTGCTTCCCGGAGCTCTGTAATACACGAGAACATCATAAACATTTTCAGTCTGCCAAAAATCGCCATCAACGGGATTGTATTTGAGCATTTTACCGTCCTTAACCACCACATAGCGGTAATTGTAGTAGCCTTGTTTGAGCAAAATGGGCAATTCGTAACGCTGATTTTCAGGATTGAATTGCAATTTGGTAGCATCTTCAATCACAAAATTATTGAAGTTTCCGTAGAGGTGTATCTCTTCCCCCTCAGGTCTTTGTGGGTGATCTAGGCTAAAGTGAATCCACGCATATTCCGCATTCACTTTAGGCTGATCTCCCTGTATGGTGTTGATCTGAAAATTTCCGTTAAGGTCAGGATTGTAAGTGTAAACGCCGTCCTTTCGGGTGTTGTTTCCATATAAATAATTGTGGTAAAGTTTAAGCAACTCTATATATTGAATGCGATTGGTCGCAGCCCTAATATCTTTATTGTCATAATCAAAAAACTCATTTCCTGCGTAAAAAGAGGTTTCTTCATCATAACGGTATTGCAAAAGATTACCTATGCTGTATTGAGGAGGTATGTTGCTCACAGACCTTTTAAGATCGTTATTTTGAATAATCAAGGGTTTTACAGTTTCATCAGGGTTAATTAATATATTTTCACCGGAATCAACATTAAAATTCACCACTTGTTTTTCTTCTATGAATTCCAGATTGCGGGTACGCAAAACCTCGACGCCCACTGTAACTTGAGGATCGTAGATCATGAATTTTCGCGAAAAAATAAGCTCGTCATCACTGTTAAAGACGCTTAGTAAATAATTGCCAGATTTTAAGATCGCAGTACTGTACTGGTTAGGGATTTGCAATTCGTAATGTGTATACAGCTGAAGCGTGCTCACTGAATTGGTGTAATTCATAATACGCACATCATCTACACCTTTGAGATATTCAGTTTTTGCCAATACTGAAGGAGTCCAGTCATAATTGTGATGGGTAATGGTGTAATAATAATCAGCTTCATCGCCAATGATGTCGTCAAAACTCAAATTAAGCGGGTCGCCCAATCTGATCACCGGAAGCTGACTTTGTGCGGTATTACCATAAAATTGCACAGATTTGATATAGGGTGGGGCAGGAACTTCGGTAGCCACCTGACCAAAAAGAGAACAGAAGGCTAGAAGTAAGAATAATGTCGAAAACGTTTTCATTTAGCAAATTAAGGTGTAAAGCGGCATCATTGCAGCACCTAAGTCTTATTTGGAAACGATCTATATAAGTCCGAAAACTAGGTGGTATAAGCGGTTCGCGCTGCTTCAAATGTAACGAAAATTATGCCGCTTTATTTTTATAATCTAGTTTGTGTAAGAACCTTGTAAAATTTGTAAATTCGCACACCTCAATTCAAGCATATAAAGGGTTGAGAATAACAAGAACTTTAACATATACTTCCTATGTCAAAAGACATTAAGATCAAAAAAGGTCTTGATATTAAATTGGTAGGTGAGGCTGAAAAGACACTCGCCGAAGCGCCAAAATCAAGAACTTATGTGATCAAGCCTTCAGATTTTCATCTTGTAACTCCTAAGATGCTATTTAAAGAAGGAGCTAGCCTAAAAGCAGGAGAGCCACTTTTCTTCGCTAAAAAAGATGAAAGTATCAAATTTGTTTCGCCGGTAAGTGGAACGCTAACTGAGATTAAACGAGGAGCCAAACGTGTGATAACACATCTTGTCATTGAGGCAGATGGTAAAGACACGACAGTAGAATTTCCTACTCTTGATGTTGCTACTGCAAATGCAGAAGCGATTAAAGCCAGAATGTTAGAATCTGGTTTGTGGCCGTTTATCAAGCAGAGGCCTTATGATATCATCGCTAGCACTAAAACCACTCCGGATGCTATTTTTATTTCTGGCCACAACAGTGCGCCTTTAGCACCAGATTATAACTTTAGTCTCAAAGGAAAGGAAGCTTATATTCAAGCTGCAATTACAGCATTAAGTAAATTAACCAGTGGTAAAATTTACTTAGGTGTTGCTAAAGCTGCAGATTCTGTTTTTGCAAATATTAGCGAAGTAGAAATGCATACTGTATCAGGACCGCATCCTAGCGGAAATGTAGGTACGCAAATCAATAAAATTGCTCCTATTAATAAAGGAGAAACCGTATGGACCATCGCTCCTGAAAATTTAGCGATTATCGGAGAGCTTTTCCTTACAGGTAAATTTAATCCTGAGCGTGTGATCTCGGTTGCAGGTTCTGGAGTTAAATCACCTAAGTATTACAGAACAAAAATAGGAGCTGAGGTTTCTACTTTTGCGTATTCTGCAGGTGTTAAGGGAGATAATGTAAGAATGATTTCAGGTAATGTGTTGACGGGAGCGCAAGTTGCAGCAGACGGTCATTTAGGGTATTACCACAATGAATTTACCGTGATTCCTGAAGGTGATGATTATGAATTATTCGGGTGGAATAAACCGGTATTCAACAAGATTTCTTCTTCAAGAGCATTGACTTTTTCTTGGTTATTCCCGAATAAAAAATACGATCTAGATACCAATACAAACGGAGAGCACAGGGCTTTTGTGGTTACCGGAAATTATGAGGAAGTTTTTCCTTTAGATATTTATCCGCTACAATTATTAAAAGCTTGTATGGTGCAAGACCTTGATGCGATGGAAGCTTTAGGAATGTACGAGGTTGCACCTGAAGATTTTGCGCTTACAGAGTTTGTTTGTGTGTCAAAACAACCACACCAAGCCATCATTCGTAAAGGATTAGATTTAATGCACGCTGAAATAGGATAATAGCTATGGGATTAAAAGAAAAACTACACGGAATTAAAGAGGATTTCAAGGGCAAAAAAATGGCGCCGGCTTTTAATGCGCTGCACACTTTTTTGTATACGCCTAATGAAACCACACACAACGGGTCGCACATTAGAGCTGTTGATGATTTAAAGCGTACCATGAACACTGTGATTATGGCGCTTGTACCTGTTTTAATATGGGGAATTTTTAATGCAGGTTATCAGCATTATGCTGCTGTTGATGCTGCAAACGGAGTGATTCGTGAAGCAAGCCTTTTTGGCAACTTCTTCACTTGGGATAATTTTACGATGGGAGCGATTACCGTGCTGCCGCTAGTAATTGTTTCTTATGCTGTAGGACTGGCTGTAGAATTTGTTTTTGCAGTAATTAAAGGTCACGAAGTAGAAGAAGGTTATCTGGTAACCGGTATGCTTGTACCTTTGATCGTACCGGTAGACATCCCGCTTTGGATGCTTGCTGTTGCGGTTATTTTTGGTGTTGTAATAGGTAAAGAAGTTTTTGGTGGAACCGGAATGAATATTCTTAACCCTGCACTTACTATTAGAGCCTTTTTATTCTTTGCGTATCCTACTTGGATGAGTGGAGATAAAGTTTGGGTACACGGTGCAAAAGAAGCCGTTGGCACTCCGGATGCTATTTCTGGAGAAACGATTTTAGGGTCTTACGCTCAGAATTCTTCAGTGGTATATGATTTTGCAGATAAGTTCTTTGGGTTTATTCCCGGATCTGTAGGAGAGACTTCAACCTTCTTAATCTTATTAGGAGGACTGTTCTTGATGTTTACTAAAATCGCTAGTTGGAGAATTATTCTAAGTGCGATCGTTGGAGCTGCTGTAATGGGCCTTATTTTCAACGGTGTTGTAGATGCAGGATGGATTACGGAGTCAAGTAAATTCTATGGTTTGATGAGCACGCCTTATTGGGAGCACCTGATCATTGGGGGTATCGCTTTTGGTATTGTATATATGGCAACTGACCCTGTGTCAGGAGCGCAAACCAATACCGGTAAGTACTGGTACGGTTTCTTAATTGGTTTTATTTCAATTATGATTCGCGTATTCAACCCGGCATATCCTGAAGGAGTATTCTTAGCGATTCTTTTGATGAACGTTTTTGCTCCTACAATTGACCACTATGTGGTTCAAGCCAACGTTAAAAAACGTATGAAACGTTTAAAACTTAAAACTGCTTAATAATGGCAAATACAGATAAAAATAGTTACACGATAATCTTTGCTATAGTGATGGTGCTTGTAGTAGGGGCGTTATTAGCCTTTACAGCATCAAGTCTTAAGCCTACGATTACCGAGAATGAGCGCTTTGAGAAACAACAGAACATTCTTTATGCGATGGGCATTAATGAGAATGTGGAAGGTTCGGTAAATTTTATACCTACCGCAGAAGTTGAAGCAGAGTTTTCAAAATACATCAAACAACAATTAGTTATTCAGAATGGTGAAGTTAAGCAAGACAGTGCGGCTTACTTGATTGACCTTAAAGGCGAATTAAGTAAAGACATGTCTGAGCGTAAGCTTCCATTGTTTGTTGGCGAAAAAGAAGGAAAAGATTACTACATCATCCCACTTTATGGTAAAGGTTTATGGGATGCGATCTGGGGCTTTGTAGCACTTGATGCTGACTATGTAGTACAAGGTGTTTTCTTTGATCACAAAGGAGAAACTCCGGGTCTTGGAGCAAACATCAAGGAGCGTTATTTTATGGATGACTTCACGGGTGAAGAGATTATGAATGGAACCCAGTATGAAGGTATTACTGTAGCGAAGGGAAATAACGACCCGTTAAACGACAGAAAAGATGATGGTAAGGTTGATGCCATTGCAGGAGCAACAATTACCGGAAACGGAGTAACTGCAATGATTAACAGTACGGTTAAGCTTTATATTCCTTACTTAAAAGATATTAAATTATAATTATGGCACTACTATCTAAAAAAGACAGAGGTCTTATAATGGACCCTCTAGCAGATAACAACCCAATTACCATTCAGGTTTTAGGAATTTGTTCGGCACTGGCGATTACGGCGCAGTTGAAAGCTTCGATAGTAATGGCAGTTTCAGTATTGTTTGTACTATCAGTAGGTAACGTGGTGATTTCGCTTATGCGAAATATCATTCCTTCTAAGATCAGAATTATTGTTCAGTTAGTTGTAGTTGCTGCTTTGGTAATTATCGTTGACCAGGTGCTTAAAGCATTTGCTTACGAATTGAGTAAGACGCTTTCGGTTTTCGTGGGACTTATTATTACTAACTGTATCATTATGGGACGTTTTGAAGCATTTGCTTTAGGAAATGGTCCATACAGATCTTTTCTTGACGGAATAGGAAATGCTGCAGGATATGGAGCAATCTTAATTATCGTTGGATTCTTTAGAGAGCTTTTAGGTTCAGGTACCTTACTTGGATTTAAAGTACTTGGTGATCCGATCGAAAAAACAGGTCTTTATGCAATAGGTTATGAAAACAACGGTTTTATGTTGCTTTCGCCAATGGCGCTTATTGTTGTGGGGATTATCATTTGGGTTCAGCGTTCTAGAAACAAAACCTTAATTGAAGAAAACTAAAGATTACGATTTGAGTTAAAACTCATTTCTAACTTCTTATTATAAAAAAATGGAACACGTAGAGTTATTTTTTAAATCAATCTTTATAGACAATATGGTATTTGCCACGTTCTTAGGAATGTGTTCTTACCTGGCGGTGTCTAAAAAAGTTTCTACCGCTGTAGGTCTAGGGGCTGCTGTAATCTTTGTATTAGCAGTTACGGTACCTATGAACTGGTTACTTGATCAATATGTATTGCGCCCGGGAGCTTTAACTTGGTTAGGCCCTGAGTATGCAGAGTACGACTTGAGCTTCTTATCTTTTATTCTATTCATCGCAACGATTGCTACAATGGTGCAATTGGTTGAGATCGTAGTTGAGAAATTTGCACCTGCATTATATACTTCTCTTGGTATTTTCTTACCACTTATCGCTGTAAACTGTGCGATTTTGGGAGGTTCTTTATTTATGCAGTCTAGAGATATTCAAACTTTAGGTTTGGCTTTTAATTACGGTTTAGCTTCAGGAATCGGTTGGTTCTTGGCAATTCTTGCGATTGCAGCCATCCGTGAGAAAATTAGATATTCTAACGTTCCTGCACCGTTAAGAGGATTAGGAATCACCTTTATCATTACCGGACTTATGGCTATTGGTTTTATGAGTTTTGGTGGAATGTTAACCGGTGGCGAAGAGAAAACCGAAACTACTGACGAAGTAGCAAAAGTAGAAGTTCAAAAACAAGATACTGTTGAAGAAGAGGAGTCTTTAGCCGAAGTATCTCAAGAAATAAACAACAAGTAAATATGTTTTTAGCAGCAAGTACAGGAGGAGTTATCGCAGCAACTGTAGTGGCGTTTTTAGTACTAACACTTGTGTTAGTGGGACTACTACTTTTTGCAAAAGAAAAATTATCTCCATCAGGTCCGGTAAAAATTACCATTAACGGAGAAAAAGAAATTGAAGTTGATTCAGGAAGTTCGTTGCTTTCAACTTTAGGTGGAAAAAAAGTATTCTTACCATCTGCTTGTGGTGGTGGTGGTACTTGTATTCAGTGTGAGTGTCACGTACTTTCAGGTGGAGGTGAAGCGCTTCCTACTGAAACGCCACACTTTACTCGTAAAGAATTAGCAGCAGGAGCACGTCTTGCTTGTCAGGTAAAGGTGAAGCAAGATATGGATATCACCATTCCTGAAGAAGTATTCGGTATCAAGAAATGGGAGGCTACTGTAGTGCGTAACTATAACGTAGCATCATTCATCAAGGAATTTGTTGTTGAGATCCCTGAGGATATGGACTATAAAGCGGGTGGATATATTCAGATCGAAATTCCTGAGACTACAGTGAAGTTCGAGGATATTGACATTACTGCCCATCCGGAAGAGCACGAAACTCCTGATAAATTTAAAGAAGAGTGGGATAAGTTTAAACTTTGGCCACTTGTAATGAAGAATACAGAGACTGTAGAGCGTGCATATTCGATGGCCTCTTATCCTGCAGAAGGACGTGAGATTATGTTGAATGTACGTATTGCAACACCTCCATTTGACCGTGCTAAAGGTGGATGGATGGATGTAAATCCTGGAGTTGCTTCTTCATATATTTTCAGTAGAAAGAAAGGAGATAAGGTAACAATTTCTGGTCCTTACGGTGAATTCTTTATCAACGAGTCTGAAGCAGAAATGCTTTATGTAGGTGGTGGAGCTGGTATGGCACCAATGCGTTCACACTTGTATCACCTATTTAAAACCCTAAAGACGGGTCGTAAAGTGACTTATTGGTACGGTGGTCGTTCTAAGCGCGAATTATTCTACCTTCAGCATTTTTATGAGCTAGAGAAGGAGTTTGATAACTTTAAATTTTATCTAGTACTTTCTGAACCTTTAGAAGAGGATAATTGGAAAGTAAAAGAAGATATTGATAGCCCAGGAGATGGTTTTGTCGGATTTGTACACAATGCTGTTATCGAGCAGTACTTGAGCAAGCACGACGAGCCAGAAGAAATCGAATTGTATTTTTGTGGGCCTCCATTGATGAACAAAGCAGTTCAAAAAATGGGAGAGGATTTTGGTATCCCAGATGAGAATATTCGTTTTGATGACTTCGGAGGATAGTCAAAACTTAAATTATCAAAAAGCCGTTACGAAAGTAGCGGCTTTTTTTCTGCTATAATTCCACGCGCTGTATCTTTGCTTTATGGCAGAATTATTAAATAAACAGGAGCTTCATAACCTTGCGATGAATATTGTAGGAAAAGATCTAGAAGCTCAGGGTTTTGAATTTTTAGGGGTGAATAGCGAACTCAAACGCAATCCGCAGTTTGTAGCTTTACGCGACAAAAAATTGCATTTTGTGATCGTGCGGGCTGTGAGTTATCCTGAAAATGCTAATGCCTACGATGAAGGTTTTATGAGTGAAATGAAGTTGCACGCAGATAAATTTAATGCCAAAACCTTTTATGCAGGAGTGGGTTTGGGTAGTGCAGAGGATTACGGAAAACCCGTAGAAAAGGGAGATTCTTACACAGTTATATATAACGGCTTACAAGAAATAGAATAATGAAGTATTTATTAGGTTTAGCATTAGGTTTGATTGCTATAAGTTGCGATACAGACCCAAAGTTGGTTGTGCTTTCAGGACAGGCATTAGGAACGGGATATCAAGTACAATTTTATGCCGATGAACGCTTTGAGGTTTCTCAGAAGTTTGATTCAACAATTGCAGCAATTAACAAGTCCATGAGTACGTACCAGCCGGATTCTGATATTTCAAAGATCAACACCGGCGATACAACAGTTGTTGTTGATGCTATGTTTAAAGAAGTGCTCGCGTTGTCTAGAAAAGTCTATAGGGCTACTAATGGCTATTATGATCCTACTGTGGGGATTTTGGTTAACGCTTATGGCTTCGGCCCGGGAAAGCCTTTAAAACAACTTGACAGTACAACATTAGACTCTTTAAAAGCATACGTAGGTCTTGATAAAATTAAAATTTCTGAAGAAGGCAAAATAATAAAGGATGATAAGTCGGTGTATCTTGACTTTAATAGTATCGCTAAAGGCTATTGTATTGATAGAATTGGGGCGATGCTAGAGGAAAATGGTGTTGAGCATTATTTGATTGAATTAGGTGGCGAACTTTTAGCACACGGAAAGAATTTGTCTAAAGATCAAGCCTGGAGAGTAGGTATTGAAAATATCAACGCTCCGGTCACAGATAGAGATTATACCGAAGCAGTTTCCCTAGAAAATAACGGGATGGCGGGCTCTGGTAATTATCGCAAGTTTAGAGTAGACTCTGTAACGGGGCAGCGCTATGTACATACGGTGAATCCATTAACGGGTTTAGCTGAAAAAAGTGATGTGCTGAGTTCAACGGTCATTGCTAAAACCTGCGCAGAGGCTGATGCCTATGCAACTGCATTTATGGCTTTAGGTTTTGAACGTTCTAAACAAGTTTTAGAACAAGCTGATGCTATCGATGCTTATTTGCTTTACACGCAAAGTGAAGGAGCCAGCGTGCAGGTTTATATGTCAACTAAGTTTCAAGAGTATTTGATTCCGGCTAATTAATCAAGGTAAAGTGGCCGGTTACACGAGCTCCTTCGGGTAAAACGAGTTCGAACCAATAGTCGTCCGGTTTAAGAATTTTGTCTAAATATGTTCCATCCCAGCGGGCAGCTTGAGCGCTTAGCTCTTTAAGCAATTTTCCATACCTATCATAAATGCGCACATAAGCTCCGGGATATTCATTTAAACCAACAAGTTCCCAAGTATCGTGGTAACCATCACCATTTGGAGTGAAATATCTGGGATAATCCAGAATAAGAAAGGCTTGGGATTGCACAGAACCACATCCGTTAAGGTCTCTTACCGTAATGGTATGGTAACCTCTGGATAAGCCGGTAAATGTATTGCTAGAGGTATAGCCTCCGTTATCTAATGAAAATTCATAAGCCCCTTGTCCGGTAACATTGATGATCGCTTCATTCTGCGGATAGTTTAGACCTACCACTTCTACATCTACAATGGTTGCGCGCTCTGAGGCTAGCACTTGTGTGGTTTTGGTTGTAGAGCATCCATACGAGTTGAATGCGGTTACACTATAGGTTCCGGGTTGATTGACGGTGATCGTATTTAAAGTAGCCCCGCTTTGACCCGTACTCCATTCATAACGAGTAAACCCTGCATCAATTTTTAAGGTAAACGGATTGGGATCATCTACACATAAGTATTGAATTTCTTCAAAAGTGTAGTCGGGGGAATCCACAACCAAAATGTCAAAAGAGCCGTCAGTGTAACAGCCGGTTACTGTATTTATAGTTCTAAAATAAAGCGTTCGGGAATTAGCTGAAGCATCCCAGCTTATCGGAAGTCGGTCAACGTCATTTGCCCGATTTGCTATAGATTCATAAAAATAAGTGTCAAAATCGTCAGGATCTAATCCATTTAATGCCTCACTTTCAATGTCTGACAAATCATAAGTGAGTGTGGTGTTATCATCACGACAATATATCAAAGGGTCGGGTTGATTTAATATTGGGCCATATTCATAGTCTACTCTGAAACTATCTGTAATTATGCATCCCGTTGCAGTATTTCTAATATTGAAGAATATTTCAATTCCACTGAAAGGAACATTGATGTTAGTTATAGCCCCGCGATTCGTAAATGCATCAATTGAAGAACTGTAATAAGTAATATTTAGATCGGAGTCAGAACCTGTGATCTGGTCGTTCAACGCAGCAAGGTCATAATTTTCAATGGTGGTAGCGTTACAGATATAAAGCTGATTTGGGTTGTTATAAACCGGATCTCTATTTACAATGAGATCAAATGTTTCAATCGAAGAGCAGGGGCCGGTTCTACTACTAATGCGCGCGTAGATAGTTTGCCTATTTGCAGTGGTGTTAGTGTATGTGTTGGGTAGCGGATTCTGGTCAAGGTTGGCATCACCTAATGAAGCGTGAAAACTAACCTGAGAGTCGGGGTGTCCGCTTGTGATACTTGAAGCTTGACTTGCGAGGTTAAAATCGTAAAAGCCGTCGTTGCTGCCTACAACATCACAAACTTCTAAATCTTGAATGGTATTGTAATCGGGCGTTTCAGGAAACGTAGCAGTACCATTTAAGTTAATTGAAAATCCTCCGGCTCCTATGGCACGATCAACTAAGAGATAATAGCGCTCTCCGGCATTTACTGTTAATTCTTGCAGATACCCATTACCATTGCCTCCCGGTCCCTCAGTAACATCTGTTTCTGTTGCGTTTAAACCCGTATTTGCGCTCACTCCTGCATTTTGAGGATTGGTACTACTGCAGCGAATAGACCTTCCTAAATTAGCACAATCAGTAACCGGGCCATAAACCGCAAAGTCATAATCATCTGTGCCATTAGCGGGAACGATATCAAAACCTAATGTTCCGGCTTGATCAATATTGATCTCAAACCATACCGTAGCTGTGTTAAAACTGTAACAGGGAGGTACAAAGTTTCCGGGGAGACTGAATTCATCAAAGCCAATACCATTTGGTTCTACACCTACCGGAGTGTTGCCGCAAAGAATGATAGCATTGGTACAATCATTTGCTTGACTATATATCCAGTTGTTGAAAGCGAGAAGGACAAACAGAATAAAATAGCTTTTTTGCATAGCGATCATTTAAAACATACGGGCAAGAGCTCTCCTGGTGCTAAGCGGTATTTATCTACAGTTGCTACTGGCATCTTAGCGGTCAGGTCAATTTCCTTTACCTTAAAACCTATGGACCGTAATTTATCAAAATAATCGCGACCATAAATCCTAACGTGGTCATATTGACCAAATACTTTTGCGCGTTCTTTAGGATCTGTTATAGAATCATCAGCAAAGGTCTTGGCTCTATTCAGATCTTGCGGAATTTGTAAAATAGCCATTCCACCCGGCTTGAGTACTCTATATAATTCTTGCATCGCTTTAGTGTCATCAGGAATATGTTCTAAAACGTGATTACAAAAAATGATATCATAAGTATTTTCACTGAAGGGCAAATCACAAATATCAGCTTTGACATCCGCGAGAGGAGAATTCAAATCAGTAGTAGTATAATCAAGATTTTGCATCTGCTTAAAGCGCTTGTAAAAGGCTTGTTCTGGTGCGAAATGAAGTACTTTTTTCTTTGCTTTAAAAAAATCAGTTTTCTCTTTTAGGTATAACCACAGGAGGCGATGTCGCTCTAACGAAAGGGTAGAAGGGGAGAGTACATTCTCTCTTTGGTTTTCGTAACCGTACGGCAAAAACTTCTTAAAGGTTTTTCCGTCTATAGGATCTTGATAGGTGTCGCCTCGTAGACTGAAGGCGAGAAAAGGTCTTGCAATGTAACTGAGACGAATTAATAAAGGGCGCGGAACACTATTTAAAACACGCTTAAAAAGACTTGAAATCATACTTGAAGATCTCCCCAGTTTTCTCCGGTTTTAATACGATGCAATTGCATTTCTGAAACACCAAATTGTTTCGCCAAAACTTTTAATCGGGTACGCCTGTTAGGGTCAAGTAGTTTTTTCTTAAGTACTTTAGCTTCGGCGTAACTTAATTTAGTGTAGTGACGTTCCCCTGAAGTACGGCGCTTAATATCTAACGGACTCGTTTTTTGGTGCGCATAGCGCTCTTTGTGCGTGGCCCATTTTAGGTTAGTAACTCTATTGTCTGTCTTGTCGTGATTGAGATGTAATACCGCTTTTTCGTTTTCTCCGGCCTTTAAAAACGCTTTCGCCAGCAACTTGTGCAGATAAAAATTACGGCGTTTGCCATTAGCTAATTTGATGTTTACCGTTACATAGCCATTAATGTGTCCACCTTTAATAATATTCCCATTTGGGTTTTTATTGTAGCTGCGCACTTGACCATAATTTGAAAGCCCTATTTTATAGCCTTCTTCCCAGTTATCTTCACGATAGTCAATCCAAGTTTCTAACTGCATGGCACTTGGTATTTAAAAATTAATTGGTAATAGGTTGAGCTCTAAAGGCATCTTCTTCATCGCTGGTAATGCCTAAAGCGTCATAAATATACTTAAAAGTTGAAAGAAGCTCCGGTTTTCCGTCTACTAAAGCAACATCGTGCTCAAAATGAGCGCTAGGCTCGCCGTCGCGGGTAGTGATCGTCCAGCCATCGCGATGTTGTTTGATGCGGTGTGTTCCTCTATTTACCATAGGTTCAATAGCGACAACCATTCCTTCAATAAATTTTTTACCGCGGCCTCGACGTCCGTAGTTAGGCATTTCAGGATCTTCGTGCATTTTAGCGCCCAGACCGTGACCTACTAATTCACGTACAATGCCATAACCGTGATCTTCACAATACTTCTGAATCGCATAACCTACATCTCCTACGCGATTACCAAACTTAAATTGTTCAATCCCTTTATAAAGCGATTCTTTAGTGACCTTCAATAATTTTTTAGTTTCAGGAGCTACTTCGCCTACTTCAAAAGTATAGGCGTGATCCCCGTAAAAACCATTTTTTAGAGCGCCACAGTCTATTGAAATAATATCGCCGTTTTCAAGAGGTTTGTCATTAGGAATCCCGTGTACCACTTGTTCGTTTGGGCTCATGCAAAGGGAATTAGGAAAATCGTATAGTCCGAGAAATCCGGGAATAGCACCGTGGTCGCGAATGCAGGTTTCGGCGATCTTATCAAGCTCTAATGTGGTTACACCGGGTTTTACTTCTGCTGCTAAGGCACCAAGAGTTTTAGATACGATTAGTGCGCTTTCACGCATAAGTTCTATCTCTTCTCTTGTTTTTACGATAATCATAGTCTCCTTTTTTGAAGCTGCAAAGTTACAAAGTTTACTTGATAATCTAGATGTAATGCGCGCGGCTTATACAACTAAAATACTCCTTATATGTTATCAGGATTATTAGCGATCGTTTTAAAGAGTTTAGCCTTTGCTTTATAAAGCTTGTACGTGAGTTCTATTTGCTTCAGCTGAGAATCAATAAGTTTCAATTCGCGCGAATTGATCAAGAAAATCGAACTTTCGCCTACCTGATATTTACGCTCTTCTGCGTTGAGCATCGTTGCGTAATTGGTAACCAGTTCTTCGGCCATTGCATTTTGCTCTTGCAAGGTGAACAACTCAGTATTCACAGCTTTTATTTTATTCTGAAGTTGCAAGCGCGAGTTGGTCAGATCCAGTTCGGTGTCTTGTAATTTCAACTTCGCAAGTTCAAGATCTCCACGTTCTTTCCGAAGAAATAAAGGCATTTTAAAATGCAGTCCGGCTTTATAATTCTGAGTATAAAAACTGTCCAGATTCTCAGGTTCTGATGAAATAAAATTATAATTCACATCAATCACCGGAAGCAATTTATTGGCTTTAAGTCGCTTTTCAATTTCTAAACCTTCCACTTTATACGCCAGAGAGCGCATTTTAGGATGCTCGTTGATCTGAAAATCTGCAAGATCAAAACCGGTAATATCCAGTGTTTCATCAATAACAAAAGCTAAATCGTCCTGAGGAAAAACATCATCCTGTAGCTCCACAGGAATATTATTTCCTAACCAGAGGTAATTAGCTAATTCTAATTTTTTCTGAACGTACTCGAGTTCTACCTCTTTTAAACTCAGCGCTCTGCTTTGAACACTAATTTTAGCTTCAGTTGTATCAATTAACGGAATATCGCCCAGCAACGCGCTTTGCTTAATTCCTCTAAAACGAACGATGGTATTTTCTAAAGATCGCTCGTAAAGCAACACTTTTTTATAGGCTTGTAACCAGTCAAAATAAGCTACAGCCGCATCGTGCAAAATGGCGTTCACTGCCAGATCAAGATCAGCTCGCGCTTGCTGCTGATATACTTTAGCCTGTTTCAACGTGGCCATACGCTCATTGATCCATAAGCCTTGTCCTAAAGAAGCAGAGATCCCCGCAGTATAGAGTCCGTTTTCAGGAACTGTTTTTTGCGGATTTAAATAATATCCTTCGTTTTCTTCAAATTGTGCCTTAAGATCAATTCCGTACCAGGTAGGGATTTTAAAAGTAGCATTTAGCAGATCATAATATTCAGTTTCTTTGAAAACCTTCTGATCAAAATCTACTTCAACTTTTGGGTCAAAACCGCCACGCGCTTTGAGTAGTTTAGCATCTCCGGTTTCTAAAATCAGGTTGGCTTGCTTCGCTACAGGATGGTTTTGTTTCACCAGACTTATATACTCTGAGAAACTTAAAACCTGCAATGAATCTACCTGAGCTTGAAGCCCGAAAACACAACATAGAAAGGCCAGTATGATTATAGCTTTTCTCATTTTTTAGCAGAATCTTTATTAGGTGTTGCTGTTGTTGGGGTATAGTAGTTAGGTGGGAAACCGTTGAGTTTTCGCCACAACTCATACCAGATGGGCACGTCTTCTAAAAGTGCTAATGTGTTTGCACCGGCACCTATACGCAAAGCTTCGGGCCAAGGCTGCTCATCAGGGTCGGGAGCTAGAAGCACACGGTATTTTCCGTTAGGGCTTATGAAGCGCTCTACGGCAACTACCTTTCCTCCAAAAGTTCCAAAGGAATTATACGGCCAACCGCTAAAAACTATAGAAGGCCATCCATCAAACTGAATACGCACTTTTTCACCGTCGTGAATCAACGGAAGGTCTATGGGTTTTACATAAGTTTCTACCGCAATATCATAATTGGTAGGCATAATACTCACCAACTGTTGTCCTTCTTTAAACGTCTCGCCAATACCTCCTATGATCGCTTTATTGATAAACCCATCTTGTGGTGCTCGCACGTAATACAAGTTATTACGGATCTCATAATTGGTGCGGGTATTCTCTAATTTGCTCACCGCAGCTTCTGTGTCTAGCTGTGTAGAAAGCGCTGTCGCTTGATCACTTTGAGCTTTGGAAATCTTATCGGCGTAGGTTGCTTCAAGACGGTTAAGCTCTATTTGTGCATTTAACAATTCGTTGCGACTGGCCAATAATTTATTTTCTTGCGAAATGATCTTAGCCTGAGCTTCCTGCAATTTCAAGCGTTTTTCTTCAACATCGGTCACTGCTTTTAAGCCCTCTTGTTGTAAGGCCAGCGTTCGCTCATACTGACGCTCGGCAATCCTAAGATTGGTTTTGGTCGCTTCAAAATCAATACTGTCGCTTTTGATCTTTAACTGTGCTTGAATGCGTTTGTTATCTGCTTGTTTCAACTTTAAAATACGTTCGCTGCGCAAAGCTTCGATCTGATTACCTAAGGCGTTTACCTTATTTTTATAGGACTCTACCGAACTGGCTTTAGCACGCACCTGTTGGTCTGTACGCTCTACCAGATTAGGGTCAAAATATTCATTTTTCACTTCGGTAATAAAAAGGATCGTATCTCCTTTTTTTACCGACTCTCCCTCGCGTACATACCATTTTTCAACACGCCCGGGAATGGGAGATTGTATGGTTTGCGGTCGCTGCTCAGGGGTAAGTGTTGTTACATAACCTATACCTGAAATGGTCTGCGTCCATGGCAGAAAAAGTACTACGATTAAGATCACCGTAAACACTTTGAGAAAGCGATTAAAGTAGGCATAATGCTTTTTCTCTAAGACCTTTTTTGAAGCCTTATAGCCGCTAATATCTACCTTTTCGTTTATTTTATCTTGAGATATATTAAGCATAGGAGTTTAATTTGAAGTTGAAAGTTTGCCGCCGTCTAGCCACAAAGTGCGTTCACAGCAGTTGCGCCAAGCTTCGTCTTTACTGGCAACAATGATTGCCCAGGAGTTAGACTTGTCAAATAAAAAGTTTACAATGCGCCCTTTTTCTTCCGCAGAAAATTTAGTCAGCGGTTCTTTTAAGATCAAAACTTTAGGCTTGCGCACAATACTGCGCGCCATCACAATCTTATCTGCAATGGTTTTTGAAAGTCGCTGCCCTTCTGGTTTTATAAGCGTATCTAAACCTTTGGGTTGATCTTTTACAAAATCAGATAGCCCCATTTTTTCAATTGCCCAGTCTATATTTTCCTGCGGAACCGTTTTGTCTCCAAACGTAATGTTGTCTAAAATGGTGCCTTCAAACGGAGTTTCCTCAGGAAAGGATTGCCCTAACAAGGCTCTGTAATGATTGAGCTGAATCCCTTTAACCGATTTATTATTGATGAAAAATTCACCCGAAGTAGGTTCTAGAATTCCGGCGATGATCTTCAGTAAGGTTGATTTTCCGGCGCCGTTGGGGCCGTTAATCAGTACGTGTTCGCCGGGATTGATTTCAAGCGAAACTTTGTCAAGAATGGTAACTTCGTCAGCTTTATCTACATAGCTTACGTTGCGTAATTCCAGATTAAGATTGTCTGCATTGTCAAAAGGTTTTGATAACTCTTGATCTTCAAGTTTTTTGTCAACTACCTGACCCACTTTTTCTAAAGCCGTAAGCAGATCGTAAAAATTCTCAAGTCCTAAAATGAGTTTTTCAACCGAATTGATGATCAATACAATTATAATCTCAGCAGCCACAAATTGACCAATATTCATAGTTTGATTCAGTACCAGAAAACCACCAATTAATAATAGACCGGCGGTTACGAGTACTTTAAAAGCGATCATTTGTATAAACTGAATGCGCAAGATTTTAAAGTGACTCTCACGCGCATCTACGTAATCACTTACTAGAGCATCATTTTTGTCGAGCGCAAGACTAGATCTACCGGAAAGCTTGAAGCTTACCAGTGCCCGCGCGATCTCTTGGATCCAATGTGCGATCTTATATTTGTATTTTGATTCGGTAAGACTGGTTTGTAACCCGGTGTTTCCGGTGAATTTAAACACTAAATAAATCAAGAGAATCAGAAGGATTCCGTAGAAAATAAAAAACGGATGGTAAAACGAAAGCAATACCAACCCGAAAACAATTTGAACCAAAGCAGCCGGAAAATCCAGCACCAGTTTATACAAACTCTTCTGTATCGTGAGAATATCAAAAAAACGGTTTGCTAATTCCGGCGGATAATAATCTTTAAGTTCGCTCATCTTTATCTTCGGAAAGCGATAAGTAAATTCAAAAGATGCACGCGTAAAGATCTTTTGCTGCACATTCTCCAGAATACGTATTTGCATCAGTTGCAACGCACCTACAAAGGCAACTCCCAAAGTCACTAATACAACGAGAATAATCCAGGAAGTAGTGATCTGCGCACCTTGAATAAGATTTACGATCGCCTGAATCCCTAAAGGAAGCGATAAACTTACGAGACCGGCAAAAATGGCATAATAGAGAATTTGTAAGAAATCTTTCTTCTCTAATTTAAGTAGCCTTACAAAACGTTGCCAGGGCGTTAATGTTTTAGATTCCATATAGTGTTTAGGAGTTTAAAAGGTTTGAAGTAAGGTGGATAAAGTATTGCGACGGTGAGGTCTTCTTTCCACAATCTGTTAAGGAGGTAAAATGATCCTTTAGAAAATGCTGATGTAATGAGCCCGCTAAGATGGTACTTGCCAGACTTGCGGGGTAAGGATAGCCTTCATTTACATCTGCGATCATTTCTTTCAACCGGGTTGAAAGTCTTTTGTAAATAACAAAATAACCTTCTTTATTTTCATCATCTACCTCTTTAGTGAGGTAAGATTTTGAATATTCATTGATAACGATCTTGTTAAGCGCTACCTCATTAATATGATTAAATGAATGATCTTCTTCAACCTCACGCGTAAGAATCTCGATGGCTTGTTCTAGTTTTTCTTTAGGATCGTGAATGTTTGCAGTAGCAAAAGCGAGTTGGTATTCTTTCCATCCCCAATACCAATTCGTCAAATAAATCAAGAATTTATGCTTATTCTCAAAATACCTGTAGATCGAACTTTCGTTAGATTCAATACAATCGCCTAATTTTTTGAATGTAAAATTATCAAAGCCTAATTCGTTGATTAATAAAATACCGTGCTTAACAATACGTCTTCCTAATAGCGAAGATTCGGGGTCTTTTAAATAGACATTGTCGTTGATAATGATCTTCAAATTGCGAAGTAACTCATCCATAAAAACAAATTTTGATCGCTAAATTAATAGTAATACTATTAATTCTGAAAATTTTACAATTATTTTAGTCTATAACGTTATAGTATTTGGAAATAGGCTTTTGATTTAGAGTTATTTATAGATGAAAGACTAAGAGTATTGATGACTTCAGAGGAACAATTCGATTTAAAAAAATAGTCTTTTAGGAGTTCACCTTTTGATTTCTTCAAGGAATACCGTGTACGCTTTATGTATCTTTGCGCAATCAAAATTGAAAAATGGCACAGAATTTTAAATCCTTAGGACTGAATAAAAACCTGATCAAAGGCTTGAATGAGCTTGGCATTGTAAATCCAACTCAAATTCAAGAAGAAGCTATTCCGTTGCTTTTAGAAAGAAATGCGCATTTAGTTGGGCAGGCTCAAACCGGTACCGGAAAAACTGCGGCTTATGGATTGCCAATTCTGGAGCGTATAAATGCGAATCAAAAGAGTATACAGGCGCTGATTCTGTGTCCAACGCGTGAATTGAGTCAGCAGGTAGCAAAGCAGCTTTTTAAATTCACAAAATATACCGAGAAGATTTTTACCGAAGCCGTTTACGGTGGGGAGAAGATAGATATTCAGATCAAAAATTTGAGCAGACCTACACATATCGTTGTGGCTACCCCGGGACGTTTGATCGATTTGCTTAATCGAAAGGCGATTGACTTATCTCAGGTGCACACCGTGGTGCTTGACGAAGCCGATGAGATGCTGAGCATGGGCTTCAAGCAGCAGCTAGACGAAATTTTAAGCGCGTTGAGAAATGTTGAAAATAAATGGTTGTTTTCAGCGACTATGCCGCACGGAATCAAACAGATCGTTAATCAGCATATGGCCGAAGATGCGTACCGTATTCAGATAAGTCGCGATGTGGTGAATAAAAATATTGAGCATAAATTTTTGCAGTGTGAAGAGGTTGATAAACTACCTATTCTTTTGGACTTCCTGAGAAGTAAAAAAGGAGAACGCGGAATTATTTTCTGTAAAACCAAAGCGGCAACTGCAAAACTGGCCAAACAACTAATTGCTAAAAATGTTGCTGCCGAAGCTCTTCAAGGAGATATGCTACAAAAGGAACGGGATAAAGTGATGCGTGCTTTTAAAAACGAAAGTTTGCGCCTACTTGTTGCAACAGATATTGCTGCCCGTGGGATTGATGTTCAGGACCTCACTTTTGTGATTCATTATCAAATGCCTGATCAAGAAGAATATTACACTCACAGAAGTGGCCGAACTGCAAGAGCCGGTAAAGAAGGCTTATCGCTGGCTTTAGTGACTTCTAAAGAGTTGCGCACTCTTCGTAATTATGAAAAATCTTTAGGAATTGGCTTTAGTGAGGTAAAAGCACGCTAGTAACTTTCAATAACCTTTTTGATATCGGCACGCGTTAAAACACCGCTTTGTCGCCAAACCTGCTCTCCATTTTTAAAAAGCATCAGGGTAGGAACACCGCGCACCTGAAATTTCTGAGCTAAGGTTTGATTTTTGTCGACATCAACTTTTACGATCTTGACCTTTTCGCCCAGATCTTTTTTTACGTCTTCAAGTATAGGTGCTAGCGTTTGGCACGGTCCACACCATGTCGCAAAAAAATCTATCAGTACCGGAGTTTCTGAATCTGTAAGATTACCAAAGCTTGTTTTCATACTGCAAAACTAGGAGTATTCCATTTAAATGTAAAAAGCTTTAACGACATCTTAATACAATGCTAAGAAGCGCTGATACGGGCGTTAAATGCCGTTAATCCTTTAGTGCGCCTTTTGGGCGCTAAGTAACTTTAACCAAGATTACTTGAACCGCAAAAAATACTAATGTTATGGAAACCAGTAAAGAAAATGTTTTAGTGGCAGGCGCAAACGGAACGACCGGAAAATTGATCGTAAGCTATCTCGATCAGTCGCAATATTATAACCCGGTGGCTATGGTGCGCAAACAAGAACAGCAAAAGCAATTTAAAATACAAGGAATAGACACCGTTTTAGGGGATTTAGAAAAGGATTTATCTAAAGCGGTAAAAGGTATTGATAAGGTAATTTTTGCTGCGGGTTCCGGCGGAAACACTGGTCCTGAAAAAACAATTGATGTAGATCAGGAGGGTGCCAAGCGACTTATAGATGCGAGCAAAGATGTTGAGGTTAAAAAGTTTATCATGCTAAGTTCGATTAATGCTGATAATCCTGAAAGTAGCGAGTCGCTGAGACACTATCTGGAGGCTAAACGTAAAGCAGATAATTATTTAAAGAATAGCGGACTTAATTATACGATTGTGCGTCCCGGAACTTTAAAAAATGAAGAAGGCACGCGCAAAATAGAAGCGGCACTTGATGTAGAGCACGGCGAGGTTACCCGAGACGATGTTGCGTATACATTGGTTCACGTGTTAAATGATGATGTGGCGCAAAATGCCGTTTTTGAAATGGTAGAGGGGGAGCAAAGAATAGAGGATGCTATTAAAGAATTTTAAACATTTTCCATATGAATCGATATACTCCTATCTGTTTTGTGGTCTTCACGCTCACTTTATTTTCTTGTGTAGAAAGCACTCCTAAAAATCCTGAAGTCGAAAGTCAATCGAAAGAACAAATTTTTGATAAGGGTACCCGCACCTCAAAAGAAAAGTTTGTGGGAGATGTTTATATGAATTTATTAGTTCCTGAAGATTCAATATACACTACAAAATCGGGTAGCGTAACTTTTGAAGCGGGCTCACGTACCAACTGGCATTATCACCCTAGCGGACAACTTTTAATGGTAACAGAAGGAACAGGATATCACCAGATTGAAGGCAGAGCTAAAGAAACCATAGTTAAAGGGGATGTAGTTAAAGTGCCAAAAAATGTAAAGCATTGGCACGGCGCTTCAACAGATGAAGCTATGATCC
Organism: Leeuwenhoekiella sp. ZYFB001; assembly: GCF_011784865.1. Classification (NCBI taxonomy): domain Bacteria; kingdom Pseudomonadati; phylum Bacteroidota; class Flavobacteriia; order Flavobacteriales; family Flavobacteriaceae; genus Leeuwenhoekiella; species Leeuwenhoekiella sp. ZYFB001. The sequence goes on from NZ_CP050460.1 coordinate 616,732, forward strand.
ACATTTTTGTAATTCCAAATACAGAGATGGGAGCCTCCGTATGGTTTGAACCTGTAAGCGATGCAGAATTCACAGAATAGATTACAATTTGAAGTATAAAATCTGGTCTGTTGATTTATCAGTAGGCAAATAAAAAACCCTGTGAAGTGTTGATTTCACAGGGTTTTTTTAATTCTAGTTGTACCCGGGATGGGACTTGAACCCACACGTACGAAGTACACACGGCCCTCAACCGTGCCTGTCTACCAATTTCAGCACCCGGGTCTGTTTAATTCAAAATTACTATAAAATAAAACCAGACGGCAAAATCTGGTTTAAATTCTTGTGACTTGGCTGGGGCTCGAACCCAGGACCCTCTCCTTAAAAGGGAGATGCTCTACCAACTGAGCTACCAAGTCGATGGTGTACTAAAAAACAAAACCAGACGTTAAAATCTGGTTTATGTGGTTTGTGACTTGGCTGGGGCTCGAACCCAGGACCCTCTCCTTAAAAGGGAGATGCTCTACCAACTGAGCTACCAAGTCTTTCCTTAAATGCGGCTGCAAATATACATCCATTTTTTTAATCTACACAAGCCTTTTTGTGATAAATTTGAATAAAATTAAAGAAGCAGGTATAGGCTTCTGAAAATCAGTAATTTTTTAAAATGAAAATCTATTTAATAGGCTATATGGGTTCAGGAAAGTCTACCTTAGGAAAGATCTTGGCCCAAGAGCAGGAGATGAATTTTATCGACTTTGATCATTTTCTTGAAGACAAAGAAGGGAAATCTATTGCCAAAATTTTTGAGGAGCGCGGTGAGATTTATTTTAGAAAAAAAGAATCAGAATATTTAAATGAATTGCTTCAGGGGTATGATAACACAATTATAAGCCTGGGAGGCGGTACACCTTGTTACGGAGACGCAATGGAGCGCATTAAAGCAGCCGAAGGAACTTCGGTTTATATAAATGTAGGCGTTGCGGAATTAACACAGCGTTTGTGGTCTCAACGCGATCATCGTCCTGTTTTAAAACATCAGGATACTCCAGAAAAATTAGAAGAATTTATACGGAAACACTTATTTGAGCGCAGTTATTACTACAATCAAGCAGCTGTCAAATTGATGGTTAAAGGAGAGCCTGTAGGCGAACTCGTCGCGCAATTGCAACAAAAACTATTCTAAGATCGCAGAGTCTTTGCCGGGCTTGAAGCGCACTTTAACGCGTTCATTAAGTGAAGTGCTCAAGGAGATACCTTTAAAATCTGCCTTAACCGGATATTTTTTATGATTACGATTGACTAAAACAGCGGTCTTAAATTGTTTTAGAGGTACATCTAAAAAGTGCTTTACACCGTAAATCAGCGTCGTTCCGGAATTCAAGACATCATCTATAAGCACAAGAGATTTATCTTTGTATTCTGATGCATTAAGAGAGGTTTCAACTGTGCCTTGAGGAGCAGTTTTATTCATTGTAACTTTGCACAAGGTACATTGAAGCGCTGAAACTTCCTCGAGAATTGCTTTTAAACGCTCGGCAATAACATAACCGTTAAGTGCGATTCCGGCAAGAATAATTTCTTTTTCGTCTACGTTGCTTTCGTAGATCTGATAAGCAATTCGGCGAATTTTATTCTTAATGTCTTCGTGATCTAAAATGGTTTGCACCTCGGTTTTCATCATTTAGCTGTTGTTGATTTTTCAAAGATAAAAAAGAGTTCGTTGCCTTGTCTTGGTTTTATAGAATTATAGCAGGCTTCTAAAGTTCTAAGTTCAAAGTAAGACGTAAATAAGTTTTGATATTCTGTTAAGCTTCCGCCAAATGGAGGCCCTTTTTCAGTCAATTCAAAGTTAAATAAGACTCCTGAAATTTTGCCTTTTTCGGCTAATAGATCAAAGCAGTGTTGGACATAGCTAGGTCTTAAATCAGGTTCTAAAGCACAAAAAAAGGTTTGTTCTAAAATTAGATCATACGTGCCGTTATGTTCAAAAAAATCACCTTCGATCAGTCGATAGTTACAGTTTTCCGGCAGGCGTGCTTTTAGATTTCGCAACGCGGAAACTGAAAAATCAACTACCGTGACATTTTCAAATCCTAAATGCGCTAGGTGCAGCACTTCGTGGCCATAACCGGCTCCAGGAACAAGAATTTTTAATTCTTTGTTAGTAATCTGGTCAGTATATTCTTTTAAAGGTTGAGTCACTTGGCCGGCGTCCCAACCCGTTTGATCATTTTGATACCTGTGCTCCCAATAATTTTTATTTAAATCAGTCTTCAAAAAAGTCGTCGTTTTCGTAAAAGTCATCAAGATCACGCCGATCTTTTTTAGTAGGCCGCCCGGTTCCTTTTTTTCGATAATAATCCTGTGAGTATTTTAAAAGATCTAGTTTTTCAAGGTTTTCAGCAGGGGTTTTATCAACGCAGTAGAGGCCAACCAATTTGGCTCCCACGCGACTAGGCGGATGGTCTAAAACCTCGATGACATAGTTAATTTGATTTTTTCTTACTTGAATGGTGTCTGATGGAAACACTTCTCGTGAAGGCTTCACTGCAACATCATTAATTTTTACCTGTCCTTTTTTACAGGCATTTGTAGCTATAGAACGTGTTTTAAAGTATCTCACACACCACAAATATTTGTCAACTCGCATAATCTATTGCTTTAAAGCTCGTTTTTAACAATACAAAAATAGCGTAAAATTGTATCTTGCGCGACCTAAAAGCAATATGATGACTATGGTAAGAAAAGTGTTTGTGGCGGTTATGGGCCTTTTATTTTTTGTTTCTTGTAAAAAAGATGATGACGGAACTACAGAGATCGAAGTTCGTGATCGGGGGGAAGTGCAAGTAGAAAGTTCGGCCAACTTGAGAGCTTATCTTGATACGCACTTTTACAATTATGAGGAATTTGAAACGCCTGCTGCTGACTTTGATTTCAAAATTCGTTTTGATACGATTAGCGGAGCTAATGCTAATAAGACACCACTTTCTAATCAGGTGATCACACGTCAATATACTTTTGAAGATACTGATTATGAGCTATACATTTTAAAAGCTCGAGAGGGAGCAGGAGTACAGCCTACTTTTGCTGACTCAACTTTTGTGAATTATCAAGGAAGTGTTGTAGGTGGAAATCGTTTTGATGCTTCGGTTACGCCGGTTTGGTTTGATTTAACTCAGGTGGTTTTTGGTTTTGCTAACGGAGTAAGTGAATTGAAAGCCGGTACGCAGTTTACTCAAAACGCTGATGGTACATACAGCTTTGGAGATGATTATGGCATTGGAGCTGTTTTTATTCCAAGCGGACTAGGGTATTTTAATAGTTCGGGGACTGGTTTTTCGGCATATTCAGATCTTGTGTTCACCTTTGATCTTTATCGTGCAGTAGAGGATTCAGATAATGATAATGACGGGGTTCCTAACTGGAGGGAAGACATCAATGGTAATCATTATGTAAATGAATTAGGAGATGATACTGATGGAGATAATGTGCCTGATTATTTAGATACAGATGATGATGGTGACGGAACGTCTACGCGCGATGAACTGGATTTTGATGAAGATGGAAATACCATATATATTGACTCAAATAATGATGGTCTGGATGATTATTTAGATCCAGATATAGGATAAAAAAACCATTAAAGGAAATAAAAAAGCCCGTTATCAACAATGATAACGGGCTTTTTATTGGCGCCACCAAAGATTTTAGCACTCTGAGGTTTACCTTATAAACATAATTATAAATTAAGCGATACACTTAAAATAAGTTGATCAGGTCGTGTGTCTATTCTTGATCCCGAAGTGATGATTCCGTTAGAATCTAAAAACTCTGCTTCGTTATCACCAAAACCACGCTCATAGCGTAAGTCAACGCCAAGTTTTCCTAAAGCGATTGCTGCGCCCACATTGAGACCTACTGTAAAATCGTTTTTTACATCTCCCAGGGTGATGCCGTCATACTCGGTATCTAAAATGTATTGAAAAGCAGGACCTGCAAAAACTTGTAGTGGCCCAATAACTTCAAGACCTACTAGAACCGGTAGGTCTAGCTTTTGCATGCTAAAATCATCATCTTCGTAGGTAGAATTGAGCTTGGTATAAATAAGTTCTGGTCGCAAGAAGAGTTTTTCTCCTGTACGCCCAAAGACACCCACGTGGTAGCCTATATCGCTACTTGGGTCTTGATAAGCGTTTTCGGCAGAGTCGCTAATGTCTCCTGTGCCTCCGTAATTAAGACCGGCTTTAATTCCAAAACCGGGATCTGATTGTGCGTGTGCAAACGACACGGCTAAAAATAAAATTCCTAAAAATGCTCTTTTCATATCAGTTAAGTTTAGCTCAAAATTGAGCGGTTAAAGTTAAAAGAGATCTGTAAAGATCGCCTTAAACTAGCTGATAGAAGCAAACATTTTTAGGAATAAATCTATAAAAGTGCTTACTTCTTAGCTAGCACTCTATTAACGGCTTCTACAATAGATTTAGTATTAAGGCCGTATTTTTCCATAAGTTGAGCAGGAGTTCCACTCTCACCAAAAGTATCATTGGTTGCAACGAATTCTTGATAAACAGGATCGTTTTTGGCAAGCAAGCCAGAAACGCTTTCACCAAGACCGCCTAAGTAATTGTGCTCTTCACAAGTTACTACGCAACGTGTCTTTTTAATAGAATTTAAAATAGCTTCATCATCAAGTGGCTTGATGGTGTGGATGTTAATAACCTCTGCGCTGATTCCTTTTTCCTCAAGTGCTTCGGCAGCTTCTAGAGCGTGCCATACTAGGTGACCGGTCGCCAAAATGGTAACATCAGAACCTTCAACAAGGTGTAATGCCTTACCGATTTCAAATTTTCCGTCAGCTTCAGTAAAGTTAGGAACGCTAGGTCTACCAAAACGTAAGTAAACCGGTCCGTCGTGATCTGCGATCGCAATGGTGGCTGCTTTAGTTTGGTTAAAGTCACAAGGGTTGATCACGGTCATTCCCGGTAACATTTTCATTAAACCTAGATCTTCAAGAATCTGGTGCGTTGCTCCATCTTCACCAAGAGTAAGACCGGCGTGAGAAGCACATATTTTTACATTTTTTCCAGAATACGCAACACTTTGACGAATTTGATCATACACACGACCAGTTGCAAAGTTTGCAAAAGATGTTGCGTAAGGTATTTTTCCGCCAATGGTCATACCGGCAGCCATACCAATCATATTAGCTTCTGCGATACCGGTTTGAAAAAAGCGTTCTGGATGGTTTTTAGCAAAGTCGTTCAGTTTTAAAGAGCCGGTAAGGTCTGCACAAAGCGCCACAACATCTTCATGAGTTTTGCCCAATTCGTCCATACCTGCACCAAAACCAGAACGTGTATCTATATTTCCTGAATTTGTGAATTTTTTCATATTTCTGACCCCATTTTATTCGTTATGAGTAAGATATATTCGGGGTAATTTTTAAGGTTAATAGTTTCTTTTTGATGGGTGTCAATTAGTAATCCCCTAAAGTCTCAAGGTTTTGCGCTAGTGCTTTTTCTAATTGCTCATCATTAGGCGCTTTACCGTGCCAAGCGTGGCCATTCATCATAAAGTCAACACCGTGTCCCATAATGGTATGTAGTAAAATACAAACCGGTTTTCCTTTACCGGTGCGTGATTTAGCTTCGTTGAGACCAGCGATAATCGCCTCGATATCATTTCCTTTTTCAACGTCTAAAACGTCCCAGCCGAAAGCTTCAAACTTAGCGCGTACACTACCCATGTTCAAGACATCGTCAGTGCTTCCGTCAATTTGCTGACCGTTGAGGTCAATAGTGGCAATTAGATTATCTACCTTGTTACCGGCAGCATATAAAATCGCTTCCCAGTTTTGACCTTCTTGTAATTCACCGTCACCGTGAAGGGAATAAACAAGGCTGTCATCACCGTTTAATTTTTTAGTTTGAGCAGCCCCAAGAGCAACACTCATTCCTTGTCCTAAAGAACCTGAAGCAATGCGAATACCTGGCAGGCCTTCGTGAGTTGTTGGGTGACCCTGTAAACGAGAATCTATTTTTCTAAACGTATTTAATTCTTCAACCGGAAAATAGCCAGAACGAGCCAAAACGCTGTAAAATACAGGAGAAATATGTCCATTAGACAGGAAGAATAGATCTTCGTCCTTTCCGTCCATATCAAAACCTTCTTTACGTTTCATTACTTCTTGATATAAGGCTACAAAAAATTCAGTACAGCCTAATGATCCTCCCGGATGCCCAGAACTCACTTGGTGCACTTGCCTTACGATGTCTCTTCTTACCTGAGAGACAAAATCTTCTAATTGTTTTGTGTTTGGCATTTTAATTAAGTTAAAATTTGAAGTTCAAAAATACCCATTTTAAATACGTATTACAATCAATAACCCATATATTACTAAGCTTTTAAGGAAATTTAAGAAGATTGATATTTTAAGTGTGAAATTCGCACTTATCTTGTGCTTTTCTGTATCAAGACTATCTATTAAATAGTTTTATCTTTGCCGCTCTAAATTATACTATGCAATTTAATCTTGTCACAAAAGACGCTGCCAGTAAGGCGCGTGCAGGAGCAATCACCACCGATCACGGAACCATTGAAACCCCAATTTTTATGCCCGTGGGCACCGTTGCCACGGTAAAAGGGGTGCATCAGCGGGAGCTAGAACAAGATATAAATCCTGATATAATTTTAGGAAACACCTACCATTTATATTTAAGACCACAAACCGAAATCCTCGAGAAGGCCGGTGGCTTACATAAGTTTATGAATTGGGACCGAAACATTCTAACCGATAGTGGCGGGTATCAAGTTTATTCACTTTCCGCAAATCGAAAGATCAAAGAAGAAGGTGTGAAGTTTAAATCACACATCGATGGCTCATTTCACATGTTTACACCAGAGCGTGTGATGGAAATTCAGCGTAGTATTGGCGCCGATATTATTATGGCTTTTGATGAGTGTACGCCGTATCCTTGCGATTATAATTACGCAAAACGCTCGATGCATATGACGCATCGATGGTTAGATCGCTGTATCAACCATTTGGCCAAAACGCCTCTTAAATACGGTTATAATCAGGCGTTTTTTCCTATTGTTCAAGGGAGTACCTATAAAGATCTGCGGAAACAATCTGCGGAGTATATAGCTAACTCGGGAGCGGTAGGAAATGCCATTGGCGGACTTTCAGTAGGGGAGCCTGCTGAAGAAATGTATGCGATGACTGAAGTGGTGACCGAAATCCTTCCGGAAGATAAACCGCGGTATTTGATGGGCGTGGGAACACCTATCAATATTTTAGAGAATATTGCGTTAGGTATAGATATGTTTGACTGCGTAATGCCTACGCGTAACGGGCGCAACGGAACTTTGTTTACACAACACGGTACGATAAATATTAAAAACAAAAAATGGGAAGCTGATTTTTCTGCGCTTGATCCTGACGGAACGACTTGGGTAGATACCGCGTATTCTAAAGCTTATGTGCGTCATTTATTTAGTGTGAACGAAATTTTAGGGCGTCAGATAGGGACCATTCACAATCTTGGTTTTTATATGTGGCTGGTACGCGAAGCCCGAAAACATATTATTGCCGGAGATTTTTACAGCTGGAAAGAAAAAATGGTAAAACAAATGGATAAAAGACTTTAGATGAAAATCCTTGATTGGTACATACTGAAGCGTTATCTGGGCACTTTTATAGGAATGCTGCTCTTATTTATCCCCATCGGGATCACGGTAAATCTCGCCGAGAAGATAGATAAGATGTTAGCTAACGAGGTGCCTTTTGTTGAGGTAGCGATCTATTATCTCAATTTTACCATCTATTTTGCCAATCTGTTATTTCCGTTGTTTTTATTCCTGTCGGTGATTTGGTTTACTTCAAAACTGGCAAACAATACTGAGGTTATCGCATTTTTGAGTAGTGGTGTTTCGTTTTACAGGTTTTTACGACCTTATCTTATAGGAGCAACGCTGGTTTGTATCGGGGCTTATATTCTGGGTACTTATCTTGCGCCTAATGCCAGTAGAGGGTTTAATGAGTTTACTTATGAATACCTCAAAAATGGTAAGGCAGCACGGGAAACCCGAAATGTTTACCGCCAGATCAATGATCACGATTACATCTACGTGAGTAGGTTTACACCGTCTAGCAAAATGGGGCAGAACTTCACTTTAGAACATTTTGAAGACAATACGCTGCAATATAAAATTCAGGCGCGCAGTATCGTCTACCGTCCTGAAGATACACTCTACCGCCTTAATGGTTATAAAAAGCGAATTGTAGGTAAAGAGGGTGATATTTTAATTTCAAAACCAAAATTAGACACCTTATTTTCTTTTGACCTAGAAGATCTCACCCCGCTAGAATATATCGCGGAAACTTTGACGACTCCAAGATTACGAGAGTTTATAGATAAGGAGCGCGCTCGAGGTTCTTCGGCGATCAACAGGTATGAAGTGGTGCTGTACAAACGCTACAGTTTACCGGTGAGTGCCTATATCTTAACCATTATTGCCGTTGCAGTTTCTTCGATGAAGCGCCGTGGAGGAATGGGAATCAATTTGGCGTTGGGGATTTCACTAGCCTTTATATTTATCTTTTTTGATAAGGTTTTTGGGACCATTTCAGAGCAATCAGATTTTTCGCCTATGGTTGCCGTATGGCTGCCTAATGTGCTTTTTGGTATTTTAGCTGTTTATCTTCTCAACCGTGCAAAACGATAGTCTTAAAAGTTACCTTCATTTTCACGTCATCGTGTTCATTTGGGGGTTTACGGCAGTTCTGGGTGCTTTGATCAGCATTGGTGCTACGGCATTAGTTTGGTATCGTATGCTCATTGCTTCTCTGGTTATATTTGTCTACATAAAAATTAAAGGGATTTCGCTCAAGGCGAAAGGAAAAACACTGTTAGGGCTTGCAGGTGTTGGTGTTCTAATAGCCTTGCATTGGTTGACGTTTTTCGGCGCGGTAAAAATCGCTAATGTTTCTATCACTTTGGCGATGATGAGTACGGGTGCTTTCTTTACAAGCATATTAGAGCCTATCTTTTATAAACGGAAACTCATCTGGTATGAACTCGTTTTTGGTTTGCTTGTTATTGGTGGCTTATATCTCATTTTTGAAGTAGAAACACGTTACACCGAAGGAATCATCGTTGCGCTTATTTCGGCATTACTGGCGGCCTTGTTCACGCTATTTAATGGTAAGTATGTCAAGAAGCACGATTCGGTGATGATCTCTTTTTATGAGCTGCTTACCGGGGCCTTGTTTATTACTGTTTTTCTGGCGGTAACTAATCGTTTTGACGCTTCCTTTTTTCAAGTGCAGCAAACAGACTGGATCTACCTTATAATTTTGGCTACGGTGTGCACCGCGTATGCATTTATCGCTTCGGTGAAAGTTATGAAGCATCTAACCCCATATACGATTATGCTCACCACAAATATGGAACCGGTTTATGGAATTATCCTCGCATTTCTCATTTTAGGCGACGCCGAACAAATGAATACCGGATTTTATTTTGGAGCGATTCTTATTTTATTGACGGTAATTTTAAACGGAATTTTAAAAAATGCCCGAAGACGCAAGGCTGCACGTGCATTAAATACGATAAAAACAAACTAAAAAAATGACCGGTTAAAAACCGATAAGGGTTTGGGAGAAGCTTTTTAAAACCTTTATATTTGTCAGCTAACTAAAAATTTCCCCTAAATGGAATATTTAGAATTTGAACAACCTATTAAGGAGCTAGAAGAACAGCTCCAGAAGTGCTCACTTATTGGTCAGGAAAGTGATGTTGATGTGACCAATACGTGTAAGCAAATAGAGAAAAAACTCATTGATACTAAGAAGGAGATTTATAAAAATCTTACGCCTTGGCAACGAGTTCAACTTTCACGTCATCCTAATCGCCCGTATACATTAGATTATATCAAGGCGCTTTGTGGGGATACTTTTTTAGAACTTCATGGAGATCGCAATGTCAAAGATGACAAAGCGATGATAGGTGGTCTAGGGAAGATAGGCGACCAGAGCTTTATGTTGATCGGTCAGCAAAAGGGATTCAATACAAAAACGCGTCAATACCGTAATTTCGGTATGGCAAATCCAGAAGGCTACCGCAAGGCTTTGCGACTTATGAAAAGTGCAGAGAAATTTAACCTTCCTGTAGTTTGCTTTATTGATACTCCGGGAGCTTACCCGGGTCTTGAAGCTGAAGAGCGCGGTCAAGGAGAAGCGATCGCTCGTAATATTCTTGAAATGACCCGTCTTAAAGTGCCAATCATCGTCGTGATCATTGGGGAAGGAGCCAGTGGTGGAGCTTTAGGAATAGGTGTTGGAGACAAAGTATTGATGCTTGAGAATACGTGGTATTCTGTGATTTCTCCAGAATCTTGTTCTTCGATTTTATGGAGAAGCTGGGAGTTTAAAGAGCAAGCGGCAGATGCCTTAAAGCTTACCGCAAAAGATATGAAGAAGCAAAAGCTTATTGATGAGATCGTAAAAGAACCTCTTGGTGGGGCGCACAGTGATCGCGAAGCGACCTTCACTACAATAAAAGAAGAGATTTTAAAAGCGTTTAAAGAGTTTAAAAACTTATCACCAAAGGATTTGGTTGAAAAACGTATGGATAAATATTCAAATATGGGTGTATTTAAAGGCTAATACACTTAAACATCACTTGCGACAAAATTCCGGAGTTTTGCACTCCGGATTTTTTTATGCTTGTTAACAAGAATATTTAGTTATCAACAAGCTATTTGTTAATTTATGGTGGACAATGACAGCATTGAAAAGTTGAACCTGCCAAAGCAAATTTTTTACATTCGCCCTCATGGAAAATCTGAAAACCAAGCCCAATTTTATAAATCCTAAAAAAGATGTGATCTCCTTAGAACGTGGTAAGTTACCACCTCAAGCTATTGATTTAGAGCAAGTTGTTTTAGGTGCGATGATGATCGATAAGAAAGGTGTAGATGAGATCATAGATATTTTAAGTCCAGAAGTTTTTTATAAAGATGCGCATCAACATATTTATGATGCTGTACGCGCATTATTTGAAAACGGCGAGCCTATTGACTTATTAACTGTTTCTCAGCAGTTAAAGCAAATGGGGAAATTAGATCAAGCCGGCGGCGATTACTATTTGATTCAGTTAACTCAAAAAGTATCGTCTTCAGCACATATTGAGTACCACGCCCGTATTATACTTCAGAAATACATTCAGCGTAGTTTGATTAAAATTTCAAATGAAATTATCGAAGAAGCTTACGACGAGACCACAGATGTTTTCGACTTACTCGATAATGCCGAAAGTAAACTTTACGAAGTAACACAAGGGAACATCAAGCGTAGTTCTGAAACCGCGCAGAGTTTGGTAATTCAGGCTAAAAAGAAAATCGAAGAGATCTCGAACAAAGAAGGGCTTTCAGGGATTCCATCAGGTTTTGATCGTTTAGATAAATTGACTTCAGGATGGCAGGCGAGTGATTTAATTATCGTTGCTGCACGTCCGGGTATGGGTAAAACGGCACTTACGCTTTCTATGGCGCGTAATATTGCGGTAGGACAAAATATTCCGGTGGCGTTTTTCTCTCTGGAGATGGCTTCGGTACAGTTGATTACCCGTTTGATCTCTTCAGAAACCGGCTTGTCTTCAGAAAAATTAAGAACCGGTAAACTCGAAAAACACGAGTGGGAGCAGCTCAATGTTAAAGTAAAGAGCTTAGAAAAAGCGCCTTTATTCATTGATGATACACCATCGCTTTCCATCTTTGATTTACGTGCAAAAGCACGGCGTCTGGCATCACAACACGGGATTAAGATGATCATTATTGATTACTTGCAGTTGATGACCGCCGGCGGGAGTCAAAAGGGTGGAAACCGTGAACAGGAAATCTCGATGATCTCGCGTAACCTTAAAGCACTCGCAAAAGAATTGATGGTGCCGGTGATCGCATTATCACAGTTATCACGTGCGGTTGAAACGCGTGGTGGAAGTAAACGACCGCTGCTTTCTGACCTTCGTGAATCTGGTGCGATCGAGCAGGATGCCGATATTGTATCGTTTATCTATCGCCCTGAGTATTATAAGATTGATGAGTGGGATGATGAGGAGCGTAGCCCAACAGAAGGCCAAGCCGAATTCATCATCGCGAAGCACCGTAATGGTGGGTTAGAAAATATTAGGCTGAAGTTCTTAGGGCACCTCGGTAAATTCGACAACCTTGATGATTTTAGTACGCCGTATCAGTTTGAATCTGCAATGAATCAAAATGCAGCAGCTAACGATGATACCTTTACTCCAGACAGTTTCCCAACGCCTGATCAGGCTTTTGGAAGCTCGATGAATGATGGTGGCTTTGATCGAAACGGAGAAGACGAGGTTCCGTTTTAGAATTTAAAGAGAATAAATAGAGAAAGGAAGTCGGTTTTGGCTCCCTTTTTTTTTGGCGCCGCTAATGGGAAAACAGCCAGGTTGTCTTTGGTATAGTTTATTAAATCAACTTAGCTAAATACTAGGCATAGTCTTTGAATCGTTGTAACTTCAACAGCATAAATAAGTAGACTTTTGAGCTTGAATATATATTGTACTTTTCGACGGTTTTTTCTATTTCTTTGCTTGTGTGTTTTTTCGCTTCCTGCGAGCGCTTCCTATGTGTTGATCCCAATGGATGCCGAAAGTCAGAAAGAACATTTAAAAGCATACGGTATCACCTATTGGACATTAGCACAGCAACAAAAAGTAAAATGGTTGCTCAATTACAGAGGTGGAGCTTTTTTACTTCCGGATACTGAAGAGCTTCAAAAAGAATGTATGATACGTGGAGTTTCGTTTGAAGTTCTAAGCGACGCTAAAACTGAAAGTATTTTAGCCGAAATTGAGAGTCCGTCGCAAAATATGGAAGCGATCGTGCTTGAAAAAGCGCCTAAAATAGCGGTCTACACACCAGATAGTTCGGTGCCATGGGATGATGCGGTTACGATGGTTTTAGAATATGCCGAAATACCTTACGATAAAATATATGACCGCGAAGTGCTGGCAGACGAACTCGTGCTGTACGACTGGCTGCATTTACATCACGAAGATTTTACCGGACAGTATGGAAAATTCTACGGCTCATACAGAGCGACTTCTTGGTATATCGAAGAGAAGAAACAAGCCGAAGCTCTTGCGACAGAATTGGGTTACGATAAAGTTTCTCAAGCGAAGCTCGCAGTTGCTACTAAAATCAGTGATTATGTGATAGGTGGCGGCTTTATGTTTGCGATGTGTAGCGCGACTGATAGCTTTGATATTGCGCTTTCGGCAACGGGAGTTGATATTTGCGAACCGATGTTTGACGGTGACGCTTCAGAGGCTAATTATCAGGCCAAAATCAATTTTGAACGCACCTTTGCTTTTACAGATTTCACGTTGGTTAAAAATCCGCAGCAGTATGAATTCAGTAGTATTGATACGACGCCGTTTAGAAGAGTTCCGGTAGATACAGATTATTTTAGTCTAAAAAGTTTTTCGGCAAAATGGGATCCTGTACCTACGATGCTCTGCCAGAACCACACCGCTTTGGTGAAAGGTTTTATGGGGCAAACCACTGCCTATAATCCTAAAGAGATCAAAGCGAATGTGCTAGTTATGGGCGAAAACAAAGCCAATGGTGAAGCACGCTACATACACGGCGTAAAAGGTAAAGGCTTTTTTACCTTTTATGGCGGTCACGATCCTGAGGATTATCAGCACCGTGTGGGTGACCCTAAAACAGAATTAAAATTGCATCCTACGAGTCCCGGATACCGCTTGATTCTCAATAATATATTGTTTCCGGCAGCAAAGAAGAAAAAACAAAAAACGTAAATGAAACGTACTGTTCTGCTTCTATGTTGTCTGTGTTTGCTAGCCGGGCTGCAAAGAAAGTCGGCACGAATGCCTTGGCGTGCCGGGCATACATTAAGATGGTCAGACTTTCAGGCGTTACCTGATGAGCACAGCGGGTTTTCTGCCAGTGCTAACACAGGAATTAGTCATCGATATACTATTTCTAAAGCGGGTGTGCTTGATCCTTCAAAATCAATTATCAAAGCTAATTTCTATCCCAAACTCTCGTGGTACAAGCCGGAACTTATAGATGAATTTACACTGAAACACGAGCAAACGCATTTTGATATTTCCGAAGTGCATGCGCGAATGTTTCGCAAGGCGGTGGCAGAATTTCAATTTACCCGAAACTCTAAAGCAGAAATTCAGAAAATTTATAAGAAGATCGAAAGTAGCCGGCGCAAGATGCAACAGCAGTTTGATGCAGAAACAGAACACTCCGTAGATCGGGAGGCTGAAATCCGCTGGGAATCCAATGTAGAAGCTTTACTGCGTAAGTACAGGCATTGGGCCGATTGAAACGCTTGATTTTAAGGTTTCTTATGTAATAGGCGTTAATCTTGTGTTAGAAAATTTAAGTTTCCCGAAGTTCTCGGCTAACTTTAAAAGAAAAACTATGATACGAGAAGGAAGTACAGTACAATGGAAATGGGGTAACGGTACCGCTAAAGGCGAAGTAAAAGAATCTTACGCTAAAGAAATTACCAAAACAATTGACGGTAGCGAAATTACCCGAAAAGGAGAAAAAGGCAATAAAGCGCTTTTAATCAAACAGGAAGATGGTTCTACTGTTTTAAAATTAGAAAGCGAAGTAGAGAAAGCATAATAGCGAATGGCAGAGTTTGTAAAACTTTATGACGAAAACCCCAGCGAACGTGAGATCAAACGTATTGTTGAGGTTTTAAAAAATGACGGGGTAATCATTTATCCCACAGATACGGTGTACGGTTTGGGTTGCGACATTACCAGCAATCGAGCATTGGAGCGGGTTGCACAGTTGCGCGGAGTAAAATTGGCGAAAGCTAATTTCTCTTTTATCTGTGAAGATTTGAGTAATCTTTCAGATTATGTGCGGCAGATAGATACGCCAACATTTAAATTATTGAAACGGGCATTGCCGGGACCTTACACCTTTATTCTTCCTGGGAACAATAATTTGCCTACTGTGTTTAAAAAGAAGAAAACTGTTGGGATACGAGTGCCGGATAATAACATCGCTCGTACTATTGTGAAGCATCTTGGGAATCCCATTATTTCAACTTCGATTTATGATGAAGATGATGTGATTGAGTACACTACAGATCCAGAGCTTATTCTTGAAAAATGGGATAAGCTTGTAGATGTTGTGGTTGATGGCGGATATGGAGGTAATATTCCATCTACAGTGATTGACCTGACCAGTGGTGAGGCCGTTTTAATCAGAGAAGGTAAAGGAGATCTTACCATTTAGAATTCGCTTTTTAATTTTAAGTACTACAGGATTCCAAAGCAATTTCTTGAGACTTTGGGTAGAACTTTAATTTGGATTAGATGTAGACCTTATAGAGAAAACCTTTGGCTTATGCCAATAAAAAACCCGGTCATTTGACCGGGTTTTAATATTTTAAAACTAAAGCTTTTTAGTTTTTAGGCATTCCCTCTTCAATCATTTTGTAGAATTGGTCTAGCTTAGGAAGAACAACAATACGTGTTCTACGGTTACGAGCACGACCTTCTGCAGTATCATTGCTAGCAAGAGGCACGTAGTAACTTCTACCTGCTGCAACCATACGCTCTGGTGGTACACCAAATTCTTCTTGAAGAATACGTACTACTGAAGTTGCACGCTTCACACTAAGATCCCAGTTATCTTCAATTACTGAAGTACTAATTGGTTTACTGTCTGTGTGACCTTCTACCATAAACTCGATGTCTGGCTTGTTTTTAACTACAGTTGCAACTTTACCAAGAACTTCTTTAGCGCGGTTCGTTACATCCCAACGACCACTGTTAAATAATAATTTGTCTGAGATAGAAACGTAAACAACACCTTTCTCAACGTTGATCTCGATGTCTTCGTCATTAAGGTTACCTATCGCTCCTTTTAAGCTAGTAACAAGAGCAAGCGTTACAGAATCCTTACGGTTCATCGCATCACGGAATGCTTTGATCTGAAGGTCTTTTTCTTTCATTTGCTCAAGAGACTTTTCTAAGTTTTCAGCACCTTTAGCTGAAAGTGTAGTTAAGTTTCCTTGCGTATTGATCAAATTGTTATTTGCACTTCTTAGGTCAGTGATTTGCTCTTTCATCGTTTCACTTTGCGCTAAACAAGCGTTAAGTTTTACGGTTGCTGTGTTAAGCATATCCTGCGTTTCTTTTTGTTTTGCCTCTAATGCAGCATATTTCTTTTGAGATACACAAGAGGAAAGAAGTACCAGCGCTGATGCCGATACCATCATTAATTTTCTCATAATTTCAGTTGTTATCTTTAATTTTTAGTAACGTCAAATGTATTAAAATTCGTGCCTAAATGCCCAACCTTAACAATACTTTAGATTTTGTTAAAATATGTCGCTGTAGTGCTTATTTTTCCTTATGAAATACTCCCAGACGATAGATTTGACCTTGGCGTAGGGCTGATTTCCTGAAGTGCGTGCACGCTTGTTAAGCAATTTTGGAATTTGGGCATAAAAATTGAAATGCGCTTTGAGCACTGCTGTAAAATGTTTCGGTTTTCCTTCTGCTAAGAATTTAAAAGCGGCGATTCCGTCGAGGCACATTCTCGCAAATAGAATAGGGTAAACCTTAAAACCTGCTACGTTTTTTAATAAAAGCATCAAGTTATTTCTAAAATTCAAAAAGGTTTTTTTCGGATTCATTTGCTCTAGCGTGGCTCCGCCTAGGTGATACACCACACTTTCTCCTATATATTGAATGGAATACCCTAGATTCTTTATTCTCCAGCACAGATCAATTTCTTCCTGATGTGCAAAGAAATCTTCATCAAGAGCGCCGGCCTGCCAAAAAACTGATTTTCGCACGGCTAAACAAGCGCCAGTCGCCCAGAAAATTTCTAAAGAATCATTGTATTGCCCGGTGTCTTCTTCACAGGTGTCAAATATGCGTCCGCGACAAAAAGGATATCCTAAAGAATCTAGAAATCCTCCGGCAGCACCCGCATATTCAAAGTGTGTTTTCTTTTTTAGATCTAAAAGTTTTGGTTGGGCAGCCCCCAGATTTGAATCTGTTTCAAAAGCTTTGATCATAGGTTCAAGCCAACCGGAAGTTGTTTTAATATCACTATTCATCAGGATCAAAAGCTCTTCGTCCAAGTATTGCAAGGCGTCATTATAGCCTTTGGCATAGCCGCCATTTGAAGCATTCTGAATGATCTTCACCTGCGGAAATTCAGCTTGTACAAAAGCGACAGAAGTATCGGTTGAAGCATTATCGGCTACATAAATGGTCGCTAAATGCGCGCTATTTTTGATGACGCTGGGTAAAAATTCTGCTAGTAGTTTTTTACCGTTCCAATTGAGTATAACGATGGCTGTTTTCATAAGCTGTAAACCGGAATATCTCGTAAGAACACATATTTTTTCGCTTCATAATCCATCTGACAATAGTAATGGTTGAGTCCGTTAGTCACCATTAAATATTCTGCTTTTACCGCGAGATTATACCGCGCAATCTGATCAAAAGTTTCCTGTGTGATTTTAACCTTTGGGGCTTTGCATTCAATGATCAAAAAAATGCTTCCGTCAGGATTAAAAACAACGCCATCATAACGTTTTGAGGTGTTATTGATCTTTAATTCTTTCTCAACATTTATAAGCGATAACGGATATTTATACGCGGCTAAAAGATGTTTTACCACGTGTTGCCGCACCCATTCTTCCGGGGTGAGTACCACAAATTTTTTACGAATAGGGTCAAATATAAGCGGTTTATTTTCGCTACTTTTGAGCCTGAAGGCATATGGAGGAAAATTTAATTCTTGCATCGTTTCAAAGGTAATCAACCTACGGAATTTTTTAAGCCTGCATCAGTTTTAAAACTTCGTCCCAATCGGGATATTCATTTATAAAGAGATTCAATACAACCTTGGTAGAAGAAGTTACACGCATTGTAAAGGATATTAAAAAAGGCAATCTGAGACCTATTTATTTCTTAATGGGAGAAGAGCCTTATTATATAGATCAGCTTGCCGATTATATTGCTGATAATGTGTTAACCGAAGAAGAAAAGGGATTCAATCAGATGGTGCTTTACGGGCGTGATGTGTCTCTTGATGATGTACTATCGCAGGCCAAACGTTTCCCAATGATGGCAGAGCGTCAAGTGGTGATCGTAAAGGAAGCTCAGGATATGTCACGCGAAATCTTATTGCAACCTGATAAAAGCAAGAACAAACTTGAGGCTTACGCCGAAAATCCGCAGCCAACTACCGTTTTGGTGTTCTGTTATAAGTACAAGAAGCTTGATAAACGCAAGCGGGTTTATAAGGAAATTGCCAAGAGCGGACTCATCTTTGAAAGTAAGAAGCTTTATGAAAATCAAGTGGGTGACTGGATTCGGCGCGTGATGTCTGGCAAAGGCTACACCGTAGAACCCAAAGCGGCGCATATGCTCGTGGAGTTTTTAGGAACCGACTTGTCTAAGATCAATAACGAATTAGAAAAACTTCGGCTAATTCTTCCTGAGGGCAGCACGATCACACCACTTGCAGTTGAGCAGAATATCGGGATCAGTAAAGACTTTAACAACTTTGAGTTGCAGCGCGCCATTGGTGAAAAAGATGTGGTGAAAGCGCATCGTATCATCAATTATTTTAGTCAGAACCCCAAGGATAACCCGATGGTCGTGACCATTGCTTTACTCTTTAGCTTCTTTCAACATTTATTGATCTATCACGGTTTGCCCAGTAAAGACAAGAGCACCGTTGCAAAAACGCTAAAAGTAAATCCTTTTTTTGTTGGCCAGTATGTAGATGCAGCGCGCAATTACCCGATGAAAAAAGTGAGCCACATTGTCAATTTATTACGCACGGCAGATGTAAAAAGTAAAGGTGTTGGCGCTTACAACCTTTCGCAGGGAGATTTGCTCAAAGAGCTTTTGGTGCAAATAATGTCTTAATTAAGCCTCGTTTACAAAAGCAACACTGTGCGTCGCTACGATTGCAGCAGTTTCGGTGCGTAGGCGGCTTTCTCCAAGCATTACAGGGCTGAATCCGGCTTGAATGGCTTGTTCTATTTCGCTAGGCGAAAAATCTCCTTCAGGACCTATTAAGATCAAAACATCTCTTTTAGGCTGAAGTTTTTGTTTGAGCGAAAATCTGTTAGTTTCTTGACAATGCGCGATAAAGCGATCCCCGTTAAAACCTTTTGTAGCCTCTAAAAAATCACTGAAGGATTGCGCTTCATTCAGTTTAGGAATATGCGCTTTCAAAGATTGCTTCATAGCACTTTGAATGATGCGCTCGTAGCGCTCTTCTTTAATGACTTTACGCTCGCTATGATCACAAATAATAGGAGAAATTTCAGAAATTCCTATTTCGGTGGCTTTCTCGAGAAAGAGCTCAAAACGATCATTCAACTTTGTTGGCGCAACAGCCAGATGTAAATGATAGGGTAGTGGCTGTTCTGAGGTTACTTCTAAGATCTTAACCGTACAGTTTGACGGACTAGCTACGATGATTTCGGCTTTAAAGAAGTTTCCAGCCCCGTTGGTGATATCCAGTACGTCACCGGTACGTTTACGCAGTACTTTTACAATGTGCTTGCTTTCGTCTTTAGGAAAAGTCGCTTCTTTAGCTTCCGCAGCAATTTCTGGATGATAAAAGAGTTGCATACTTAAATTTTTAGACGCGATTGCGCCATTACTTTGGTATCAGTATAACCGGTTTCGGCTAGATTTTCCTCAAGGTATTTGAGGTATCCAACGATCCCGATCATCGCTGCATTGTCTGTGGTGTACTCAAATTTGGGGACAAAAGTTTTCCAGCCATATTTCTGCTCTGCGTCTTTAAGCGCTTTACGGATCCCGCTGTTTGCTGAAACCCCGCCGCCGATGGCCACTTGTTTAATGCCGGTTTGCTTTACCGCTTTCTTGATTTTATCCATCAAAATATTAATGATCGTATGCTGAATGGACGCACAGATATCATTGCGGTTTTTCTCAACAAATTCAGGATCTGCGGCGACCTCTTTCTGATAAAAATAAAGCACCGCTGTTTTGAGTCCGCTAAAACTAAAATCCAGATTGCCTACTTTCGGTTTAGTGAATTTGTACGCTTTAGGATTTCCTAGTTGCGCATATTTATCGATCAATGGTCCGCCGGGGTAAGGAAGACCAAGAATTTTGGCACTTTTATCAAAAGCTTCGCCCACCGCATCGTCCAAGGTTTGACCAATTACCGTCATATCAAAATAACTGTCCACGCGAACGATTTGGGTATGCCCGCCGGAAATCGTCATCGCCAGAAATGGAAACTCTGGTTTATCGTAACCTTCTTCATCAATAAAATGAGCGAGAATATGCGCCTGCATATGATTTACATCGATCAACGGAATGTCTAATCCCATCGCCAAAGACTTTGCAAAAGAGGTCCCTACGAGTAACGAACCCATAAGTCCGGGACCGCTGGTAAAAGCAATCGCATTAAGGTCTTCTTTTTTTACATTTGCCTTGCGCAGCGCCTCGTGCACCACCGGAACAATATTTTGTTGATGGGCGCGTGAGGCCAGCTCAGGAACCACACCGCCATATTGCTCGTGAACAGCCTGACCTGCCACAACATTTGCAAGGGTTTTGTCGTTGTGAAGCACAGCAGCCGCTGTATCATCACAAGAAGATTCTATAGCAAGGATATAGGTGTTATTTTTTGACATTAGGTCGCAAGGTATAGGGAATGTTAATGTACTTTTACTCGAAAATTCGGTAGTATGCTATTTATAGGTTTCCATTAAATAGTAAGGGTTGAGCAATTCGTCTAAAACTGAAGATTTGCCGTTCCTAAGTACGTGTGCTGTGTTTCAATAAAATTAAGGCTTTAGTTTTGTGTTTTTAAATCTAAAGCGGGACAAAGTTAAAACTTAAAAACGTATCAGAAAATTCAGAAAAATAATTACGCGAACCCTATTTATTTTAATAGGTGTCTTTGCATTGCTTTTAATTATTTTTTCGATTCCGGCGGTACAGACTTCGGTCGCTAAAAAGGTCACTAAGGCGCTTAATGATACTTACGGCACCGCAATTTCCATAAATAAAATTCAGCTAAAATATAATGGTAATGCGCTCATAAAAGAGGTGTATATCGCAGACCATCATCAAGATACGCTTATTTATGCTCGAACTGTAGAAACGAGTTTGCTGAGTATACGATCACTGATTGAGAATGAGATGCCACTAGGGGATATCTATCTTGGTGCGGCAAAACTTTATGTGAAAAAATACCAAGGGGAAGAAAACGATAACCTCTATGTATTTTCTCAAAAATTCAACACCGGGAAAACGGGCGGAACCCCTTTTAAACTTTCGGCTTCAGAAGTTGAAATTGAGGATATGCACTTCAAGTTTACTGACGAAGATCTGGACACTCCAGAAGTTATAAATTACCACAACCTGTATATACGTGCCGAAGATTTTGACCTTGATGATGTGACCATCACGACCCAGATCAAAGATCTGCGTTTTGATGCCGACCGCGACTACCACTTGAGAGGACTAGAAGCTGATTTTAAATACAATCCTGATGAGATCATTCTAAAGGAAATGGTACTGTCAACTGAACACTCTGTGATACGCGGTGATGTGTATTTAGACACGCGTAATGACGCTTTTCAAGATTTTAATAATCTGGTCAAGATTGATATAGACTTTGATGAGAGTAAAATCTCCACCACTGATCTGCAAGCTTTTTATGCTGAATTTGGTGCGGGAGAAGACATTTTACTTTCCGGAAAATTACAAGGAACACTTAATGATTTTACCGTAACAGATTTTGATCTTGCCGGTTTAAGCAATAGTCGTATTCTTGGGAATGTGAGGTTTGAGCAGCTTTTAGGTGACAACAGTACCTTTAGAATCAATGGGGATTACAGACAGCTGAAAACGACCTACCTTGATTTGACCTCTTTATTACCTAATGTTTTAGGGAACAATCTTCCGCCGGAATTGGTGCGTTTAGGAACCGTTGACCTTACCGGGACTTTAAATGTTTCTGAAAATACGGTGTATGTTAAAAGTAATATTCAGACAGACCTTGGTTTTCTGGAAACCGATATCGATCTGAGAAATACTCAAAATGTTCAGAATGCTTCGTATGTAGGAATGTTGCGCGGAGAACAATTCAATATGGGGCGTCTGCTCAAAGTGCCAGAACTCAAAAATATCACCTTCAATGTACGGGTAAATGGTTCTGGTGTTGAAGCCGAAACGTTAGATACTCGTGTGGAGGGTGTGATCAGTTCGGCGACGTACAATAACTATACGTATCGCGGAATTACCGTAGCCGGAAATCTGCAAAATCCTAATTTTGATGGTCGTCTGACCGTTCGGGACCCTAACGCCAACTTTACGTTTGATGGTTTAATTGATGTTTCAGAAGAAATACATACGTACGATTTTACTGCAGATATTGCACGCATAGACTTAGGGAAGCTTAATTTCCTAAGAGATTCCTCGGCTGTATTAAAAGGAAAGGTCGTGATGGATATGCGTGGGACGAACATAGATGATACCGGTGGGGTTATTGCGTTTAGTGAAGCGAGCTTCGAGAATGCAAATGACCTTTACGAGTTTCAGGATTTTGTGATCACTTCAGGTTTTAGACGCGGCATACGTACGATCACGATGAACTCTCCTGATATTATTTCGGGGCAGGTTTCCGGAGTGTTTAAAATTGGGGATGTTAAGGCCTTATTTCAGAATGCAATAGGAAGTTTATACACCAACTATGAACCGCAAACGGTTACTGAAAATCAGTTTATGGATTTCAATATTCAGATTTACAGTAAGATCGTTGAGGTTTTGGTGCCTGATGTTGAGCTCGAGCCTGATACTTTTGTCCGCGGAAGCGTAGTTGCTGACGATTCTGATTTTAAATTGACGTTTAGATCGCCGCGCATCAAAGCTTTTGGTGTTATGGCCGAAGCGATCAATGTACGTGTAGATAATAAGAATCCGCTGTTTAATGCCTATGTTGAAGCGGATAGCATTGGTAGCGGCGTGTATGGGGTGAGCGATTTCAACTTGATCAATGTAACCCTGAAGGACACCTTGTTTATTCGGTCAGAATTTAAAGGCGGACCTGACAAGCAGGATAACTTTGATCTTAGTTTTTATCACACCATCAATGAAGAAAATAATTCGGTTGTAGGTTTTAAGCGCAGCAGCCTTCGGTTTAAAAACAATGAGTGGTTTTTAAATGAGCAGGACAATAAAAACAATAAGATCGTTTTTGATAATAACTTTTTAGATTGGGATCTAAAGGAATTGACGCTGTCTCATGACAAGGAACGCATTTCCTTAAAAGGTGAGGTTAAAGACAGTACGTATAAAGACATACAGACCAATTTTGAAAATGTGAGACTTTCGCATATCACTCCATATATTGATAGTTTGGATATGCGCGGACTCGTAAATGGAAATCTTGATGTACTTCAGAAAGAAGGGGTTTATTTACCTAACAGTAGCGTGAATATCGCCAATTTCACAATTAATGATATCTTGATGGGAGATCTAGATCTGTCCATCGAAGGCAACGAGAGTTTAACCAATTATCAAGTCAATACGCGCCTGAATAATGATGATGTTGAAGTGTTGTCTGCTCTGGGAACTATAGATGTAGGCCAGGAAAATCCGTCTATAGATCTGGATGTGCAATTGCGCAAATTGAATATGAAAGCGTTTAGCCCATTGGGTGGAGAAGTGATTTCAAAAATAAGAGGATTGGCAAGCGGTAGGGCGACCGTCACCGGGGATTATCGCAATCCTGATGTGGATGGCGAACTGTTACTACGAGAAGCAGGTCTGGCGATACCTTATTTGAATACCGATTACGACTTTAGAGGTACAGCGAGAATTACGCTAGATGATCAAGAATTTAGGTTTGGTTCAGTAGCGTTGGTTGACACTAAATACAAAACCACAGGTACGCTCACAGGAAGCATCAGTCATCAGTATTTTAGAGATTGGGAGATGGATCTTGATGTGAATACGGATCGCCTTGTAGTTTTAGATACTGAGCCAGATGATTTTGCATTGTATTACGGTACTGCTTTTATAAGTGGCGAAGCCAGTCTTACCGGTCCAACCGATGAATTGGTTATCGATGTGACCGCCACTACTCAGGAAGGTACCGTGTTTAAAATTCCGCTGAGTGATACTGAATCTTTTGGTGACAACAGTAATATTTACTTTTTAAGCCCGGAAGAAAAACAAGCCCGACTAGATGGGGAAGAAGTGGTAATCGAAGAGATCAAAGGTTTAGAGCTGAATTTTGATCTGGAGGTGACACGCGATGCTGAAGTTGAGATCGTAGTAGATGAGGTCAACGGAAGTACGTTAAAGGGAAGAGGAGCGGGGTACTTGCTGATCCAGATCAATACCAATGGGAAGTTCAATATGTTTGGTGACTTTACACCCTATTCAGGAACTTATAATTTTAGATACAGCGGGGTAGTACAGAAGCAATTTAATATCCTTCCGGAAGGAAAGATTAGTTGGGATGGAAATCCTACCGAAGCCTTGCTCGATATTAGCGCGGTATACAACACCCAGGCCAACCCGTCTATCTTATTAGAGAATCCTTCCATAAACCGAAAAATCCCGGTAAATGTGATCATCAATCTTGATGGCGAACTGATTCAGCCTGAGATTACTTTTGATTTTGAATTCCCTAACACGAGTTCGATTGTAACCTCAGAATTAGCGTACAGGTTAGACAACAGAGCTACGCGAGAGCTTCAGGCGTTTTCCTTAGTTACGCAAGGTTCGTTCTTCAGTCAAAGCGGAATCGATGCCCAGTCAGCGGCCTACGGCAACTTGATCGAGACGGCTTCGGGTATTTTTAATGACCTGCTTTCAGACGAAGACGGGAAGTTTAATGTGGGCTTAGATTATGTGCAGGCAGACAACAGACCTGACTTGCAAACTTCAGGACGTTTTGGATTTACCCTTTCGACGCAGATTTCTAAAAAAGTATTGATCAATGGTAAAGTAGGTGTGCCGGTAGGCGGGATCAGTGAGCAGGCTGTAGTGGGTGATGTCGAGGTAAATTTCTTATTAAATGAAGACGGAAGCTTGCGCGCAACAATATTTAACCGTCAAACTGATATTCAATTTGTAGCCCGAAATAACGAAGGCTATACCCAAGGAGCGGGATTATCTTATTCGGTGGACTTCAATACGTTTAAAGAATTAATTCAGAAAATCTTCAAAGGAAAAGCCCGGGAAGTTGAAGAAGAAATTAAGGTAATTCAACCGGATTCTGAAATCCCATACAACGGTTTTGACCAATAAGGCGATAAGCAATTCTTTTTGTGAATATGATATTTTGAGGTTGTGTAAATTTTTAATCTAATAAAAACATCCTATTTAGATTATAAATCCGCCAATTTTATCCCTTTTTAAAAAATAGTTGTTAACGATAACGATTGAAATTGCGAATGCCGTGAAATTCATTAAGAATGGCTTAGGAAAATGCAATTCAATTGCTATTTTTACTTCTCATTCAACAGTAAATGGCACAAAAAATTAGAAAAATCGGAGTTTTAACTTCTGGTGGGGATTCCCCTGGAATGAATGCAGCGGTGCGTGCAGTTGTACGTACGTGTGCATATCATAAAATTGATTGCGTAGGTATTTACCGTGGGTATGAGGGATTGATTGATGGAGATTTTGAACCTATGGATGCGCGTAGCGTACGTGATATCATTAATAGAGGAGGTACAATGCTTAAATCGGCACGTTCAGACCGATTTAGAACCCCTGAAGGAAGAAAAATTGCATACGACAATTTAGTAGAAAATAAAATTGATGGCCTCGTTCTTATAGGAGGTGATGGTACGTTCACAGGCGGACTTATCTTTAATAGAGAGTATAATTTCCCGGTAATGGGAATCCCTGGAACGATAGATAACGACATAAGTGGTACTGATAAAACTTTAGGTTACGATACCGCGCTTAATACAGCTGTAGAAGCGATAGATAAAATTAGAGATACGGCTAGTTCACACAACCGTTTATTCTTTGTAGAAGTAATGGGGCGTGACGTAGGTCATATTGCCTTAAACGCAGGAGTAGGAGCAGGAGCAGAAGAAATTTTGATTCCTGAAGAAAATCTAGGTTTAGATCGTCTTTTAGAGTCGTTATTGCGCAGTAAGGCCAGCGGAAAAACTTCTAGTATCGTTGTGGTTGCAGAAGGTGATAAAACAGGTAAAAATGTTTTTGAACTAAAAGATTACGTAGATGAGAACCTTGATGGTTATGATGTGCGTGTGGCAGTTTTAGGGCATATGCAGCGTGGAGGCTCTCCTAGTTGTTATGATCGTGTTCTTGCAAGTAGAATGGGTGTTAAAGCTGTAGAATCACTCCTAGAAGGCGAAAGCAATTATATGGTAGGTATTCAGCATGAAAAAATGAAACTCTACCCTATTGAAAAAGCGATCAAAGGAAAATCACATATAAATAAAGAACTCGTTCGTGTGTCTGAAATAATGACCACATAATTAGTAATACAAATCAAATAGTAAATAAAATGGGAAATTTAAAATTAGGTATCAATGGTTTTGGCCGTATAGGTCGTATCGTTTTTAGAGCAACCGTAAAACGTGATAACGTAGATGTTGTAGCGATCAATGACTTATTAGATGTTGAGCACTTAGCATACCTTTTAAAATACGACTCAGTACACGGAAACTTTGATGGTACTGTTGAGGTAAAAGACGGTAACCTTGTGGTAGATGGTAAAACAGTACGTATCACTGCAGAGCGTGACCCTAAAAACCTTAAGTGGGATGAAGTAGGAGCAGATGTTGTTGCAGAATGTACCGGTATCTTTACTTCTATGGAGACTGCTGATTATCACATTCAGGCAGGTGCTAAGAAAGTTGTTATTTCTGCACCTTCTAAAGATGTACCTATGTTTGTAATGGGTGTAAACCATAAAGATGTAACTGCAGATAACAAGATCGTTTCTAACGCATCTTGTACTACAAACTGTCTTGCTCCATTAGCAAAAGTTCTTAACGATGCTTATGGTATCGAAGAAGCTTTAATGACTACAGTACACGCTACTACCGCAACACAAATGACTGTTGACGGTCCTTCTAAGAAAGACTGGAGAGGTGGTCGTTCTGCTTTAGCAAACATCATCCCTGCTAGTACCGGTGCTGCTGTAGCTGTAACTAAAGTTATTCCTGAATTGAAAGGAAAATTAACCGGTATGGCTTTCCGTGTTCCTACTCCAGATGTATCTGTTGTAGATTTAACTGTAAAACTTTCTAAAGACACAAGCTACGAAGATATCAAGAAGACCTTTAAAGCGGCTTCTGAAGGTGAGATGGCTGGTGTATTAGGTTATACTGAAGAAGCAGTAGTTTCTCAAGACTTTGTAAGTGACCCACGTACTAGTATTTTTGATGCAGGTGCTGGTATTGAATTGAATTCTAAATTCTTCAAGATCGTTTCTTGGTATGATAACGAGTTTGGATATTCAAACAAGTTAGTTGACTTAGCGGAATACGTTAATTCACTTTAATCGTATTAACTGAATATATGCCCTTTAAACCATTATGGTTTAAAGGTTTTTTTAAACTCTTACAAACACATGATATTATTAGTAGATAGCGGATCGACAAAGACTGACTGGATCGCATTAAATGCTGAAGGTACCGAAATATTTCAAACACAAACTTTTGGACTCAATCCACAAGTTTTGTCTGCAGAAATCTTAACAGAGCGTATCATCAACAACTATGAATTGTACAAACATCGTCACGATGTTACTCACGTGCACTTTTATGGTGCCGGTTGTGGTACTCAAAAACCTAAGGAATTAATCCAGGGTGTTTTTGAAGATTTTTTTGATAAAGCACAGGAAATCGATATTAAAGAAGATACCTATGCTGCACTTTACGCTACTACTAGAAAAGATGAAGCCGGTATTGTTTGTATCATTGGTACAGGTTCTAACTGTAGCCTTTATGACGGTGAGAATATAGAGCAAAAGGTAACTTCATTAGGATATATCCTGATGGATGATGGTAGCGGAAATTATTTTGGACGTCAACTTTTGCGTGATTTCCACTTTAATAAGATACCTAAAGAACTTGCTTATGAGTTTGCTAAGCAATTTGATTTAACGGCAGAAAGCATTAAAAATCATTTGTATAAAATGCCAAATCCTAATACGTATTTGGCCCAGTTTGCACGCTTTGTGATCACTAATAAAGACCACGAATACTGCAGAAAACTCATCCGTAAAGGGTTTAAATTATTTATTGAGCATCAAATTCTTCAGTTTGAGAATGCTAAAGAAATTCCGGTGCACTTTGTAGGTTCAATTGCATTTTATCTACAAGCTGAACTGAAAGAATTACTTCAGGAGTACGACCTGAAAATTGGGAAAGTTCTAAAACGTCCTATTGAAGGATTAGTGGCTTACCACAAAAATTATATGATGGTGTAAGTACAACTACACCTATTAACATTAAAAAAGCCTGAACGCATCGTTCAGGCTTTTTTAATGCTTTTTGGGCAAGAACTTATTTTATGGCGATAACCGAAATTTCAACATTTACAAATTTAGGAAGGTTAGCCACTTCAACAGTTTCACGAGCCGGTGCGGTTTCTTCCTTAAAGAAAGTTCCATAAACTTCATTTACTTGTGCAAAGCTGTTCATATCGCTTAAAAAGATCGAGCTTTTAACCACATTTTCAAATGTGAGTCCGGCTTCGGTTAAAATAGCTTGTAAGTTCTGCATTACCATTTTAGTTTCCGCAGCAATATCTCCGCTAACGAGTTCGCCGGTTTTTGGATCCAACGGAATTTGACCACTTACAAAGAGCGTGTCTCCTGCAAAAACGGCTTGATTGTAAGGTCCTATAGGTGCCGGAGCATTTGTGGTACTAATGATTTCTTTCATGGTATTTGGTTTTTTAGATTGGTTTAAAGTTGCTGATCTGGCGTGCGGCGTTGCTCGTATTTCAGATCACTTAAGACGCTAGACTTAATTCCTATAAAGAAGTTCCAAGAAGCGTAGGTTCCAAATGGGGTCCAGGCAAAAGTCATATTAAAACTCTCCAGATCTCGCGCAAAGCGCAACTGGGTTGGTGTAAATTTCCCGGTGGTAAGGTCAATACCAGACGAGGCCCCAACAAACCATTTTTCGCCAAGCTCCACATCGCCACTAAAGTTGATCGCGTGCGAAGTGATCATATTCTGGCGTGCTGCATTTCCATAATTCACATTATAGTTTACCCGCAAATTCCATGGAATGGTATAATTGTACAATTCCTGTTCTTTATCAGGATCTTCGTCTGCGCCCTCTGTGTCGTTAAACTTGTTTTGCAATTGCCTGCTGTCTTCACCAAGTAAGTTATCGCGCCTCCCACCATTACGAGCGGTCTGCGTGTTTTCATCTTCAAGATCGTCATTTTCTTTCCCAAAACTTTTACTGCTGAAAGAATAACCAAAATTAGCGCTCGCATTGGTCAGTCTAAAAAGGCTTCCGCCATTGGCGATATTCAGTTTGTCTATGCGTCGGTTGTTATTGTTTAAAGCATAAGGGTCAAGCGTCATATTAAAGTTTACGCTTAGCTTGCTTTGAATGATCGGGATGGTCCCTCGTACCGAAACCGGACTTAGTTTTAAACTGTCTGCTAAAAAGTTATAGTTGGTAGAAATAGCCAGGTTGCTGATCAGGTCTATCTTTTTGGGCTCAACGGCGGTACTGTCTTTATCACGCACTTTAGCTTCAACAGTGTTGTTTACGCTAAAGCTAATTCCGCTGGAGCTAAAATTACTTGGAGCTCCGTAAAAACCACCTTCAAAACGAGAGTAAGTCACCTCGCGCGTAAGATCGCCATTAGGGTCGTCGAGTTCAGGTGCTAAGAAGGTCTCATAATACTGGTCAAAAGCCGGATTGTAATTGAAAGAGACCGAAGGTTTCATCGTATGACGAATAGCCTGAATCTTTTTATCGTCTCCAAAATTAGCCTGACCATAAACCGTGGTTCCCACGCTGGTACTAAAATTATACGTATTAAAACGATCAAAACCATTAACGGTATCGAGTACGATCTCGCGGGTGGTGGGGTCAAAACGTTGATCAATAGTTTCAAAAACCCAGCTTTCCTGAAGGTTTGTACTCGCAGAAACACTAAAGTGTTTAAACAGTTTAAAGTTGGTCGTCACAGGGATGCTGTGACGCACGCCTAACTCGGCATCTCTAAACATTTGTGGGGTAAAAAATAGGCTGTCTGTAGTTTCAAAACGGTTTTCTCCACTCATACTGTAGTTGAAGTTGATGTTTTGAAAAATTCCTTTTTTGCTTCCGGCTTTAGGTGCAAACGGGTAAATACGATCTACGTTAAGATTTACACTAGGCAAAGTCATATTTATAGCTTGCGTTTGTGTGTTTTGAGAGTGTCTCGCCGTAAGGGCTAAATTTACCTGCGGAACGGTTTGAAAAGTCTTAGAATAAGACACCGAAGAGCTCAGCGTGTTAGTTAATCTACTCGCCGTATTATCAATGTTTGTCGACTGTTGAAAGTAATTACTACTTCCTAGGTTTACCGAAGCAGAAAATCTGGAATTAGGATTTGACTTACTATCTTGACTATGCGACCACTGAATGTTGTAGGTGTTGGTTTCAGAAAAATCAGGAAGACCACGCTCACTAGATAACAAACGCTCAAAACGAATGTTTACATTACCACTAAACTTATAACGTTTTCTATAGGCGCTGGCTGCGCGCAGCGCGTAACTTCCGTTAGTATAGTAATCACCTGTTAGTGTAAGGTCCATATAATCATTCAGTGCAAAATAATAACCACCATTTTGCAGAAAGTACCCACGCTCATTATTCTCTCCCGGAGATGGCATAATGAATCCTGATACGCTGGTTTCCTTTTCCATAGGAAAATAAGAAAAAGGAACACCTAAAGGAATTGGGACGTCATATACAAACATATTGACCAGCCCCGTAACGATCTTTTTATTGGGAACGAATTTTACTTTACGCGCATAAAAATAGTACTCAGGATCTTCTTCATTTTCACTGGTAGTAAAGCGCACGTTTTTCATAAAAACAACCGAGTCGTTCACTCGCTTGCTCACTTCATTTTTGATATAAAATTCTTGCTGCTGGGTACGCGAACCGTAAATAAGTGCTTTTTCGGTTTTAAAATTATATTTGATCGAATCAGGCTCAACAGTATTTGGGCCTTGAACAAAAACAGGAGGTTGTGTGTAACCGGTAGAATCGGTTATACCTTTAGCAAAAACAGTATTGGTATTATTATCCACGATGATTTGCCCGGCAGTAATGGTGATATCTGTGTAAGCAACCTGCGCTTCGTTATAGAGGTAGAGTTTGTTTGCTCTACGGTCAAATCTAGAATAATCGGTAGCGGTGTACTTAACAATATCTGTTAGCGCTTCGCGCGGAGCAACAATGCTATCTTGAGCGGTACTGTCTTGGGCGCTTTCATCTGGCGTCTCAACGAGCAAGTTTCCTTTAGGAATGAGTCGGTTATTAGATTCTGTAGTATCTGCAGGAATCGTTTTTAGCGTATTAACCGGAAGTTCCTGAGCTTGTAAAGACCCATAGTAACTAAGGCTTAAGCCTAAAACTAGCAGTACTGAAAGGATCTTTGTTTGCAATGGGATTAATACTATTTTTGTAAATGTAAGGGCAATTTTCAAAGTGCCAAAATTACATCTATTTTTTAGAAGCCCTAAAGTTATACGCATTAAATATGGCGAAAGAAACTTTACAAATCTTCTGCATTTTAGAAATATGTTGAATAAAACTTTTAAGTACTCCTTAACGTGCAAAAATGATTTCTATTTATAAAATAGGAGCACTTGATTGACGTTACCCAAATATGAGAACGATAACAACCTATATATTAGTATTCCTTCTGGCAGTGACTGGGCAAAATATTTTTGCAAACAAAAAACCTGCTGACACTAAGAAATTTGTGGTAGTCATTGACGCCGGGCACGGCGGAAAGGATCCCGGGAAAAATGCTAAAGGAAATCTGCTGGAAAAAAACATCGCGCTTAAAATTGCATTGTTAGTAGGAGAAGAGCTCCAAAAGCATAACGATATTGAAGTGGTGTATACTCGTAAAACCGATGTTTTTGTAGAACTCGCAGAGCGTGGAGCGATCGCTAACCGGGCAAATGCAGACCTGTTTGTTTCTATACATTGTAATGCCCATAATTCTCAGGCATTGGGTGCAGAAACTTATGTTTTAGGGTTGCACCGAAATAAAACCAATTTTGAGGTTGCTAAAGCAGAAAATGAGGTGATTTATCTGGAGGATAATTATGAGGAAAAGTATGCGCAGTATAACTTGAATTCGCCTGAATCTTTAATCGGACTTACTTTAATGCAGGAAGAATTTTTAGATCAAAGCATTCAGTTAGCGAGTTATGTTCAGGATAATTTCAGAGTAAAACTACACCGAAAGGACCGAAGCGTAAAGCAAGCAGGGTTCGTGGTTTTGCACCAAACCGTTATGCCGAGTATTCTTATTGAAACAGGTTTTATTACTAATAATGAAGAGGGGCGGTATTTGAATTCGTCTAACGGTCAAAAAGAAATTGCTCACGCCATCGCTGAGGCGGTAGGGAAATATAAAGACAATGTAAGCACCAATGATTTTCTGGGGATTACTAAGGTTGTTCCGGCGGTAGAGGTTAAAGATGTCATTGTAGACGATGCTATTTTTAAAGTGCAAATAGCCGCAAGCAGTCGCAGTCTGGATACTAAGCCTTATAACTTTAAGGGGTTAAGAGGTATTCAGAAAAGCAAAGAAGGTAAGTTGTATAAATACTATTATGGCGATACCTCTAACTACACAGAAATTGAACGGAAATTGCAGGAAGCAAGATCTAAAGGATACAAGACTGCGTACATCGTTGCTTTTAAAAATGGGATTAAGCAAAACGCAAATGAATTTATAAATAAAAGTTAGCGTGTAAAGCCTTAATAGAATTTATTCCTAAATTTGAGGCTCATCAAAAAAAAATTACATTGAACATTTCTAGAGAAGTAAAAACAGGTCTTCTGGCAGTAATTGCTATAGCTCTGCTCATCTTCGGTTATAGTTTTTTAAAAGGGAATAACCTCTTAAATAACGACCGAACCTACTACGCAATTTACGACAATGTAGAAGGCTTGTCACAAGGCTCTAACGTTACTATAAACGGTCTTGTAGTTGGTAAAGTATTGTCTATTGACTTTGCTGATTCTCGTGGGGATCTTTTAGTAACCTTTAATGTTCAGAATGATTTTCAATTCTCAAAAAACAGTAAAGCCCAAATTTATGGAGGTGGATTGATCGGTGGAAAGAACCTTTCTATCGTTCCTGACTATGAGCGTGGCGATGTTGCAGAATCAGGAGATACGTTGCAGGGGACCATTGACGAAGGTATTTTTGAACTGGTTAATGAGCGCCT
Source organism: Leeuwenhoekiella sp. ZYFB001 (assembly GCF_011784865.1). Taxonomy (NCBI): domain Bacteria; kingdom Pseudomonadati; phylum Bacteroidota; class Flavobacteriia; order Flavobacteriales; family Flavobacteriaceae; genus Leeuwenhoekiella; species Leeuwenhoekiella sp. ZYFB001. The sequence continues at coordinate 650,269 of NZ_CP050460.1, forward strand.
TACGCCATTACAAGCTAAAGTAGAAGAGGTGATCAATAGTACTGACTCTGTTCTCGTAGGTGTGTCAGATGTTTTAGATAAAAAAACGCGTAAAAATTTAAGAGAAACCATTGAGCAGATCAGTCAGACTGCGGCTAACTTTAATCAGGCTTCTAACTCGCTTAACAAGCTTTTAGCTGATAATGACCAGAAACTTACCCGTACGTTTACCAATCTTGATGAGATGTCAGCTAACTTTAATAAAGTAAGCGATAGCCTTTCAAAGGTTGATGTGAACGCTTTGGTAATGCGTATGGAAAGTGTATTGGCAGATTTTGAAAGCATTTCTTCAAAAATTGAAAATGGAGAAGGCACTTTAGGTCAGTTTATCAATGACGATAAAATGTATAACAACCTAGAGCGTGCCACCAAGCAAATGGAAGAATTGATGCAGGACATCAAGCTCAATCCAAAGCGCTATGTACATTTTTCGGTATTCGGGAAAAACCCGGGACCGTATGAAGAGCCTAAAGATTCACTTAGATAATTTCTATGCAGTATTTACCTAATATTTTGTTTGTAATTGCGCTCGCAGCAGGAGTTGGCTTTTTTGTATTCAATATTAAAAAGCTCATTCGCAACATTAAATTAGGTCGTGATGAAGACCGCACAGATAATAAAGCGCAGCGTTTTAAAAATATGGCTAAGATTGCGCTTGGTCAATATAAAATGGTCGTGCGTCCGGTTTCAGGGATTATTCACGTTTTAGTCTATCTCGGTTTTATCATCATCAATCTTGAGGTTCTCGAGATCATCATTGACGGGATTTTTGGTACGCACCGTATTTTTAGTTTCTTAGGTGGGTTTTACGATTTCTTGATCGCGGTTTTCGAAATTTTTGCCCTTTTGGTTTTGGTAGGTGTGATCATCTTCTGGATTCGCCGAAACATCCTTCGCATCAAACGCTTCTTGAACCGGGAGATGAAAGGTTGGCCTAAATTAGATGCTAACCTCATTCTTTATTTTGAAGTGGTTTTGATGCTGTTGTTCTTGACGATGAATGCGGCAGATTTGACGTTGCAGACTAGAGGTGCTGAACATTATGCCAGTGCAGAAGGAATTGTAGGAGCCTTTCCTATTAGTCAATTTATTGCTCCTTTATTTGAAAACTTAAGCATTCCTACGTTAATCCTGATCGAGCGTGCTGCTTGGTGGATTCATATTTTAGGAATTTTAGTATTCTTAAATTATCTCTATTATTCAAAGCATTTACATATTCTGCTTGCATTCCCCAATACATATTTTGCACGTCTGAAGCCGCAGGGGCAATTTGATAATCTCGAGGCAGTGACCAATGAGGTTAAATTGATGATGGACCCTGAAGCTGACCCGTACGCGATGCCTGAAGAAGGGGCGGAAGATGAGGTGCCGGCAAAATTTGGTGCCAGTGAAGCTACAGATTTAAGTTGGGCACAGTTATTAAATGCCTATACCTGTACGGAGTGTGGTAGATGCACCAGCGAGTGCCCTGCAAATCAAACAGGAAAAAAGCTTTCGCCACGTAGAATTATGATGGCAACGCGAGATCGTATAGAAGATATAGGCAAAAATATAGATGCTAATAAAGGAACTTTTAAAGAAGACGGTAAACAATTATTAGATGACTATATTAGCCGTGAAGAATTATGGGCGTGTACAACGTGTAACGCGTGTGTAGAAGCCTGCCCGGTAGGGATAAACCCGTTATCTATTATTATGGATATGCGTCAGTATTTAGTGATGGAACAGAGCGCTGCTCCTACTGATCTTAACAACGCGATGACTAATATAGAAAACAATGCAGCTCCGTGGCCTTTCAATCAGATGGATAGAGCCAATTGGATCTCTGAAAACTAGAAACCAACCAGTAAATATCAAAATAGAGAACTCATGAAAAAAGAGGAAGTAGACAAAATGTTAAGCGACAAACTGCAAGACGGCGAACACGTAAGCCCGGTTTTGCCGGAAGGAGTTAAAAACTACCTCATTGACATAGACGGTACAATTACAGAAGATGTGCCTAACGAAGAGCCTGAACGTATGGCAACGTGCAAGCCATTTCCAGATGCTTTGGCAACCTTAAACAAATGGTATGATGAAGGGCATATTATATGCTTCTTTACTTCTCGTACCGAAGAGCATCGAGAGGTGACTGAAAACTGGCTCAATGAGCACGGTTTTAACTATCATAGTCTTTTAATGGGAAAACCACGCGGTGGTAATTATCACTGGATCGATAATCACCTAGTACGTGCTACACGCTACAAAGGGAAGTTTACAGACCTAGTAGAAAAAGATGTAACAATTGAAGTATTTAAAGATTAAGTTCTTTAAAAAATAGCAAATATTAAAATTATGGCAGAAGCTATCAAGGTACCTACGATGGCAGAATATATGGCGCAAGGAAAGTCTCCAGAAGTACTGTTCTGGGTAGGCTGCGCCGGAAGTTTTGACGATCGGGCAAAAAAGATCACAAAAGCATTTGTTAAGCTCTTAGCAAAAGCCGGGGTCGATTTTGCTGTATTGGGTACTGAAGAAAGCTGTACAGGCGATCCTGCAAAACGTGCAGGAAACGAGTTTTTATTCCAGATGCAGGCGGTGACCAATATTGAGGTTTTAAATGCATACGACGTAAAAAAAATAGTTACTGCTTGTCCACATTGTTTTAATACCATTGCTAATGAATACCCCGGTTTAGGTGGCAATTATGAGGTGTTGCACCATACACAGTTTTTAAAAACGCTTATTAAAGAAGAGCGTTTAACTGTAGAAGGAGGAAAGTTTAAAGGAAAGCGTATAACCTTTCACGATCCGTGTTATTTGGCACGCGCCAATCGCATTTACGAAGCACCTCGTGACTTGCTTGAAAAGCTTGAGGTAGAACTAGTAGAAATGAAGCGCTGCAAAACTAAAGGCTTCTGCTGTGGAGCCGGTGGGGCACAAATGTTTAAAGAGCCGGAGCCAGGAACTAAAGATGTAAACATCGCACGTACCGAGGAGGCCCTAGAAACAAAGTCTGAAGTTATCGCTGCTGCTTGTCCCTTTTGCAACACAATGATGACCGATGGGGTTAAAAACAAAGAAAAAGAAGATGCTGTTGCGGTGATGGATATTGCAGAAATGATCGCCTCAGCCGAAGATTTATAGAGCAGAAATGTTCTAATTTTTAAGCCACTCTCAGACAGAGTGGCTTTTTTAGTTTTACTATTCAGATAACTACAGACTTTATATTGGTATTTTGAGGTTCTAAGCCTTCAATTTCAGAGCCTTTTAACACTATCTGTTTTAAAGAGACCTTGAATAAATGTTAAGTTTGTGAGACTAAATATCACGTATTTTATGTTGACTCCATTTTCAGAATTATCAGATACATCAAGACTTTGGATTTACCAAAGCGACCGCAAATTCACCGAAGAAGAACTGCCGCTGCTTCAGCAGTATTTATCAGCTTTTTTAGAAAAGTGGACGGCGCACGGTGCAGCCCTGAATGCAGGTTTTGAGATCAAATATGACCGCTTCATCATCATCGGTCTTGACCAAACACAAAGCTCAGCCAGCGGATGTTCTATTGATGCTCAGGTACATTTTATTCAAGAGCTTGAAAAAGAATTTTCGGTGACCTTGCTTGATAAAATGAATGTGACCTACATTCAGAATGATCGTTTGCATTTTAAACCTTTAGCAGATTTTAAAAAGATGGCTAAAGATGGCGCGGTTGGCAAGAAAACCATAGTATTTAACAACCTTGTGAATACTAAAGAAGAATATTTAGATCAGTGGGAGGTTCCTGCAATAGAAAGTTGGCATAGTCGTTTCTTTTAATAACTAATGCTCAAATTTTTAATTCCGTAATCGAGGAAAAAGTACATATGCTAAGAGATCGTTTTATACTGGGAGTAGTTCTTCTACTTACAATATCCTGTTTTTCACAAACTAGAAATCCGCTTATCGCTAAAGACTTAACAGAGCAGCAAGCTTGGGTTGATAGTATTTACGATGGGATGACATTGAAAGAAAAAATAGGTCAGCTTTTTATGGTTGATGTTTTTTCTAGAGATCCCAAATCGGTAACCGATGCGGTAAAAACACTGATCAAGAAACATCATATAGGCGGACTCATTTTTTCAAAGGGTGGCCCGGTTCGGCAAGCCAAACTTACTAATGAATACCAAGCCTTGAGCAAAGTGCCATTAATGGTTGCTATGGATGCCGAGTGGGGATTAGCGATGCGTCTAGATTCTACATATGCGTTTCCTTGGAATATGACCTTGGGAGCGATCAAAGATGATAAGCTTGTTGAACAGGTAGGAAGACAAATAGGCTTGCACAGTAAGCGTATGGGAGTTCACATCAATTTTGCTCCAGATGTCGATATCAATGTCAATCCAGAAAACCCTATTATTGGGAATCGTTCTTTTGGTGAAGATCGCGATAATGTCACAGATAAAAGTGTCGCCTTTCTTCGGGGGATGCAGGGAGTTGGAGTTTTAGGAAGCGCAAAACATTTTCCCGGTCACGGAGATACCAATCAGGATTCGCACAAAACCTTGCCTACAATTCCTTTTTCGCGCAAGCGTTTAGATTCCATTGAAATGTATCCGTATAAAAAGGTGATTGACGCTGGGATCGCAAGTATTATGGTTGCGCATCTTAATGTTCCTGCTTTAGACAACCGAGCGGGATATCCCACATCGTTATCCAGCAAGGTAGTGACTGGTATTCTTAAAGACAGCTTGGGCTATCAAGGTCTCATTTTTACCGATGCGCTTAATATGAAAGGTGCGTCTAATTATGACGAGCCGGGAGAAATTGATCTAGCTGCTTTTAATGCAGGGAACGATATCTTGCTGATGAGCGAGAATGTGGCCAAAGCTATTGCCAAAATCGAGGAAGCCTATACTAAAGGTACGATTACAGAAAAACGCTTAGCGCGTTCTGTAAAGAAAATACTATTTGCCAAGTTTAAAGTGGGGCTCAATAATTATGAGCCTATTGCGATGCAAAATCTGTATCAGGATTTAAATAGCCCTGAGGACGAAGTAGTGTATCGCAAAGCTATGGCCAATGCGCTGACGGTCCTGAAAAATAATCAGGCCATCCTACCGGTCAAGAATATTGAAGATAAAAAGATCGCTTATGTAGAGCTGGGCGATGATAGTGGCGCTCCGTTTTATATTGCGCTTCAGAAATATGCTAAGGTGACAAAAATCGAAGCAGCTTCGGCATCTGACTATGTCACCAAGTTAGCAGATTTTAATTACGTGATTATCGGTTTTCACCGATCTAATGACAACCCTTGGAAATCTTATAAGTTCACAGCAAGAGAAGTGGGTGTTATTGAGGCTATTGCTGCCGCAAAACCAACGGTGCTGGATGTATTTGTTAGACCTTATGCGTTATTTGATCTAAAAAACACAACCAATCTAGAAGGGGTGGTTATGTCGTATCAAAATAGTACGATAGCGCAAGATTTGAGTGCGCAGCTTATTTTTGGAGCGATCGAAGCTAAAGGAAAATTGCCGGTTTCTGTGGGGACTGATTTTAAGATCAACACCAGTTACGAGACTGGAACATTACGCCGCTTAAAATACGGTATTCCGGAAGAAGAGGGAATGGACTCTCAAAAGCTCAATAGTATTGAAGGTTTGATGAAAGAAGGCCTTACTGATGTGATGTTTCCGGGAGCTCAGGTCTTGGTGGCGCGTCACGGAAAGGTGATTTATGAGAAAGCTTTTGGGTATCATACCTATACTAAGAAGCAACCCGTGCAACTTGATGATGTGTACGACTTGGCCTCAATGACCAAAATTCTGGCTACTCTACCATTGCTGATGAAGCGCTATGATGAAGGTAAATTGACCTTAGAGGACAAGCTGGGGACGCTTTTGCCTGTTTTACAAGGAACCAACAAACAAAACATTACGGTTAAAGAAGTGTTGTCGCATTACGGCAGACTCAAACCGTGGATCCCTTTTTATAGAGCCACTTTTGATGATTCAGGGGCTTTGTCTAAAGCGTACTACCGCACAAGACCAGAAGAAAATTTTGATCTTAAAGTAGCCGAAGATCTCTACCTGCGAAATGATTATCCTGATACGATCGTAAAAATTATTGCAGACTCAGACCTTTTGAGTCGCCGTGTCTATAAATACAGTGATCTGTCTTATTTTTTATTTAAAAAGTATTTAGAAGACACCGAAGGAGATGACCTTAACGGACTCACGCAAAAGTATTACTACCGTTCTTTGGGAGCCAATAAAATGGGGTATAAACCATTAGATCGTTTAGCAAAAAAGGACATTGTTCCTAGTGAGAATGATAATTACTGGCGTATGCAGCAAGTGCAGGGTTATGTACACGATATGGGCGCCGCTATGGAAGACAATATCGGCGGCCACGCCGGTCTTTTCAGCAATGCCAATGATGTGGCAAAAATGATGCAGATGTACCTGCAAAATGGTTATTATGGAGGTAAACGCTATTTTTCTAAAGAAACGATGGATGCGTTCAATACCTGTTATTATTGCAATAATGGTGTGCGCAGAGGTGTAGGTTTTGATAAGCCTCAGCTGGGAACTGCCGGTCCTACTTGTGGTTGTGTAAGCGACAACAGTTTTGGACATTCTGGATTTACAGGAACGTTGACTTGGGCAGATCCTAAAACTGAAATTATCTATGTTTTTCTTTCTAACAGAACCTTTCCTACCGCAGATAATCGCAAATTGATCTCGTCTAGTTTGCGCACACGCATTCAAGAAGTCATTGAGAATGCGGTAATTCCGTAGCCCTGGTTTTCAGATTAAGATTACCTACTTTTTCTAGTACTTAATGGCTGAATAAATTGGTATTTTTACGTCATGAAAATAGCTATAGTTTGTTATCCTACTTTTGGAGGAAGCGGCGTTGTCGCTACCGAATTAGGAATTGCGCTCTCTAAGCGTGGTCACGAGGTGCATTTTATCACCTATAAGCAACCGGTTCGCCTTGATTTACTTAACGAAAAGATCTTCTTTCACGAGGTAAATGTCCCGGAATATCCCTTATTCCATTTTCAGCCTTATGAGTTGGCGCTATCCAGTAAATTAGTCACTATTATCAAGGCCTATCATATAGATGTACTGCACGTGCATTACGCCATACCGCACGCTTATGCCGGGTATATGGCAAAAAAAATGCTTCAACAGGAAGGTATTACGATCCCAATGGTAACTACATTGCACGGAACGGATATCACTTTAGTAGGAAATCATCCGTTTTACAAGCCTGCGGTAACTTTTAGTATTAATAAAAGCGATGTGGTGACTTCGGTTTCTCAAAGCTTAAAAGATGATACGAATCGGCTATTTGATATCAAACGTAAGATTAAGGTGATTCCTAATTTTATTGACTTAAGCACGGTTAAAAATACATTTACAGATTGCCAACGCGGCTTGATGGCCAGTGAAAATGAGCGCATCATCACCCATATTAGTAATATGCGGGAGGTAAAATGTATTCCTGATGTGATCAAGACGTTTTACCACATTCAAAAGGAAATTCCATCTAAACTTATTATGGTAGGTGAGGGGCCGGAACGCGCTCCCGCAGAAACTTTAGCCGAAGAATTGGGCATCGCTACAAAGGTGATCTTTTTGGGCAATAGTAATGAGATCGATAAAGTATTGTGCTTCTCAGATCTATTTTTACTTCCTTCTAAAGCCGAAAGCTTCGGTCTGGCCGCATTAGAAGCCATGGCTCACGGAGTTCCGGTAATTTCATCAAATGCCGGCGGACTTTCAGAAGTAAATATCAATGGAGTTTCCGGCTTTATGAGTGCTGTAGGAGCTGTTGAAGAAATGGCTCAGAATGCTTTACGTATTTTGAGTGCTGATGCAGACTTAGCACGTTTTAAGCAACAAGCACGGGAACAGGCAGCGAATTTCGCGATCGAAAAAATCGTGCCGATGTATGAGGAAGTCTACGAGAAAGCCATTCAAAAAAATGAGCCGAAGAAAACTTCGGTTTCCTAATCTAAAGGTGTGTAGCCATAAACTACACGTTAACGCTATCAGTACACTACCTGAAGATAAACTTAAGAGGCATAGCTTGGATACAAATTTTTAATTGCGAGTTTTAAGTCTTAGAATATAGAAGTCTTTGACAGTGCCAAAAAAAAAATCCCGCTCGATAAAGCGGGATTTTTTATTCGGTTCAATATGTTTTATTAGAACTGATAACGTATACCTAATGCAATATCAAAATCAAGATCGTCATTGTCATAATAATCATTTCCGTCACCAAAACCTATCTCAGGTCTGAAATCAAGTGATAACACTAACGGAATGTCAAAATCATACTCAATACCTATGTCACCTGCAGCAAATACAAAGGTATCATCGTCATAGCGATTGTCGTCATAACCGTACGATGCAAGACCACCACCTACACCGGCATACCAGTTAAAACCACCGTCAATATTCCATACCCATTGGTATAAACCGGCTAGTTTAAACCCATCGTAGTTGTCTCCATCTCTCAACCCAAGGTCAAGCTCTAATCGATTGTTTCCGCCCAGTGCACGCTGATACGAAATTTCAGCACCAAAACCGTCACTGTCTCCTAATCTAAGTCCTAACGCGTTAGGAGCAATATCCTGTGCTTGGGCAGAAAATGAAAATCCTGCGATAACTACAAAAGCTATAAGTAATTTTTTCATAAGTGTTTTTTTTAAATGTTAGTACTGCAAATGTAATCTTGAATAGCATCAGTGTTTACAGGGGTTGCGCCAATATTTTGTTAAGCTTGTCTAAGGTTTTGTTAACGATAAAGACCGGTAATAGTTGTACCTTTAGCCTATGATTACACATCTCACAGAAGCGCTAACTGAACTTAAAGAATCCCTTGACGGCGATTTATTTTTTGATGATTTGCATAAAACCTTGTACGCGACTGATGCATCGGTTTATCGTCAAATTCCCGCTGGTGTTGCGTTTCCTAAAAGTGAGCAGGATATTCAGCAGCTTATTCTTTTTGCTGAAAAAAATAAGATTGGTCTTATTCCGCGTACGGCCGGGACTTCTCTTGCAGGACAGTGCGTGGGTGATGGTCTTGTGGTAGATGTGTCTAAATATTTTACTGAAATCATTTCGCTTGATTTGCAAAACAAAACGGTTACCGTTCAACCGGGGGTGATACGCGATGAGTTGAATCGCTATCTTGAACCACACGGTTTATTTTTTGCACCGAATACTTCAACCTCAAACCGCTGTATGATCGGTGGGATGGTGGGTAATAATTCTTCAGGAACTACTTCTATTCAATATGGCGTAACACGCGATAAGGTGTTGCAATTGAAAACCATTTTAAGTGATGCCAGTACCGTACGTTTCCAAGAAATTTCAGCAAAAGCATTTCATAAGAAACGCAAGCTAAATACGCTTGAAGGAAAGCTGTATAGCCGAATCTACAACCAACTCAACAATGCAAAGGCGCAAGAGGAAATTCGATCTAAATTTCCCAAACCTGAAATCCATAGAAGAAATACCGGTTACGCTTTGGATGCTTTGCTTGATAATTCGGTTTTTAATAAAGAAAGCGAGCAGCCGTTCAATATGTGCAAGTTGCTTTCCGGAAGTGAAGGAACCCTGGCGTTTACCACAGAAATTACGTTGCAATTAGACGAACTTCCTCCAAGTAACGGAGTGATGGTCGCGGCGCATTTTGAAAGTATTACGGCTTGTTTAGAAGCTGTAGTGCCCGGGATGCAGCATAAGCTGTATGCCTGCGAGATGATGGATAAGGTGATTCTTGATTGTACCCTCAATAACCGGGAACAGCAAAAAAATCGCTTTTTTATTGAAGGCGATCCTGCTGCGATCTTAATGCTAGAAGTGCGTTCAAATACGCTAGACGATGCGCGCAAACAAGCTTTGGAATTAATTGCAACCATTGACAATTCTGGGTTGAGCTATGCTTATCCTACCCTTGAAGGTTCGCAGATCAATCAGGCTTTAGAATTGCGAAAAGCAGGCTTAGGCTTATTAGGAAACATTGTAGGCGACCGTAAGGCGGTAGCCTGTATTGAAGATACCGCCGTGGCATTAGAAGATCTTGCGCCTTACATTAATGAGTTTAGCGCGCTAATGGCCGACTTTAAACAGGATGCGGTGTATTATGCGCACGCAGGTGCCGGAGAGCTGCATTTGCGACCTATTCTTGATTTAAAGAAAGCAGATGATGTGGAGCTTTTTAGAAAGATTACCACCGCAGTAGCAAACATGGTTAAAAAATATCAAGGTTCGATGAGCGGCGAACACGGCGACGGACTCGTGCGCGGAGAGTTTGTCGAGATGATGATCGGCAGTGCCAATTATGAACGTTTAAAACATATAAAAAGCAGCTTTGATCCTCATAATGTTTTTAATCCCGGAAAGCTGGTGAATGCTAATCCGATGGACGAGAACCTGCGCTACACTCCAGATCGAGAAGAACCGGAAATTGATACCTTACTCAATTTTGATGATAGCCAAGGAATTTTACGCGCTGCAGAACAATGTAACGGCACGGGCGATTGCAGAAAACTACCGGCTGCCGGCGGCACGATGTGTCCCAGTTATCGCGCTACACGCGATGAAAAAGATTCCACACGTGGAAGAGCAAATGCCTTACGTGAATTCTTAACCCAATCTGAACGTAAGAATAGTTTTAACCATAAAGAATTAAAAGAGGTTTTTGATCTGTGCCTAAGCTGTAAAGCTTGTGCGAGTGAGTGCCCCAGTAATGTGGATGTCGCAGCTTTAAAAGCCGAATTTGAATACCAATATAAAAAGGAGAACGGGAGTTCGCTACGCACACGAGCGTTTGCATTTAATGCTTATTTAAATAAAGTAGGAGCAGTGCTTCCGGGGGTTACTAACCGCTTATACAAAGCTAAATTGAGTGGAAGATTTATCAGGAAAACACTCGAAGTTGCTCCAGAGCGCAGCCTTCCGCCGGTATCTAAACGAACCCTGAGAGCGCGTTTTAAAAAATTGAAAGCTTTCAACCCTAAACAACCGATCAAGACAGTCTATTTATTTGCCGATGAGTTTACTAATTATCTGGATGCTCAAATTGGTGAAGACGCCGTGATCTTATTACAGCGACTCAATTATGAAGTGCGTATAGTGGCGCACGCCGAGAGCGGCCGTTCTTTTATTTCTAAAGGTTTTTTGAAGGAAGCGCGCAAAGCTGCGCAGAAAAACATCACTATTTTTAAAGATTTGATTGATGAGGAACATCCTCTAGTTGGAATTGAGCCTTCTGCAATTTTAGGTTTTCGGGATGAGTATATTCGGTTGGCAAAAGATATAGAGGAAGCTAAAATTTTAGCTAAAAACACCTGTACCATTGAAGAATTTCTAAGTGCGGAAATCAAAGCAGAACGAATCAAAGCAGCTTCGTTTACCACCGAAGCCAAGAAGCTGAAAATTCACGGGCATTGCCATCAAAAGTCCTTAAGCGGAATAGAGCACACCTTTGCTATCTTAAATCTTCCGGTGAATTATACGCCTACGATCATTCCGTCTGGATGTTGTGGGATGGCAGGATCATTTGGATATGAAAAGGAACACTATGCGTTGAGTATGCAAATAGGAGAGCAAACCCTTTTTCCTGTGGTACGCAAGGCTTCAGAAGATACGCTCATCGCCGCGCCCGGTACGAGCTGTAGGCATCAAATAAAAGACGGGACACAGCGCCAAGCGCAGCATCCCGTTACTATTTTAAAAAATGCTTTGGTTTAGATTTTCAGTAACACTGTAAACGTTGCTCCTTCTTCCGGTAAGGTTTGAAAGCCTTCATTCAGGTTTTCTTGTGCTACAGCGTATGGATAGAAGCTTACCGGTTCTACACAAACCATATTAGTGACTTCGGTCCACAGCATAAAATTGCCAAAACCTTCAGATTTAAGTGTGATCGATTTTTCGTCGTTGAGCGTAATTTCAGTACAGTCGGGCACTTGAAAGGCTCGGCTTCCTACCGCCATAATTTCGGCTAGACTAATTTCTCTTTTAGCATTGAAAACCGTTGGTTTTTCGGTACGCAATTTAAAGGCAGGATGATACCCCAACATAAACGGCATTTCCGGTTCTCCGCTGATGACGAATTCAATTTTGAGTCCATCTTCACTGAGACTGAATTGCTTTTTAAACACAAAATCATACGGCCAGCTCAGCCATTCTTCCGTAGATTTTTTAGGGAATTTCGAATTTTTAATCTTGCTTCCTGCGGTGTACTGTTTTTCAAAAACCGCTGTGGTGGTTGTTGAAGAAGTAAGCGCATAAGTGAGTTCGCGCAACAATCCGTGTTGATCTAAGATCGCTTCACCTTTAGGTGTTTTTACTTTAAAGTTGGCTTCGTCTGTTGGGCCGATTATAGGAAACATCTCATCGTCAGATTTTCCCCAGCCGGGACTTCCCACTTGGTGAATATACTCATAGTCGTCTTTCTTAAAACTTGAAAGTTGACCTTTATCAATGCTTACGTTAAGGTTGTTTAGTTGTAGTTGTGTCATTTTAGTTCAGCTTTTCTAAGGCGTTATAATAATCGAGATGTAAATCTTCGTGTAAGGCTTCAATCTTTTTATGAATGTATTCCAGTTGGCGTAAATACAAATTACGCAACGTATTGTTATTGCGAATCGCAGGGCGTACCGCTTGTATTTTTTCACAGAAATAAAGCAAGAGTTGTACTTCGGTCTCTTTATTTCCCGAATAACGGATGTACTTTTTAGTCTCGCGCAAAATCTTTCTGATGGACTTTTTCATCCAGTAATAATTTCGCGTGTTGAGTGCTTCAAATTGCTCGTCAATGGTTTCTTTGATCAGCGTAACGTAGCCCGGCTCATAATCTGATTCAAAAAGCAAATAGGTGAGCAGTTCTTTATTCTCTTTTTTGAATTTTGAGAGCCTTAAACAAATATTGAGAAGTTCGTCTTCATCTTTGTGTTTGAGTTCTTTTTTTAACTGCGTAACCGTAGCTGCTTTCATATCTGCAAGTTAACCAAAATGCTGTTAAAGCCCGTTAATACTTGGGTTTTAAACGCTAAAATATATCTAAAGTACTAGGATACGGTACTGTTGATGCCTACTTTTAGACTAAACCAAAAAAAGAAAAATAATTATGAAATTTTCAAGAAAAGCATCAGCAAACTGGAAAGGGCAAATCAAAGCAGGAATGGGAACCATTTCTACCGAAAGTAAAGTCCTAGACGCATCAAAATATGGTTTTGCAACTCGTTTTGAAGACGGAAAAGGAACAAACCCAGAAGAATTGATCGGTGCTGCACACGCAGGTTGCTTCACCATGCAATTGACCGCATTTTTAGGCGAAGAAGGCTACACGGCCGAAGATCTAAAAACGGACGCTAACGTCACTTTTGAGGATGGTGCAATAACCAAAATCGACTTGACCTTAGTGGGTAAAGTACCGGAATGTGACGCAGAAACCTTTAAAAAGATCGCAACCAAAGCAAAAGAAAATTGCCCGGTCTCAAAATTATTAAATGCTGAGATCAGTCTTGATGCAAGCTTAGAAGAATAACAAAATCTTCATTATAAATTTAGAACCTCCCCACCGGGAGGTTTTTTTATGCGTAAGAAGCAAAAGGTGTAAAGTGTATATTTGACGAACAAAACAAAAATTAGTGTCTCCTTTAGTCCTTTACATTTTACCGGCAGTGATAGCGTTTTTAACCAGTTTCATGGTCGGGAGATTGCTATGTACACAGAAGTTAGCGCGGTATTTTATTGATGATGTAGGTGGAAAAAAACTACATCAAAGGGCGGTACCTGCCTCAGGAGGAATAGCATTGATCATTGGTGTTGTGCTACCAATTGTATTATTTGACCAAATTATAATCAACAGTGCCTATTTCTATTTTATAATGGGAGTAATAGGGATGTTTGTATTGGGCTTGGTTGACGACCTCAAACCTTTGGGATGGTTGCTTAAGCTTCTTCTTCAGATCGCAATTATTACTGCAGTGGTGGTTTTAGGAGATTTGCGGTTAGAGTCGGTATTGTTAGAACACAGTTTTTTTCGGTTACCGTTTGCTTTGAGTGTTTTGATCAGTGTCGTGATGATCACTTTTTTAACTAATGCTTTTAATTTTATCGATGGCGTTGACGGGTTAGCGACGGCAGTAGCACTCATCTTTATATTAGGGTTATTGTATTTTCAGACGCCATTTTCGGGAGTCTTTTTGATGTGTATGGCTGCTGCTTTATTCGGATTTAGGCAATTGAATCGCGAGCCGGCGGCGTTGTTTATGGGGGACAGCGGTTCGTTATTCATAGGCTTCTGCTGCGCTTGTTTAGGAATTTTCTTTTTAGAAGCAGATTTGAATATCAACAACACGCAATTAGACTCATTTCAGCAACGTTTACCAGTTTTGCTTGCACTTTTTTGGTTTCCTATTACAGATACAATTCGTGTCTTGATTTTACGACTAAGCCGCAAACAAGCACTTTTCAAAAGAGATAAATTACACAGTTATTCCTCGCTTCTGCGATTGGGATACAGCCATTCTAGAATTGTAACGCTTGTGGTGATTTTGACATTATTAAATGTATTTGCGGCTTGGTATTTAGAACCTCTTTTAGGAGTGTTGTTATTTCTAGTGGTACAAGTCACATTTGGTGTAGTACTACATTTCTATCTCAATAGTTTGATCAAGAATTTCACCAATTTAAAAGAAAACAGCAATGTCTGAGCCCAAAAAAATAGCGCTTGCATTGCCATTCATTGATACGGATGCTACAGATTATCTTGCGGAGGTGGTCAATCAAAATTGGGTGACTTCCGGCGGGCCCGAAGTCGCAAAATTTGAAAATCAACTCCAGAAATTTCTTCAAACGGAGCGAGAAGTTGTGGCTTTAAACTCAGGAACTGCAGCTTTACATCTAGCTTTAAAATTAGCCGGAGTGCAACGCGGCGATTTTGTGCTGTGCCAAACGATGAGTTTTGTCGCTTCGGCAAATCCTATAGCGTATTTAGGTGCGATTCCTGTATTTATTGATAGTGAAAAGAGTACCTACAATCTTGCTCCTGAAAAGGTAAAAGAGGCTATTGAATGGTGCCTGAAGCAAAACAAAAAGCCGGCGGCTCTGGTCGCGGTTCATTCCTTTGGGATTCCCTGTCAAGTGGAAGAAATAGCCAAGCTTTGCAAAGATTATGAGATTGCATTGATTGAAGATGCGGCTGAAGCTTTAGGGAGTAAGTATAAGAATCAACCTTGCGGACTTTTTGGCGATTATGGAATGCTATCCTTTAACGGTAATAAAATCATCACGACCGGTGGCGGTGGTGCGTTGATTTGTAAGGATGCTCTAAAAGCCGAAGAAGCCAGACATTTGTCACGTCAGGCGAAAAACGCTACAACAGGATTTGAACACGATGCGGTAGGTTATAACTATGCAATGCCGGGATTGAATGCAGCGCTTGGTTTAAGTCAGTTACAAACGCTCAAGGAACGAATTCAAAAGAAGCGGGAGCTGCATCAGTTTTATCAGGAATGCTTTGCCGAAATAGAAGAAATAGAAGTACTTACTGCTCCGAATGCAGCATATTATGCGAATTATTGGCTGACGGTAATTCGATTTACAGGAAGTAATTCGACCAAAAATCCGGAACGATTTCAAGCTTTTTTTGCCGAAAAAGGAATTGAATCCCGTTTCCTGTGGAAGCCCTTGCATCTTCAAGAGATTTATGATGAACATCATTATTTTGGAGCACAGAACGCAGAGACCTTATGGAAGACCGGATTGTGCTTGCCATCCGGATGTGGTTTGATAAAAGAGGATCTTAACCGAATTCAGCAGGCAATAAATGCGTATTTTTCGGCTTAATTATGGAGATTTCTGAGCTTAAAAACCAAACCATTCTCATAACCGGCGCCGCTGGAAGTATTGGCCGCGAACTGGTTTTAGGCCTAGCGCAATACCAACCCCAGCAATTGATTCTGGTAGATATCTCCGAATTGGGAATGCATAGCCTGCTTCAAGAAATGGCTATTCATTTTCCGCAGGTGAAGTTGAATTACTATTTAGAAAGTATTTGTGATGCTGCTTTTATTGCGGCTTTATTTCAAAAACAACATATAGATATTGTCTTTCACGCAGCGGCCTATAAACACGTTTCTTTAATGGAAGCAAATGTGTGTGCAGCAGTGAAAACAAATATTAAGGGTGCCAAATTACTTATTGATACTTCCTGCAAACATAACACCTCAAGATTTATTTTTATTTCTACCGATAAAGCTGTTGAGCCGTTGAGTATAATGGGAATGACAAAAAAAGTGGTCGAAGAGTATTTACTTTTTAAACAGTCTCAGGCTATGAATACGCAGCTTAATATTCTACGCTTGTGCAATGTATACGATTCTTCGGGTTCGGTGGTTCCTGTGTTTAAAGAGCGAATAAAGCAGAAACTTCCGTTGGAAATAAAAGGGAATGAGGTGCAACGCGCTTATATCAAGAAAGATCAGTTATTACCCAAGGTCCTTGCGATTCTTGATAGTGGGCACAAGGGCGGAGTTTTTATCCCAAAGCACTTTTCGCTGCAGACTGTAGCACAAATTGCTAATAATTTGGTTCAAGAATTGTTAGGTATCTCTTTGTCAGAATATCCAGTAACGTACAAAGCACTTCCGGAGTATGAAAAGGAAGAAGAACTTCTACATCAAGAAAGCGATACCGTACATGCAATGGATAATGATGTCTTGATGCGTATTGAACCTTCCACAACACAAATTGATATAGAAATGCTGACGCAGTGTATTAAGGCAGCTGAAGCATTTAAGTCCGCTGAAGCACGTGTATTACTTCAAACGCTTACCGTAACTTAGCTAAAATTAGCATTGGTATTGCTAATGATTCGATCTAGATCTTGCTCGTACTTTCCGGCAAATTTTACTTTTTTCAAATTCTCAACGTGACGCATGTGGTGCGTGTCTGTACCAATGAAATCATACATACCTTCACTAAGTAATTTTAGGGCGATTTTAGCAATTCCGGGTCCGTAGTATCCGCTAATAGATAAAGCATTCAACTGAAATTTACAGATGTTCTTCAGTTCGTTATAAGTATCGTATTTGGCATGATAAAAAGCATAACGCTCAGGATGCGCCAAAACAGGTACAAAACCAGAATTACCTATTTTAAAAAGGATTTCTCTTAGATTTACAGGGGGTTGTAAGTACGACATTTCAACTAACACATAGTTGTCCTTTAAAGGTAAGATCTGTTTGTTCTCTAAGAGGTCTACAAGGCCGGAATCCATCATATATTCTGAGGAAGACCGGATACTGAACTCCGCGTGGCCGTTTTCTTTTAGAAAAGTTTTCAGCGTAGCTTCAGCATCTAAAATAGTCTCAGGCGTATTGGGGTAATAATCACTCATCGTATGCGGTGTGCAAATGAGGTTGGTAATACCCATTTCTTTAAACTGCGTCAATAGCTGAAGAGAATCTTCAGGAGTTTTAGCTCCGTCGTCAATTCCCGGTAAAATATGATTATGAATATCGGTGAATTCACCCAGTTTAGCGGCAAGAAATTTTTTCGAACTGAAAATAGAGAACATGAAGCTGAAATTTTTGGCAAAAGTAAACAATTCTAAGCGGAGATAAAGAACGTAAAATTTAGTTTAATTTAAAATGCTATTCCGCAAAAAGAGGTTGTGTATGCTTCATATGTGCGTACTTGCGGAAAAAATCAGAACGCTTCTTGATGTGGTAGAACGCATAAAAAGATTGCAGCTAATTGAGTATATTGCCCGGTGATGCGATGTACGAAACCCTTATACTTGCTGTTTTGGTTGTGCTTTATTTTTGCAAGCACTGCCCAAGAGTTGCCGCCTGTACTCAATTTTACTCCCGAGCAATACAATGCCGAAAACCAGAATTGGGATATTACGCAAGGGGAGGATAAGCTGATCTACGCGGCCAATAATTCGGGATTGCTCGAGTATGATGGCGCCAAATGGCGTTTGTACCCTACTTCTAATAAAACCATAATGCGGTCCGTTGCGACTCAAGGTGATCTGATTTACACAGGGGCGTATATGGAATTTGGCTATTGGGAGCTTGGCAGTAATGGCTTGTTACAGTATACGTCGTTAAGCGATAAATTAGAGGAGCCACTTATTGAAGATGAGCAGTTTTGGAATATTATTTTGGTTGATAACCTCATTCTTTTTCAATCTTTAGATCGCATTTACAGCTACAATACAGAGACTTCAAATTTTCAAATCATAGATTCAGAATCGGCTATTGTACGGTCTTTTCTAGTTGGGAAATCCGTTTATTTTCAACAGGAAGGTTTGGGGTTGTACCAACTTCAGAACGGTCAACCCGTATTGATATCTGACGCATTACCGTTTTCAGACTACTTGTTGGTCGCATTGTATAGCAAGGATAATTCACTAATGGCTGTCACCCAAAAACACGGGATTTTTCAGTTAAAGCCTAATGGCGAAATTTCGTCTTGGAACTATGAAGCTCAAGATGCGATCGCTAACGAAACGGTGTATGCAGCGCTCCAATTATCTGATCAAACTTTACTATTAGGGACCATTTCTAACGGCCTTTACCATCTTGATGCCGCGGGAAAGATAAAGTATCAAATTGATCAGGTTTCAGGACTTTCTAACAATACGGTACTGAGTCTTTGGGAAGATCAAGAGGCACATGTGTGGCTTGGTCTGGATAACGGGATCAGTGTGGTTAATAGCAATTCGGCTTTTAGAGTGTATACCGATTATGACGGGAGTTTAGGGGCGGTCTATGCGGCAAAGAAGCATAAGGGCTATTTATATCTGGGAACCAACCAAGGACTTTTTTATAAAAAGGATGCTGCTGCCAGTGAGGAATATCAACTTATTCCGGATACTAAAGGGCAGGTGTGGAGTTTGAACATTTTGGGTGATGCGCTTATTTGTGGCCATCACGAAGGAACTTTTCGTGTAGAAGAGAATAGGGTGATTCCTATAGCTAATATCGCAGGAACTTGGGATGTGCATCAAATAAACGATACGCTTGCGATTCAGGGTAATTATAGCGGACTCTATATTTTAGAGCGAAAGGAAACAGGATGGCAGTTACGCAATAAACTGGAAGGCTTTGATATCTCGAGCAGGTATTTTGCTTTTAGCGGTCCACAGACGCTTTATGTAAGCCACGAATATAAAGGGGTTTTCAAACTGCATATTGATGAGAACTTTAGAACGATAACTGAATCCAGTCTCCTGAAGCAGCTCCCTAAAGGTGCTAAGTCCAGTATTTTTAAATATAATAATGAAGTGCTATACGCCTATGAGGAAGGGATTTTTAGACTGAATAAGTCCGCGCAAGTTTTTGAAAAAGACAGCTTACTTTCTCGTACGTTTTTAGAATCAGGAGGCTATTCTTCGGGTAAACTTACCTATGACACCGGCAATAATAGGCTGTGGGCTTTCAATGAGCAGGAAGTGCTGTATTTTGAGCCCGGAATTCTTGTAGATCAGCTTAAAGTAAGAAGGATCGCCTTGCCTGCAAAAACAAGAAAAGATATTCCCGGTTTTGAAAACATTACCTATCTAGACGCAAATACCTATCTGCTGGGTAATGCAACGGGTTATATTGTTTTAAATACTGAAAAGCTTAGTGATGAAAAGTACTCCATAAAGCTTAGAACCATAAAGAATGGAAGTCGCGAAGGAGAATTGGTCACACTAGATCAAACAACTACCGAAGCATTTCATTACAAACAAAATACATTCGCTTTTGATTTTAGTGTGGCAGAATACGAGAAGTTTAGAGCAGTCGTCTATCAGTATCGTTTAGAAGGATTGTATGAAGAATGGACCAACTGGTCAACCAGTGCTACGGCCTCGTTTGAAAATTTACCACCGGGAACATACACCTTTGAAGCAAGAGCACGCATAGGGGATCAATTATCAGAAAACACGCTACAATATTCTTTTACTGTAGCACGCCCGTGGTATTTTTCTGTGGTTGCGATTATAATTTATGGAGTGCTTCTTGTTTTAATATTTATAGGCATTCAGGTCGTTAATCGTAAGTTTTACAAAAGACAAAAGGAACGGCTTATTGAGATTAATCAGCGTAAGTTGGAAGTGGCAACCTATGAGAATGAGCGCCGAATCATGAAATTGGAGAATGAGAAACTGCAACAAGATGTAGAAAGCAAGAACCGCGAATTGGCGGCTTCCACGATGAGTATTGTAAAGAAAAATGAATTGCTTAATGCTATTAAAAAGGAATTGGATTCCGATACTCAAGAAAACGAATTAAAATCTGTTATTAAGATTATTGATAAAAACCTGAACCCTAAAAAAGATTGGGAGTTTTTTAGAGAAGCTTTCAATAACGCAGATAAAGACTTTCTAAAGAAAATCAAAGAGCTGCATCCTAAACTTACTCCAAACGATCTTAAACTCTGCGCATACCTTAGACTAAATTTATCCTCAAAAGAAATAGCACCGCTTTTAAACATTTCTGTGAGAAGTGTAGAAATCAAAAGATACCGTTTACGCAAAAAAATGGAGTTGGAACACGAAGAAAGTCTTGTTGAGTATATTTTATCGATCTAAGTCACCTCATCAATTCTTAAAATCACCTATACATTACCTATACGAAAACGATAGTAATTTCAGCAATAGCTATTTATAGCCTTTACATTTTTAAATTTAACAACTGCTAAAAAGCCTTATAGCGAAAGCGTTTGCGCTAAAAAGTGAAGTGTTTTTGCTTTGATTTACCAACTGTATATTTTTTGTTGAGGTCGTTTTTTCGAATACGATATAGTTAAAAGATAGATTTGATTTCCAAATTAAAATTTATGAAATCATTTTTATCCTTGATCTTATTCGGGTTGCTCACTTCGGGGCTCTTTAGCCAGACCGGTACCGAAGTGCGCGTTACAGGTACTGTGACAGATATGTCAGGAATGCCACTGCCGGGAGTGAATGTAATTGTGAAAGGTTCTTCCTCAGGAACAAGTACAGATTTTGACGGTCTTTTCAGTTTAGATGTCCCGTCTTCGAGCACTTTGGTGTTTTCCTATTTGGGCTTTCAAACTCAGGAAATAGCTGTAAATGGGGCTACAGACCTTAACGTGCAATTGGTTGAAGATACCAGTGCACTAGATGAAGTCGTCGTGGTAGGTTACGGAACGCAAAAGAAGAAAGAAATTACCGGTGCGGTAAGCGTTGTAGGTTCTGAAACAATTGAGGAGCAAAACCCTGTGCGGGTAGAACAAGCCTTACAAGGTCGTGTGGCCGGGGTAAATATCAGCTCCAATTCGGGATCGCCCGGTAGTGCTTCTACGATCTCTATCCGTGGTATTTCTACCAACGGAGACAACCGACCTTTAATTTTGGTTGACGGTGCGGTGATTGAAGATCTTAGTGTGATAAACCCAAATGACATCGAGAGCATCAATGTTTTAAAAGATGCTACGGCCGGTATTTATGGGGTGCGAGCTGCAAACGGTGTGATCTTGATTACGACAAAAGGAGGTCGTAAAAACAGTGACCTGCGTGTAGACGTTGATACGTATGTAGGTCTGCAAGAAACCACACGCAAACTTCCGGTGCTTAATGCAACCGAATATGGTGTGATCATTAACGAGGCCTACGCAGCGGGCAATCAGGCGCCGCCATTCCCTAATCTTGCGGTTCTTGGTCAAGGAACCAACTGGCAAGATGAGGTCTTTAGACAAGCTTTACTTTCAGATATAAACGCTACCGTGTATGGTGGTGGTGAAAAATCGGCATATTCTGTAGGTGCAGGATATTTAGATCAGGATGGTATTGTAGGCGGTGGAGCGGTAAACTTCAATCGCTTTACGGGAAGAGGAAGTTACGATTATGATATTTTAGAAAATCTCAGGTTTTCTTCAACAGCGATCTATACGCATTCTAATAGAAAAACCCTTTCTGAAAATGCTTTGGGGTCTGTGTTGTTCAATGCTGTGAATATGGCGCCAACTTTCAGTGTTCGTGATGCTAATGGTGATTTTACGATAGCAAACGGTTTAGGGAATGAGGTGATCAACCCTATTGCACAAATCGCAAATACCTTCAATAATAATGAGGTAGATAAAATCACGGGAACGGTAGGACTTTCTTATAATTTCTGGGATCATTTTACGGCAGAATCACGTTATCAGTTTAACTATTCTGAAGTGCGTGGGCGTAGTTATTTACCGGCAGGATTGAATTTTGGAGATGGAAAAGTTTTTAATAACCTGGGGGTAAATCAATATTTTGTAAACGACAGTTTCTTTAGAGACTATACATTTGATAACTTCTTAACCTATAAAAATACGTTTGCAGATGATCACAACCTTACCGTTTTATTAGGGATGTCTGCATTCAAGACCAGCGGTGAATTTTACAATTTCACCGGACGAGATGTGCCGGGAACTACTTTTGCCGAAGCTACACTTGACGGCGCAGGCGAGGTTATCGATGCGCGTGACATCAGCGGTCCTGCTGAGTTTGATCAGCGTTTACTTTCTTATTTTACGCGTGTTCAGTATAACTACAAGGAGCGTTATCTGCTTTCAGCAGTGTTACGCCGCGATGGTTCTTCAAACTTTGGACCGGAGAATAAATTCGGTTATTTCCCTTCGGCTTCTATCGGTTGGGTAGCGAGTGATGAGCCCTTTTTCGGTTCTAGTGATTTGCTGAACTTCTTAAAACTTAGAGCGAGTTACGGTATTTTGGGTAATGACCGTATTGGAGCTTTTGGTTACGTTTCTACACTTAATGCAGAAGGAACTTACGTATTTGATAACGAACTTGTAAACGGTGTTGCTGCCGGTCAGCTGTCTAATCCTGAAATTAAATGGGAGCGTCAGAAGACTTTTGATGTTGGTTTTGATGCACGCTTATTCAATAATCGCATAGATCTTACGATGGATTATTTTAAGCGTCGTACCGATGATTTATTGCTAGTACCTCAGGTTTCGGGAATTTTAGGAGTTTATGCGCCGGGTGCCGGAGCTCCAATCGTAAATGCCGGAAGTGTTGAGAACCAAGGTTTAGAATTCTCGGTTTCTTATGATCAGCCTATTGGTGACGATGCGGGATTCAATTTGAGCTACAACTTCACCACGCTTCAAAATGAAGTGCTTGAAGTAGGGAATGAAAGTGGCTTTATTCCGGGTGGAAGTTTTGGATTCGGTCAGGAGCCGCCTGCACGTATGGAAGCCGGCTTTCCAATCGGGTATTTCTACGGTTTACAAACCAACGGAATTTTTCAATCTCAGGCAGAAGTTGATGCGCACGCAACACAAACCGATGCTACCTTGGGAGATTTACGTTACGTAGATCAAAATGGTGACGGAGTCATTAATGGCGATGATCGTGTGAATATTGGCGACCCTATTCCAGATGTTACGATGGGTCTTAATTTAGGATTCAACTATAAGAATTTTGACTTCACAGCTTACGCATTTGCTTCTATAGGCAATGACATTGTACGCTCATACGACCGTAATCAAAACTTGACCAATAAAACCAATTATGTCTTGGACCGTTGGACAGGACCGGGATCTTCGAACACCTATCCGCGTGTGACTGTTGGACCTAACTCAAACCTGTTATTCTCTGATTTTTATGTGGAAGACGGTTCGTATGTAAGACTACAAAACGTGCAGTTAGGCTATAGTTTAGGCAATGAAGTCTTAGATCAATTAGGCATCAGAAAGCTGCGTTTTTACTTGGCGGTGACCAATGCGTTTACGCTAACAGAGTATAAAGGATATGATCCTTCAGCTTCTTCGGGAGCACCTATTGGTGGCGGAATCGACCAAGGGTTTTACCCGGTGCCACGTACATATACTGCAGGAATGAACTTCAAATTTTAAAAGAAGAGCGATGAAAAAATATAATATACAACGTGCATTTTTAAGCCTTTTAGCCGCAGTGCTCATGGTGGCTTGCGGGGACGACTTTGTAGAAGTAGACCCGATTAATGAGAACTCAGAGGATTTTTTCAATACTGAAGAAGATTATCAGGAAGCCCTAGTCGGGGCATACGATTTGTTACAAGCAACCTATTTGAATGTAATGGTCGGTGAGATTGCTTCAGACAATACCCTTGCCGGTGGCGAGAGTGCTACCGATACGCCGGGAATTCAGGAAATTGATAATATGATCCACACGCCGGTAAATCAACAACTGCGTGACATTTGGGGATGGATGTTTGCCGGAGTGAACCGCGCAAACTACATCCTGGAGTTTCAGGATAAAATCGAATTTTCAGGAAAAGATCAGATTATAGCTCAAGCGCGTTTTTTACGTGCGTACTATTATTTTGAATTAGTAAAGTGGTTTGGTGACGTGCCGCTAGCGGTAGATCAACGTCTTTTATTTGGAGATCAATTTAATGTTGATAGAACTCCGAAAGCAGAGGTTTACGCCCAAATTGAGCAGGACCTCATTTTTGCTGCGGAAACGCTTCCGGCAACTCAGGCAGAAGAAGGCCGTATCACCAGTGGAGCCGCAAGAGCATTGCTAGGAAAAGCCTATCTGTATCAAGATAAATTTACCGAAGCAGCAAGTGCTTTAGATCAGGTGATCGCCGGTCCTTATGACTTGGTAGACGATTATTCCACCATTTTTGAGTTGGAAGGAGAGAACAATATCGAGTCGGTTTTTGAAGTACAATACACCGATAAAGAAGGAGCAGGTTTTGGATGCTTACAGTGTAGTGAAGGAAATGTAGCGGTTGGTTTCAACGGAATCCGTAATTACAGCGGACCTTTATTTGACTCAGGATTCAGCTTTAATGTTCCTGTACAGGAAGCTTATGATGCTTTTGAGCCGGGAGATAGCCGTCGCGATATTGCTATTTTGAATATCGAAGAATTCGCCGCTGCAAACGGCGCTACATACAATGAAGGTTACGAGCATACCGGCTTTTATAACCGAAAATACATTGCGCGTAAAGGGGATGCCAATTTGGGAGATGCCAATCTTACCAATCCTAACAATTACCGTTCTATTCGTTTTGCAGATGTATTGCTTATGGCTGCAGAGGCACACAACCGTAAGGCTAATCCTAATGATGCTTTGGCAAGAGAATACTTAAACCGTGTACGTCGTCGTGCTTTTGGCGATACCAATCACGACATCGCTGCAAGCGGCGCCACGCTTACCGATTTTATTTTAGAAGAAAGAAGGCTAGAACTGGTAGGTGAAGGACACCGCTTCTTCGACTTGGTACGTACCAGCAGAGCGGCACAAAACATACCGGGCTTTACAGCCAATAAAAATGAATTATTCCCAATCCCTACCATAGAGATTCAGTTGGCTGGAAATCGCTGGGAACAAAATCAAGGATACTAATTAATACACTAGGATACGATGAAAATTTTACGATTACTAATAGCATTTTTGGCAGTAGCCCAAATCTTTACCGCTTGTGAAGATGATGTAATTACAAATTATGCATTACAAGAAATTTCTGCACCTACCGGTGTTACTGCAAACTTTGCGATCACACAGGACGATACAGGGATGGTAACTATTACTCCTGTAGGCGAAGGTGCTTCAACCTTTACCATAGATTTTGGTGTTGAAGGAGAAGCACCAATAACTATAAACGCAGGAGAAAGCACCACTTATACCTATGCCGAAGGGGAGTATTTGGTACGTATCACAGCAACCGGATCTACAGGTTTAACGAGCGAGTTCAACCAGATGATCAAAGTATCGTTTACGGCACCAGAAAATTTAGATTTTGAGACTACGGTTAGTGGTCTAACGGCTGTAGTAACACCAACAGCAGATAATGCAACTATGTTTGATGTGTATTTTGGTGCAAGTGATGAGGAAGAACCAGTTACAGTTATGGTTGGGAGCACAGCAGAATTTACCTATGAAGAGCCGGGAGATTACTTAGTACGCGTTGTGGCTAAGGGCGCAAGTGTAAATACTATTGAATTGACTAAAACAGTAACGATTACCGGTGCTGTTGATCCTATTGCATTACCAATCACCTTTGACGATCCTACGGTTAATTACGCTTTCGGGACGTTCAATGGCGCTGCTTTTGAAGTGGTAACTAATCCTGATTTATCTGGAGCTAACACGATTGAATCTAACGTAGGAGCGATCACAAATTCTGGAGCTCAGTACGAAGGTGGAGCATTCACTTTGGGTACTCCGGTTGACTTCAGCGGAGCGAATAAAACCATCACTATGAAATTCTGGTCTGATGTTGAAGTACCTGTATTGTTGAAATTTGAAGGAGGCGTTAACGGAGAACGTCAAAACGAGATCACTAAGACCCACACGGGTTCAGGATGGGAAACCCTAAGCTTTGATTTTGCTACCGAAGCTGTAAAAAGCTACATCGACGGAAGCCAGGGTGTAGGAGAACCTTTTGTACCTACAGGGCAATATGCAACGATGGTGATTTTTGTGGATGGTCCGGGTACCACAGCAGGAACCTTCTACATCGACGATGTAGAGCAAACCGGCGGTGCGACTGAGCCAATGATGGCTGCCCCAACTCCGGAAGCTGCTGAGGCAGATGTGCTTTCGATCTTCAGTGACTCGTATACCGATCCTGCTTCGGTAAATTATTTCCCGAATTGGGGACAATCAACAACCTATGAGCAAGTAGATCTAGGTGGAAACGCTGCAATTAAATATGGAAACGCTAACTATCAAGGGATCGATCTTGGCGGTGAGTACGATGCTTCCGGATACGAATTTGTGCATATCGATGTTTGGTCTGCAGATTATGCGAGCATTCCGTTTTTCATCATTGACACTTCCGGAGAACGTCCGGTAAACTTAGAGGTTACCGCAGGAGAATGGACAAGTATCGATATTCCGCTTTCAGCATTTACTGATCAGGAAATTTCGGTAACTAATGTATTCCAATTCAAGTTTGATGTGCAGCCTGATAACGGCGGAACCTTCTACATAGATAACTTGTATTTCTACAATGAAGCAGCTGCAGCGCCTGAAAGCCCACAAGCGGCAGCACCGGCACCCACTTTTGACGCGGCAAATGTGATTTCATTATTCAGTGATGCCTATACCGATGAGGCAATGGCAACCTGGAGAACAGATTGGTCTGCTGCGACTTTAGAAGACGTGAGTATTGCAGGAAATGCGGTTAAAAAATATTCAGCATTGAACTTTGTGGGTGCAGAGCCGGTAAATCAAATTGATGCAAGTGCTATGACGCACTTCAGTACCGATATTTGGACGGGCGACGCGACACAAATCCGTATCAAATTGGTTGATTTTGGAGCTAACGGAACTTATCAAGGAGGAGATGACAGCGAGCACGAGATCGTATTGAATTTCGATAACGGTGACTTCACGCGCAATATGTGGGTGACTTTAGATATTCCATTGGCAGATTTCACCGGACTAACCTCGCAATCTAATATTGCACAGTTGATCTATTCCGGAGGTCCGGCAGGAGAAACCACGGTTTATGTAGATAACGTATACTTCCACAACTAGGAATTAAATTATAAGATATCATGAAAAAGATAATTCAAATAACATCCTATTGCTTGCTGCTGTTTTTAGCAGTAGGCTGTCAGGATGATGACAATACTTTGGAGCAAATTCTGGTGCCTCAAAATCTTGAGGTAACTATGGATGTTACAGAAGACGGCTCAGGAAACGTAACCTTTACCGCAACCGCAGACAATGCGGTGACCTACAGGTTTGCTTTTCCTGACGGAACCACAGCGGTAGCGCCTAGTGGAGTGTACACCAAACGCTTTACAAAAACCGGACTCAATACCTATCAGGTGACGGTAATGGCGTACGGCCAAGGAGGTGTAAACAGTTCGAGGTTGGTAGAAGTTACGGTAGAAAGTGATTTCTCAGACCCAGAAGCGATCGAGTTGTTAACCGGTGGCGGAAGCAAAACCTGGTACTGGGCAGCAAGTGAACCCAACCATTTGGGTGTTGGGCCTAATAACGATGATGCTACGCAAAACTACTTTTGGGCGTATTTTTCATTTACAGAGCCTTTTGCGTTGGCCAATATTCCAGCTGCGACCTGTGCCTATGATGATGAGTTTATTTTTAGTACCACGACCGGTGAAGATTTGACCTATGAGTATGATAACAATGGGGCGAGTTTTTTCAACAGAACGTACGCAAGTGTAGTAAATGGTCAATCACCAGACGATAGCTGTTATGAGTTTGATACATCTGGTGAACGAGCGGTAAGCTTAGCTCCATCAGAATCTGTGGTTGCTGCAGAGCGCAAGCGTGGCACGACAATGACCATAAGTAACGAAGGTTTTGTAGGCTATTATATTGGCACCAATGAATATGAAATTCTTTCGCTTACCGAAAACCGAATGCTACTTAGAGCAGTACAAGGTAACGATCAAGGTTTGGCGTGGTATATCATTTTAACTGCTGAAAAACCGGTACAAGGTAGCGGACCGCAAGCGGAAGAAGATGACTTTCCAAATTTGGTTTGGTCAGACGAGTTTGACACTGACGGTGCTCCTGATCCTGCAAACTGGACCTATGATTTAGGCAATGGTCAAGCAGGCTGGGGAAATAATGAATTGCAATATTATACAGACCGAAGCGAAAATGTAGTGGTTGAAGATGGTATGTTAAAAATAACTGCGCAACGCGAAAATTATATGGGATTTGACTTCACTTCGGCACGTTTAAAGTCAGAAGGTTTGCAGGAATTTACCTTTGGTCGCTATGAGATCAGAGCCAAATTACCGCAAGGCGTTGGTACTTGGCCTGCGATCTGGATGTTGGGAGCAGATTATCAGACAAATGCGTGGCCGGGAGCCGGAGAGATCGATATTATGGAGCACGTAGGTCGTAATCAAAATGAGGTTTTATCTACGCTGCATTTCCCCGGGAATTCAGGTGCTAATGCAATTTCAGAAGCAACAACGGTAGAGACGGTAAGTAGCGAATTCCACGTGTATGCGGCAGAATGGACCGAGACGCAAATTCGTTTTTACGTAGATGACGAGTTGTATCACATTTTTCAAAATGACGAAACCAAGCCTTTTAACAAGGACTTCTTTATGATCCTCAATGTCGCTATGGGCGGAAACCTTGGTGGAGCTGTCGATGCCTCTTTTTCTCAGAGCGCTATGGAAGTGGATTACGTACGTGTTTACCAGCGCGATTAATTTGAAAGAAAAAACGATGAAACAGTTCAAAATTGTATTGATCGCAGTTTTCGCGCCGTTCTTTACGTCAGAAGCCCAAACCAAGGGAATCAACGACTTAGATCCTGTGGTTGAGCACAAAATTGATTCGATTTTAGAATTGATGACGGTAAAGGAAAAGGTTGGGCAAATGGTGCAGTACAACGGAAGCTTTGATGTAACCGGTGCGCCATCTGATATCGACTCCAAAACTAAGCTTCAAAAACTTAAGAATGGCGAAGTAGGTTCTATGCTGAATGTACTCACTGCTGAAGCTACCCGCGATGCACAACAGGTGGTGATGGAAAACTCAAGACTGAAGATTCCGTTGCTTTTTGGCTATGATGTGATTCACGGCTATAAAACCATGTTTCCGGTGCCTTTAGGAGAAAGCGCAAGCTGGGATCTCGACGCGATGAAATTAAGTGCAAGTATCGCCGCTAAAGAAACAGCCGCGGCCGGAGTGCACTGGACTTTCGCACCGATGATCGATGTGTCTCGCGATGCACGCTGGGGCCGTATTATGGAAGGTGCCGGTGAAGATCCTTATCTCAATGCGGTGATTGGTGTGGCTCGCATTAAAGGTTTTCAAGGCAGCGATTTGGCAGATGTTGCCACCATTGCCGCTTGTGCAAAACATTTTGCAGGTTATGGCTTTGCCGAAGCAGGTAGAGATTACAATACCGTGCACGTTGGAAATTCTGAGTTGCAAAACGCGATTTTGATGCCATTTAAAGCCGCTGCCGAAGCTGGTGTGGCAACCTTTATGAATTCGTTCAATGAGATCGATGGGGTGCCTTCAACAGCATCAACCTACTTGCAGCGAGATATTTTAAAAGGCGGTTGGGATTATAAAGGTTTTATGGTTTCAGACTGGGGTTCTATTGCTGAGTTGATTCCGCATGGCTATGCTGAAGATAAAATGCAGGCGGGCAAATTGGCCGTGATCGCCGGTAGTGATATGGATATGGAAGGCCGTGTGTATGAAGAAGCACTTGAGCCTTTGGTGAATGAGAATACTATTGACGAAGCCCTTCTAGATGATGCGGTACGACGTATTTTAAGAGTGAAATTTCATCTGGGACTTTTTGAAGATCCGTATAAATACAGTGATGCACAACGCGAACAAGAAGTATTACTTGCAGAAGCGCACCTTGAAGCTGCCCGAGATATAGCACGTAAATCCATCGTCTTGCTCAAAAATGAAAATTCGGTTTTACCATTGAGTAAAGCGTTAGAAAGTATTGCCGTGATCGGTCCGTTGGCAGACGATAAAGATTCCCCATTAGGAAACTGGCGCGCTCAGGCTGATAAGAATTCCGCGGTTTCTGTTTTAGAAGGAATTCAAAAAGCTGTAGGTAACGAGGTTCAAATCAATTATGCTAAAGGTGCCGATTTAGGAATGGGAGAACGTAGTTTCTTGATGCCGCTAGAAATCAATGACACCGATACTTCCGGCTTTGCTAAAGCTATTGAAGCCGCCAAGAAGTCTGAAGTGGTTGTTATGGTACTGGGTGAAGATGCTTTTCAAACCGGTGAAGGCCGTAGTCAAACCGGGATTCAATTGCGCGGTGTACAGCAGGAATTGCTTGATGAGGTCGTTAAAGTGAATCCTAATGTGGTTTTGGTATTGATGAATGGCCGTCCGTTAGATATTAGTAAACCTAACGAACAAGTTTCGGCGATCGTAGAAACCTGGTTTTTAGGTTCGCAAGCGGGTAATGCCATTGCAGATGTACTTTTTGGAACCTATAATCCGTCAGGGAAATTACCGGTTTCTTTTCCACGAAATGTAGGTCAAGAACCTTTATACTACAATCAAAAGAACACAGGAAGACCTGCGAGCGATATGGTTACGTATTCGGGTTATCAAGACAGTTCGCGTGAAGCCTTGTTTCCTTTTGGTTTTGGGTTGAGCTATACGACCTTTGAATATGGAGCGATCAGCCTAAGCACAAGTGAATTTTCAGGCGATGAAAAACTAGAGGTTACTATAGAATTAACCAATACAGGAGCTGTTGCCGGTAAAGAAACGGTACAGCTGTATCTTAGAGATTTGGTTGCAAGCCGCACGCGCCCTGTAAAAGAGTTACGTGACTTTAAACAGGTAAGCTTAAAGCCCGGAGAAACCAAAAAAGTGACGTTTGAAATTTCAGCAAAAACTTTAGAATTCTATACTGCTAATAACACTTGGGAAGCGGAATCAGGAAGCTTCAACGTGATGTTGGGAAGCAATTCAAGAGATCTAAAAGAAGCAAGCTTTCAATATAAAAAGTAATGAAAAAAATTCTAGTCTTTATCGCAATAATCAGTTTCGGTGTTCACGCACAAGAGCGTGAATTGGTATGGTCTGATGAGTTTAACGGCGATGCCTTAGACCTCACCTCGTGGAATTTTGAACTCGGTGACGGTTGCCCTAATCTTTGTGGTTGGGGAAATAACGAGCGCCAGCTGTATACCAAAGAAAATCACCGTCTTGAAGACGGCAAGTTGATTATTACCGCAAAAAAGGAAGGAGATCGTTACACTTCAACCCGCATAACCACACAGGGTAAACACGAATTTCAGTATGGAAGAATGGAAGCGCGTGCAAAGGTAGCGCTGGGACAGGGGATCTGGCCTGCATTCTGGATGCTGGGAAGCGATATCAAAGAAGTTGGTTGGCCGGCTTGCGGTGAGATCGATATTCTGGAATATGTGGGTAGAGAAGAAGATATGGTGTACACTACCTTGCACGTTCCTGTGGGACACGGCGATTCTGCTTTCAGTAAAAAAACGAAGTTTGAAGACATTGAAGAGGGCTATCACATTTATGCAGCAGAATGGTCACCGGAGCAAATTGAGTTTTTTGTAGACGATCAATCGGTCTTTGTGTATAGTCCCGAAGATAAGACCAAAGCAGTTTGGCCGTTTGACCAGCCTTTTTACTTCATTATTAATCTGGCCATCGGCGGAAACTTCGGAGGTCCTGAAGTTGATGATAGCATCTTTCCGCAGGAATATGCGATAGATTATGTACGGGTATACCAGTTAAAACCTTAGTTTAGTTTCATAAATACGTTGTTTGTTTTAAGGTCTTGTGTGATGCGCAAGGCCTTTTTTTATCGAAGCACATGAGATGATCTAAATAGCAAGTATATTTGCAGTCTATGAGTACACTTACCTCAATTACGATTAGACCAGAGCTGCTGGAAAATCGAGAATACATTCTTCAGCAAGCTTTAGGGAAAACAAAGATCAAAGCGGTATCTGTGACCGATTGGCGCATTAGAAAGCGCTCTATTGATGCTAGAAATAAGCCCATAAAATTACAATTGCAGATTGAAATTTGGCAGCAAGGCGAACGACGCGAACCTTTGAATCGTTTTGTGCCGAAAGAGGTAAGTAATGCACCAAAGATTGCCATTATAGGCGCCGGTCCGGCCGGATTGTATGCTGCTTTGCGCGCTATTGAAGCTGGCTTGAGGCCCATTGTTTTTGAACGTGGAAAAGATGTGCGCGAGCGCCGAAGAGATTTAGCAAAGATCAATAAAGACCAGCTTGTAAATCCGGAATCTAATTATTGTTTTGGGGAAGGAGGCGCCGGAACTTATTCTGACGGAAAATTATATACCCGTTCAAAAAAGCGCGGAAATGTTCTTAAAGGTTTAGAATGGTTGGTGCATTTTGGCGCTGACGAAGATATTTTGGTAGATGCACACCCGCATATTGGAACTAACAAATTACCGAAAGTGATTTCCGCAATGCGGGAAGCGATCATTGCTGCCGGTGGAGAAGTACATTTTAATGCAAAGCTTACGGATCTTCATATTGAAAATAAGGTCTTAAAAAGCATTGTGATCAATGAAGAAAAGCAATATGCTTTTGATGAGGTGGTTCTAGCGACCGGGCATTCAGCTCGAGATATTTTCTATTTATTGCATGAGAAAGGTGTGAAGATCGAAGCCAAACCTTTTGCGCTTGGTGTACGGGCAGAACATCAGCAGGAAGTGATCAATTATATTCAGTATCACGGGGAAACTGACAATCCGTACTTGCCGCCTGCCGCTTACAGTCTGGTGGAGCAGGTGGATGGGATGGGTGTGTATTCATTTTGTATGTGCCCCGGTGGGATCATTGCGCCTTGTGCAACCCAACAGGAAGAAGTGGTGACTAACGGCTGGAGTCCCAGTAAACGCAATAATCCGTACGCCAATTCTGGAATTGTGGTAAGTGTAGCACCTGAAGATTTACCTAATTATACTCCAGACGATCCTTTTGTTAGCTTGAATTTTCAGAAGGAAGTGGAACGTGCCTGCTGGATTGCGGGTGGGAAAACACAACAAGTTCCGGCTCAACGTATGACTGATTTTGTAAACGGAAGACTAAGTAATGACTTTCCGAAGACTTCCTATCAACCGGGAATTGTAAGTGCCGACTTAAATAAAGTGCTTCCAAAATTGATAGCAAACCGACTCAAGAAAGCGTTTGTGCTGTTTAATAAGAAAATGCCGGGATATCTTTCAAAAGATGCCGTATTACACGCCCCTGAAAGTCGTACTTCGTCTCCGATTTCTATTTCTAGAAATCCGGAAACTTTAGAACATATTGAAGTTAAAGGATTGTATCCGTGTGGAGAAGGAGCAGGCTATGCCGGCGGAATTATGTCTGCAGCCATCGACGGGATTAATTGCGTAGATGCGATCGCTAAAAAATACCAATTAGCATAAAAGAACAAAGCCTTGCTTCCGCAAGGCTTTGTATGTTTTAAAAGCTGAAAAACAGACTTGATTATTCAGCTTCTGGAGTAGTAACAGCAGCGCTGTCAACTACAACTTCAGCAGGAGCTTCAACAGGAGCTTCAGGAGTTACTTCCTCCATTGAAGTTTCTTGCATAGACTCATCAGTAGTTGCTTCTGCAGACTCTCTACAAGAAGAAACAGTGATCATTAAACTCAGTGCGAAACCAGCTAAAATATTGCGTTTCATAGAATGTGATTTATTGCGTTAAAAATGCGAGCGAATGTAATTTAAATTCTAATTCGTGCAACAAAATCAGATACTATTTTTAAAAAAAATAATCATTTTTTTAGCGGTGTATTTTTAATTTTAATTACCTGATAATTAAATTATTGAGTTGTTTTTATTCTTTTGAATACGCAATAAAATACCCTTACTAAGCATACACATTCGCTAATGACGAAATTCTGGACGCCAAAATCTCATCACGAGAAGCATTTTCGGTAAAATTTGCTTTTAGTTTTTTAAATTCTAATAGGGTATAATTACGCACTATTTGTTCTAAAATAAGTCCTCTCGATTTTCTAAAATGCGCCAAGTTGATGCGCAAGGTATCAGGGTTCGTGGTTAAGGTGATTTTATCGCGCTTTAAAACATTCCAATACGTATGTATGATCAAATTCTCTTGGGTTGAGGTATTGATGTGATGCAATAATTGCTGAGTCAATTGTGCATCGTCATTATCTAAATGCTCTAAAAGATGTTTTTGAAAAAACGAACTGTTGATGACTTGAGCTGCGCGGCGCACCGCACTATCTACTAGACTGTTTTTTCCTTGATAAACTAAATTCATTTGGGTTAGGCTTAGGTTTAAAATTCTTGTTGGTTGCTGTGGTTAAACGAATTACAACGTTTTCTAAAGCTAAAAATTTGTACGCGCAATAAGACATTATATATGAGAGTTTTAGTTGAAATGATAAAATATTCGTTGTAATCAATGTGAAGTGTAAGGTATTCTGAAAGTTTAAGGTTCATCGCCTCTGCTAACGTATTAATGTATTCGACTTGAGACGAGGTCGTTTACAATCTTCGAAGTACAGGTAAGAACAGGATAAATGGAAGCGTGTAGATACGTACTTTTCCAACAAACTTTTAATTATGAAGCTCTTAAAATTCACACTAATTGTAACACTCCTCATCAGTTTGTTCGCTTGTAAAAATCAAAAGGAAATTAAAACTTCCGCAGAAAATTTCTTAACTGTCGATACGCTGAATGTCACGGCTCCTTTTGGCAACTACAACATACAAACTCCGGATTTTAAGAATGCGCCGCAATTTTTAATCACCGACTTTGGTGCAAAGCAGACTGATCAAGACAAAACTTCAAAGGCTATCGCTACTGCCATAGACAGTGCGCACGCGCGTAATGGTGGAACGGTGGTCATTCCAAAAGGGGAGTGGCTTACTTCAAAAATTCATTTTAAGAGTCACGTAAATCTACATTTAGAAGAAGGAGCAACATTGCTCTTTTCAGAAAATCCACAAGATTATTTACCTGCGGTGCTGAGCACTTGGGAAGGGATGGAATGCTACAATTACTCCCCATTGATTTATGCTTACGATTGTGAAAATGTTGCCATCACTGGTAAAGGCAAGCTAAAGGCCAAAATGGATACCTGGAAAGTATGGTTCGCACGTCCATCTGGTCATATGCAAAACCTGAAGCAGCTTTATGAGATGGCCTCTAAGAATGTGCCGGTAGAAGAGCGACAGATGGTTAATGATTCGGCTAATTTCAGACCGCAATTCATTCAGTTTAATCGCTGTAAAAAAGTACTTTTAGAAGGTATTTCGATAGAAAACAGTCCGTTTTGGGTGATTCATCCCTACCTATCTTCTGATGTAGTCATCAGAAATGTAAATGTGTATGCGCACGGTCATAACAATGATGGAGTGGATCCTGAAATGAGTCAAAATGTACTTATTGAAGACTGTGTTTTTGATCAGGGCGATGATGCCATCGCAGTTAAAGCAGGCCGTAATCAAGATGCATGGCGTCTCAACACTCCGGTAAAAAATGTGGTTGTACGTAATTGTCTGGTTAAAAACGGGCACCAGTTGTTAGCCATAGGGAGCGAACTTTCTGGCGGGGTTGAAAATATTTATATGGAAAATTGTGAAGTTGAACCCAATGCAAAACTCAATCATTTACTCTTTATAAAGACTAATGAGCGCCGTGGTGGTTATGTGAAGAATATTTATATGGAAAATATCAAAGCTGGAAGAATCGATAAGGGCGTGCTGGGTATCGAGACCGATGTGCTGTACCAGTGGCGTGATCTTGTACCTACCTACGAGCGCCGTTTGACGCAGATTGAACAAATACATATGAAAAATATCAAAGCCGAAAATGTTGATTTTGTCTCGCGCATTTTGGGTGAAGCAGAATTGCCGGTGCGAGATGTTCAATTAACTACTGTAGAGGTTGATTCTATTCGGGATACTGAAACGATTCATCAAAATGTTGAAAATTTTAAACGTACGGAATAAAACTAGTTGCGTTGCTTAGCGTTTATAGAGCTAACCAAGCCCGAATTTTCATTCGGGCTTTTTTATTGGTTTAGGTAAATGTCAATTTGGTAAAACCAAAAACCTATAATTTCCAACTTCTTATTTAATGACGCTTAAATTGCGAATTGTGCAGAAACATTAGCACATTCCTAAAACGTCTGCTTCTTTTTGTTAAAATTTTAAGTTTTTAAGCTTTTTTTAAGATATTGAGAAAATTATATCAATTAGTTTAGGGCTCGTCTCTCACTTGATTTACAGAAGATTTACTGATTTTGAATCTTGCTTTTTTAGCAGAATTTTAAAGGTTTAGGCTTTAGTGGTGGGATATAGTTCATTAATCAAAAACTCAAACCGTTTTTATGAAAAGAAGAAATTTTGTGCAATTAGCAGGATTGGGAGCGGGAGCGTTGATGGTGCCTTCAGCAATGATGGGAAACAACATCGCCGCCGAAGCATTATTAGAACCTGGTCTTGATATTGCTACCAAAAAATCACTGGCCGATGTGGCGCTAAACACCGCACGCTCCCTCGGCGCTTCGTATGCCGATGCGCGTATAGGTCGCTATCTTAATCAATATGTCTTTACCCGCGAGGATAAAGTGCAGAATGTAGTAAATACTGAATCTTTTGGTATTGGGGTACGCGTGATCGCTAATGGAACTTGGGGCTTTGCATCAACTAACGATGTAACTGATGCGGGAATCAAAAAAGCCACACAACAAGCAGTTTCTATAGCAAAGGCAAATTCAAAAATCCAAACGGAGCCGGTAACGCTTGCTCCTGTAGAAGCACACGGTGAAATAAGCTGGAAAACACCAATCGTAAAAGATTTTAGAGAAGTTCCGGTTTCTGAGAAAGTAGAGTTGCTACTCGATGCAAATGCAGCGGCAATGAACGCAGGAGCCAACTTTGTGAATTCGGCCTTGTTTATGGTTAATGAGCAAAAGTATTTTGCGTCTACTGACGGTTCTTATATCGATCAGGATATTCACCGCATCTGGCCCACCTTTGGCGTTACAGCCATAGACCGCGAGGCGGGGAAATTCAAGTCTCGTGATGCGCTCAGCGCACCGATGGGAATGGGATATGAATATATGGATGGATTGGATAGCGAAAAGCTGAAAAGTCCTGCCGGATTCAATCTGTATCGCAACAGCTATGATATCATAGAAGATGCAACAACAGCTGCAAAGCAGGCTAAAGAAATGCTTACTGCTGAGTCTGTAATGCCTGGTAAATATGATTTGGTTTTAGAACCCAATCACCTTGGCTTGACCATTCACGAGTCGGTAGGCCACCCACTGGAGCTTGATCGAGTATTGGGTTACGAAGCCAATTATGCAGGAACCAGTTTTGCTACCTTAGATAAATGGAAAGCCGGTGACTTTAAATACGGTAGCGATATTGTAAACATCGTAGCCGATAAAACCCAACCGCATTCTCTTGGTGCCGTAGGTTATGATGATGAAGGTGTGAAGACCAAGAAATGGGATTTGATCCGTAATGGAACGCTGGTGAATTATGAAGCGATTCGTGATCAGGTAAGCATTTTAGGCCAGAATGAATCCCACGGATGTTGTTATGCACAGAGCTGGAATGACGTTCAGTTTCAGCGTATGCCTAACGTTTCACTCGAGCCGGGCAAAGAACCGTATTCAGTAGAAGAAATGATCAAAGACGTAGAAAAAGGAATCTACATCGCAGGGCGCGGTAGTTATTCTATAGACCAACAGCGCTATAACTTCCAGTTTGGGGGTACGGTATTCTACGAGATAAAAGATGGTAAAATTGTAGGCATGTTGAATGACGTAGCCTATCAATCAAACACACAAGAATTCTGGAATTCGTGTGCAAAGATCTGTGACGAGAAGGATTACCGATTATTCGGTTCGTTCTTTGACGGAAAAGGACAACCCTCTCAGGTAAGTGCTGTTTCTCACGGAAGTTCAACGGCGCGTTTTAACGGTGCTAATGTTATCAACACAGGCAGATCGGTCTAACTCTTTTATCTAACATTTAATACAAAGTACAATGGCAATATATACTGAAGAAGAAGCACGAGCGATCTTAGAGAAGGC
Organism: Leeuwenhoekiella sp. ZYFB001; assembly: GCF_011784865.1. Classification (NCBI taxonomy): domain Bacteria; kingdom Pseudomonadati; phylum Bacteroidota; class Flavobacteriia; order Flavobacteriales; family Flavobacteriaceae; genus Leeuwenhoekiella; species Leeuwenhoekiella sp. ZYFB001. The sequence continues at coordinate 688,853 of NZ_CP050460.1, forward strand.
GATGAGCTTTTCTAAGGCCGATGCGTGTGTAATGAATCTAGGCGGAAGCGAAAGCGGAAATATCCGTTACGCGCGAAACACCGTTTCTACCGCCGGCCACCAGTCTAACCAAAGCTTGGCTGTGGAGTCGAGTTTCGGAAAGAAATCGGGAACAGCAACCATAGACGAATTTGACGATGAATCTCTAGAAAAAGTAGTGCGTCGCTCAGAAGAATTGGCGCAGCTTTCACCGGAAAACCCGGAATATATGGAACCTCTAGGTCCGCAAACCTATGACAAATCAATTACCTATGTAGATGCTACAGCGAATGTAACCCCCGAATATCGAGCGGAGGTTGCTGCAAACAGCATCAAGCCGGCCGCTGAGCAGGATGTGACGGCTGCCGGATTCTTAGACGATGGCGCTGGCTTTAGCGCGATGCTCAATTCCAACGGATTGTTCGCTTACAACAAATCGACCAATGTTGATTTTACGGTGACGATGCGTACCAATGATGGTACTGGTTCAGGATGGGTGACACGAGATTATAACGATATTACCAAGTTTGATGCAGAAGAAGCATCGGCGATTGCAATAGATAAAGCGGTGATGTCTCGTGAGGCGAGAGCCATCGAGCCGGGGCGTTATACAGTGATCTTAGAACCTGCTGCAGCAAGTGATCTGTTAGGAAGATTCCGTGGCGCGTTCAACGCACGTACTGCTGATGAAGGCCGAAGCTTTATGTCTAAAGAAGGTGGAGGAACTAAATTGGGAGAGAAAATTGTTGATGAGCGCGTGAATATTTGGTCAGATCCTTTGCATCCTGACGTGCCTGCTTCTACCTGGAGCGGCGATGGTTTACCACGCAAAAAAACACAATGGATAGAAAACGGAGTCGTTAAAAATCTAGCTTACGACCGTTATTGGGCATCACAACAAGGCGTTGAGCCAGTTCCATTCGCGGCTAATATGATTATGGAAGGTGGCGATACCTCTTTTGACGAAATGATCAAAAGCACAAAACGCGGAATCTTAGTGACGCGTTTCTGGTACATTCGTTCGGTTGACCCGCAAACGCTCTTGTTTACAGGACTAACCCGCGACGGAACTTTTTATATCGAAAATGGACAGATAAAATATCCGGTGAAGAATTTCCGATTTAATGAGAGTCCGATCATTATGCTCAACAACCTTGAAGCTTTGGGCAAACAGGTACGCGTAAATGGGAACCTTCTTCCGTATATGAAGGTCAGAGACTTTACGTTTACCAGCCTGTCAGACGCGGTTTAAACAAAAAAATAATTAGAAACTGGTTACTTCTTAAGTAGCCAGTTTTTCTTTTTCTTTAATATGTATTGAAGTTTGGCTTTCGCCAAAAATAGAAATAGCAAACCCCTTGAACTTCCGTTGAATACCGAATTTTTCTTCACACGATTGCAATACGAGTCGGGCGACTGGGATGTAGACCAGCGTATGCCCTCCAACTTGCTCAACTCGCTTGTGGAATACACTACGCTTAAGATCAGTACTACCGAAAATATCATCTCGCTAAGCAGTGATGCGATTTTTGAATGTCCGTTTTGCTATATCTCGGGGCATAAACTGGTGCAGTTTACACCCAAAGAGCGCGAGAATTTTGAGAAGTATGTGCGCAATGGCGGTTTTGTATTTGCAGACGATTGCAATCACGATATCGACGGACTCTTTGCAAAATCTTTTGAGCGGCAGATGGAGGAGATTTTCGGTCTAGACGAACTCAAAAAAATCCCTAACGATCACGAACTCTATTCTTCCTTCTTTGAATTTGAAGACGGTCCGCCGGCAACCTCACAAGAGTTGAACGGCTGGGGAGATGATCTGGTGCACGAGTACTTAAAAGCTATTGAGATCAATGGGCGCATCGGGGTGCTGTATAGCAACAAAGACTACGGCTGCGAGTGGGATTACGACTTTAGGAACAAGCGATTTTATAGAATTGACAATACACGATTTGGGGTGAACATCGTTATGTATGCCCTGACCTCATAAATTAAATGTATGGATAACAACTTGGTGAAAATCGAGCAAGAAGTAAATAGCCTTACGGCGAAAATCAAACAGCTCAAACAAGAAATTGGCAAGATCATCATTGGGCAGGAAGAAACGGTCGAGCAGTTGCTGATCACTTTTCTTGCAGGAGGTCACGCCTTGCTGGAAGGGGTTCCCGGGCTGGCAAAAACATTGATGATACGAACTTTGGCGCAAGCCATAGATCTGAAATTTAAACGTATTCAGTTTACGCCAGATTTGATGCCCAGCGACATCATAGGAACCGAAATTCTCGAGGAGGATCAAACCACAGGGAAGAAATTCTTTGAGTTCAACAAGGGACCTGTTTTCTCAAACATCATCCTTGCCGATGAGATCAACCGTACGCCGCCCAAAACACAGGCGGCCTTGCTCGAGGCTATGCAGGAATTTGAGGTGACCTATTCCGGGAAAACTTACGCGCTGGATAAGCCCTTCTTTATTCTCGCAACGCAAAACCCTATCGAACAATCAGGAACCTTTCCCTTGCCGGAAGCACAGCAAGATCGCTTCTTGCTCTACATCCGCATCGGCTATCCAACCGAAACTGAGGAAACCACGATTTTAAAAGCGACTACAAGTTCTAAAAAAGCAAAAGTAGAATCCGTGCTTAGCGGCGAAGAGATCATACGCTTACAGCAACTCGTGCGCGAAGTACCTATCAGTGACGAACTGATAAGCAAAGTGAGCAAGATCATCAGGGCAACCCGACCTGAAACTACAAGTGACGAATACGTTAAACAATGGGTGAGTTGGGGTGCAGGGCCACGTGCAGGCCAGGCGATGATCTTAACCGCAAAAGCCAGAGCGCTTTCCCAAGGCCGACTATCCGTGACTCCAGACGATTTGAAGTTTGTGGCTTTGCCGGTATTGCGCCATCGCGTAATCGTCAATTTTAAAGCGGAGACTGCAAATATCACGACAGATACGGTTACTCAAAAACTATTGGGAACCATTTTATAAATCAGGATGCAAACCAACTATCAAGAACTCCTCAAACCGGAAATCCTGCACGAAGTGTCAGGACTCAACCTGATCGCTAGGGTGGTTGTTGATGGCTATTTGCAAGGTTTGAATCGCAGTAAAAGTCTCGGCAGCGGTATGGAATTCAGTCAGTACCGCGGCTATGAGCCGGGAGATGATCTGCGTTTGCTAGACTGGAAAATGCTGGCGCGTTCCGGGCGTTATTACATCAAGCAATCAGAGATTGAATCTCAGGTTTCGGTGAAGTTTATTCTCGATGCGAGCAACTCGATGGCGCACAAGGAAGTCGAGCTGACCAAAATGGATTACGCACGGGTTTTGGTGGCTAGCCTTGCGTACCTCGCACATCAGCAGGGAGATGAGGTGGGCCTTTTCGCGTTAAGCGAAAAAAAACTGACCACCATTTATCCCAAAGCCAGCATTCAGCATTTTAACCGCTTGCTTCAGGAATTACTCACGGTGGAAACCACCGGAACCTGGCCGATGAGTGCGATAAGTAATGAGCGTTTGCACGAGCGTGGCCGTAAAGAACTTATCTTTTTTATTACCGATATGTATGAGCATAGCGACGAACTTTCAGCATTTATAAAAGCTTTGAAAACGTCGAGGAATGAAGTAACGGTGTTACAAATTATGGGGCAGGACGAAGTGAATTTTGATTATAAAGGGACAGTGACTTTTGAAGATCTGGAGACCGGGAGCAAATTGAAGGTTTCGGCAAAGGAGGCCAAGAAGCACTATCTGGAAACCCTGCAAAATAAACTCAAACAAACGGAAGAATTGTTACTGAATCAGGGCATCAGCCATCAAGTATTTACGATGGGCGAACCGCTGGGAGAAACCCTGAACTTGTTCCTCAAAAAACGCATAAATCTCGTTTAATATGTTTTTTGCCAATCCGATGTATTTATGGGCTTTACTGGGACTCGCCGTTCCTGTAGCCATACATCTATGGAGCAAAGACGAGGGCAGAACCATCAAGGTAGGCAGCATTGCCAACCTCAAAGAATCTGAAAACACTCAAACGAGAACCCTGCACCTTAATGAATGGCTGTTGCTGTTGTTACGAATGCTGGCGATCGCTTTGTTGGTGTTTATTTTTGCCGAACCTTTCGCTAAAATAAAAACCAGAAATCAGGATTTGGTGTATCTGGTTGAGCCGGAATTATTAAAGATTGACACGTTCAAAACTTCCATGGATAGTCTTTCGGAAAGCAAAACGGTGAAGTTATTTCAACAAGATTTTCCGGAGTATAATGCAGCTGATTCGGTGAAAACCGCTGCGACCAACTATTGGCAGTTAGCACAGGATTTTGAGAAACTAAAAGCCGATAGTTTAGTGGTTTTTTCACAATCGCTTGCAAAAGGTTTTAAAGGGAAACGCCCTGAAATTACCGAAAATGTAAACTGGGTTACCATTGATTCCTCTCAAACCACAGCAGGTGTTGTTGCCTTGACCCAATTGCAAGATTCGATAGAAGTGCTTGAGATTAAAAGCGCGAAGAACCAGCTACGCTTTAAAAAGTCTGTTAGTGAAGCTGCAGCTGTACAAAACCTGGACACGGATCTCGAGATTCAAGTGGTAGACACGCTTCAGGTTTACGCGTTCGCGGAAGATAGCCTGCAAACCGACCTCAAATTCCTAAAAAACGGTTTTGAAGCTTTATCTGCGTATTTAAAGCGCCCGATTACAATCACCAATGTTGCTCCGAATGAGACACCTCAAGATGGGATTTTAATTTGGCTCAGCCCAAAGGACATGCCTGAGTTTTCGGGTACGCTACTCGATTATCAGCCGGATGCGTTCGCTTCTGAATTGATCGTAAAAAACAGCACCCATTTTTCTCTGACCCAAAACCTCACCCGTAAAAATGTGGTCGAACAACATCTTGCAGAACACTTGCTACCATTGCTAAACCTACATCTCAAGCTGGATGAAGCGGTTCAAAAATACGACCGTCGCGTGCTGGCCGATGTATTTGCTGCACCCTTACGCATAGAACGAGAACAAGAATTAAACCAAGCCTCAAGCATCCCGCTGACCCACTGGTTTTGGTTGGCCTTGCTTATCCTCTTGATTGTTGAACGTTTGTTATCCCGAATTCGAAAACAATGAGCAATCCAGGAAAACATAGCGTGATGCGATTTAAACAGCGTTGGCAAAGTCAATTATGGTTATTGGTATTACTACTGGCGTTGCTTCCGGCGGTGCTATTATTTGTATTGACCAAGGGCATTGTGGCCAGCCTGTTGCTTTTTGTGGTTTTAGCAACGGTAGGTTTCTTGCTGTACAAACCTCTGACGCTGGGAATTTCAAAAGTAATTGCATACATCGATGGGAACATTCATCATTCTGAGTACAGTGTAGGATTGGTATTTCAGCCTACAGAAGAATTGAGCAGTTTAGGTCAGATTCAGCGGTACCGCACCGAGCAGAAACTGGCAAACGAACTCAAAGCCTTAAAACCGCCTATAGATTTTAAACGTTTCGGTTTGTTACTTTTTGGAGTTCTGGTTGCTACATTTGTTCTGAGTTTTGTATTAAACTGGAATGACAGTCTTTTTGAGGACAACATTATCCAGCTGGAAAACGAAATGGTCATCCGCGCAGTAGATTCCGCGGAAGCGAAAATAATTCCGCCTAAAATTATCAAACAAGCGGTCACTGTGCGTTATCCTTCATACACCGGTATTGCCGCACGTACGAGCGAACAAATGGATATCAAAGCGCTTGAGGGTTCTCAAATCATCTGGACTTTGACATTTGACCAGTCGGTTGATTCTGTTTTTATGGAAAGTCAATCGGCGCAGTATGCGATGAAAACCAACGGAAAAACCTATCAAAGAACACAGCAATTAACGACCTCCGGGTTTTACAGTTTCCGCTTTGTGGATACTTTGGGCAATGCTTACGTTTCTGATTTGCACAGCATCGACACTTTGGTTGATGCGCCGCCGCAGGTAGATATTTTAAATCTAGATCAGTTTACTTCGTTTGAACCGAGCGGTGAAAAACGTATTGCTTTTGACATCCAGATCATCGACGATTATGGCATCGGAGCTGCCTATATCGTGGCGACGGTGAGCCGTGGCTCGGGAGAATCGGTGAAGTTTCGGGAGGAGCAGATAGCTTTTAATTCCACTATTGCGAAAGGAAGCAAGCAGCAATCCCTTTCGCAACAGCTAAATCTGGATCAGCTTAAAATGGAGCCGGGTGATGAACTTTATTTCTATGTACACGCGCAGGATTTAAAAACGCCGAAGCCCAATGTAGCGCGTAGCGAAACCTATTTTGCGGTGATTAAAGACACGACCGCATATGAGTATGTCGAAGCCGGAGGAATGGGAGTTGATCTACTTCCGGATTATTTTAGAAGTCAGCGTCAACTTATTATTGATACCGAAAAACTGCTTAAAAACAAACCGAATTTAAGTACCAAAGAATTCAATTCGACCAGTAACGAACTCGCTTTTGACCAGAAAAGTCTGCGTTTAAAATATGGCGAATTTATGGGCGATGAGGCCGAAGGCGGTCTTGCCGCGCAAACTGAAGATCTCGGGATAATAAGCGAAGAGGATGCTGACCCACTTGCTGAATATTCCCATCGACATGACAGTTCCAACGAGCATAATCTGGTGGAAGAGGAGCACGAACACGAGCACGAAGGCGAAGAAACAGAGGAGGAAGATCCGCTGGAGAAATACGTACACAACCACAGCGACCCTGAAGAATCGACCTTGTTTGCAAAATCCTTAAAGCAGAAGTTGCGCGAGGGGCTCAACATAATGTGGGATGCAGAATTGCACCTGAGAATGTTTGAGCCCGAAAAATCCCTACCGTATCAAAATGAGGCGTTGAAATTGATTCAGGAAATCAAGAACAGTTCGCGTATTTATGTACACCGCATCGGTTTTGATCCGCCGCCCATCAAGGAAGATAAACGCCTGACCGGCGAGTTGAAAGAAGTTGCAAGCACCACAAAACAGGAGGATTTGGAGCAAGGCGCCCGTTTTGAAGCGATTCAAAAGGCCATTTCAAGAATAGAAGAATTGATTGCGTTTCAAGTGAAATTAACTCCGGAAGATCAGCAATTGTTTGAAGACGCAGGCAACGAACTTGCAGCATTAGCTATTGAGCAGCCTGGGAATTATCTGGAAACCCTACAGCAACTCAATTGGATCTCGCAAAACCTGGATACCGATATCAAAACCTTGAAAGAACTACAAAACGGATTGCTCAAAGCCTTACCCGCCGAAGAAGCAAAACCCAATACCCAAAATGCCAAATTTTCTAAACTGGATGCCGTGCTGGTGAAAAATCTGGATGCCGATGAGTGAGTTGACCTCTGTACATAGCGCCTATTGGATTCCGGTATTGATTGGGGCGGTAATGTTATTCGCTGTTTTTGTTGCGAAAGAATGGCCGCGCAGAAGCAGCAGTTTTGTGTGGCGTCTGGCAGCCGGATTGGTAGCCGTTTTGGCATTGCTGGCCATTGCTTTAAAACCGGCACACTTGACCTCAGTGGAGGGAAAGCAAGGTGTTTTATTGACTTCAGGATATCAGGAAGCACAATTGGATAGTTTGCGGAAAACGAATCCGGAGTTAAAAGAGTTGGTGTATCAAGATCATATTGACCGGGACGAACTGGATTCGATCTCTCAACTTTTTATTCTGGGAAGTGGAATTAAACCGTATGATTTCTGGCAGTTAGAAGGAAGAAATGTAAAATTTCTAAAGAAAGAAATCCCCAATGGCATCGATCAATTAAGCTATTCAAAAACACTTTCAGAAGGAGAAGAACTAAACATTACGGCCCATTACTCAAAACCAAAACGCGGAAATCAAATCGTATTGCAAGCTCCGGGAAATCTGGGATTGGATTCGATTCAAGTTACGGCTACAGCAGATACGGTGTTTTCGCTTCAAGCGAAAGTAAAAGCGCCCGGAGATTTTGTATACAGTTTAGTTGAGAAGGATTCTTTGGGAAGGCTTTTGAACAACGAAGCTTTACCTGTACACATAAATCCGGAAAAGCAGTTGAGCGTTGTGATGCTTTCAGCATTTCCTTCTTTTGATTTCAAGTATCTAAAAAATTACCTGGCGGAATTGAACCATCAGGTTTTGGTGCGCAGTCAGTTGACGCAAGGTCGTTATAAGTACGAGTACTTCAATCAAGAACGGAAGCCTTTTAATGCGTTGAGTACTTCCGGTTTGAAAGATTTAGATTTGGTGATTCTCGATGCGGGAGCTTGGCAATCCCTTTCGCGAAACGAACAAAACAGCATCAAAGATGCGGTAGCACAGGAAGGCCTTGGAGTGTTTGTGATGCCTAGCGAAGAGCTATTTTATGGCAGTCAGCCCTTAATCGATTTTAAATTCACCCGAACCGCACAGAGAGAAGTAGAGCTACAAGATGGGACTGTGGTTTCTACATTTGGATACTATATGAATTCTGCGGCCAATTTTAATGCGACGCTAAAGGCAGCAAATCAAATCTTAGCTGGGCAACGCTTTATCGGCTTTGGAAGTGTCAGCACCACGGTGTTGTCAAATACCTACGCTTTGCAGTTAAAAGGAAATCAAGAGCGGTATAAATCCCTGTGGAGCGAGATATTAAAATCGGTGCTCAAACCGGAAAGCGATATGATTTTCTGGGAAGAAACAGAACAAATTGTTAGGCCTCATGAACCCTACACTATAAAGTTTCGAACTGCGGTTTCAGAATTCACCCTGACCGATACAGATGGGAATTCCATTCCTGTCATACAAGATCCAGACATCCCCGAGTTATGGTTAGCCACATTTTATCCCGAAGAAACCGGTTGGTTTACCTTAAGATTTTCCACAGGAGATACGGTTTCAGAATATGCATATTATGTGTTTGCCGAAGTGGATTGGAAAGCTAGAGCAGCGCAGGGGCTCACCAAAGCCAATCAGGACTTTTTTAGAAAAGGAGATGCTGAAGTAGAAGAACTTCAGGTAAAACGTCCTATCAATCCAATATACTTTTTTATTCTCTTTGTGCTGGCTATGGGCTATTTATGGTTAGAGCCAAAGCTGGAGCGCTAAATTCTAATACGATTTCTTAAAATTCAGCTTTAATGCTAATAAAATTTAGAAAGCCTTAGTATATGATGCTAAAGTACTTTTAATCTTTTGCTGGTGAGTGCTAATGCTTTGTAAATTAGAATTATAAATTTTGGACGATGAAAACTTTACTAAGCATATTCAGCATAATCACACTAAGTTTAAGCACCGCGATACTTCCGGTGAATGATGATCCTAGCACCCAACAACTCACCTTTGATGGCTATGAAGGCGGCTACTATTTTTTCTCAGACGAAACTTATCAAGCCGTAGTTCTGGAAAGTGATTCAGAACTTGTGATGGACCTAAAAAATAATGATGCGGTAGGTGAGCAATTTGAGGTAGCTTACGAACCTAAGGCACAAACTGAGACTTCTTCAAGTCAAGGTACCATTGAAAGCATTAAAAAAATTAAATAATTTATTTTGATTCCCCCCAACGAGAAAGTCCGGATTGTGAATCCGGACTTTTTTTATGGCTACACTTTTCGGAAGATTATATCCTGAAAAAATTAGTGTAGAATGTTTCGGGCTGTATGCTTATTTAATTTCGGTGATGAAATCCTCTTTAGGCGTACGCACTTTTTTCATATTCACTAACCAATCATTATCAGCATCGCGATAGCCCAAAGTGAGCAACAAGGTACTTTTATACCCAGAACCTTCCAATTCTAATAATTTATCTACTTCCGCAGGAACAAAACCTTCCATAGGCGTTGCATCAACTTTTTGTTCTGCCGCAGCAGCGATAGCCATCGCAAAAGAGATATAACTTTGTTTTGAAGCGTGATCTGCCTGCCACTCTTTACCCAATGGTTCGTACAAACTCATAATATTTTGCTTGTAATCATCCATAGTTTCGTGAGGTAAGCCGCGCTGATCCATCGTATAATTAAATACTGCGCTCACACGCTCATTGGTATAACCATCCCAAGCAGCAAAAACCAATAAATGCGAGCAATCAGTAACCTGACTTTGATTCCACGCAACATTTTTGATTTTTTCAAGCAATTCTTTGTTGGTAATCACAAACACTTTATAAGGCTGTAGTCCTGAAGAAGAAGGTGCTAAACGGGCAGCTTCTAAAATATAATCCAGTTTTTCCTGAGGTACTTCTGCGCCATTCATGCTTTTAGCTGCATAACGCCATTTTAGATCGTCTAATAAACTCATATGCTAGTATAATTTTTGAGCAAAATTAGCAAAGGGAGGTTACATAAAGTAACTTTGTAACAAAATAGCTAGTAACATTAGAGTAACCGGGTTATGTGTGAGGATGAATTAAATTGTAAAGAAAAAATTAGAGCCATTCACGATACGATGGATGTCCTGAGCGGCAAATGGAAAGTTTCAATTATTGCTTGCTTGTGTTATCAAGGTATGCGTTTTTCTGAATTACTCAGGGAGGTAGAGGGAATTTCCGGGCGTATGCTGAGTAGAGAACTCAAAGATCTGGAGATGAATAAACTCATTGAGCGTACCGTAGTTGACACTAAACCGGTAAGCGTGTTTTACAAAATTACAGACTATGGTGCTTCTCTAAAGGAACTCACCGATGTTATTGCCGAATGGGGCATAAAGCACCGCGCTCTGATCACTGAAGATTTTAAAAAGGTAACGCTGTGAAAGAGATCGAAAGTACATTGCAAAATAAAGGCATTCGGCCTACGGCGATGCGTATGCTGATCTATAAGTTTATGGCCGAAAAAAAATCGGCACAAGGCCTGTCAGATCTGGAGTTGGCGTTTACTAAAGCGGATCGCACCACGGTTTATCGCACGCTAAAAACTTTTGAAGAAAAAGGGGTAGTTCACCAGATTGACGACGGTACCGGCGTGCTCAAGTATGCGCTCTGTGAACCCGGCTGTCGGTGCGATATTGAGCGTGATCTGCACCTGCATTTTCATTGTAACTCCTGTGATAAAACCATTTGTCTAACCGAACATAAAATTCCGCATATCAATTTACCTGATGGTTTTATTGCCGAAGATGCTAATCTGGTGGTCAAAGGTATTTGCGACAGCTGCAGCACCTATTAAAATGCACTTCTGTTGCACGGCTTTTTTAGTGAACTTTCCATTATGAAAGAACACACGCATACTTCAGAGCACCACGTTGAAGAGGGGTGCTGCGCAAAACATAGCACATCAGGCACTTCTGAACAGCATCATCACGGTACGCTAGCGTTTAAAAACTATGGACCAGGACTTTTTAGTTTTTTGATGCTGGCTTCAGGAATGTTGCTAGACCATTTTGAAGCATCTTTTTTCAAAGGTACGTGGCGCTTGATTTGGTATATTATTGCCTATATCCCGGTGGGGATTCCCGTACTTCAAGACAGTTGGGAGAATATTAAAAAGGGTTCGGTCTTTACTGAATTTCTTTTGATGAGCATTGCAACGCTGGGTGCTTTTATCTTAGGCGAATATCCCGAAGGTGTTACGGTAATGTTGTTTTATGCCGTGGGCGAATTGTTTCAGCACGCTGCGGTAGATAAGGCCAAGAACAACATCAAAGCCTTGTTAGATGTACGACCCAATGAAGCTATGGTTTTTAGAGAGGGGAAATTTGTTCCGACGGCTCCCGAAGATGTTAAAATAGGCGAACGCGTTCAGGTGCGCAAAGGTGAAAAAATACCTTTAGACGGAATTTTGCTAAGCGCGAAAGCTTCTCTAAATACGGCTGCATTAACAGGCGAAAGCAAACCGGATTCGGTTAAACAAGGAGAAACCGTCTATGCCGGAAGCATTAATCTCGATGAAGTTATCGAACTGGAAACTACTGCGATTTTTACAGAAAGTTCCATTGCGCGTATTCTGGAACTGGTACAGAACGCCACTGCTAGAAAGTCAAAAACCGAATTGTTCATCCGCAAGTTTGCTAAAGTCTACACGCCCATCGTCGCCTTTCTGGCCTTAGCATTAACCTTTTTACCTTACTTCTTTGTAGCCGATTATGTGTTTAAAGAATGGTTGTATCGTGCCTTGATCTTCTTAGTGATCTCGTGTCCTTGTGCTTTAGTGATCTCTATTCCGTTAGGGTATTTTGGAGGTTTAGGAGCAGCATCCCGTAACGGGATTTTATTTAAAGGGGCCTCTTTTCTTGATGCGATAACCAAAGTGAAGCTCGTGGTTACTGATAAAACGGGAACGCTCACGCAAGGAGTTTTCCGCATAACAACCATAACAACTGAAAACGGCTGGAGCGAAGCAGAATTTATGACTTATGTAAAGGCCTTAGAAGCACAATCGACGCATCCCATAGCTAAAGCGATACAGGAATATCAAGTAGAAAGTTCAAGCGTAGAAGTGCGCGAGGTTCAAGAGCATAGCGGTAAAGGCTTGCAAGCGTTGATCAACGGCAAAACGGTGCTTGCCGGTAATGCGGCTTTACTGAAAAGTCAGCATATCAAAGTTCCGCAAAGTCTTGAGGATATCGTAGAAACTCTGGTTCTCGTTGCCATTGACGGTGACTTCGCCGGTTACATTGTACTTGCCGATGAGCTAAAGCCTGATGCTAAAACAGCTATTCAAAAACTGAAGGAAGCCGGTGTACAGCAGACTGTGATGCTTTCGGGAGATAAAGATACCATAACCCAAAAGGTTGCTAAAAGTCTTGGAATTACCTGGGCAAAAGGCGGACTCCTACCCGAAGATAAACTGCGGGAGGTTGAGCAGTTGCAAAAAAAAGGAACTACTAAGGTAGCATTCATCGGCGATGGGATTAACGATGCGCCGGTTTTAGCAACTGCTGACGTGGGTATCGCTATGGGCGGTTTGGGAAGCGATGTGGCGATAGAGACCGCCGATGTGATTATTCAGACAGACGAACCTTCTAAGGTGGCGCAAGCGATGCGAATAGGCAAAGCTACTCGCAAAATTGTTTGGCAGAATATCGCGTTAGCCTTCGGTGTAAAAGCTGCGGTATTGATCCTTGGAGCAGGCGGACTCGCAACAATGTGGGAAGCGGTGTTTGCTGATGTGGGCGTGGCGTTTCTCGCGATTTTAAACGCGATTCGTTTACAGCATATGAAGTGGAACTAAGCTTAAGGCTGAAGATCGATCTGGTAATCGGTGATTTTTAGTTTTAAGACGCCGGTTTTAGTATCCATATTCCGCATGGTTTTGCGGTCAATTTTTGTGTCACTTCCCATAAAATTCAGTGGGATTTTAAGCTTTTCGATAGCAAATGCAACTTCCACATAATTGGGCAACACGGTCGATGCCTGATCATATTGCATCTTTAGTTTGTAAGTACCGTTCTTTTTGGTGGTGATCTCTGAAGCTGCGATGCGCTGCTGCTCTATATCTAAAAACAAGGTTGCCAGCGCCATATCTGAGTCGTCACCGGTAGGAATCACATTAAGCACTTTTACTTGGTTTCCGTCAAGGGTTTGCATCCCGCGATCTACAGTGATAAATGGATGTTCAAACAATTCAGAAAGCGTAAAATCAAGACCGCGTTTGGGTAAGATGACAAAATCATCACTCGAGAATTTCAGGTCTTTTCCACGTTGATATTCCATCGCAGCACGCTTGGTGGGCATATTGATAAACGGCGCTTCGAGATCCAACTGAAGCTTTGCCGAAAAAGTATTCACGGCGTCCATCTTTGCTTTTATAGCAAGTAAATCGGCATCTATTTCCTGAGCATTGCAGTTCAAGCCGAACAGTAAAAAAGCGATTAAATATAAGGGTTTTATCATCCTACATCTTGTTTAGTAAACAGGTACATTCCGCCAAGGGCGACTAAAAAAGTATAAATAGTCAACGCGATATTATCGATTAGAATCTCCTGTAATTGCAATTCGTAATCAAAAAAGCGCTGCCACGAATTGATGAGTTTTGCAAAGAAAAAACGTTCCATACTACCCAAACCGAAATCGGCTTTTAAAAGTAGCGAACTCAAAATAAGAAAGAATGCTGAGGCGATCCAGGTTTTTGCAGGTTCCTTCAACAGTATCCCAAGCGTAACGCTCACTGTGGTAAAAAAAAGCATACTCAAAGTTCCCGAAGCGAAGGCCATCAGGATGCGTTTAAATGCTTCTTCCGCAGGAAAAAAATTGAGGGTTCCCAAATACACCACCAGATCACCGCTACCAAAAATACCATAGGCGAGGAGGAAGGTACTCGCCATCAGCAACAGCAACATCAACAATGTGAAAATCGCCGAGGTAAGGTATTTAGCCAGCATTAACTTGCGCTTGCTTACGGCCTGAAGCATCAGTGTTTTTAATGTGCCGTTTTTATATTCTTCAGTGATGAGGGCCGAGCTGACGATCATTAAGATGAGTGGTAGATTAAACCACAGCGAGTTGAGAATGATGTAGAGCAGCAAATTTCCGTTTAAAAGTGTTCCCTCAAAATAGAAGGATTGGCGTAGATTGTCGAGTAATAATTCTAAGATCGTAGCCCCTTGAAAGTAGGCGGCGATAAGAATGATGAATTCGATAAGTAAGACCGCTGCGACCGCATACCAGGTTTTACTTTCTCTAAAAAGTTTAAATAATTCAGCTTTTAATAAGGGAATCATCATGCGTTAAGCGGAATTATAAGTTGTTCTAAAGAAATGTTGGGAACACAAGAATGTACCTCAAACCCTTCTTCTAAAGTGCTTCGGAGTACGGCTGAAACCGGAATATGTTCACAATTGATGGTCACCGTGTTTGTCTCGGCGTGCAGCACATAGGGTTGAAGACTTTGAGCTTTTTCAATAGCAGTTCCAGTGAGTGTATATACCGAAATAAGCGCGTTGAGCAGGTTTTGCGTAGGACCTTCATTAACGATTTTACCTTGATCAATCACATACAGATAATCGCAGGACTTTTGAAGTTCTGCCATCAGATGCGACGAAACCAAGATTGCGATGTTTTGTTGTGCAAGTGTTTTGATCAATTGAATTAGCGAAGCCACTCCCGTAGGATCCAAACCAGAAAAAGGTTCGTCTAAAATGAGTATATCAGGAGCGTTGAGTAAAGCGATGGCAATGCCCAGACGCTGCTTCATCCCCATCGAAAAGTTGCGCACAGGATCTTTACGATCTAGTGGAAGTCCCACTTGAGTTAAATAATTTTCCAGCGAAGTGCGATCTGCCGGAGCAGCTTGAATTTGAGCAAAAAGTTTGAGGTTTTCGTAAGCGTTGAGGTAGGTGTACAGTCCCGGTTCTTCAATCACAGCACCAATAGGTTTAGCTCTTTTAGAGTTATGCTGTACCGCTCCATCATCTGGTGTGATCAGGCCGCAAAGTATTTTAAAAAGTGTGGTTTTTCCGGCACCGTTGCGACCTAAGAGTCCGCTAATTTTTCCGGGTTCAAGAGAGATCGAAACCGCATCGAGCACCTTTCCTGATTTATAGGATTTGCTCAGCTTGATCGCATTTAGCATTCCGTCGTGATTTTTTGCTCGTTTCTAAATTCAAATTTTGGTTCGTAATATTTCTCTAAAAAGGTACGGGACCAAAAGTATTTTTTAAAAGGAAACAACGGATCCTGAATCATAAACTGCGGGATAAAGTGATACCATTTTATACCCGCTTGCGCATAATGCTGTTTGATCTCTGTTTCCATTCCTAATTCTTTAGCAGCGGCATATAACGCCATGCGTTGGCATTTACTGCCTTTGTAATGTTCTGCGATTTTAGGCGTAAACCCGTGCTGAAACAAGTGATCTTTGATGCGTTTGTAGTTTTGAAAACGCGACCAGACATCCATCGTCACCAGAAAAATATGAATGAAAGAAAACATCAGGCACCACAACCAGAACGCGATGATAAGTATTGTTTTTTCGGTATAGGCTTCTACAAATTTAGTATAGTAAAAAACCGTTTCCAGAATAAACAAAAACAACGCGCCATATAAGAGTTTGCCTACATTCCAATAGGAAACAAAGGCGCTGGGTTGTTTGGGTAAATCACTAAAGTGCATGAATAAACGGGCTGAGTGCTACAAGTATACGCATTTACAGGTTTTGATAACAAGAAAGGCTTAGGATTAACTGTATTTTTTAGAAAAATACAGTTTAACCTGACGGAATTAAAAATCTGATAGTTATAGCCTAAAAAGAAGCAGATTATTAATCCACCTTTATCACCTCAGTTTTTTCGGAAATTCCATTTTCATTAAAGGCTTCGATGGAAAAGTAATAGGTCTGATCCCGATCTAAACAGCGCATAAAGAGTTCGTGCTCGTCATAAACCAACCACGACTGATACAATTTATCAGGAGCAATACCCCAGTGAATGTTATAGCCTTGGGCGCTTTTGATAGCATCCCAAGTGAGTTGTGCATCCCTGCGGTCGGTTTGTCTATCTATTGTAAAAGCTTTGACCTTTGTAGGTTTTTTACCAAATCCTTTTCCAAAGACACGAATTTCAGAGAGTGCGAGATTATTGCCGGGAACTTTGATGTTTTTGTAACGTATGTACGTGGCTTTTACCGGTTGGTTTAACACTAAATAGGCATTGGGCGTGTCTTTATAGCTCTTGGAACGATCAATAACCGTTTCCCAGGTTTTACCATCTTCTGAAGTTTCTATGATGAATCTATGCTTTAAGCCTTCCACACGCGTGTAGATCCCGCTTTCGTGATCGTGAAAATTCAGCTGAAGTGCATATACGTTTCCGGGCTGATTCATTTGGATCGTTACCCATTGTTTGGCATCATTCGCTTCAGCAACCCAAAACGACTTCGGGTTTTCGTCAGTTAATACTTCAGAAAGAATGCTTCCGTCAGCGTTGGTTTTTTTAGGAATTTCAGTGACTTCAAAATCTCCATCAGTGATCGTGCTTTTAGTGATTTGTAACTGCGAGGACGAAACAGTCGCATTTCCTTTATACGACAATAACATCCAGCCGTTATGTTCACCGGCCTTGGTAGGATGGCTTGGCGCATAACGCGGATAATCGCCATAGCTGGTATTGGAATACATGAGTCCGTCTTCATCAAAATACGTTGGAAACATACACAGTCGGCGCTCCCAGTGCGAGTTAGATGCCAGAGCCATTGTCGCAAAATGCCAGTACTGCCCGTTGGTTTGTTTCACCGTGATTCCGTGGCCCGCCCCGTTAGTAAAGCCTCCGGGTTTAAAACTCATCGGATTGTTAGGCATATATTTAAACGGACCCAGCGGTGTTTCGCCCATATAAACTCCGTCTCCATATACATTAAACTGCGTGCCGGGCGCGGCGTATTGCAAGTAGTATTTGCCATCGTGCTTGGTCATCGAAGCGCCTTCCATATAGCCTTCTTTTAGGGTAGGGTGGAAGTTGTTTTCGCCAAAACGCTCCCAGCCGTGCGCTTCCTCATCCAGATTGATGAGATCCTTGGTCACTCCGGTTTCCAACATGCGATCGTCTTTATTGAGCATTTTGACTCGAATGGGATGCACATTAGAAGAACCCCAGTACAAATAAGTTTTGCCATCGTCGTCAATAAACAATTCAGAATCCTGAATATTATTGCTTATAGAAGCCACCGGATTCCATATGCCTTCCTTGGGATTATCGGTATATAAAATACTGCCATATCCGGCAGGATCACCGGCAAAATAAACCAGCGAATCCTTATAATTAAATGCCGTGGGAGCATTGCTTCCCTCAAAAAACCACTGCTTGGGTTTGATGAAATCCCAATTGACTAGATCAGTAGAATGCCAATAACCAAACGAGCGGGTGACAAACATATAATACTCTCCACGGAACTCGATCACCGCCGGGTCTGCACCTGAGCGGTACGATATGTTCTTACTCGAATTATAGACCATATAGGTATAATCGATATCTAATGGATTGATATAGCTTTCAGGGATCACCTTTTGCGCCCGACTCAACGAAGTAAGGAGCGACAGTAATATGATGGGAAGTAGCTGTAGTTTTTTCATAGAAGTTTGTTTTTTCAATGGGTGGCTTACTTTCCAATACAATAGTTTCGGGTTCTTTATTTATAAGACTTCCCGAAGATTGAGGTGTAAAATAGGTGTAGAGCCTGATCTGTTTTTACATGTTAGAAAGGATAAGTATTACCCAGAAATTCGTAAAGCTAAAACTAATTTTTTATTAAGAGAATGCATGATTTTCAAGTTTAAAACTGATTCAAAATAAATACTAGTTTTAGACTCAAGGTTTAATTAACTTTAAGAATGGATAATTTGTCAAAATATGAAGTATATCTCATCAGTGCGTTGGCGCACGGGGCTACTATCATCCAAACGCGAAAAGTATTACGGTATTACAAGTTACGCCCTTATTCGTTGAGCAGCATTGATAAAAAGCTTTTTGATCTTCGTAAACGCTACCAGTGTAAAACGACCTTTCAATTGATTTATAAATTGAGCGATAGGGTAGAGGTTATGGATCTTGAGGATGTTCTAGAGTAAATTATTTTTATTTGTAATTTTTTAATATCCGTGTGTTAGAAAGGAATACTTTGTTAATTCTGTCTTTTTCGGATTTTAATTACTTAAGTCGATGTATACAGATAGCGGTAACTTCGAACTCGAGTTCGAAGTTACCGCTATCTGTATACACAAGCAAATTATTTTTATAAGTTTTAAAATGTCCAGTTTTTTATATAAAAAACTGGACATTTTTTTTATTTTTGATTAAAACATAAATAGTGAAAATATCAGTATATATAAGGGATAAGATAAATAAGCTTCCGAAAGGATATATTTTCACCTATACTGATTTTAGTACAGAGGTGAATGATAAAGAAGCTGTTATTAAGCATTTAAATAGGATGGTTGCCGCTGGCAATATTAATAAATTGTCTAAGGGAAAATACTATAAGCCTGAAGAAACTGTTTTTGGAACACTACAGCCCAATCAATACCAAATAGTAAAAGATTTATTAGAAGATGAAGGTAAAATTATAGGCTATTTAACAGGTTATAGTATATATAATTCATTAGGGTTAACAACACAGGTTAGTAATAGGATACAAATAGGTAAAAATGAAATTAGACCTGCTTTTAAAAGAGAACGATTTAAAATTTCTTTTATAAAGCAAAAAAATACAATAACAAGAGAAAATGTACCTCTATTACAAATCTTAGATGCTATACGTTATATAAAGAAGATACCAGATACAACTATTGATAAAAGTTGTATTCGGATAACTTCATTATTATCAGATTTGAAAAACTATGAAAAGCAAAGACTTATAAAGTTAGCTGCAAAATATCCACCGTCTACCAGAGCTCTAGTTGGAGCATTATTAGACAGAATTGAATATAGCGATAAGGACATTTTAAATACATTATTTGAAACGTTAAATCCTATATCAACTTATAAGCTGAATGTTTCAAAAGAGATCTTACCCAATGCAGAAAATTGGAATATAAAATGAATTTACACGAGAATAATACTCTTTTCAAGCAAGCGGTAAAAGTTACCGCGGAACGAATGGGAATTTTGGATATTTATATAGAAAAGGACTATTGGGTATGTTATGCGCTCAAACTAATCTTTGAAAGCAAAATTAAGGAAGAGGCTATATTTAAAGGTGGAACTGCGCTATCTAAATGCTATAAGTATATAGAGCGTTTTTCAGAGGATATAGATTTAGTCATTCTGAAACGAGAAGAGGATACAGCAAATCAACTGAAACGTAAACTTAGAGATGTAACGAATGAAATTTCGGCTCCATTTGAAGAAGTCGAGCAGGAGGGAATAAGTAATAAAAAGGGAATGATAAGAAAGATAGCTTATAATTATCCCAAAACGTTTAAAGGAAATTATGGTCAGGTTCGAGACACTATAATCATTGAAGCGACTTGGTTAGGCTATTTTGAACCCTATACTAAACGTGTTTTGAATACCTATATATATGAGATGATGCTAGCCACTAATCAAGGTGATTTGGCAAAAGAATATGATTTATTACCTTTTGAAGTCCTGGTATTGGATACAACTCGAACACTATGTGAAAAAATAATGAGCCTGGTTCGTTTTTCTTATTCTTTAAATCCTATTGAAGATTTAAAGGCAAAAATCAGGCATGTTTATGACATTCATCAATTATTGAAAGACATAAATTTATTTGAATTTTTTAATTCTGAAGCCTTCGAATTAATGTTGGTGAAAGTTGGTAATGACGATGTACAAAGCTTCAAAAACAATAATCAGTGGTTATCCAATCATCCTAAAGATGCTCTGGTATTCAAAATTCCTGAAGAGATCTGGAGGAAGATTAGGGCTACGTATCAAAATGAATTTAAGTTTTTAGTTTATGGAGAATTGCCTCCTGAAAATGAAGTTTTAAATACACTTAATCAAGTGTCTAAACGCCTTAGATTAATAGAGTGGAAAATTAGCTTATAAAACTTAGAAATAATTATTTTGCGTTATTTTCTAAAATTTCAATGAAACATTCAGTAAGCTCTAGCCTTAATATATCAAATTGACTAAAAATTGTCATGGTATTTTGATGTTCTAACAAATCTAAAGTCTGTATAAACGGTATTTGATAAGCCTTTACTTCTATTTCCTGACCTTCAGCAAGCATGTCTTGGACTTGCAAGGTTTTTATTTCACAGGGCTCAATAGCGTTGATAGAATTTGGATAAAACAGAATTATTTTTTTTGATTCAAAGCGTATAGCATAAGAAACCATTTGATAAAGATCAGATTGTGAGATTCCCCTTTTTGAATCTTGCTCATCTAGATTTACAATTTTGTACTTAGTGTCAGCAACAATGTGTTGGTCTTTATAATTTAATAGTAGGTCTGGCTTGAGTGCAAAATGCCTGTTAGTATCTAAAAAGGTGTTTGAGATTTGTGCCTTAGCATTAAGCTCCTCTATTTCTTTTTGGATAAACCCAAAAACAAAGTCTTCAAACACGTATTCCATGGGTAGGAGAAAAGCAAATAATTGTAAAGAGCTTTTATAGTTAAAAGAAACTGAGTTTTCTAAAAAGAGTATGCAATAATCCCTAACGGTTTCAAATTCCTTAAACATGGGATTGAATTGTATACTTCTACATTGATTTGCCGTGATGGATTCTCCACTTACTTCATCAAGAATAAATAGAATATCTCTTAGATTTCGTTTAGATTGACTGTCTTTAGATACTGTTAGTAATAGCTCCGCTACATATTTAATACATCGATTAAACGTATTGTCTAATTCGAAAGAATCGTAGGAACAAGGAATGTGATGGTAGTTTCCTCTTGAGATATGATTACCAACATACGCATTAAAGTTAACACTACCTTTTACGACATTCAGATCCCGTTCTACATTAACATACTGCTGAAAAATAGATGAGGACAATAACTGTTTGGTATACTTGCTGAACAGATAAATTAGAATCTCAAAGAAATCTTCCTTTTCATTTGTGAGGCCCGTTTGATAATTAGGAAAACGCAATTTTCTGCAGTAGCTCAGCCACCATAATACATGTGCATTGATTGAGCGAACATCCTTTTCTGTGTAGGTTTTTCCATTTTGAAAAAAAACCTTCGGGAGTAGGTTTATTGTTTGCTTATTAAAATGAATAACACCAACATACTTGTTTGATTTTAGATGATGCTCTTTTCTGAGTAATTGTAAAAATCGTTGGGCTTCAACTAGCTCTTCATCCTCAGAATCGGAGAAGTAGGATGACTTTTCTCGCTTATTCCAGATATCATCCAAAAACAGCTCTAATTCATCAAATTGATCTGCTTCAAAAGGTTCTTGATTTTGATATTCAAAAAGATTAATCATGTGCCTTTTCTTTGATAAACTCAAGAGGCCAGTTACCAATCTCTAAACCTGCAAAATCGAGAATGCCTATTACCTCTTTCTCATCATTCATAAAATATTCTAAGAGAAGAGGAATAATTTTATTATCAATAGTTTCTTTAAGATTAAATTCATCTTCCATAAAATAGGAGTGCCCTATCGTAAAATCTCGGGTTTTTAACTTAATAATTTTTTCGTTTATTTTCTCAAGAATTTCTGGTCTTTGAACGCCTTCAACCTTGCTATTAGGATACATAGGGATAAATTTAAAGCGTCTTCGCAATGCGATGTCTAAGAGGGCGATTGATTTATCTGCAGTATTCATAGTCCCAATCAAATAAAGATTTGAGGGTACAATAAAGCGTTCACCTGAGGGTAAAGTACAGGTGAGCGGTAATTTACCATGAGAGCGTTTATCGGATTCTAATAAGGTTATCAGTTCACCAAATACTCTTGATATATTGGCTCTATTTATTTCGTCTATGATCAAAATATAAGAGGGTACAGCATCTATAGGTATTGACCGTATTTGCTCTAGAGGGGTTTTAGCTAACAGTTCTTTTTTGCGATCATAACTAATGTCATCATACATTAATTCATCATAGATGTCTCCCTCAGATACTTCTTGATGATACTCTGAGATGTAGTTTGATCTAAAATTTATAAATTCCCTAAGTGCCACATAATAAACGGTTGTATTGCAACCACCTATAGCTTCTCTAATATCATCGTGAATTTTTTGAATTTGATCAATATTGGGAAAGATCTCATAAAGTCTCAAAAGACGATCTTGGGATACTAAGTAAGGCCTTCCATTTTCAAAATGAGCATACTCTACATTTTTGCTTTTTGAAAAACCTATAATTTGAATAGAACTCCCTGATTTGGTTTCAAATACTTGTCCCTTCTTCAAAGATTTAAAATAGGCAGCATATACTTCTCCCAGTTCAGGTTCTTTTAAATTTTCAGTGCTTGAAATTAGCTTTTGTTTTTCAAGCTCTTTGTAATATTCAAAAAGAGCTTGTGTAGCTACTTGAGTAAATAACCCATCGTTACGTTGAAAGCTGAGTTCTTTGTTTTCCACATCGGGTCTAAGGCCTTGAATGAAGTCTTCGTAGCTGTAGTTTTGATGAAAAGTAATAAACTGAATCCGATTGCCTAATTGCTTCTGAAATATTTCAAGAGCATTCTCATAGTTATCTATCTTTTGGCCTGTGATTATTTCAGCAGACTGGGAGACCGTATTATAGGTTTTACCTGTACCCGGCGGGCCATAGAATAGTTGGTTTAAAGAGATACTTTCATTTCTTTGCTTCGGAGTATTCATAATTATTGAAAGTAAGTGTTCGTGAAGAAAATCAAATTTCTCAACTTCAGAGGGTACTGAAGTGATATTTGTTAAGGTTTTTATGGCCAATTGCTTTTCGGGATTCCACACTCCTTTACAAATCCAATCAACTTTTCTACAGCTTTTATATTCTTTTCGAGCTTCGTCATAATAATAATTGGATCGAATAATACCATAACCCAGTAATTGACTTCTTCCTTTTTTTACAATGATGTAATCACCTTGGTTTATAGTATGCGCAAAGTCCCAATTAGCAGTTGCATCATTACGCCTGTCAGTTGTCCCTTCTGATAGCTCTTTTAATTTTGCTTGAAGTGTTCTTTTGGATGAATAATTAGAAAGATTGCCCAGCTCATCCCAGCCTAAGCCTACAATTCCCAATTTATAGAACTCTTCCCATTGATCAGCATTCTCACCTGGGGAATAAAGCCAATACTTTTTATTTTTTGTATTGTTCTCAATCAAGGTCTTTAAAGTATCAAATTGGGATTTTGAAGCACTGAAATTAGTGCCTCTATTTCCAGCATTTAGGTCTTGTAATTTAGGAAGGTTTTTTAATTCATCCCAAAGAAGAGGAGAATCAGCAGCATAATGCGAAATTTTTAGCTTTACGCGAGACTCGTAAGTATTATCAGGTTCTTTAACATAGTACTGTGTCTCATAACTTTTTTCTTCAAATTCACCTACATCACTTGTTATTTCTGCTAATGCATAGCAACCTGATTGCTTACCCGTTTGCCAAATTATGACCTTGTCACCCTTCTTAATCTTGTCTTTATGGGCACTTACTTTCCAGCTTTTGATATGACCGCCCTTTAATGCTTTGGTGATGTTATAAACTTCTGGATTGCCCTGAAATAACCAATAATTGACTTTTTTCTTCGATTCTGAATATTCCCAGGAGTTGTACGAAAGCTCAGCGAAGGCTTTAGAGGATTTGTTTCTTATTTGAGATAATATTGTTTGATAATCCTCAAGTGTTTTAAAGGTTGGATCAATATTCAAAACCTCCTTCAAATAGAGTTTTGAAGGACCGTTAATAGGGAAGAAATTTTCTGGATCTACATAAAAAAGTGCTTCGGTGATTTTTGTTTTACCAATGCCGTTAATCGCCAGTGCTTTTTCAAAAAGCTCTTGTGTTAGATTTTTTGATACAGTTTGATCAAATAGGTTCCATAACGTATCAATTTCATTCGTTCTATCGTACTTATAAGGAAATAACCAAGTCTTTTGCGCATTGGCAGAAGGAAGACCGCGCTCGTCTTTAGGTCTTGTAAAGCCTAGCTGATCTGCAATATTCTGCAAAACCTTAAGCCTTTTCTTTTCACCATAAATGTAGATATAACAGAAAAAGGTAAAGGGATCTATCTCTTCTAATGGTATAGAAGTATCATAAGATGATTTATCGTCTTGTACATTAACACCGGTCTCGGTAAGAATTTTAATCAATGCCGGCTGATCATTTCTTTTCTTTTCTAAAAAGTGAACCAATTCTTTATGGGTTTCTACCCAAGTGTAATAAGATGATTCTTTTGATAGGTTTTGAGAGATCATAAATTACTTTCTTTACTATTTTCTATTTATCAGATTCATTCTCAAGCTTTTTTATAAGCTTAGCTCTTTCTTGAAAAAGATCGCTTAGGTCTTTTCCTGTTAATATTGGATAGAAGATCACAAATATTAGAGTAATAGTTACAGCACTCAAAAACCATAGTACAAAGGTTCCTTCTAAAATTGTTTCCAGTATGAGCTCGTAGGTTATGTAGATTTGGAAAACGAGAGGGATACAAACAATTAATAAAAAAAAAGGTATTAATAAGAAAATAGTTGAAAATGAGCTTTTAGCCAATTCTAAAAACATATTGTTCAATGCGAAATCCGGCCATATTCCACTAAGCCAAGCTCGACTTTCTTTATCCTTAGGAGCTAAAGCTTCAATAAGCATGAGTAGAGAATTCATTTTGGTTGCAGAATAGAATAAGTAATAATATATGCCTAAGCAAAGAGTAGGCATAAAACTTAAAATTATTTCGTTATTAGCAATGCTTACAAAACCAAGCGAAACATTTATATCTATACTGTTATCAATTAAAAAATAAACTACAGGGCATATGTAAAATAAAGCTCCAAGTCTGGTAATTCGTTTTTTAAGAACTGTAACTTCATCAAGTAAGGTTTGAACGTAGAATTCATTCATACGTAACTGTTTATTTTTTTTATAATTAATTGTTTGCCGTTTTTAAGGCCGGCTCCAAACCTAAGTTTAGTTTATGGAGAGCCTGAGCTTCAATGCCATCAGGACTAAAGAATACCTCCCGTAGTATCCTTCTTAGTTTTTTAGAAAAATTGATATTAGATCCTATGAATTCCTGCTCATAAAATGTGACAAGTTTATATCTGCCTTTTTTATCAGTTACTCTATCATGATAAAGGCAAGGAGAAATGCTTTTAATTTCAATTAGTTTTTGTATTTCTTCTTCAGAGGTTTTGGTTTTCAACTCCTTCCAAACTTCAAATATGATAAAGACTTGATTGGTCTCGATAATTTCTTTTGCATCGCTAATCCAGAATGCTAGATTCTCGTCTTTAGGGTGTACATACCAAAGTTCATATTCCACATAATTAAATGATTCGAAAATTCTCTGTATTTCAGCATCCAAAAAGTTAATAGCTTCCCTTTTTTTTCTGCTCAATTTCATTTACTGCCTTGTGGTTAGATGCAAGAGCGGTCACGATATCATTCATTTTGGGTTGGTTGCTAAGGTTAAAATAATGAGATTCTATATTCTTAAAATATTCTCTTAGATAGAAAATGTCTAATTCTGGAATGGAAGTATCAAAGGGTATTTCTTTGCGCACTTCATTAATAAGTTCCTGATGTGTAATATTGATGAACTCAGAACCGGGTTTTGGGTCCAGGAGTTCTAAACTCAAGACTAAACACAGCAATTCCTTCTTTTTTGATTGCGCGTGCTCTAAATAAATATCAAGTGGATTATTTAATAAATGATCTATTTTATTTTCTATTAAAATGCACCAATCCCTACCTTCAAGAACGATATCAATAGATTTTAAACGATTCTCTTCTTCTTTTACAAAACTCGTACGCTCTTCGGTAACTACAGAAATAACCGAGTTGTAAAACACATCATTAATATTACCTTTTTTAGATTTTAAAACTTCAAGTAATGCATTCTTAAAGAGGTCACCATAAGCGTGATCTTCATTGGGATTGAAGAAGTAGGCTAGAACATTACTATTTAGTGTTTCTTTACGTTGAACACGCAAAATGTCAAAGAAGTTCTTTCTAGGTATAGTGGGTAGACAAGGTAGCCGTAAGGCAACATCCACTATTTTTTGGGATAGATTACTCATAAATTTTCTATTTATAACAGTTTATTTCTTATAGAAAATATACTCAAGTCTCTTTTTCATGGATTTATTGTCACCAAACAGTAAATCAAAATATTGATCGTGAAGATCTCTATTGAATTTGGCATATTTAAAATTTTGAAAATTAACTTCATCGAAGGGTGTTGCAAATGTGTATTCATAATATTTCATATAGCTATCACTTAATTTACCCTTAGCCAACAATTTGAAATATTTTGTAATTGAATATAAATATCCCTTATCATGCAAATCAAGTTTGCTAGCAATGAACAATGCTTGATGTGTCTCATCTTCATACCTAGCTTTTAATTTAAATGCATTGACGTTTCCAAAGGATTTATCGTCTGGATGAGAATATTTACCGAATATTCTTTTGTATTCAGGACTCGTTTGATTTACTTCGGATTTTAATACCACTTTATATCTCGGATTGCGCACTCCACTTAATACTGATGTAAATATTAGGCTTTTATTAAAACCGTCTAAATAAGGATTTAAGTGATAATCATTTGTAAATTCTATTGTGCCCTTGTTTGTTTGATTACAAGTAGTGTCAGAAGGGACCAAATTATAGATTGAATAACATAATAATGGAAACCTTGCTTTGTCAAAAAAATGATCAAGATCATGACTAGCAGCAGCATTTTCTTTCGAATCAGCAATATATTTTATCTTGTCAAGATTGCAATAAGGACAATATTCGATGAAATTTTTTTCTCTAAAGAATTCCCTAACTAAATTAGCTATCTCCGAATGTTGCTTGTAATTAAAGGCTAATTTAATATAGAATAAGTCATCGGGGAGTGTTAATCCTAATGTGAATTCATTGCTAGTATTCTTTAATTGGCTAGCATTACATTTTAATAATCTCTTAAGCTTTACGCTATCATTCAACAATAATTTATTGAAAAGATTAGAGATTCTTGTGAGCTGAGCATTATTTAAATTATTGTTACTTTGGATGTAAGTATTTAATGAAGTTGTATATACATCGGCATTAAAATCTCGGGTGGAATATTTTTTACCAACTCTAATTTCATTATCGGGATCAATTTCTTTAATGATACTAATTGTTGCATTCTTAATGAAGTCTATTTCACCGACCCCAATATTTACAGGAAATCCATTTAGGTGATCAATAGCCTTTTTTACACAAGTAATTCTTTTGATTAATTTAGAAGAGATTTTTTCAAAATATTCTTTCTCTACCTGCTTTGGATTTTCTAGTTTAATTTTAATCATTTTATTCTTCCAAATTGGTTTTGATTGCAGTTGCTAAAAATTTGTCTCCAATTTCATCTATTAAGGATTTATCTTGGGATGTTGTCTTTTTTTCATTGACTCTTTGAATTAAGTCTGTTATTTTACTATCTGCGAAGGAACCAATTATACCATCTCTCAAGAAGAATTTGTCAATTAATAACTCATGAATATTACCACCAAAAGTTTTGCTTAAAGTATTCTTGGCGACCTTTATTCCGTCAATTGTTCTTTCAAATGTTAATACATTATCTTGTGGGAGATCACTTAAAATAAAAGGCGAATGAGATGTTAGTAATATTTGAAAATTATACTCAGGATATTGTGTCAAAAAATCAAAAATGGCTTTTAAATATTGACGTTGCCATTCTGGATGAAAATATAAGTCGCCTTCATCAATTAAAATAAGAATGTTATCGCGCCTTTTGCTTTTAAGTCTCAGGGCCGCATCTATTCTTGAGAAAAAAGTAATCATAGATTCTTCGCCGGCACTTAGTCTTGACCAATCTAGTTTAATTGAATTTTTCGAAAATGGAATTTTAAAATATATATTAATAACTCTATCCAACAGCGTGTCGTCTGTCTTAACAGTTGCTCTATCTGGAATGTTCATCCATAAACTATCCTGATAAATAATTAAATCTACTAACTCAATTAAATTAGCAAAATATTCTCTTGTAGAGTTTTCTTTTTCATAATTAGAGTTATTGAAGATCTCAAGCATTTGTCTTAGAAACCTATCTAAATATCCCTTTTCATCATTATTGTAAATAGCTGAAACAAATCTATCAAGCACCAAATCAATTTTTTCAGAACTATTTATTTCTAGTTTTATAAACTTAGCTAATACTTCAAAAAAAATAATTTCTGTTATTATTATATTATATAATCTTCTTTTTGATTCCGAAATAATTCCTTTTTTTTGAGTATAAAAGGCATTTGCAACGTGATTAATTAGTTCAGGAAGTTTCCTACTTATCTTTTGATTAGTTTTCGAACTATTTTTTTCAATTGACTTGGTAAGCCTCTTATAGTCTGTGTCTTTTTTTTCAAATGGAATAATTTCAACATAATCAACCCTTTTCAAAAGCTTTCTTATGCTGTTAGATTTCTCTGATCCAAGGAAATTTCTATTTCTTTGAAATTCATTTAATAAGAATCGCTGTTCTGCAGTTACTTTTTTTGTTTGAAACTCTCTATTTATCCTTGCATTATATGTCCTAGAAAGATATGGGGTAGATGTATTATATAAGATTTCAGATTCAATAAAATCATCATATAAATCAAAATTGTTTGAATAGTAAATTGTTAATTCACTTTTTAAATGATCAAATAATTTAGGCTTTTTTCTGTAGGCGATTGTTTCAGGCTTTAAGTCTAAATTTTGAATATTGACATTGATGTTTTTTGAATTAATACTGGTATGTACTACAATTTTATTGCTTTTTTGATATACTATTATATCTCCTTCTCTTACATCGATTTCATTCCTTCTTTCAAAATAGAGCTCCTTTATATACCTTAGGAATGTTGTTTTACCAACCCCATTTTCACCTATGACACAAGTGACATTTGTAATATTTTTTCCAAAAAAATCTTTTAAAGAATTAGTATTATTTGAAATGTTTAGTTCATTATTTTCTTTATTAAAATTGATGTCAAACTTTGAGGATAGGTTAAAACTTTTGTTTTCTAAAGTCCCATAAGGTTTTCTAATATGAATGAATAATAACTCCATACCTTTCATTTTTTAGTTGCAGTTTTCTTCTTAGTTCCAGATATCCCTTTTTTCACCCCCTCAATCTCCCTCAACAACTCCCGGGCATCCCCATCACTTTCTAATTGCGGTACGAGCTCTCCTTTAAAGGCTTTATGTAAGATAGCTTGGGGCAAGTGTTCTATTTTGGTTTTTAAAGCCTCGTAATGTACCTCAATGGCATCTACTTTGGCAAAGAGATTTTCTACACGATTGACAATTTCTTGTTGTTCATCGGGAGAAGGAAAGGGGAGTGTGAATTTTGATAGTTTTGTTGCGTTAATATTTGATTGACTAACACCATCTGTTTTCACTTCCCAACACCATTTTTTTGCGTAATTAGTGTTTAGAACTATATTAAGAAATTCAGAATTTAACTCCTTCATCGAGTCAATTTTTATCAAATAACCTGCGTAAAGAGCTGGTATTTCACCGCGATATATTGAGGTTTTGCCAACTAATTCAGGGCTGTTTGTTCTATTAAACAAGACATCTCCTTTATTAAGTTTGTATTTTTCATATTCGTCACTATCCGAAGTGTATTTAAGATCACTCCAATCTAATTTACCTTGTTGTATATTTCCCATTCTTAAGACGGGATATGTACCTTCATTATTAGACTTGGAGGATGTGCCGTATGAGAAGGATGTACAGATTTTATCTAGATTAATTTCTATCCAATTACTTGGTATAGGAAAATCTAAGCTAGAATCACTGTCACTATAAATTTCTTGAAGTTTAGTTAACTTATTTCCTTTTAAGTTTTCGGCGCGGTTGTTATAAATTTCACTTATTATTTCATTCGGACTTTGCAATTCCTTGCCCTTTCTCCACTCTTCCGTCAACTTACCCGTCACTGCCTGAGTTAAAACCTGCTGCCTAAAGTTTTTCAATAGGGTTGGGATGTGGTCCAGGCTTTTATTGATGTGCTCCAACTGCTCAAACAAGGTGTCTAATTTGGCTACAATACGATCCTGCTCAGCGCGCGGAGGAAGGGGCACTTGAATTTCTTTTAGAATCTTGAAATGACGGCTATAACCAAGATCTGGTATTTTAAGTGTTTTAAGATAGTAGAAGAAAAATTTGGGTTTTAGCTGGCTTTTCGGTCTTAGAATCTTTGTGCCATCAGCTCCTACAGCAAATTCAAAATCAATAAACTTAACGACTCGAGTATGATCTCCAAAAACAATAATAGGGTACTCACCAGTGTATATTTTATCAGGATCATCTATGTAACCTCCTATAAAACTATCTCCTTGATCAATAACTGGATAGGTGCCATTATTTGATAATCCTTTCGTCTTATGTTTTACATACTTTGGTGTTTTATCTAAAGAATTTTCAAAATCAATAGTTTTCCAATTTGGTAATAAATTAGGTTGGACTGAGTTATAATCAATATCTCCTCGACTTGCCATTACACTAATTCTTTAATTAATACATTAAGCTTAGCTGTAATGCTGTTTAATTCTGCAAGCGCTTCTTTGGCAATATCTACAGGATCGCCTAGATCATCCGCCCTGCTGATGCTGTCATCAGCAATAAGACCCAGATCTAAACTGTCATTCTTTTTAGCAATGCTTTCCCGGGTGATATACTGCCAGCGTTCATCTTTAATGCTTTTACGTTTTGTTTCATCAATAACCCCGTGAAACTCCTCTTCTAAAGTATCTACCTTGATCCCGCCGGTATAGGCTTCTACAAAACCTTCAAAAGCTTTTTCGGTAAACGGCGTGCGCTTCCCATAATTAGGCACATTGGTACGCATATCATAAAACCACACGCCTTGCGTGTTATTCAATTCTTCTTTTCCACGGGTAAAGAATAATACGTTCGTTTTTACACCGGCGGCATAGAAGATTCCGGTAGGCAAGCGTAAAATAGTATGCAGGTTACACTTGTCCATCAAATCTTTACGTATGCGCTGGCCGTCACCATCTTCAAAGAGTACGTTATCGGGCAACACCACTGCAGCACGGGCTTTACCGTCTTTTTTAAGGCTTCGGTAAATGTGTTGTAAAAAGTTAAGCTGCTTGTTGCTGGTGGGGAAGGTAAAGTCATCCCGGGTAGGGCGCTCGCCTCCTTTTTTGGTTCCAAAAGGCGGGTTGGCCAGCACCCCGTCATAATTCTTTAAGCTTTTACCAAATTCCGTCAAGGTATCCTGCAAATAAATGTTGCTTTCCATTCCGTGCAGGCGGGCGTTCATAAGAGCTAGACGATGCGCATCGGTAACCAACTCAACCCCGCTAAAGGCTTCTTCTTTTTGAAACTTACGGTCTTTTTCGTTGAGGGCGTAATAATTTTGGTATTTATTCCGCAAATAATCATCTGCAGCGATCATAAAGCCAAAAGTACCCGCTGCCGGGTCATTCCAGCGTTCGCCCAGTTTGGGAGCGAGTAATGCCACCATAATGTTGATGAGCGGGCGTGGAGTAAAGTACTGCCCGGCACCGCTTTTTTTCTCTCCAGCGTTCTTTTCCAGCAGGCTCTCATAAATGTCACCCATCGTATCCCGGTCGTTTTCTTCGTACCAGTCGAGCTCATCTATCGCCTGCACTAGCGTGTTGAAGTTTACCGGTTTGCGTAAACTGGTAGAGGCATTCGCATAAATCTCTTTGATACTGGCACTGCTGCTTTCGTTGCTAATCTCGGCCAGAAACTTACGATAGCGGTTAAAGGCTTCAATATTATCGGTCTCTTCTACAAAACCCCTCCAGCGGTACTGCTCGGGGATATGCTTTTCAAAGTCTTTAACCTCACTGAGCTTAAGGAAGAGGATATAGGTGAGTTCATTTAAATATTGGTGATAGGTAACTCCATCATCGCGTAAAACATTACACAGGTTCCAGAGTTTATTAGCGATTTCATCTGCGCTCATTAGGGTAGTTGTTATTCTTGATTTGTATTAGTTGCTTTGTTCTCGACTGCGCTCGAACTGACATTTTTTTGACCACGCTTAGCTAATTGGGTTGTTACACCGAGCGCAGTCGAAGTATTTTAAGCACCTTCTGAATATAAATTATCATTTAAAGCTTGAAGTACTGCATCTACATTGCCTTCAAAAATTTTATTGATACGGGTATAGCCGCCTTCCTCTTTAAAAGGATCATTGTTTAAATCTTCTTTGGTTAAAATGGCTTCAGCGATAAGCTGCGCCTTAAAGCGATCAAGCCAGCGTTGTTGAATTTTATTCCAGTTACGCATCGCCTGTACTTTGATGAAAGCATTAGTAATGCGCTGCTCCTGAGGAATCAAATCTACATCAAGCGCCAGGGTGCGAATATAGGCAATGATATCTGCTGCGATGTCTTGATTTTTGGCCTGTTTCCAGGCAGTCTGAAGCGCGCGGGTATTAAAACCTTCTGCATCCAGCTGTAATTTGAGTTCCTTCAGACTCTTACGGTCTAGGGAAGTAGGGCTGGTCACAATAGCTTGTAATGCAGCTATTTTATTTTTATTTTCTTCGATGTATTTTTTAAAGCCTTCGATATAGTCTTCAGGTTTCTGCACTTTACCATAATCCCGGTCTATCCCCAGAAACTCATCTTTATGTTCAGAAACGAGCTGTACTTTCGGTCTGTAGATTTTTCTATCCAAATAATTCCATAAGCTGGAATAAGACTGAATGATTTTTTTGACTTCCTGCTGCGAAGCATTTTTTATGGTCTCAATAATTTCCTGAGGCTCCAATCCACCGGAGCGATAGATGAACTCTTCTAAATCCTCCGCTTCAATTTTCTTTCGTTTGCGCTGCAGTTTGGATAATAATTGCTCTACCTGAGTTTGTACCCGTTCGTCGGTTCCAATATGATCAAGCTCTTCTACCAGTTGAGTAAAGGAGGTTGAAGGATTGCTTACGGGTTTCATCTGGGTATAATCCTCAAGCGCTTCGTGCACACGTACAGCATCATAAATATCAAAAGACTCTTTCCCAATCTCATCACATTTACGGGTAGCACGGCCCAGCATTTGCTCAAACAGAATACGCGAACTTACCCGGCGTAGGAATACCAGATTACAAATGGCTGGGACATCAATACCAGTGGTTAGTAAGTCTACGGTAACTGCGATGTTCGGAAACTTTTCGTTTTTATACCTGCGGGTTAGTTCTTCAGGATCGTAGGCCTGACCGGTTATTTTTTCAATAGCTCCCTGTGGTACATCATAGCCTATGTTGTGAAACTCCTCGTGTAATTGGGTTACAATTAAATCGGCGTGTGAATCTCTAACTGCAAAAATCAGGGTCTTCTCTTCGCTGTTGGGGTCCAGATACTGCACGAGTTGTTTAATAACCGTACGGTTAAAATCATCGGTAATGACCAGTTTATTAAACTGTTCGATTTCCACCAGCATATCATCTTCCAGTTCAGCGAGTTCTTCGATTTTATTGGTTTCCGGATTGAATACTTTTGGCCGTTCACCTTTTTTCCAGAGAATACCCTCTTCACTGAGTTTTGTTTTAATACGATGCGGAGGGTCGTGATCTGCAAGGTATCCATCAATGACCGCTTGCCGATACGAATACGAGTACACGGGTTTCCCAAAGATCTGTGTGGTATGCAGCGCCGGTGTGGCCGTCAATCCAATGATGTAAGCGTTAAAGTATTCGATTACGCGTTTATACTGGCTTACATAGTCGTTTTGATCTTTAAAGCTGAAATCTTCTTCATCCAGTTCTTTGTCCAGATTATAACCCCGGTGCGCCTCATCAATGATGATGCAGTCGTAGGTGTCGATGGGTAATTTATCCGTATCGTTATAAAACAGGCGTTTAACCAGACTTTGCACGGTTGCGAAATGAATACGGGTATCAGCATCGGGTATTGAGGTCTTCATATCCTCAATTTGATACACCTCAGAAAAGGTATTTATCCCTTCAACTTTATTGTCTTTGTAATTGCCTAAGGCCTGTTTTGCTAATAAGCGCCGGTCGGTCAAAAATAAAATGCGCTTAAACCGGTTGGCTTTAATCAAGCGATAGGTAAGGCCTATTACAGTTCGAGTTTTTCCAGTTCCGGTTGCCATTACCAAAAGGGATTTTAACTCGTCTGTATTTTTAATGATCTTGGTCTCAACTGCCTTGATAGCTTCAATCTGGTAATCCCTTAAGCCGAGTCCGCTTTTAACCTGCAGATAGTCGTAATCGCTTTGAACCAGACGCTTATTTTCTTCTTCAGTTTTCTTATCAAATAAGTCAATAAGACCTTGTGGGGAAAACCAACCTTTCAGCGGATAAGGATGGTTGTGCTTATTGCGTATGTCTAGGAACCAGATCCCACTCTTGGTTTTAATTTGTTCCAAATAGTCCCTACCATTTGTTGAAAACAAAAAGGGAGCTTTATAGTCAAACCAGTCCCCTAATAGTTGAAACTGTTCTGTAGCCTCAATGCACCCAGCATAAATTTTAGACTGCCTTAAATCAGTTGAAATATCACTGCTGTATTTTTTAGCTTCTACAATACCGTATAGCGTAGTACCAATAAATAAGGCATAATCTGCCCATTTACCTTCACAAGGCCATTCAGATATAGCTATAAACCGGCCTTTCTCAGGTAGTGTTTTATGGGTTTTATAATTGAGCTCTAGCGTATCACACTCCCACCCCGCAGCCCTCAATTGCTCGTCAATAAGCGTCAGGCGTGTATCTTTCTCGCTTAAGTTTAATTTTTTAGCAACGCGCTCACTGCGTTTTTTACGCGAATCGGTTACGGCTTTAGAGCTGTTGAGTTGCTCTATTTTTTCTTTGTAATCGGCCACTTGCTGTGCCAGAAAGTCCACCTGATCGGATAGCTCTTTTACAGAAAGTTTATTTTCTTCGGTAAGCTGATAGTTGGTTTCAGCGATGTAGTCATTCTCGTAGGTTTCGTAAAACCATTTAGAAAGCTGAAAGCACTTTTTCAGAATGAATAGGGCTTCTGGTTTTGAACCCGTCCCGTCGTGGCTCGCTTTGTTTCCTGAGGTGCGTATGGTATGTAAAATACCTTTGATGATGTCCGGTATAACATTGCGGTAAGCCAGCTGATTGATGCGGTCTACTTGTCTGCCGCTAAATTCATCCAGTTCTTCAAAGTCCCAGATTAAAACACTAGTCTTTTCAGCCAGTAAGCGCGCTTTAGCTATCGACGAACTGGGGTCAACAGTATAAAGTTTTTCGGCAAGTGCAGCAATCCCATAAAGTTCCGGATAATCCGGCTGGAGGAAATTAAAGCTTGAGGGCATGAATTTTTGATTAGTTTTCTAAATGGAAGGGGACTTAAAAATATATATTATTATCAATAAACTCAAACCTAAGTAAAAAAGAATTTAGAGCGTTACGGAATTCTGTATTTGAGGAGTGTTAGATTCAACACGGTCATCGCGATTTAGTTTTTTTAGCTTCAATAAGCTCATCCAAAGTCATAGAACTATCCGGGCCATTCCAGCCCAATTCAATTTCCTTTCTTAAATCTTGTATGACTTTTTCGCGATAGATGCCGTGAAGTCTTAAGGCATCTCGTATAACATCGCTATTATTTTGATATTCTCTGGAAGCCTCTTGCTCAGAGATATACTCTTCTTGTTTTTTAGTGAAACTAATATTCATAAGTATTATGCCTTTATTTAATGAATATAGATATTTCCTAAAGAAGAACGACAATTTTGAGAGCTATAGATTTGTTACGTGTACACCTAACTAGTTTTTGTATTGAAAGACGACTTTATCAGAGGAGAAATTTCCATTTGTATCAATAGCAGTAAACACCGCTGTGTAAGTTCCGATTGTGGTAGTTTCAAAACCTTCAGAAATAGTAATTATTTGTTCAGAATCGCTAAGAGCATGTTGAGTTTTTTCCAAAACAATTGTTCCATCACTATCCGTTACTTGTAATTCCATTTTTTCTAATTCCTTTTCATCTGCCCCTTGGGCTCTCAGATTAACCTTATAGGGAACATTATTATTTCCAATATCTGTCGAGTAGGATAGTAGTAAAATTGGACTTTGTATAAAAACTTTAGGAGCTGTGAGGTCTGTCTCTACTATAGCATCATCAGAACAGCTTGTTAACCCAATTCCGATGATCAGTAATACCAATAAAATTAATTGTAGTCTTTTCATTTTCTTGATTATGAGATGAGACTAAGTTAAACATTACAATAGGAACTGCCTTACAGAACCCTGTATTTTAAATAGCTATGGAGTATAGTTTATTTAGGACTAACATCTAAAGGTGTATAGCCCCATCAGGATTAAAGGACACCCAGATAAGGCTATAATGCAGCTACTAGGTTCACCCGTAGATAAGCCCTAGATAAAGCATAGATAGAGTATGGATACAGTATGAGGAGTGTATGAAAGAGGTATAAGGTTATTTACCTGTTTCCTCCAGTGGAAAATCAAAATCAAAAAGATCTTTAGGATGTATTTCCAAACCTTTGGAAAGCTCAATAATAGTTTGGAATTCTAAGCTTTTTTGACCTTTCTCAATTTTAGAGATAGCACTAAAATCAATATCACATTTTTGAGCTAATTGGCGGTAGCTTAATTTTAGAGCTATTCTTCTTTTAAGAACATTTTCTCCAAATTGTAAAAGATATTTTTGATTAGGAATCATGCGCTCAGCTCTTGATTTAAGCAAGCTCATAAAATTTAACACAAATAATGTAGGTAATACTAACTACAACTTGTTCTTTTTTATATATTTACCTCATAATTATATATTTGCGAAACTTCTTTAAGTAACATATTAGAAGCATTCGCTTTGAATCTCGAATCTAAAACTGGTAATTTTTGAACAGCGAGAGGATAAGCCGGGATGCTCACGACCCGGGCGTGGGCTCTCACTTATTGCTGTAAGGTATACCAGTACCCAGATTCGATAAGTTGAGACCTGCGCCTTTTCTTTTTTCTCAGCACATCTCAACATTCAAGCCGTGTTTCTTCCTTAACGAAGGCGAGCAGCCACACCCCAATTTCAAAATTGGCAACTTGCCGGGTACCCCTATGCCTACAAACAAGCCAAGAACCCCCTAAACTAATGCTTATGTAAGAACTAAAACGGGTTAAGAATGAAACGAACTACAGCAGACAAACACTATATAGGGCTGAAACACGGCTGCCCTAGGGCCTTCAAGGCCATTTATACCCAATACCACCGGCAGATCTATTGGATGGGACGGAGTTTGATCAAAGATGTATTTGTGGTAGAAACCTTGGTACAAGACACTTTTCTCACCCTATGGGAAAAACGCGAAAGCATCGAGTCTTCACAACATCTGATCAATTTTCTATATACCGTCATTTCCAATGAATGCAAATGGTATTATGCGCGGCCTAGAAATCAGTTTAATCGGGAGTGTTATGCTTTAGAAATGATAGACAACTACCAAACCTTTATGCTAGGCTATGACCCCACAGCTGTAGACATACATTTAGAAGACCAGCAACAAAACCAAAAGGAGTATGAGCAGGTGGTGAGGGTGTTACCCCTCTTGGGTGCCCAACGCCAACGCCTTATCGAGCTTTGCTTGCAACACGGGTTTCAATACAAAACTATCTCTGAGCAGCTGGGCATCAGCATCAAAGAAGCCAGTAATACACTCCAGCACACCATCAAAGAGATTAAGAACATCCTGCATCAAGGCTATGTGCTCCAAGCTCAGGAACCTGAGCCAATACAAAACGAAGTAGGGCAGATGACCGAGCAGGAAGCTCATATACTGGCACTCCGTTGCCAGCAGCACTACTCGTTTGCCCAGATCGCTAACGAACTCCAGCTTTCCCAAAAGGAAGTACACCGCGCCTTTACAACAGCCTATAAGCTGTTACAGCAGTACGAACACTTACAATCCGCGT
This sequence comes from Leeuwenhoekiella sp. ZYFB001, assembly GCF_011784865.1. Taxonomy (NCBI): domain Bacteria; kingdom Pseudomonadati; phylum Bacteroidota; class Flavobacteriia; order Flavobacteriales; family Flavobacteriaceae; genus Leeuwenhoekiella; species Leeuwenhoekiella sp. ZYFB001. The sequence continues at coordinate 727,282 of NZ_CP050460.1, forward strand.
GATGATGAAGAATAAGACCTTAAGCCTTACACGTAAAATTCAGCTCAAGGTAGATCTGCCTACCTATGAAGAGCGTAAAGAAGCAATTGGAAAATTGTACCAATGGCAAAACCGTTGCTTTAAAGCGGCTAACATCATCGTGACCCATTTATACTGCCAGGAAATGATCAAGGAGTTCTTTTACCTGACCGAAGACATCCAATACAAACTGGCCGATCAAAAGAAAGACGAAAATGGCATCTTAAAACGTTCGCGTATCAACACCACCTACCGGGTGATCGCAGACCGCTTTAAAGGAGAGATCCCGATGGAGATCCTGTCTAACCTCAATCGGAGCCTAGAAAGCAGCTTCAACAAAAACAAACCTAAATATTGGAAGGGCGAACGCTCGCTTAAAAACTTCAGGAGGGATATTGGTTTTCCGTTTCCTGCGCGCTGTATGTGGGGCTTCAAGCACGATCCCGAGCGCAATGCCTTTTGTTTTCGCTTATTTCAGATTCCCTTTTGCACCTATCTAGGCAGAGACTTTTCTGATAAGCGGGACCTTTTGCATCGGGCGGTAAACGGGGAGGTGCGCCTACGCACCTCAGAGATCAAACTAACCGATACTAAGATCTTTTGGTTGGCGGTATTTGATATCGAGCAAGAGCAACATTCTTTAAAACCAGAGGTGATAGCCGAAGCTTCCTTGTCGCTAGAGCATCCTATCAGCGTCAAAGTAGGCAACAACAGGTTAAACATCGGGACCAAAGAAGAATTTTTATATCGGAGACTAGCCATTCAAGCTGCGCGGAAGCGTGCCCTGGCCGGAACCGTCAATTCTCGCGGCGGTCACGGCCGCACCCGCAAGCTTAAGGCAGTAGAAAAATATAAAGACAAAGAAACCAAGTACGTCAATCAGCGCTTACACGTTTACAGCAGAAGACTCATAGACTTTTGTGTCAAACACCAAGCCGGCACCTTGATCTTAATAAATCAGGAAGCCAAGATCGAAGCCGCCAAAGAAAATCAATTTGTCCTAAGAAACTGGAACTACTACGAACTCATTAAAAAAATAGAATACAAAGCCAAAAAAGCAGGAATTGAATTAGTAGTGGGCTAGAGTCTTTCAAACTTAAAATCAAGCACCCTTCTCTGGCGGGAGAAGGGCGGGGGGATGAGGCGAGAAATGTGATTTGCACTCAGAATCTTGAATACAAAACCTTGAATTTTGAACAATAATAGCGGGTACTTGTATACCCATAACGTGAGGTTGAATGACACTCACGAAATGCCGCGGGGGCATATACAACGCGTGGGCTTACTTATAAATCAGCTCTAATATAAAACGATGCCAATGAAAGGATAATAAAAGATAACCTGAATGAATTGTAAATAGACCCTTTAGGGTTGAGGGTGCTTGTACACCCGTAAAGTGAGGTCACGGGCACTCACCAAATGCAGGAAGCATATACAACGGCGTGTTCATCTACACTTAGATAACAAGAGCTTTTTAGTGAAGCACATAAAACAAATAAGATTGAGTTTTCAATCTTGAATTTTGAATAGAATCAGAGGGTACTTGTATACCCATAGGGTGAGGCATTGGCACTCACTAAATAGCTTTAAGCTATATACAATGGCGTGAGTTTTTTTATTGGAAAGAGAGTTTATATGCTTTCGAATAAAAAGACAGCGATGAGCTGACAATTACATTTATTTAGCTTTTTGCTAAAAGCTACTGTCATACTAAATCAATACTCCCCATTCCCAAATCTTCATTCTGACATCGGTAATCCACCTCATTACGAATGCTTGCTGATATGCTTATACTTCTTTTGAAAAGCTAATGGACTCAACCCTGTGTTTGATTTAAAATATCTAGAGAAATAAGCATAGTCAGAAAATCCAAGACATTCTGCAATTTCTGAAAGTGAATGTTTAGAATGTACAATGAGTCTCCGGGCTTCCAGTATAACTCGATCTGCAATCAATTGAGTAGTGGTTTTATCAAGAGTTTCGTGGACTACACGATTTAGGTGTCTGGGTGTAATGTGTAATAAATCTGCATAAAACCGAGGTAATTTCTCCTGTTCAAAATACGTGTTAATTGCCTGTTCAAGCTGCTCCAGAATTTTAAAATAACCCGATTTGGAATACTTTGTTAAATCAATAGTTGATGTAAACATTCGGGTAATCTGTATGTAAATATCGTTGATCCCGTTTAAAAGTTTTAATTCTCTCAAAATCCGAGTGCTTACATATTCATCCAAGACATTTTCAAAGAGTGCTTGCACTTCGTTTTTGAAGTCGATATGTACTTGAGGCACATTATGGTACGGATAATAAAACGGAAAAATCTCAAGTTGATGTACTAAAGAATACATCTCATAAAAGGCTTTACTGTGAAAAAATATATAACCTTTGGGTTTTTTATCAAATTTCCAGAAATGGGTTTGACCAGGTTTTAAGAAAAAGACACTACCCGGGTTTATGTTATATGTGTTAAAATCAATTTCATGAGTACCATTACCTTCAGTAAAAAAAACACATAAGTAGAAGTCATGACTGTGAGGCTTGCTAATCAAGTTTTTGTTTTTTAGGAAATGATCGGAAAACCGATTTACATAAACTTCATCTGCAAGTTCTGCAGGCTTAAATTGGTCTATATTGAGAACAGGGGTTTTCATAGAAATGTCTTAAAAGTACAAAAAAGTACGTAAATGGTTTATATGGATATTAAACAAGCTACCCTAATTTTGCTAAGTAAATCTCAGTTACCATGAACACTATTATAAATATTCTAAAAGGAACCTGTCCCAATTGTGAAGAAGGCTCTATTTTTAAAACTAAGGGTAATATTTTTTTGTTGCGTATGCCTAAAATGAATGAGCGCTGCAAAACCTGTAATCATAAATTTGAAAAGGAAACCGGCTTCTTCTTTGGCGCTATGTTTGTTAGCTATGCTCTTGCAGTTGCCGAAATGATAGCGAGCCTCGTACTTTTTTGGATGGTTATGGATCTTTCGCCTCTACTTGTTTTTCTTATCATTGCTGCGATTGCCTTTGTGACCAGTACGTTTAATTTTAGGCTCTCTAGGACCATTTGGATTTATTTGTTTAATTAGTGCGGCAACCTAAGAACATGACTACTAAACTGTAAGAGTGTATTCCACCTGCTTTACCAGTGCCTGATCAAAGTGCCAGATATTTGGATGCTAACTTCCGTGCAGGCTACTCTGGTGGATTCTCAAAACTAGTTCAGGGGTAACACCAACATACCAAAATTCCTCAACCCAAGACTTTGAACAAAATAAGAGGTGCTTTTATACCCATAGGGTGAGGCTCTAACACTCACTAAATAGTCTACTATATACAATGGCGTGAGTTAATTATCTTTAAACCGTTTTAAAATGATTGTACACAAAAGGTCCTAGTTTTATCCAGCCTTAATACTATTAAGAATTATCCCTTGATAAACTCCACGTTTGGTTAATTGTAAAGGTTGGGATAGGTTCCGAATGAAGTGTAATCAACAGCTTATTTTTAAAGAAAACATGAAAAAAATCATACTTCCATTAATACTTATCCTAGTTATATATCACTCTTGTTTAGATCAAAATCAAAATCAGTCTAGTGCAATTGATACAGGGTTATTTAAAGAAGTTCAAAGTGATAGTATATCCTTTAAAATCCCTGATACGCTAAACGTTACACAAAATAAAAGGATAAACGCTTTGGTGCTCTTAAACCCTCAAAGTTCTAAATCATATTATGCGCTTATTTTAAATCCCGCAAAAGACTTAAGAACTACTGAAGAATACATTAAAGCAGTATTTTCAAACTTAAAGAGGGATTATGGTGATTACGAGTATAGTTTAACAAAGGTACACTTGGACACGGGAGCTCATTTTTATTATCTAAATGTCCTTATCGAAGATGATAAGAAAACGTACCGCATACACAATTTGATCTATTTAAAAGATGATCATTTTTATGATTTCAGTTTGCGGGGTTTAAATAAAGACTTTCAAAGTAAAGACTACGGGCGCTTATTTAAAAAAATAGTCTTTAGTACTAGAGTAAACAAAGAAGAGTTGTTTCGTGCAGAAAATACCATAGTAGTAAGAGAGGAGAATGTAGTACTATAGAATCCTTTAGTAGCTGGAAGTTTATAGATATAATTTAAAAGGATTGATAAATACCTAATATGCAACTTCTCATAAGGAAAGAGGTCTATTGATTTGTAATAACCTATCAATTCTATTATGCCGTATTTTCGATCCTGCTTTGTGCTGCTATGTGTAGTAATCAGTATTCAATCTGCTTTTTCCCAAGAAAAATACAATCTGAATTTTAATGATTTTGATCCAAACGAAGAGCGCTTGCCTAAAGGCTGGTTCGTATGGGGTGATTTTAAAACCGTTGTTGGGGATCGAGAAAATCCAAACAATGCAGTAGGTAAAATAGTATCCGACAAAAAAGGAAAATTTGGATGCATTGCCTATCAAATACCGGCAAATTATATCGGAGATACCATTGTACTATCAGGTAAAATCAAGTATGAAAAGGTCAAAAATTATGTAGGGCTGCTCATACGTATTGATGGTAAAAAATCAGTAGCCTTTAGAAGTATGCAATACTTGCAAATGCGGGGTTCTAGGGATTGGAAAGAATATTCGATAAAACTTCCTTATCCTACGAACGCCGCAAACATCTATGTGGGCGGAATTTTAGGCAAAGGAGGTACGGCTTGGTTTGATGATTTTAAGGTGACTATAGATGGAAAAGACATCCAGACCCTTGAAGAAACACCGGTTCAAACTTTAGCGCAAGTAGATAGTAAACAGCTACAACAGGCGATCAAGCAAGCTTCAAGTCCGCTGGATTGGTCTAGAGATGCTCAATTGAGTAAAGATCTGGATGCGTTGATTGAAAAGGTGGGAGATAAGCGCATTGTAGCCTTAGGAGAAAGTACGCATGGCACTTCAGAATTTTACAAGTTAAGAGCTTTACTTACGAAGAGATTAGTAGAAGAAAAGGGCTTTAATCAGGTGGTTTTAGAAAACCCCTATGACAATATCGAACGTTTAAATATGGAATTGGATACCAAACCGCTTGACAGTTTAATCAAGAGGGACCTGTTTTCCATTTATCAGACCGAAGAGGTGAAATCCTTTATAGAATGGTACAAAAGCAAGCGTGCCACTGTTGATGTGGAATTCAAGGGATGTGACGACTCCTATTGGTCTTTCCTTGAAGTCTTGACCGATCGATTAAAAGATACTCCGGATAACCAGTTGGAGCTACAAGTACAACAGCTTAAAACCCACGTATCGAAATCAACTAAAGCTAACCGCAAGAAAGAACTTCGGTTCAACAATTTGATCTATGAGGATATCGTCCAAATCGAAAAGTATTTAAAAGACGCCAATATGCTTGATGAGGATCTTGAAGAGCTCCTGTTCAACGGGAAGAATTCCTATATCAACTATGTGCATGTAAAAAATGGGATGCCCATCCAAAGTCGGGACAAAATCATGGCAGATCGAATAGCGTATTTGGCTAGAGATACTAATAATAAGATCATTGTTTGGGCGCATAATGCACACATTGCTAACGAAGTCATAGCAGACAACGAAATAGGTGTTATGGGGAGAGATCTAAAAGCAGCCTTTGGGGAAGATTACTACACAATAGGGCAAATGACATCAGAAGGGACCTATTCCTATATGGAGGAGAAGTTGATCAATGCGGATGAGGATTATTCCGAAATGCTTGAAACAGCAGTATTGCAGCAGCAAGACGAACTCTTATGGGAAGATCTATTCGCTGAGTGTTCTGAAGCGTTTATACTAGATCAAAAAGAACTAAAGAAGTCTTTTGATAAACGTATTATGGGACTTACCAATTTGGTTGGTTATGCCAAAGAAACTGAAAAAGACCAGTATTTCTTACCGCTTATGGAATATTACGATTCCCTGATTTACATTAACAAAACCCAAGCGACTTCACCTGTTTTTTTGATTAATAACTCAGAATACTCGTTTGATAGATAGGTTTCAGTTTTACAATTTAAATAGTTTACGCAAGAAGGAGGAAGCCGTAACATACTACCATTGAAAACTGGCGAATACCGGTAAATGATCTGATGCATAGTGTTCATCAATGACGCGATGATTGTTGAGCTTGAAAAAAGACTTTGGTTTAAAGGCTATAAAATCAATAGCCTTTGACGGATTTTCTACGGGGATTGTGGGCGGACAAGAGGAGCAGGTTCTTGTAAATACGCTATCGAGTGAGGTAATTACTGGGCTGTTTGCTACTGCATTAAAATCTCCTGCCAAAAGCACAGGCTGGTTCAAATTCGCAGTGATATTTAATAGTTCTTCTATTTGTAAGATCCGGTTGGTATCTTCTTTCTGAGAATCTAAATGGGTACTTGCAAACCAAATGGTCTGCGCATCCGGTAACTGGATCAATGACATAGCCAAAACTCGAGGTTCTCCGTGAGTTTTAGGTTTTGAAGGAAGTTTATAGACCTTAGATGCTATAATAGGGAAACGGGAAAGAATAGCAACACCGTAGGCTCCGTTTTGAAAATCTATTGACTTACCAAAGAATACCTGCATTCCCAGGGCATCTCCAATTTTTTGGGCTTGATTTCCTGAACCCGAGCGCTCCGTATCGGAATCGATTTCTTGTAAAGCAACGAGATCTGCATCACTATCTTTGATGACTTGAATGATGGCTGAGAGGTCTATACTGTCCTTATGCATCGGCGGATTCGCGTGATGAATGTTATAGCTTAAGACCTTCAGTTGATTGGAGGAGTTTCCAAAAGTAGCCGTGGAGCGCTCTTGAGAAAGCATTGGGTAAAAGGATAAAAAAAGGATTATCTTGAAGATAATCCCTTTAGTCATTTTTGTATGCATAGTGTTGTATGGGTTCATTAGGTAAAGCTATTAGTTCTCTGTTAGTTCAACTTTTGCAATCACAGGAAAGTGATCAGAGATATAGCGATCTCCGCGTTGTCCATCTAAAATTTGTAAAGTTAAGGGTTGCACCCCTCCCGAGTAGAATATGTAATCTATTCTACTATCTGAGGTTCTTTCTGTTGCATCCCATCCATTAGCACTGTATTCGGGACCATAGACCTGATCTGCATCTAAAGTAAGGTACGGATCTTTCAATCCGGAGCTTAAGAGGGTAGCGATAGCCTCACTTTTCGGCGAACTATTAAAATCACCCGTGAGTAGCACGGGGGAGGTTCCGGCAATTTCCTTAATTTTTTGAGTAAGTAAAGCTGCACTTGCTATTCGAGCTTGTTTTCCTCGGTGATCAAAATGCGTATTGAAGTGATAGAAGCTTATTCCAGAGTGTTTGTCTTTAAATAAAGCCCAGGTTACAATACGGGGTAAAGCCGCGTCCCAACCCTTGGAAGCGACAACATCTGGTGTTTCTGAAAGCCAAAAGGTATTACTTTCTAAGACTTCAAAGCGCTCTTTCTTATAGAAAATCGCAGAGTACTCTCCTTGAGTTGCACCATCGCGACCTATACCTACGTGCGCGTAATAAGGTAGGAGTACTTCCATATCCAAAAGTTGGGTATGGGTGACTTCTTGGGTACCAATAAGGTCTGCTTGATAAAACCGAATACTGTGGGTGAGCCAGTCTTTACGCTGCTCCCATATATTGATCCCGTCGTCAGGACTATTATAGCGTATATTGAACGAACTTATTACAAGTTCCCTCTTGCTTTTCTGAGCATTTACACTGCTGAATAGGAGCAGTGCAAATGCAATAGATACTAGGGTTCTCATTAGTTCCAACCAGGGTTTTGTTCCAGATTAGGATTGAGTTGTAATTCTCTACGCGGTATAGGGTAGAGGTAATCCTTGTTTTCATCAAAACTTCTGTTGTTAAAATCCGGATGAGGATCAATCAATCCATTCATGTCCAAGGTGAAATCTGAATCTAAGCGATAATATTGAATTCCGCTTATTGGATTCGCTGGTCGTTCTCCTTCATAAAGCACGACATTTATAGCACCATCTCCGGTAAGGTCATATTCACCTGGTCCGGGGAAGTATAAACCTCGAATAGGTTGGGTAAGGGTTTGGCCGGCTTTCCAGCGCACCACATCATCCCATCTGAAGTTTTCCATATACAATTCAATGCGTCGCTCTCGTCTTATTTCTAAAATAACACCAGTATTTGCTCCGGTTACATCGGGATACTGAGCTGCCATAAACGAATCTGGTGCTGCATTTGCTGTATCTAGATTCAAATCAGGCATACCAACGCGTTGTCTTAGTAAATTAATGGAATTATTGAGATCTTCTTGAGATAGCGTTCCTAATTCAGCTTTAGCTTCTGCATAATTCAAGAGCACTTCTCCAAAACGATAGATAGGAAGATCCGTAATAGACTGCCCATTGGTATCATAAACCGGCTCGGTCACATACTTTATGATTTGATAACCGGTAACTGTAGCTCCAAGATTAGGAGCCAACTCAATACTTTGTCCTTTTCGGGTATATCCCGGAGTGCGTATCGTCTGTGCCAAACGAGGGTCTCGATTTTGAACTTCTTCAGTAAAGGACAGTTGATTATAGCCTGCTCTATCTGTAAAACGCGTTCCATCAGCATTCAGATAGCTATTTACAAGATCTTTCGGCATACCTGGACGACCATACGAACTTGTCGTGGTGTAGTAATTTACATTATGACCAATATTAAGATCTTCCGAATACGCACGGGCTAAAATCACTTCAGTTTCATTGGCATCGTGTGAATTAAAAAGCTCTAGATAATCTTGTTCCGGATTTCCTGTGCTGTAAATCTGATAAGGAGAATCTTCAATCAATGCAGTTGATGCTGCTACAGAGGCTTCTAAGTATTTTTCATATCCGTCGATCCCTCTGTATTTCTCGTAAGTTCCCTCATAAAGTCCAATCCTTGATTTTAAAGCCAAAGCCGTATACTTAGTCACTTCATATGTATTTTGCTCTTCATTGAGGTTTTCAATAGCCCAGTCTAGATCTTCAAGCATTTTATCAACAACATACTGTCTTGAATCTCTAGGTTTGGTTAGTGCTTCAGTATCGTCTGGAGCTATGGGAGCGTCATACCAGGGTAAAGCACCAAAGCGTTGGAACTTATCGAAGTAAAACCGTGCTCTAAAAAAGCGAGCTACCCCTCCATAATGGGCTTTAGCCGCTTCATCATCAGATTTTTCGTATTCCTGTAGAAAAAAATTGATGTCACGCAAATATTCCCAATTCCAACCGCCTCCGGTTGTAGGTACAAGCCTTGCGCCACGCATTTCTTCACTCAATTCGGTTTGTATAATATTGTCTGTACTCGCTTCTCCGTTGTAGATGGAAGTACTGGGCCACATCCGGTAAAACCCGTTGGTGTACAGTTGAAGGTCACTAGCGGTATTGAAAAAGGTTTCAGCAGTAATTTCAGATAGCGGTTGCTTGTCTAAAAAATCATCACTGCACGAACTGATGCTGGTTGCAACAAGCAAACCGGCAAGTATATGTTTAACTTTCATAAGGATGTTTTTTAAAATTTAAGAGATAAGCCTAAAGAATAGGCTTCTGAAAATGGATTGGTTTGAGCTGTTCCTCGATTTGCAGAGGTAGAGGGACTGTTTAAATTCACAGAAGCACTTGCGGCTTCCGGATCGATATAATCGGTCAGTTTTGAAAAGGTCAGAAGGTTTTCGCCACTAAAATAGATACGCAGTTTCGTCGCAGCGGTTTTTGATATCAGTCCGTCAGGAAGTGTATATCCTAAGGTCAGATTTTTAAGTCTGAGATAGGCCACGCTTTGCAAGTAGCGATCATTTACCTTTTCTAAGGAACCACCAAGCGCGATATAACCGTAATTTCGGGGATAGTAAGCATCAGTATTTTCTGGGCTCCACATATCGTCTACCATATCTTTTCTGATATAAGAATTATAGGGTCTGTTGTAAGGTCCCCAAAACATTCGAGAGTCTGAATTAGGATACCAATCTTGTTTCCCTACACCCTGAAAGAACACAGAAAAATCAAAGCCTTTCCAATTAGCATTAGCCAAAAAGCTGTATAAATATTGCGGAGCAGAATTCCCGATAATTTCACGGTCTCCAGGATTGTCCACGGTATTTTCACCTTCTCCTATATAGCCATCACCGTCAAGGTCTCTGTATTTTACATCGCCAGGTTGTAGCCCTCCTCCGGAAGTGATTCTATTGGAAACAAAACTCTGGTCTGCATGATTGGCAATCTCTTCTTCGGTTTGAAAAAGTCCATCTATGCGATATCCCCAAAGTTCCCCGATGGTCATCCCTTCATAAAAGTCTACCAGGCTACGGTTAGGATTATCAAAGTTGGTTATTTTGGTTTTTGAGTTGGAAAGGTTCGCACTTACAGACCAGCTGAACGTATCTTCAGCTAATTCAAAATAGTCATTGTAGCTTACGGAAAGTTCAAATCCTTTGGTTCTTAAATCTGCAGCATTTTCTAAAGGAGAAGCGGTACCTAATACACTGGGTAGCGTAGCTCCAGGTGAAAGCATTCCTTGGGTATCTCTTTGAAACCAATCAAAAGAAGCAGATAAGTGGTTGTTAAAAACCCCTACATCAACCCCGAAGTCAAGCGTACTTACTTTTTCCCAGGTGATCTCGCTAGGGTTTAAGGCTGGAGATTCGATATAATTTAAGCGACTTCCATTAAGAACATAGTCATACAATCCATTTGGCAAAGTCGGGAAATAAGCATAATTGCTTATGTTTTGATTTCCTAGAGAACCGTATGAAGCACGGAATTTCAGCAGATCAAAGGTTTCTCCGGTGGCATCCTCAATAAATTGCTCTTTGTTTGCTAACCAAGCACCAGAAAAGGATGGGAAGAATCCCCATCGATAGGCAGATGGAAAGCGTGATGTTGCATCATATCTACCATTAAACTCAGCTACATATTTATCCTTATAATCATAGGATAGTCTATAAAATAAACCTTGAAGCGCCCACTCTGATGCACTACCAGAGGTGGTAGGATTCGATGTTGCCAGTCCTAAGGAGTTTAAGTCATTTGAAATTAAATTCTGCTTACTGGCGTTGATGCTCTTGGTCATGAACGTTTCTTGGTTGAAACCAATAGTAGCTTTTACATTATGATCTCCAAAGTATCCTTTGTACTCGCCATATACATTGAGCGCATCGTATTTGCTTTCAGTGCGATATTCATTAAGATAATCATTCCCCATTAGATCCAATTGTTCAGGATAAATCGAGTAGGGGATACGGGTAGAGCGTTGAAACCTGCTATACTCATTACGTCTAATAGCATAGTTTGCATTTAAGGTTACCCCTTTGATGGGTCTAAGTTCTACAGAAGCGATGTTACTAAACTCATTATTATTGGTTTGCTGTTTAGTGGTTCCTTGTAATAGTCCGGCATACACACCGTCACCAATCGTATAGTTATTCAGTTCCGTACGCCATAAGGCACCTCCATCAGGATTTACAGGAACATAGGAAGGCAGTGCGTGCACCCATATTAAACTTCCCCAAAGATTGCTGTAGTTTCCATATTGGCTACCACTGTGCTCCAGATCTTCTGAGCTGTTGTACTGCATATTGTTAGAGAACGATAACCAGTCTGTGGCTTTGATATCAATTTTGCCACGTAGATTGTACTTATCGTAATAGTCGTCCTGAACTTTCAGGATTCCTTGAGATTGAAAATTACGATAGGAGAAATAGGCTTTGATTTTTTCAGAACCTCCGGAAACAGAAGCATTATAAATTTGTGTTGGATAGGTCTTTCTGAAAAAAGTATTCCACCAGTCCGTATAGCCGTAGTGCACATATTGATCACGCCCATTGCGCTGGTCAATAATTACACGGGCTAGAGAAGGGTCTTGGGAAACTTCATAAAGCGCCTGCATATCTTCTTCCGTATAACCGGTATAAGACGCTCCGCTGTTATTTCTAAAAGCTTCATCCACGATGGAAACTGCTTTAAAAGGGTCAGTAAGAAAATCGGTGTTCATCGTTGGGGAGTTAATAGCTGTGGTCACTCCCAGATTCACTTGAACATTACCTTTATCCGCATTTTTAGTGGTTACTAAGACCACACCAAAGGAACCTCGGGCTCCATAGATTGCGGCAGCTCCGGCATCTTTTAAAACACTGATTGATTCAACATCACTTGGATTGAGGTTGCTCAAGCTTCCTTCTATACCATCAATAAGAATCAGTGGTGTTCCGCCATTAATAGAGGTAAAACCTCTGATGTTAATACGAGGTTCTGCACCTATCTTACCGGTACTTTGAGTAACATTAAGTCCGGGACTTAGACCCTGAAGACTTGAGGTAACGTCGGCTACGGGTCTCTGTTCTAAATTTTCAGTGTTGACCGTGCTAACTGCAGTAGAAAGTTTTTCTCGGCTGGTTTCACCATAACCTACGACAACCACTTCATCAAGTGCATTATTATCTGCTTGTAATTGAACTTGGAGCGGGGCCAAAGATTCAATGGTGATTTCCTGAGTGGTAAATCCTATATAGGAAATTTTAATTACCGCAGGTAATTGAGAAACATTAAGTTCAAAGTTACCATCAAAATCAGAGGAGGCCCCATTGGTGGTATTTACTTCCATAATAGAAGCGCCCGGCAAAGGCATTCCTGTATTGTCAAGAACCGTTCCTGTTAATTTTTGCTGATCGATGTTTGTGTTTAATGGAACGTTGGCAGCATTAATATTGGTTGAGCAGTAGAGTAATAAAGTAATCGTGACCAAAAATTTGGGCACAAGGGCAGGCAATTCAAAAAATTGGAGTAATTTGTTTTTCATCAGAATAGAACTATGGATTTGTACTGTAGTTTTAATTTTAATGACCCGTTTCTGGTGCAACAGAAACGGGCTTTAAATTTTTGGGCTAATTCAAAATAATGTGTCGTATACTAGGGCCTTTAGGAAGTTAGAATTCTATTTGAAGACAAAAGAAGGGCTTATTTGATTCAATTGTATTAACTTAATTTTATCTAAAACTTAAATAGTAAATGGTTTTAGTGAAAAGATTAACCTAAGATTTACAAAGTAGCGGAATAGAAAAAGTTGGTTTAATCTACTTCTATGATATTTTTATAAATAGGAATACAAGAGGATCATTATGTGAGATTACATAGTATGATTCTCGTGAAAGTTTTCTAGCGCTGCATTTAGATAGTGATCAATTCTGAGGAAGGATAAATATTTATAAAGTGGAGAGGCTGCTCTAAACCTATACTTATCATACATGAATAATTGACCTAGGTCACCTAAAGAATATTAGGTTCAATAAAAGTTCTAATTTATGGTGGCTAGGATCAAAAATCAAGACATATTTGAAGTTTAAATATATGGTTTGCCTTAAAATACCTGGAGAATAGGAAAACTACTCAATGTCTACCTTTCTATGAATCGCTTTAAATACCTAAAGTCAATCAACTTTCTTTAAAAATTCAGACGGTGGCATTCCAAAGTGCTTTTGAAAATTACGTCCAAAGTTGGTTTGTGATTTATAACCAACCTCCTCAGAAATTTCAAAAATTTTCTTGTTTGATGTTTTCAATAAAAATGCTGCTTTTCTGAGTCTACTTACGTTTATAAGTTCGTTTGGGGATAGTTCAGATATTTCTTTAATCTTTCGGTATAATGTTGATCGGCTCATATTCATGAGGCTGGCTAATGACTCTACGTTAAGATGAGGATCTTCTAAGTTTTGTAAAATTACCGTATCCAATTTAGAAAGAAAATCTTGGTCTGAGCCAGAGCTTGACAATGACTTCAAATGGGCTAGAGGTGAACTACTATAATGCCCTAAGATCGTTCTTCTATTTTCGAGAAGATTCGAGATTTGTACTAAAACATGATCCATTGAAAATGGTTTTGAAATGTAGGCATCTGCACCTGATTCTAAGCCTTCAATTTTTGCGTTTAAAGCACTTTTGGCAGTTAATAGGATTACAGGAATGTGACTAGTTTTAATGTCTTCTTTGATAAATCGACATAATTCGATTCCATTCAAAATAGGCATCATCACATCACTAATTACAAGTTGAATTTCATAATTCGAAATATAGTCTAACGCTTTCTGACCATTCCCAGCTATAATCACATTATAAATAGAGGACAATTCTGAAAACATAAAATCAGCAAGCTCACGGTTGTCTTCAGCAACTAAAATAGTCGGAACATTTTTATTAATATTCGGTGTGCCGTGTATAGCTGGATAAGTATCTATAGCGTCAGAGTGTTTGTGCACATTTTTTAAACCTTCAGATTGAAGAACAGGCATTTGTAAGATGAACGTGTTCATTTTATTCTGAGATTCAAAATATAAGCTACCGTGGTGCAGCTCGGTCAACGAATGAGCGAGTGACAAACCTATTCCTGTGCCTAGATTAAGGCGATCTCCTGGAACGCGGTAAAAAGGTTCGAAGATTCTTTTTTGAAGCTCCGTTGGAATTAATTTTCCGTCGTTTTGTATCGTTATTAGAAAGTCTGATTCTATTGATTTGAGATTGATTGAGACTTTGCTCTTAGAGTATTTAATAGCATTGTTAAAAAGGTTGCTCAATATTTTTTTGATGGCTTCTTCATCTACAAATGCGTAGATAGGTTCTTCTGTTTTTAAAAGTGAAAACTCGAGTTGTTTTTCTTGAATCATCTGACTGAAACGTACATACGTTTCTTCAAGGATCTCATTGATGTTGACCTCTACGAAATTCAGTTTTACATGCTGCATTTCCGTTTTTCTAAAATCGAGCAATTCATTTACAAGGTTTAAAAGTCTTGAGGTATTTTTCTCCATAATACCCAAATTTTTGGGTATTTCGGGGGACTTATAAGAGCTTTTTAAAAGCTTTTCTAAGGGGCTCTTTATCAGGGTCAGCGGTGTGCGTATTTCGTGAGCAATATTGGTGAAAAATTCAATTTTTGCCTGATAGATTTCTTTTTCTTTAGCATTTTCCAGCTGACGTATTCTGCTATTATTTTTATCCTTAGTATAGCGGTGATAGTATTGAAACGATAAAAATGCTATAACAATAAACAAGAGAATATATAAGGAGTATGCGGTTCTACTGGCAAAAAATGGAGGTGTTATCTCAATTTCTAGAAAATCGTCATTGGTACTCCAAACACCATGGCTATTTAATGCTTTAACTTGAAATAAATATGTGCCGGGGGGAAGTTGAGTGAAATTGACCTCGTGATTTTTACCTAGGCTTATCCAGTTGTCGTTAAGACCTTCTAGTTTATACCAATATTTGGTCATCTCAGGTGCGGTATAACTCAGAGTAGCAAATTCAAGTTTAAATGTGGATTGTTTATGAGTAAGACTCAATTTACTTGAAAAGGAAATTGATTTATTTAGGGGTGAATTAGCATTCTTGACACTTACTTCTTTGTTGTTAATTTGAATATCAGTGATATATATGGGTGGCTGATATGTGTTTTTAATAAAGGTATCAGGGTTAAAGCTGACCAGACCGTTAACGCTACCAAAATACATGACACCTGATTCGTCTTTAAATGCTGAACTGTAATTAAACTGGTCACTTAGTAAACCATTCGATTTAGTAAAAACTTTAATCTTCTCATTAACAGGATTGAATTCTACTAGACCGCTGGAAGTGCTAATCCATAAATCTTTATTTTGATCTTCAAGAATGGAATAAGTTACATTGCTTGGGAGTCCATCACTTTTGGTTATTCTTCTAAAATTTTTCTGTTCAGGATTGTATTTATTCAGGCCGTTTTCTGTGGTCACCCATAGCCGGTTTTCTGAGTCTTCAAAAATACCATTAATGACATTAGTACTAATACTGTTCGGATCTTTACTGTTGTATTTAAAAAAGCCTTTTTCCCCGCTCTTAGGATTGTAATAGTACAAACCATCCCAATAAGTTCCTGCCCACAAAACCCCTTGATGATCTTCAATTAAATAGGTGTAATGATAGGCTTCGGGAAAAGCTGTTACAACTTCAAATTCATTTAAATCTTCTTGAAAGCGATGAATTCCCGCAGAGGTTAGCACATAAAGATCTTTGTTTTTGGCTTCAAAAATATAGAGTACAAAGTCACTGCGTAACCCCTGGCCATTTTTCCCAGAGCCATAATGCTTGATTAATTTTCCAGTCTTGATATTAATCACATCAAGACCGTGTTCAAATGTACCTATCCACAATTCATCATTGCGAGCTAGTAAGCCATGAATATTATAATGAGCAATGGGGCCTTTATTTTTTACTGAAGCATAATTTTTAAATATTTCTGTTTGAGGGTTTAGGCGGTTTAAACCTGCATCTTCAGTTCCAATCCACAAATTACCGTACTTATCCTTTTGAATTTCCCTGACAGCATTGCCACTAATAGAGTTTTCACCCACTCGTGGAAAGTAACGTTTTATAGGGGTGTATTCTTTTGGGAAATAATTTACACCACCAAAATAAGTGCCTATCCAAACCCCATCTTCTTGGTCAAGAACCAGGCAGTAAATGGCATTATCAGATATTGAGTAGGGATTGTTGTAATTTTTTTTAAAGTTGTCTAAAACTTTAGTTTTAAGATTGTAAATGAAAATTCCAGATTCGCTTGCAATCCATAGTTCGTATTTATTTTTCCTTAGAAATTTTCTGACAAATAATGGATTTTCTTTCTCTGAAAATAAACTTGTAGTGTGGTTATTCACGAGAGTATGCGTCAGTACCCCGTTATCTTTAGTGCCTATATATAAGGTGTCATCAGCAACGTCAGCTGCGATTTCGGTAATGTTTACATTTCCACTAGAGTTAAAACCCAGATAAAGTTGCTGTAAAGAATTGGTATCTTCAACATAGGTGTATATCTGCTCAAAACTTGAAACGTAGATTTTGCCCTTTTCACTTTTGGAAATAAATGAGAAATTGGCCTCTTTAAAAACTTCTTCAGAATTATCAATAAGAGATTTCTTATATAAATTTCCTGAGGCTATATACCAGATGTTTCCTTTATTATCGTGGGTGATGTCAAGAATAGGTTGATCTTTTGTACTATTTAAGAGACTAAACGATTCGGTTTGTTCGTGGTATTTAAAAAGACCGGTATCTGTGCCTACCCATAGGGTGTTGTCAAACTCATATAGACAACGAATAAAATTGCTTCCTATACTACTGGAATCATTTGGGTTATGCTGAAAAATTTTATAGCTGTATCCATCAAACCTATTGAGTCCATCTTTAGTTCCAAACCACATAAATCCTCGATGATCTTGCAACATACTAATCACCGAATTATGGGATAAGCCATCTTCCACTCTATAATGATGAAAATTGGGACTTTGACAATAGATATTGACGACCCACAAAATTGTAATTATGGAAAACCAGAATTTCATAAATACAAAGCACGTGATTAAAACATGAATTGAATTAATACTTCCGTCCTATACTTCGACGATTTGTTTCAAAACGCCTAAAACTTAACTTTTTCTTAAAGATGAACAGAAGCGTCGAAAGATTGAAACACCAATTCAATGAGCTTTCAAATTAAAATAATCTCCTTTGTAGTGAGGTGAAATGATGAAATAACACCCTTTCTATTGAATTATTAATAGAATTGAATATTAAAAAGTAAGATATTGTTAAAATAAGACAATAAGCTTTTTTGGTTTTAAGGGTGTCTAATATTTGGAAACTTCATTAAATCGTCTCAATTAACTAAAACTAAAATTTCAAATGAAATTCTATGAGAACTAATTTACGTAACAATTTAAAGTCGATCTTGTTCCTGACTTTAATTGTTTTTTGCTTTAATCAATCGTTTGCGCAAGAAACAGAGATTACAGGAACTGTTACCACTGTAACTGGAGAGCCTATTCCATTTGCAAACATTTTGATTAAGGGAACATCACAGGGAACTTCTGCTGATTTTGATGGTATTTATTCCATATCAGCAGCAAGCGATCAGATATTGGTGTTCAGCTATGTTGGGTTTAAAACATTAGAAGTTCCGGTTGGAGATCAAAAAGTAGTTGATGTTCAATTGCAAGAAGATGTTGCAACTTTAGACGAAATCGTTGTAGTGGGGTATGGTACCCAAGATAAAAAAGATCTTACCAGTGCTATATCGGTGGTTAAATCTGACCAAATTCAGAAAAGACAAACAACTACGGTAGCTGAAAGTTTACAAGGTTTGGCGACTGGGGTTAATGTGCGTGGTGGTGGTCAACCAGGGCAAGAGGCCAAAATTGAAATTCGTGGCTTAAAAAATCTTCAAAATGCCAATCCGCTATACGTGATAGATGGATTAGTGACCACGGCTAACCGTGATTTTAATCCTAATGATATTGAGTCTATTCAAATCCTTAAGGATGCAGCTGCAGCTGCAATCTATGGTTCACGAGCGGCAAACGGGGTAATAATTATTACTACTAAAAAGGGTAAACAGGGGCCCTTGCAAGTTTCAGTGAGCTCAAAATGGAGTGTAACTGAGGTTCCTCGATATGATTTAGCCGGGCAAGAAGAGTTTGTGCGTTTAAACAATATGGCTTATGATAATTCTGGTATTCCTAGGCAAGATTTAAACCTAGATGTAAACACAGATTGGCAGGAAGAAGTATTCCGTACAGGCCTTATTCAAGATCAGAATGTAAGTTTTTCTGGCGGTGGTGAAAACTCCTCTTACTTTATGTCTGGTAATTATTTTGGTAATAAAGGAACTGTAATAGGTACAAAATTTGATCGAGTATCCTTTAGGGTAAACAGTAGTGGTACCAAGGGGATTTTTAGTATTGGTGAGAATCTAGCGCTTTCTAACTCTAAAAATAATGAAATAGGTGGACCGGAAGCGTTACGTGGAAATCCATTTATTGATGTAGTAAGATTATTTCCTACCATTCCAGTGTATGATGAAGATAATCCAGGTGGATATGGTTATGGTAAATCTGGAGTCGCAAATACTTTTGCTGCGAATCCAGTGGCCATTTCAAATCTTATTGATCAATCGATACAAAATTTTAGAATTCGAGGTAACGTATGGGCGGAGCTCAATCCGTTTCCTTTTTTAAAGTATCGAGCGAGTTTTGGCTATGAGACTAGTTTTGACAATTTCAAATATTTGAGAAAGGAAGGTAGCTGGACGTTGAATCAACCTTATGAGGCATCATTTACCAATCAAAACAGGGCCCAATCCCAAACGAAATTATTAGAAAATACGTTGACTTTTACCCACGATTTTGGGAAGCACGGTCTTACAGTTCTAGCAGGTACGACGTATCAGAAGGATAGCTACGAACAAATAAATGGATTAAAGAGAAATTTGCTTGTCAACCCGAATACTGGAGAATACTTTGACGTTTTAGATTTAGGGGATCAAGCACAAGTAGGTGGATTTAGAAATGAAGCTTCCTTACTTTCTTACTTAGGAAGATTGGAATACAATTATGACGACCGGTATTTATTGAATGCAGTATTCAGAAGAGATGGCTCCTCACGCTTTAGTGATGCTAATAAATGGTCTAATTTTCCGTCACTCTCGTTAGCCTGGCGTTTGAGTAACGAATCTTTTTTTAATATAGAATCCATTAGTGACTTGAAACTACGTGCAAGTTATGGAGAGTTAGGGAGTGGTAACATAGGCAATTATGAGTATCAAGGATTTATAAACACCTTTGGTGCGATAGTTTTAGGTACAGGTCAAAACTTGACCCCATCCGCTACACAGGTCAGACTTGCTAATTCAGAACTGCAGTGGGAGACCTTAAAACAGACCAATCTAGGTTTGGATCTAGCCTTATTTAAAAATAAACTTCAAATAACAGCAGATTACTTTATTGCAAAGACCGAAAATGTGCTGTTTGGTTTTCCAATTTTATTATCGACAGGTAATGATGGTGGAAACCCTATTGCAAATGCAGCAACCGTTGAGAACAAAGGTTTTGAATTGAATATAGCCTATAACAAAGTCATCAATAATGATTTAAGTTTCAATGCTTCTTTAAACTTCACGAAACTTAACAATAAGTTGGTTAAACTAGGGAATGGTTTAAATGAAAGTATTCAAGGAAATACTATAACCAGAGCAGGCGGTCCTGTGGGTATGTGGTATGTATTGCAAACTGACGGCTTGTTTCAGAGTCAAGACGAAATAAACAATTATACGAATTCTGAAGGAGAGGTTATTCAGCCAGGAGCTGTACCAGGAGATATACGTTTCGTTGATTTTAATGATGATGGTGAAATTACTAATGAAGACAAATCAATTGTAGCAAGCCCGTGGCCAGATTTTGAGATGGGCTTCAACGCAGGTGTTACGTATAAGGATTTTGATTTCTCAATGAACTGGATTGGTTCTTTCGGAGCTACCGTTTACAACGGATATCGCAGTATAGTAGATCGTTTTGATGACGATAGTAATTACCGGGCCGGTGTACAACCTTGGACTCCAGAAAATCCAAACACCGATTTTCCTAGGATTGTAAAAGGAACAACGCTCAATTCACGGGCAGATAGTGATAGATGGTTAGAGGATGGAAGTTTTGCCCGCTTAAAATATATCGGATTAGGATATAGTTTGCCTCAAAATACTCTTGACAAAATAGGATTTTCAAAAGTTCGTTTGAGCCTTTCTGCTCAAAATATAATCACGATCACGGGATATGAAGGTCTAGATCCTGAGTTCAGCAACAGTAATATTTTTCAACGAGGTGTAGACTTAGGTTCCTATCCTAACGTACAAACTTATTCATTAGGAGTAGAATTTGGTTTCTAAAATAAAACAGTAATAAAATGAGAAAAATACTAACAATACTTACAGTAACCTGTTCGCTTCTGGGGGTAGTTTCCTGCCAAGAAGACGAGCTTGATCTTAAAAACCCAAATGCATTGACCACAGATCAATTTTGGGTGACGCCGAATGATGCAGAGTTAGGTGTTAATGCTATTTATGCAATGTCTTATAAGGATGGCTTATGGTCTAGATGGATGTCTTTTAGACTCGATTTAACTTCAGATGAAGGTTTCAGCCAAAGCCCGTGGATAGAATTAGCAGACTGGACACGTTTTAATTATATCAACTATAATTTTTGGGAGGGTAATGGTGTGACGTGGAGAGATACCTATAAAGCCATTTTTAGAGCCAATCAAGTATTAGCAAATGTGCCGGATATAGAGTTTGATGATGCGGCAAGAAAGCAATCTATATTAGCAGAAGCTAAGTTTTTACGGGCGTTGAATTATTACTATGTGGGCTTACTTTGGGAGAATGCGCCTATTATTTTGGAGCCTTCAAAGCCAGATGATCTGCCGATGCAATCCACTCAGCAGGAGATCTACAGCCAAGCCGAATTAGACCTAAATGAAGCTTTCGAAGATTTACCCTTACAATGGGATGCTGAGAATCTTGGACGTCCTACAAAAGGTGCAGCAAAAGCAATGCTTGCGAAAATTTATATGCAACAGCGCCAATGGGGTGCTGCAAAAACTGCATTGGATTTTTTAGTTGTAGGAGAAGGAGCGAACTATAGTCTGGTATCAAATTATAAGGACAATTTTACAGATATAAATGAGAATAACTCAGAATCTGTATATGAGATTCAGTTTGGGGATCAGCGGAGAGGTGGTACTGGAGAAGGACCGAACGCAGCCGTATCAAGTACTAGAGCTCAGTTTTTTGCCCCTCGCGGGATTGGCTGGTCAGATGGACAAGCCCGTTTTTGGCTTGTAAATGCTTTCAAGCAAGAATTAACGGTCGATGGCAACCTAGATCCACGATTGCAACATTCTCTTTTTTATCCAGATCTATTTGAAGATTTTGGAGATAAAACTTACTCTAGAGACTGGGAGTGGGGAGAAGATGAGGCTTGGTTTAGAAAGGGAGCGCGTGATTATAAACGGGATAATGAAGATTATTTTTCTGAAGTAAACTGGCGATTAATTCGTTATGCTGATATTCTATTGCGTTATGCAGAAGTTTTAAATGAACTAGATATGACGGCAGATGCTTATCAATATGTTGATCAGGTTCGAGCACGTGCAAATATGGCTCCGCTTGCTACAGCATATCCTGAAATAGGAAATGATCATGATCTGTTTCTAGAGCGTCTTAAAATAGAACGTGTTTTAGAATTATCTGGCGAAAGTGTGCGTTGGGAAGATCTTAAAAGATGGGGTGATTTAGAAACGCAGGAGTCTGTAGATGCAATAGCAGAGCGTGATCCCGATTTTAAAAACTTTGAAATAGGTAAGAATATTCGTTTGCCTTTACCACAAGTAGAAGTAGAAAATAATCCTAATATGGAACAAAATCCACAATATTAACAACCCTAGTGCCTCCAAGTAAAGTATGGAGGTATTTTGAGGGGTCAAATATAAAATTGATGAAAAGACTAAGTTTTATTCTAACTCTTATAATGGTAAGCATGCTTTTTTCGTGTAAGAATACCAAAGAGGATTCTAAGGAGGTTGCGCTCAATACTAGCGATACAATTTCTGTAAATACCAGAGCAATCTGGTCTCAAGAAGAGGCCAACGCGTGGTACGCTAAGCAACCTTGGCTTGTAGGTGCTAATTTCAATCCGAGTAATGCCATAAATCAATTAGAAATGTGGCAAGAAGAGAGTTTTGATCCAGAGCGTATTGACGAAGAATTAGGCTGGGCTGAAGATATTGGAATGAATACCATGCGGGTTTATTTACATGACCTACTACATAAAAGCGATAAGGAGGGCTTGTATAAGCGCATGAATGAATTTTTGAAGATAGCGGATAGTCACGGTATTAAACCGTTATTTGTTCTATTTGATTCGTGCTGGGATCCTTTTCCAAAGGCAGGGGAACAACGAGCTCCCAAGCCACACGTTCATAACTCTGGGTGGGTACAAAGTCCTGGGCAGGAAGTGTTGAAAGATAGTACACAATACGGCAGATTAGAGTTATATGTAAAAGAAACCATAGGAGCATTTAGAACAGACGATCGCATTTTAGGTTGGGATATTTGGAATGAGCCAGATAATATGACTGGGCCTTCCTATGAAGATATAGAAATTCCAAATAAAGCAGAGTTGATAATGCCACTATTGGAAAAGGCATTTGGATGGGCACGATCTGTCAATCCGCAACAACCACTTACTTCGGGTGTATGGACGGGAGACTGGAGTGATCCCAAAACAATGAGTCCGTTTCATAAAATGCAATTGGAACAGTCGGATATTATTACATTCCACAATTACGATTTACCTGCCGATTTTGAGAAAGACATTAAAAATCTACAGCGTTATGGCAAACCTATTTTATGTACAGAATATATGGCCAGACCTAACGGAAGTACCTTTGAAGGCTTTTTACCTATAGCTAAAAAGTACAATGTAGGAATGTATAATTGGGGCTTTGTAGATGGCAAAAGTCAAACTAAATATCCTTGGGATAGTTGGACGAAAACCTATACTTCGGAACCCAAAGAGTGGTTTCATGAAATTTTTCATACAGATGGAACACCTTATAGAAAAGCAGAGACTGATTTGATTACAGACCTTACTTCTGAAGTAAATGCGAAATAACAAAAACATCCGTCATTTGGTAAATATTGAATGACGGTTTTTATTTTATGAAAAAATCACTTTTAATTATAATATGTCTTTTATTCGGGTTTTGTAATACTCAATGTGCTGCAGATCAATTATCAGACTCAGAGCAGATGGTCCAACCCAGTGATTCAGAATCTGAAATATCAACACAAGAACCTGTAACTGGTATACGAATCGCCTGGGATGCTTCTACAAAAACACAGATATCTGAATTGGGAGATGTGGGCTATAATGGTTACGCTCGGGTGATTCAGTTGACCGATGGGGCATTGGTGGTAACGTATGAATCCCATGGAAAGATCCTGGTTAAGAGGAGTACAGACTTAGGTCAAACTTGGTCATCTCTCATAGTTGTGGCTGATTATAAAAATGGTGTATCTAATACTACTCCAGATCTTATTGAGTTGAAAAACGGAACGATTTTACTTGCTTATAATCCTAGACCGGGAAATACAGCATCCGTAGATGAGCATTTTTCGATTAAAGTTATTCAAAGTTCAGATGGCGGTAGGTCTTGGCATAATGACCAAACGGTCTACACCGCTGATACCTTATTTGAAAATGGAGCCTGGGAACCTACTTTTTTACAACTGCCCAGTGGAGAAATTCAACTGTATTTTTCTAATGAGAATATTTACAGAAATTCTAACGAGCAAAACATTTCGATATTACGGTCTACTGATAACGGATTATCTTGGACTTTAACTCCTGAGATCACTAGCTTTAGAAGTGGTCATCGTGACGGAATGCCAGCACCTATTTATTTAAAGGATACTGAAGAAATTGTATATGCCATTGAAGATAATGGTGATAATAATCAGTTCAAGCCATATATTATACGCAATACCTTGGCTCAAAATTGGTCAACTTTCGTTAGCGCTAGCAGTCCTAACCGAAGTTACGCTTTACAAGATGCATTAGAGAAGGATGAATATGCAGGAGCTCCAGATCTTGTTCAATTGGCCAATGGCGAGGTACTGTTATCCTATCAAGGAACTGAAAACAGAGCAGGAACGGATTTGAATAATGCTGAAATGCGTGTGGCGATAGGAAACAAAATTGCCCAAAATTTCAACAGAACAACATCTCCTTTTGTAATTCCTGAAAATAAATCTGCACTATGGAATAGTATCACCGTTTTAGAAGACGGAACGGTTCTAGCATTAACTACTACCAATGCCTTTTCCTCTGCGAATAACTCCGAAGTGTGGATGATTAAAGGATATGTTATTCCGCAACTACGAGCAGAAAGTGCAACGATTAATATTGACGGAGCCCAAACTGAAGATATTTGGGAACATAATTTTCCATTATTTGTTGGTCATATGGGGGATACGCAGTTGCGTGGAACTGTTTCGGCAGATTCTAATAATTTATATATTCTTACACGGACCACAAATAATCAGGGTGCTTCTACAATTGCAACACAAAATAATGCAAACGGGACAATCCTATATTTAGATCCTCAGGCTCAAAATAAGCTAAGACCTGATGCGGGAATCTTTAAAATCCAAATATCGGTCAAAGGTGAAGCGGCTATTTATGAAGGAGCTGCCGGAAATTGGGATCAGATTGAAACACCACAATTACAAGTTGCTGTAGCGGAAAATGAGGGGATTATACAAGAAATTGCAATTCCTTGGGAGGTTTTGCATCATCGATTTCAAGTCGACACGGAGTTAGGGTTTAGTATTGCTTTAATAGGACGCGGAGAGGCGAATTATACTGAAATGCTATCTACTACAAATGGTGATGAACCATATACGTGGTTGCGTTTAAAGATTTAAGAAAGTAAGATAAAGGACGAGTTTAATGCTAAACTGAAAAATTATGCAATTATACATTTTATATTTCCTGATTCTGTTAGGAGGTTTAAGATTAGCGGCACAAAGCCAAAGAGATGATGTAATCTATCTGGCAGATCCTACAGTTTTTGAAGATGAGGGTATGTATTATTTATATGGTACAAAAGGCGATAATACTATAAAGGGTTCCGGTTTTTTAGTATATACTTCTAAAGATCTTAAACACTGGGAAGGCCCAGTAGGATCATCTGATGGTTTTGCGCTAAAAAAAGGCGATGCTTATGGAAATAAAGGCTTTTGGGCTCCGCAAATATTTAAACATAAAGCCAAATATTATATGGCTTACACCGCAAATGAAAACATAGCAATAGCAACAAGTGACAGTCCTTTAGGGCCATTTGTAAACGATAACAAAGCATTGGAAGCTCCCGTTCGGCAGATTGATCCTTATGTATTTTTTGATGAGGATAAGGTGTATTTATATCACGTGCGGCTTCAAGAAGGTAACCGTATTTTTGTTGCCGAGATGAATGCAGATCTCAAAAGCATAAAGCCGGAAACGTTGCGAGAATGTATCAATGCAGAAGAGACATGGGAAAATACTGCAAATGCAGATTGGCCTGTTGCCGAAGGACCTACGGTTTTCAAAAAAGATGCACTGTATTACTTGTTATACTCTGCTAATGATTACAGAAATCCAGATTATGCAGTCGGCTATGCTATAAGTAGGACTCCGTTAGGACCTTGGGAAAAAATGAAAACAAATCCGTTGATCTCGAAATTAGATAGTAACGCTGGTACAGGCCACGGGGACCTTTTTTATGATAAAAGAGGTAGAATGAAATATGTTTTACATACACATTTATCAAATGAGGAAGTCGGTCCACGTAAAACGGCAATACTTGAATTATATTTAAAAAATCAAAAGCTAAGCGTAAAAAATAATAGTTTCTATTTTGTCGAAAAGCAATAGTTCTATAGCTAAAGAGTATATCGGTCTACGAAGTTTGGAGGTACAGTTTCATTCTCATAGATCTTTGAAAATAATGGGAGACTTTTATGTCATATGGTCTAAGGCTTAAGATGTTAAAAATCATTGTGTTGATGTGCGAAATAAATTAAGTTAGGGTTTTAAGGATACGCAGTTTAGTCGAGATGTTAAAAGGAGATAAAGAAAATTACACATAATATTCTTCTAAGAAAGGTAAGCTAGAAACACTTCGAATTTTTTCTTTCTGAAAGGCCTTCACAAAAGACAGGTCTTTTTGAAAGAAAAATAAATTCCAATTTCACTTCTTAGCGCAGCAATAGAAAGACAATACAAAATGCTTGTGAAAGAAAAAGAAGCAGGGCTAAGATGATAAACCAATTTGGGATCGTTCGCGTATGCTTGATCTTTCTCAGAAGTTCCTTGCGATTTTCCTGCTGCGAGATTTGATGCAACTCCAATTTTCTAAGATGCGCTTCGACCATCTTTTCAATTTGGGTGCTATCTGCTTGTATGGAGGTGCTCTTAAGACTTTGTTCAATGCGTTCTAAGCGATTGACCTCGTGTTTGAATGAATGTAATTCTTCAACCAGCAGTTCTGATAAGTGTTCTAGTTTAGTCATATTCCTATTCCTTTATCGATTACTAGTTTTAATACTTTTTTAGCCACAGCTTTGGCCAGGCTTGGCGCAATAGGTATGCTCCCTCCGGATAACACAACAGCTTTGGCGCGGTTGATGGATTTAAGCAAACTACTGGCCGACATTGAGCGATGTACTTCACTTCCCTTAATGTTTTGACCTTTGTATTCAAAACGAAACCCCTGCAGCTGTTTTGATTTATTGATCACCGGGATCACGGTAATGTGCTGCTCTTGCATGCGATTGATGTAAGTCTGAAGATCTTTAGTAGAGCCTTGAATAGCCTGCTGATGAATTTTATGGATTTCACCTCGCGTCTGTGCTAAGGCTTTGTTTTTCTCAAGCTGAACGTCCTGTACGGTTTGAATACCCATTTGCTTTGCGGTCCGCTCAGCGGCCCACTGACTTTGCTTTCCGATAAAACTATCAGTATAAGCATTCCCTTTTAGATCGATTCGATTCACATAGAGATGCACGTGGGTATGTGCTTTGTCCCGATGTACATACGCCACTGCTTGGCGCTCTTGTAATTTCATATGTTGAATAAAGGTTTTAGTGAGTTTCCCTAAATCCTCTGTGTTCATTTGAGCTCCATCGGTTACTGTCGGACTTAGAACAAAACTCAACGTGTTGCGCTCACAATTTTGATTGAGCGCTTGCACGGCTTTAAATTCTTGGGTGATCTCTTCAGCAGTACCGCCTACAACCAGATCGCTATATACTAGCTCCGCTTGTTTGTCTGGATCATTACCGTAACGCAACGCGCCAAGGGTACTGGATATAGCACTGCCTTTGCCAATCATTTCATTATGGTTTTTAGATGTTTCTTGATTTCTTCAGCTACCTGAATGACTTCCTCACTAAGTTTTGGATTACCTTTTTTATACATATTCCCAATGCGTTTAAAATTGTTGTGATATTTCACCAGCATTTTATAGGTATGAATATGTTCTTCATTCATCCGCTCGGTGATCTGTTGCTCCAACAAACTTCTTCTGCAAAAAGCACTCAGGCTCAAGCCTGCAGCTTTTGCTTTTATCTGCAGCAATTTTTTCTCATACACGCTGCATCTGAATTTGATAAGTGCTCGTTTCATCGTTTGTTTTTTTTCTTTGCAACCACCGGGAGCAAAGCAAGATTGTGGCCACAGCCACACATCTTGCCCTGCTTCCCAGAAATCAGTTTAATGCGTTTTCATCAGCCAGGCATTAAGGTCTTTTTCCGCTTTATAGAAACTGGATTTATCAATACACGTAGCGTTGTTGTATAGAAAGAATGAAGTTGTTTTTCTTCCGGCGTCATCCTGATCGAGATACAATTCAACAGTAGTGTAGGTATCAAAATAGGGGAGTGCTTTTTCAGCAAAAGCAACAGAGTTTAAAATCAGAAAATCAGCTTCCCGTTTTAAGTTTGAAAAAAGTGTAAGCAGCGATAACAAATCAAACATTCCTTCAATGACGATCAAGTTTTGAGATCCATTAGTGATCCATCGCAAGTCCTTTGGGGAGCTGGATGCTTTAAAATATGTGTTTCTAAGTTCCCATCCTCCGGAATTGTTTTTCAGACCAATTGAAAAACCGTACTTCTCTTTTATGGTATAATGCACTTCTTTGCAAAACCCCTGCGCTACAACCGGACTAATTTTTCGACTTTGCAGATAGGCTAATAATGCCGGATGTTGAATCGATTTTACCTGTCTGATTACAATTCCAGATTTGTTTACTTTCGGTAATTGTGGTTTTGGAAGCGCATAGTTTCTGGTATTGACTTGAGCTAAAATTGCTAAAGCTTCACCTACAGCTATATTCTGAAGCTCACAAATAAGATCGATGCAATTGCCGCCTTTACCCAGTCCGTGATCGTACCAGCAGTTTAAAGATTTAGAGACTTTAAAGGAGGCTTGGGTTTCTGACCGCAGGGGACTCAGAAACCAAGCTTCCTTTTCCGTATTGCGAGTGGGAAGGTGCCCTAAAAATTCCAGCGCCTTAACGATGGGTATTTTTCGGGCTTGTTCACACGATAGTTTTTCTTTTTTCATCTGCACGCTATTTTTAAAAATAAAATGATGATTTGATGACTAATCTTCTTAAGCCTTGAAAACATTGGCTTTACCGTGTCATCAAAAATTCATCGTTTCATCATTTTTGATTTTTTAAGCTTAGTTTTTGTCATCATTTATTTTTTTGATGACAGTTTGATGATAAAATGATGACAGCTTCAGCCCTTATAAACAGTGGGATCATCTTCATCTGTCATCGTCTCATCAAAATTTTGGATCAGAAATTCCTTTTTTACGGTAAAGTAGCGGCCTTTTGCTTCAATTAGGGTGATAGTACCTTCAGACCAAATCACAAATTTTCGATACTGATTGGAGTTGGGTTGATTGGTAAGTTTCCAGTCCACCTTTAGTAATCTGCGCAGCTGGGTAAGATCGGTCTTTACTCGAGTTTTGTTCAAGGCATTCAAAGCATCCAGCGGACAAAAATCTACTTCTTCTAAATCAAATTTTTCAATAACTCCCATCAGGATACTGGCCAACTCTTTTTCTACGCGGTTCCTATTATTTTTTACAAGCTTGGTAAGCGCAGCGGTTTTGATCTGTCCTGGAGTAAACCACATACGCGTCTGATGTGGTGTACTTAGTTTGCGATTGGATAGGAAATAAAGAAAAGCAGGAATCTCTGTAATCAGATGTTCCAAAAAGTTGGTGCTTTCTTTTTTAATAGAAGGCACCTTCAACACCCAAAAACGCGTTTCATTGGCATCAACCTTTATAAAGTTATCCTCATTGTTACTACAGAGGATAAACTTGCCGAAGAATTCCACTTCACGTTTATCTTTTCCTTTAGCCTCGAGCTTATTGATATTGGTGGTGCTAAGGTATTTGATGCGTTCGGTAAGCTCTTCTTTATTGAAAAGAACTTCATCAATACAGATTAGGAGTTTATTGGCCCAATCAGAATTGAACTGACTGCTAAAGCTATCATTAGTAAGGTAGGTCAGGTTGTTCTCAAAAATGGATTTAAGCCATTTTAGAAAGGTGCTTTTCCCGGTGGAACGTTCTTTAGATACCAGACAAAGAATCGGTAATACTTGAACAGGTCTAGTGTAGAGTAGTTGCAGATAATCTAATCCCAAGGCTAATTGCTTACCAAAGATGTGCTCAAGAAAACCAATAGTGGTTTCACAAGAACCTTCAAGAGGTTCTTTGCTTAGAGGTGAATAGATATTATAGAAGCCTTTGTATTCCTGCTTAAAGTTGATATGATTGGGAATACAAGTAAACCCATCATACTTTGGTATTTTTGTCAAATAGGCTTTACCGTGATCTTGTTTGATGGTCTCGATATTCCAGTGTACAAGAAACTCATTAAAATGACCGGCAATAGTAGGAGCAGCCACCAATTTGTAATACGTGGTGCCCACCCTTTTATAAGGTATAGCTTTCATAGTGAATAGTATTAATAATGAAAAGAACCCCTGATTCGAAAAGAATTAGGGGCTTAGAGTAGCATCACCGTTTTTTCAAGGTGTATTCAAGGGCTTCCTGCTCAATCTGTGAATTCGATTTACGCTGATTTTCTAAAAGCCAGTTGTTGAGCAGATCGATATCAAAGTAAATAAGTTTACCGCCTGGCTTGCTGTGTGGGATACCTCCAGTAGAGGTCAGTTTGTACAGATAGCTTCGTGACATACCTGTATAGTCACAGGCTTCATCAAGATTGAGTACTTTTTTTTGGCTAAGTAACAGCGATTCAATGCGTGCTAGCCGTTCGTCTAAATTAATCGTGTTCATCATATTCGATTTTAAGGTGAATAGTGAACAAAGCGCTTTGTTTATTTATGATTGAATTCTTGAATTAAAAGTAGCGCCAAGGTTAATTTAAATGAAGTTTATTAGGCTGTTTTTATGCACAAAACAAGGAAAAACAATTGTATAAGTTATTTGTTTTCAGATGAAATCAAATGATTGCATTAAAAATTTTAGACTGTGAAGTGACTACTAAATCTCAACAAATAATAGTTAGGATAACGAAGTTTTTGAGAGTTATCAACAGGTCAAATCTGAGATTTCCAATTTCGGAATCAAATAGGCTGCTTCTTTCTTCTTAGTATCTACAATTTTAGCATAGATCTGAGTTGTGCGAATTTCTTTGTGTCCAAGAATTTTGGAGACGGTATAAATGTCGGCTCCGCGCTCCAGTAAAAGAACGGCGTGAGTATGTCTGGCGCTATGAAAGGTTATATGCTTCGTAATTCCGGCGCGCATACACCAACGGAGTATTTCCGCGTTAAAGTGAGCCCCGTACTTCAAGCCTTGAAACACACGTGTATTTTCTTGCTTTCGGCTTCCTAATATAGAACGTGCCTGATCCGATAGGTATTGATATTCCTGAGCAGCCGTTTTCTTTTGCTTAAAAACTAGTCGAGAACCCTCTTCCTCATCCCGTACTTCAGACCAAATAAGTTTATTAATATCACTCCATCGTAATCCGGTAAGACAACTGAATATAAAAGCATTTTTAAGTATTTGATGTTTACATTCAGCTTTAGCTAAATTTTGTAATTCGTCAAGCGTTAGATATTCACGCGTTGTTTCACCCATCGCAAAGCCTTTTACAGTAGAAGCGTAATTGCGACTGGTATAGCCATCATTAAAGGCTTGACGTAAAGCAGCTTTAAATTTATTGTAATAGGTGTATTTAGAATTTTGCGATAATAGGGTGTTGGATTTAGTCTTCGCTT
Source organism: Leeuwenhoekiella sp. ZYFB001 (assembly GCF_011784865.1). NCBI lineage: Bacteria > Pseudomonadati > Bacteroidota > Flavobacteriia > Flavobacteriales > Flavobacteriaceae > Leeuwenhoekiella > Leeuwenhoekiella sp. ZYFB001. Next base: position 759,048 of record NZ_CP050460.1, read on the forward strand.
TTTTATTGAGGTATTTCTTGAAACCATAAACAAAGTTTTCATCAATATCCTCAAAAGTAACCTGTTTGTTTTTGCAGAATTTCTCAAGATGATTTTGAGCGGCATCCCAATTGTCGTAATTCCCCTTGGATTCATAGCGCTCTTCTTTTAACTTATCGTAATAGGAGAGGAAGTTCAATTTTTCCTTAGAACGATCCTTAATGCTATACTTGCCTTGAGCATATTCAGCGCGACGAATCGAAAGGATTTGTTCAGCTCTTAACTGAGTTTCTTCATTGGCCTTCTTTTCAGATGCGTTTTTAGGGTTGATAATGAGATACTGTTTGAGATACTCAAATTCCCTCAAGTGTTTTGTCTTTCCTTTTTCATCTAGGGTGTGGCCTCTATAATATTCTATGTACAGGCTGTACTTCCCGGAATTGAGTTTCTTTTTTTTCAAATGTATTTTCATAACTCAATAGTATTAGGAGTTAATAGATAAGAAAGCAAAACCGAGATTTGATTATAAGTAAGATCTCAAATGTAATGGAATTACATAGGAATTACTTGTTCTAAAGAGCGTCTGTTTATTCTTATGAGTCGTTCCGATAAATTGACTGCTTTAATAGTCCCGTTATTAATTAGACGGTATACCGTTCTTGTAGAACAGCCAATTATTTGGGATACATCTTGAACTGTAAGGAAGTCCTTAGAATTTATGACATCAATACGCTTTGAATGAATCTGATTATTCTTTACCAGTGATGCTTCATTAATTTTTTGCTTCTTTTTACGTGCTTTATAATCTCTGCTATTGCATTTGTGAGAACAGTATCTAGTAGTGAGGGTCTTTGCAATAAACTCATTGCCACAATATTCGCAAATGCTTTTCAGCCTGATATTACTACTCATTTATCTTGTGTATTTCATCAAAACATGGCTAAGTTAATAAAATTAGGAGGAAATAGAGTGAAATAAGAAGAAATAAGTATACTTAAGTGTATTTAAGATGATTTAAGTTGAAATAGTCGCCATAATTTCGCCAAATTGAAAAAGGTATTGAACTACAATTTCCGAAGAAAATCAATGTGTAAATTATTGTTTATCAGTATTTTAATTAAAAAATGTCTATCTTTGGAAAATTAATATGATTCATGAAAAATCGAAAATATCTATATAAAAAGGCGAAATTATTCACTTTAATCCTAATGAGGTGTAAATTTTTACACCTCGTTGGGATTAAAAGCTTACTGAGGTGTAAATGAGGTGTAAATTTTGACCAAAAAACATCAAAAAATGAGAAAATTAAATTTAGAAATTCAGAGAATTAAAATGTTAACTATTTGTAAATCAGTGTTATTTGATGTCAAATGATATTAAATAAAACTAGAGGCTATTTACCAATACAAAAATTAGCAAAAATATTTCCGAGCAATTCATCATTAGTGACTTGTCCTGTGATTTCGCCAAAGTGATACAGCGCTTCTCGAATATCAATTGCCAACAAATCACCGCTTAAACCGGCATCGATGCCCAGTTGTACTTTTTCGATCTCTTCCAAGGCTTTAAGTAGTGCGTCGTAATGACGGGAGTTGGTTACCAGAGTTTCGTTATTGCGAAGTGCTCCGGTATTAACAAATTGAAGCAACTGCTCCTTAAGCGCTTCGACCCCAGTTCTGGTTTTAGCAGAAATAAGCAGTACCGCCGATTTGTTACCTTCTGAGACCAGTTTGGCAAGTTGGTCGTTGATTAATTCTTGTTCAGCTTCCGTGAGGTGATCGATCTTGTTGGCTACCAGGACCAATGGCTTGTCTGGGAAACGATTTCTGATCTTTTGTATTTCCACCGTAAATAATTCGGCTTGATCTTTAAACTTCTCCGAATTGATGAGGTAAAGTACGACTTGTGCTTGTGCGATCTTTTCAAAGGTTTTTTTAATCCCTAAACCTTCAATAACATCTGCCGTTTCGCGGATTCCAGCAGTATCTATAAATCGGAAACCAATACCACCTATTGAAATTTCATCTTCGATAGTATCTCTTGTAGTACCGGCGATATCACTAACAATAGCGCGTTCTTCGTTGAGCAAAGCGTTCAATAAGGTTGACTTACCCACATTAGGTTCGCCCACGATGGCAACCGGAATTCCGTTTTTGATCACATTTCCGGTTGCAAAAGAATCGATAAGTCTTTTTAGAACGCGTGTAATCTTTGATATTAGTTGCTGAAATTCTTCGCGATTAGCAAATTCCACGTCTTCTTCAGCAAAGTCAAGTTCGAGCTCTATAAGCGAAGCAAAATTGAGTAATTCTTGACGCAGCTGAGCAATTTCGTTTGAGAAACCGCCGCGCATTTGCTGCATAGCGATCTGATGCGCCCCAGCATTATCACTGGCGATGAGATCTGCTACAGCTTCCGCCTGACTCAAATCCATTTTCCCGTTGATGAACGCACGTAGGGTAAATTCGCCGGCTTTTGCTGCCCGGCAGCCATTTCTAAATAAAAGCTGAAGAATTTCTTGCTGAATGTAAGAACTACCGTGACACGAAATTTCAACCGTCGGCTCTCCGGTATAGGAGCGTTTCCCTTTAAAAATAGAAACTAAAACTTCATCAATAATCCGGGAACCATCAATAATGTTGCCCAGATGAAGCGTGTGCGAATCTTGCTCGATCAGCTTTTTTTTGCTTTTCGCTTGAAAAAGATCAGAAACGATCGAAAGCGCCTGAGTTCCGGAAACCCGAATTACAGCAATTGCTCCAGCGCCTGGCGCAGTCGCTAATGCAGCTATAGTGTCTTGAATTTGCATGCTGCAAAATTACAAAATAAGCAGCTCGCAACAGCCCATAAAAAATCCCCGATACACTAAAGTATCGAGGATTTTCAACTAACTAACCAACCAAAAAAATCAAACTATGTCCCACGATCGTGGGGTTTATCATTATGACCTACGACTACGCGTACTATAAACCGTTTGCGAGCGTACACCGTGTACTTCATATGCTTTACTGATAGTTCCCGTTTGCTTATAAATACGCCCGCTTCTATCATAGTGCATTTTTAAATTTCCTATTTTATCTAGACGTCCTTTTTTATAAGTAAGCGCTATATCACCTATCTTTTCAACACTCCCATTACGATGGTAATCAATGTTCAAATTACCTATTTGTGCTACTTGGCCGTTACGGTTGTATTGAATATATCCTTTACGATACGCTTGATTCGAACCATAAACCGAATTTGGATTGTAATAAATCTGGTTTACCCTTCTACCATTCAAGCTTATCGACGCCGGTGGAAGATTAAAATCTAATGTTCCGTCAGGATAAACTAAAAATTCAACACCTCGTTCTATAAAAACTACAGGTTCCAGATGCATTTTGCTTGCAGTATTTGCTGTAAGCGTTTGCCCTTCTATACGTTCGTTTGCCTGTGCAGAAACTCCGATTACGAAGCTGACTGCCAAAAAGAGTAAGGTGCGTTTCATAATTTTTAGTTTTTGAGATAACGCGCGTTGCGCTGTCTCGGTTCTGATATGTATAAACCAAACCGCGTGCCAAAAATTAAAATTACGTATTTGTGATAGTACTGTGGAAAAGTTTTATGGAATTTAAGTGTCTGAAATTTAATATTTTAAAACAAAAAAAAAGAGATGTGAATTTTTCACACCTCTTAACTGTTTTTCTACTTTGTGGGCACTACAGAGGGTTTACTACTCCGTCCCGAAAGTCATCGAGATGCCTAAACATTGAAAATTGGTTTCCAAATAATGCTTCATAGAATTGCCTTGCCGGGAGATAGACTTGCCTATGGGAGGTTATTTCCCATTAAAGTTTGTCTTTAAGATAAGGAGCAGTATATGATTTTTTATTTTTCGCAACCTCTTCCGGGGTTCCTGAAGCGATAAGATATCCGCCGTTTTCGCCACCTTCAAGACCCAAGTCGATTACGTGATCTGCACATTTGATCAGGTCTAAATTATGTTCAACAACAAGAATAGAATGTCCTTTTTTGATCAATGCCTGAAAGGAAGTAAGTAATTTCTGAATATCATGAAAGTGCAAACCTGTAGTAGGTTCGTCAAAAATAAATAGATTCTTTTCTTTAGAAGTACCTTTGACTAAAAAGGAAGCGAGCTTTATACGCTGCGCCTCGCCTCCGGAAAGGGTAGAAGAACTCTGCCCAAGCGTGACGTAGCCTAAGCCCACATCTTGCAAGGGTTTAAGCTTACGGGTGATTTTATCTTGCTTGTTTTCTTTAAAAAAGGCAATAGCATCATCGATGGTCATATTGAGTATGTCATCAATGTTTTTGTTTTCAAACGTAACCTCAAGCACCTCTTTTTTAAAACGTTTCCCTTTACACACTTCGCATTCTAGATGCACATCTGCCATAAACTGCATTTCAATGGTGACTTCGCCTTCGCCTTTACAATTTTCACAACGCCCCCCATCAACATTAAAGGAGAAATGTTTGGTTTGAAAATTTCTGATCTTACTCAATTTCTGACCAGCAAAAAGCGAACGAATATCATCATAGGCTTTGATGTAGGTCACAGGATTGGAACGTGAAGAACGACCAATAGGATTTTGATCTACAAACTCAATATGATTGATATTATCAAACTTCCCCTCAATCCCGGTCATTTGGCCCACTTTCTCACCATAACCGCCGGTTTCTTTAAGTAGGGCGGGGTAGAGCAGTTTTTTTACCAGCGTACTTTTACCACTTCCGGAAACTCCGGTTACTGCGACAAACATTCCTAATGGGAAACGTACATCTATATTTTTCAGGTTGTTTTCTCGTGCGCCTTTGACCTCCACATAATATTTAGATTCCCGGCGTTTTTCAGGGACCTTAATTTCAAGATCACCATTGAGATATTTTGCGGTAAGCGATTCGCTTTTTAGAATCTCATCATACGTGCCCACAGCAACAACATCACCGCCGAAGGTTCCGGCTTCCGGACCAATATCGATGATCTCATCTGCTGCTTTCATAATGTCTTCATCATGTTCTACAACGATCACCGTATTTCCTAAATCTCTAAGATTCTTAAGCACTTCTATAAGACGTTCGGTATCTTTTGGATGTAGGCCAATGCTGGGCTCGTCTAGTATATACATAGATCCCACAAGGCTGCTTCCCAATGAAGTCGCAAGATTGATTCGTTGAGATTCTCCTCCAGAAAGAGTATTGGATTTTCGGTTTAGCGTAAGGTAATTTAAGCCTACTTTAGACAGAAATTCTAATCGACTTTCAATTTCGGTGAGCAGACGCTTTGCGATTTTGCTATCGTGTTCACTCAGTTGAAGGTTCTTAAAAAAGTCAGCCACTTTATTAAGCGGAAGCCCTACAAGGTCTGTGATTGTGGTTCCACCAATTTTGACATAATTCGCTTCTTTACGCAGACGTTTGCCACCACAGGTTTTACAACGCGTTTTTCCGCGGTAGCGTGACAACATCACCCGATTTTGAATTTTATATGCTTTTGATTCCAAAAATTCAAAAAATTGGTGAATACCTTCAAAATACTGATTTCCATTCCATAACAACTCTTTTTGCGCGTCGCTGAGCTCAAAATAAGGTTTGTGAATAGGGAAATCAAATTTATAAGCGTTGTTTACCAGCTGGTCGCGATAGTAACTCATACTATCGCCACGCCAGGGAAATACAGCATTTTCATAAACTGAAAGTGCTGTGTTTGGAACGACTAGATCTTCATCTATACCAATCACATCACCGTAACCTTCACACGTGGGGCAAGCGCCATAAGGATTGTTAAAACTGAACAAATGCACGTTAGGCTCCAAAAAGCTCATGCCGTCCAATTCAAAACTATTGCTAAAGTGACGTTGTTTGCCGGTATCTAGATCTTCAATAAAAGCTTCTCCTTTACCTTCATAAAAAGCCGTTTGCACGGCATCAGCTAAGCGATTGTAAAAGTCTTCATCATTTTTTTTGATGATTCTGTCTACCACCAGAAAGAGTTTGTCTGTTTTTTTGATACTTCCGGCTTCATCAATACGTACGACGGTGTCATTGACTTTAATCCGTGCGTAACCTTGCTGCTGAAGAATATTGAGTTTTTCTTCAATTTTGCGTCCTTCTTCAACCAGAAAGGGAGCAAGTAATAAGAGTTTGCTACGCTCATCAAACTGCTTTACATAATCTACAACATCGGTCACGGTATCCTTCTTAACCTCATCACCAGAAATAGGAGAGTAGGTCTTCCCAATTCGGGCAAAAAGCAATTTGAGGTAATCGTAAATTTCGGTAGACGTTCCTACGGTTGAGCGCGGATTAGTACTGTTTACCTTTTGCTCGATAGCGATCGCGGGTGCAATACCTTTAATATAGTCAACCTTTGGTTTGTTAAGTCGGCCCAAAAATTGCCGTGCGTATGACGACAGGCTTTCTACATACCTGCGCTGACCTTCGGCATAAAGCGTATCAAAAGCGAGGCTCGATTTTCCTGATCCAGACAAACCGGTAATCACAACCAGCTTGTTACGTGGAATAATGGTATTTATATTTTTTAGGTTATGAAGCTTGGCCCCTTTGATGATAATATTCTCTTTAGGGTTAGCTTTTGAAGCATCAACAATCATAGCAATTTGTATAGGTATGCAAAGATAATTTATAGGATTGATACGCGCTCAAAGATTTGGCCAACGTCCTATTAATGTTAAAATTGTACAGGACGTGTTGTTTATTTGGAATGAAAGTTGTTATATTTGGTTTGTATTAACATTAACAGAACGCCTATACCTTAAAATTACTTTTTAAAATTTTTACCGGCCCTAAGGCCAACTTTAACCTACAAAAGTAATTTTATGGAAGAAATGTTAACTACAGACGCGACTCTGGTGAGCAGCTATATTAAAGGCGACGAGTCGGCACTTTCTATATTAATTTCGAGACATCAGCAACGAGTATACAGTTTTATTTATTCAAAGGTTTATGACCGTGATGTAACCGAAGATATTTTTCAAGACACCTTTATCAAAGTCATACGCACGCTAAAACGCGGTGGTTATAATGAAGAGGGTAAATTTTTACCCTGGGTAATGCGTATTTCGCATAATCTGGTTATAGACCATTTTAGAAAGAATAAGCGAATGCCGAAATTTGATAACACGGGCGACTTCAATATTTTTTCTGTTTTAGGAGATCCAGATCTAAATGCTGAAAAAAGAATTATCAAAGATCAGGTGGAAGAAGATGTGCGTAAGCTTATTGACGAACTTCCTGAAGATCAGCGCGATGTTTTGATGATGCGCATCTATAAAGATATGAGTTTTAAAGAGATAGCAGAGCGCACTGATGTGAGCATCAATACCGCTCTAGGTCGTATGCGTTATGCACTGATCAACCTGCGGAAAGTGATTGAGAAAAACAATATAGTTTTAACAAATTAAGATAGACTAAATCCAGAAAGTGTGCGTTATATAGGGACTATTAACCAAACGTCATTTAATGGAAAACATTTACTCAAAAAAAGCGTGCGCGCTTGACAACAATTTAAAACCGACTCAAGAGACGGTTGACCGCATTTTAAATTATTCTAAGGCTTTAAGTGTTATGAATACCAAATTTGGGAAGTTTGAGAATCTTCTCAATTAAAACTGAAAAGACCCGCAACTTGCGGGTCTTTTTTTTGGTTAATTGTTTTATTCTTTTACCAACGCGTAAGGATTTCTTTTACCTCTGGAGTTTCCGCTCTCAATTCAAATTGTGTTCGAAGACTATTTTCTAGTGATGCAAATCTTTCAGTCTTTTCTGGAATTTGTATTTGTTTGAAAGAATCTGAGAAAGCTTGAATACTTAATTTACCCACTCTCAAATTCTGAAAAACATTGGAGATGAACGCATTCATTTCTGCCTCTCCGATTTCGTTTTCCAAAATTTTAAACTGTTCAGGAGAAATAAGCAACGCGCTAAGTTCGCGTCTCTCTGAAGCCAGACCGGCATTAGAAGTGTTACCTTCTAAGAAGGAGTTTAGGTTATTGTATTGATCAACGCTGTATTTTTTCAGATAGCGCAGTTTTACATATTTCGCTAATGATTGAAGAAGCATACGATCTAACTGACTTTCTGGTTTAAAGGCACTTGCCATATAAAAGTAGGCGTCACCCTCTTCAATGGCATCGTCTATTTTTTTAACGTCAACTTGCGCTCCTGTGTTGATGATCGTATTGTATGTAGATTCATTACCATACACCGGCGAACTCACCTGCGCATAGACTACTTTGTCGTTAGGTGCTACTTGGGTCAATTCTTCTAGAAATCCGCGCGTTTTAGCAAACTTAGCCTCAAGTGCGGGGATGGCTTCTTGAGGAACGTTGATGTAATTAGCATATTTTCCGGTTTGGTATTCAAGATTACCGGCCAACAAAACTAAATCTCCTTCTGCCTGGGCATTTGTAAATTTAGACCCACTGGGCTGCGGTTGCCCTTTACCTATATAAATTTTATCACAATCTTCGCAATTAGCGGTAATACTATAGGTGTAATTAAAAGGATCCATATAATCTGAGATATTACTCGATTTATTGACGATCTCAGGATACCATTTATCTGAATTGGTCGCTCTTAGAACACCGTTAGAATATACTAATTGCCCTTTGTAACGTTTTGCTCCGCCTTCGCTATCAAAATTTTTAAACTTTCCCTCGGTAACAATCGTAAGTGTAGATTGTGGCGTGATTACCACCTCGCAGCCTACCAGAACGGTATAGATCAAACAATCAGTACAGTTTTGAGGAACTTTGCTAGAAGCAATGCGCTCACCATTTAGGGAGATCGATTTTACCTTGATAAACTCATTGAGTCTAAACGACAAGGTCTGTGTATCCACAGGTAGATTGCTTAATGTGTATGTGGCATCGATGGTTTCATCTTCTAAAGAGATGTTCACCGTACCATCTAAGTGACTTAAAGCTTGACCAATACTCAGGTTGGCACACATTGTAAAAAGGAAAAAGAGTAGCGTTCTGCTCATAAAATTCTGATTTCTAGTTTAAAATTAAACAAGCAGAAATTAAACTTTTGTAAAACAGCATTTTGTGGTTGTTCATCTATAAAAATGAACGTTAATCCGAAAGTCGATTAAAAGCCTAGATAAATTGTCAATTTTTTAGACTAACAGCCTGTGATATAAACCAATTGAATTTTAGAATTAGAAAATTGAGGCGCAAATGACTTGAAAATGAATCAAGATTGATTAGAAGACTATTATTCAAAATAATTTTTTAAGAAAAAATTAACGAACAGGAGTTTGATAAACGATCGCTTCGATACCTGAATCTAATTTAATCTTGAATTGCTCATAAGCTTCACTCTCATAAGCATCGGTAATTTTTAATTCGTGCTCTGATAAGTAGAAAACAACACCTTCAACACTATCCTGCGGATTACCGTTTGGTTTTGCGATGGGGTAGGTGATATAATTGAAGGAAGAATCCGGAAGATTAATGCTTTCCAAAATATAACCTGAAAGGCGATCAGGTTGACCTTCAAGCACACGCTGATACAGTTCCATTTGGACTTCAGGATTTTGAAGGGTGCCATAACTAAAAACAGCGATTTGATTTGGAGAATCCATTTTCATTTAGCGCTTTAATGTTACGTGACCTTGATAATTTACAAGAGATCCGTCTGTTTTTGTCAAAAGCACTTTATACCAATAATCGTCGGCCGGAAGGTTGCTACCGCGTGTGCTGCCGTCCCAGCTCGAATTGAAATCGTAAAGCGTTTTTAAGAGCTTTCCGAATCTATTAAAAATAAATATTTGAATCGCAGAAAATTCATTTGAAGCAACACCTTGCGCTCCCCAAGTATCGTGATAACCATCATTGTTTGGCGTGAAATACTTTGGGAAACCTAGCACAGGAATTTCAATACTGCTTATTCCGCAACCGTTCTGGTCACGCACATATAAGGTTTGTAAACCAATAGCAACATCGTCAAATGTCGGGTCTGTCTGATATGGACCTATGGGATCGCCTAGTGCAAATTCATAATCCCCAATTCCCAGCAGGCTTAAATCACGTATGTGTATACTGTTGCTCCCGTTTTGCTGAATAACTTCAATATTCTCTAGATCAAGTAGCGCAGCTTCAGAAGCGATAACTTCAATTTGCTTAGGTTCAGAAATGCAACCGTAAGTTGTAGTTGCGGTGACTGAATAAATTCCGGGAGTGGTAACGGTAACTTGAGCCGAAGTGCTTATGCGTGTGTTTGAAGCATCATACCAACTGTAATTATAAACACCTTGAGCATTTTCGGTTTCTAAGGTAAACGAACTCGCGTTACTGCAAAATTTGCCCTCATTAACGACATCAAAAATTGGGAGCGCTTCTACCTGAAGTTCTAAATGCGGACCCACTCCGTAACATCCGCCAGAATTTTGATCTTCAACACGCACGTATAGGATTTGATTATAAGCAACCTCGTTTCGGTAGAAGCTAGCGGTGCTTATTTCATTTTGAGCTAAGAGTGCATCTTGTTCAGAACGGAAATAGGAAACCTCAAGATTAGCCCCTGACGGAAACACATTTAGCATTGCTGAAGAAGCTTCGTTGAGGTCAAAATCCATAAAACCATCCTGTTGAGCATCGGTGTCGCAGCTGGTTAAATTGTATAAAAAACCAGTGGGGAAAGTGGTGGTGGAAACCTGTAGCTGCACTTCAGAAACTGCAGAACAGCCCGCACTATTGAAAATATACGCATAAATTGTATTGCCGGAAGCATTGTTATAGGGCGTTGTCAAAACATTACTTCCAGAATTGGTATCCGCGTCAAAACGCGTGCTGTAAAAGGTTACCTGAACAGCAGGATCAGCTGTTAAATACGGAATGATTTGTTGTAAATTAAAATCTACAAATCCATCAGGCGTTCCATCTTCATCACAATTAGAAAATGTGATCTGATTGGGGGCTGCAACCTCCGGGAGAATTTCTGCCTGAACCGCTCTTCTTTTCCCGGAAGTACATCCTGCAGGTTCTGCGGCAACATAAAAGGTTTGCGAACTTGTTAAATTTGGAGTGAATTGAGTGCCCGTAAATAAAATATTTCCTCCACTTTGACTATCATACCAGTGCAACTCACCAGCATTTGTAGTCGCATCCAATGTGACAACGCCGGGACCACACCGCGAATCTCCGGTAGCTGAAGTGACAGGAATGCGAATTTGAGTAGCTGCTGCAATTTTTAATACAGGATCACCCGGCATTCCGCCATATTCAACAATATATCCTTTTGCCTGAAAAAGCGGATTGGTTTCTCCAGTGGTTCTTAAATCATTCCAAGAACCTTCAATGCCAACTCCCGGTGCCGTGATATGCGCATAGTCTTCCCCACCGTTAGTATTGTTTGGTTCTCCCGGATTCCAATATGCGAAAGTTGTGGTGCTACCGCCGGGGCCACCTCTCCAAAATTCTAAACCGCCAGCTAGACCTTCTGGCCCTGTAACCCATTCCCAAACGCCTTCTACAGCTTCATCGGTGCCGCCAATCCAGCCAGCACCTTGAGTTTGTTCTCCGCACAAAACAGCTTCATCTAGTGTTGTAATGGTTGCGAGATAGCCTTGAAGACCGTAATAGGTTCTGTTTTGTGCTGCTATCCTTGCATCTTGCCAAGTAATGAGATTGGCAGGTACATACTCATAATAATGATCAGATGAGGGTAGGTAATTGGCTTGACCAATACTGATAGAAAACTCTTTTTTTCCGCTCACCGAGGCGTCATCACTTCTAAAGGTTACTGCTTCAACCGCCTCAATAATTTCAGCGTTGGTTATTGTCGAAGAAAAACGAAGTGTAAGTTTTCCGTCTGCTGCATTGAAACTTTGCGTGATATTGGGGTTGAGGTTGGGAAACTCTAAAAAATCGTTTCCTTGCTCATAGCCCGAAGAAATTTGAATGTAAAGCGCATCGATCACCGTTCCTGCGGAATTATTAAGCTCAAAATCAGTAGCAATAGGAATTGAAGTCAACGGACAATACACTTGATCTCCCACAGCGGTAAGTTCGGGGGCTTGCCCGTAGATAGAAGTGTATGCAAAAAAAAGACTTAGTAAGAGGTATTTATAATTCATACACTAATTTTCGTTGTCGGTTGCTTGATAGGCTCCGGAGTCTATGTGTTCTTCTCGGGCAATGCCTAAAAGGTCTGTGGGCACCTGAATTGCACCGCTTTCATTTCCCAAAGCCCTAGCGGCAGAAGGAGCGATGATTTTATAATTGTTTAGAGAAGTATTTTCAAAATTAGGGTCTTCATTTAAAAGTATATCGGTGTACAAAGTTTCGTTAGAAAATTGATATAAAGGGTTAGCAGTAAAATCATCAAAGGGATCTTCAAAGCGCACTAAGCTATTTGAAAAATTATACTGAAATGTTGCTGCATCTACTGCTTCGAGTCCTAATTCTTTTGTTGCGTTTCCGTAGATGATACAATTGGTAAATTGGGCTTTAGTAAGATCAGCGATCAACAGTTCGTCTTCGGTTTCTAAAAAATTCGACAATTGTACCGAAGGCGTATTTCTAAAACTTTGATTCCAATAATTAGCAAATGTACTGTGTACAAACTCGTAACTTCCACCTTGCCGAGCCCAAAAATTCGAAATTCCGGAATTTCCTATCACGAGATTTTCTCCTAAAATGGATGCGTTTAAGCCGTAAAGCCCCACCGAAGCCGTGTTATAAATCTGAACATTTTTGAAGTAGTGGTCAGGGGTGTTGGTGTTAGAATGTCCCTCAGCCAAAATGCCAATCGCATTGTTTTTAATTGTAACGTGCTGCATACGTGCAGTGCTTCCCGGGGTGAACCACAGCGTGCCCCATTGCCCGGGAACAGCACTAAATTCAGGCTCCAGCCGATCTCCTTCCAGAATGATCTCACCTTCTAAACGATCAGGATCTTGGCTTAAACTTCCGTCAGCTTCCAACCTGGCGCCGTTACTCAGTATGATCCCGCTATTTTCGTGAAAATGAATACGCGCTCCTGCTTCAATACGTAAGGTTTGTTCGCCTGCAACACCGGCATAGCCATAGATCACATAAGGTTTTTGATTCGTCCAAACAAGTTGATCTTCTTCTAAAATAAAACCTTCAATGGTTATCGGGTTGCCATCTTCATCGGTGCCTAAAGTCAAGGTTTCTTTGATTCCTTGAGCATTCCGTTCAGGATATAAAAAAATAGCGTCTTGAATAAGGGTGACCAATGCTACCTGCTGCTCGTAAACTCCAGAATCAAAAAGGATTTGATCTGTGTATAAAAACTGATTTTCATCTTGCTGTGAAGCGTCAACTGTGGTTTCCACGAAAACATAGATACTGTCTTTAGCAGGCAGTTCTACATTTTCAAAAGTTTTTCCCGGAATTCCATCTATATTAAGCCGGTATTGCGAATTTTCGCCTTGCGCGAGTCGTACTTGAGGAATGCTAATCAGTTCGTTAGATCGGTTGTAAACCTTAAAACTATAGGTGCTGCTACCAATGTTTGAAAAAACCGTGTCTAAAAAAATAGTATCTCTTGAGAATTCTAAATTACCTGTGCTTAAGCTGGGTTCAAAATCTGTTCTGCATGAATGAAGCAGGAGCAGCCCGAAACCGACAAGAGCACTTAAAAGACTACATTTTAGCAGGTTTTTCAAAGTAGTTATTTCTTAATCAAACGAATTTCAAACAGCTTGTCCCAGTGTTTACCGGTAACATAAAGTTGCTTTGTCGCTGAGTTGTATGCAATACCATTAAGCACTTCGTTATCAGCATCGGTAATGGAGCTGATTTCTTTTTTAAGTGGGCGTAAATCTACCACACCCTCGATCGCTCCCGATGTTGGATTAATTATTGAAATGCTATCAAACTGATAACTATTAGCGTAGATCTTACCATCTACCCACTCCAGTTCGTTGTATTTAGAGCGTAGTTTTTTAGAATCTACAACCTGAATATACTCTTGTTCAGCAAAAGTTTCCGGGTCAAGCAGCCATATTTTTTCGGTGCCGTCAGATTTATAGATCACCTGACCGTCATTACACAATCCCCAACCTTCTTTGCTTTTTCCGTAATTAAAGGTGTCGGTTTTTTCAAAACTATTCAAGTCATACACAAAACCTACATTCTCACGCCAAGTCAATTGAACAAGTTGGTTGTTGATCACCGTTAAGCCTTCGGCGAAATATTTTTTCTCAAGATCTTTGCGCTCCAAGATTTTTCCGGTTTCTAATTCGGTTTTGAGCAGACCAGATTCACCATATTCTCCCACGCTTTCATATAAGATGTTATCGTGAAATTCTAAACCTTGTGTGTACGAACTTCTATCATGTGGGTAGGTATTGACAATCTCATAGGTATATAACGTAGGAGTTTCAGAAGCTAAAAAGGTGAGTTTAGAATTTAGCGTGGCATGTTTTCCTTCGGCATAGACCTGCGCACTCAATTTTTTGGCTCCTAATTTAGTTACGTCAAAAGCGATCTCCAAAGGACTTAAATCTGTTTTGGTTCCTAAGACTGCACCATCCAGTTTATAAATCACAGAATCGATGGGGATTTCTCCTTTTGATTTCAGACTTATGCTTACCTGATCGCCGTTTTTAAGACTGTTTTCGGCCTTATTTAGGGTGAGTTTAAAACTTTTACTTAAATCTTTTCCGTTGCCGCAAGCCAGTAAGGTAAGGCTTAAAATAAAGACAGCGAGAAGGTTATAAATGCGCATGGAATTTTAAATTTTGTGGTCAAGTTAAATCAATAAATTCAGTTTAAAAAACGTTTGGTATACTGTTCTATTGCTGTATATTTGCAGCCGGCAAGTCCTACACAACCAGCTCCTGTCGAATTCCCCCAGGGCGGGAACGCAGCAAGGGTAGATGGTCGTAGCGGTGTGATGTAGGTAGCTTGCCTTTTTTTATGCCCTAATATTACGTATTTTCCCCGCTCTAAATTATTAATATGTCTCAAGTAGTCTTGATCACAGGAGCCTCTTCAGGAATCGGGAAATCTATCGCAGAATTTTTAGTTACCAAAGGTTTTATCGTTTATGGCACAAGCCGAAACCCCAAAAATGAACTCGTAAATGGGGTGCATTTTCTTGCCTTAGATGTAACACAAGGTGAAACGGTTAAAGCTGCGGTAGCTGCAGTGCTCGCCAAAGAGTCGCGCATTGATGTACTTATCAATAATGCCGGAAAGGGAATTACCGGTCCTTTAGAAGAAATTCCGGAGGAAGAGCTCAAATCTATTTTTGAAACAAATTATTTTGGTCCGTTAAAAGTCATTAAAGCGGTTTTACCTGCAATGCGTGAGCGGCGCAGCGGACTCATCATTAACGTTACGTCTATTGCGGGTTATATGGGGCTGCCGTATCGTAGCGCGTATTCTGCAACTAAAGGCGCGTTAGGTTTGACTACCGAAGCTTTAAGAATGGAATTAAAAGAGTTTAATATAAAACTCACCAATGTAGCTCCCGGAGATTTTGCGACGAATATTGCTTCCGGGCGCTATCACGCACCCTTAAAGGAAACTTCACCGTATAAAGAAAACTACGGCAAATCACTCGCTTTAATGGACGAGCACGTAGATCACGGTGAGGATCCTCAGAAAATGGGTAAAGCTGTTTATTCAATTATTACCGAAAAAGAACCTAAAGTGCATTACAAAGTAGGTGCATTTATGCAAAAGATTTCGGTTTTTCTCAAAGGTGTGCTGCCGAACAAAATCTATGAGCGTTTGCTGCTCAATCACTATAAATTGTAGATTGAAGGTTAATTTAGTGTAAAATCAACACTTAACAGGTTTTAAACGTCTTGTTCTTAAATATTAACGATTATATTGCGTAATTTTGAACAACAAATATTAGATAATCTAAATTCTTCACATGAAATTTTTTATTGATACAGCAAATCTTGATCAGATTAAAGAAGCTCAAGAACTAGGTGTTCTTGACGGGGTAACTACTAATCCATCTTTGATGGCCAAAGAAGGTATTACCGGGAGAGAAAATATTTTAAAACACTATGTTGACATCTGTAACTTAGTTGACGGTGATGTAAGTGCAGAAGTTATTGCTACTGACATTGACGGAATGATCAAAGAAGGTGAAGAGTTAGCAGCACTTCACGAGCAGATCGTAGTTAAGATACCAATGATCAAAGATGGTATTAAAGCTTTAAAATACTTTAGCGATAAAGGAATAAGAACTAACTGTACATTAGTATTTTCAGTAGGGCAGGCGTTGCTTGCTGCTAAAGCTGGAGCTACTTACGTATCACCATTCTTAGGACGTCTAGATGATATCTCAACAGACGGACTTCTATTGATTTCAGATATTCGTTTGGTTTATGATAACTATGCGTTTGAAACACAAATTTTAGCAGCATCTGTACGTCACACTATGCACGTAATTGATTGCGCTAAATTAGGATCAGATGTTATGACCGGACCATTAAGCTCTATTGAAGGTTTATTAAAACACCCTTTAACTGATATTGGTTTAGAGAAATTCTTAGCAGATTATAAGAAAGGAAATAGCTAATCCTAGCTTTAAGATATATTAGAAAAGCCTGCATCACGCAGGCTTTTTTTATGAATGTTCTTTAAAGGCTGTAAGACCTTTAAATTGACTATTTCAAATGTTCACTTGTGTGATCCAATATGCGCTATTGATTCAATGCTTCTAAAAGTTCTTGCTCAAAGTTAGAGCTGAATATATTAGCGTGCGCGTTGATGATAATCCCATTGCGGTCTACAATAAATGTTTTCAGCAAGCTGTTTAGCGCAAGATCTTCTGCTAATTCATCAAAAGAATCTTTAAAATAATACTGCTTTGCACTATCAAAATTATAACGAGAAACCGTGTTCTGCCAATTGTCATAAATATCATTGACATTTATGGCGAGGTAAGAGTACTCAGGATATTTTTGTTGTAGTGAAGAGGCAAGTTTCTGTGCTCTGATGGCGTGAGACTTTCTGGAAGATGACCAGAAGAAAATAAACGTAGGTTTAGTGATGATACGTTCAAAACTTAAAGTGTCATTATCAAAATTTACCAGTTTTTCGTTAGGGATACGCTTACCAGTCTCTATATTCTTATTGGATTCGTATAGTTCCTGTATAATCACCTTGTCATCTTTAGAAGCGATGCGCTCCATATACATGTCATACAAGGTTTGTCCACCTTTTTTGTCGTTACTGTTTGCCAGGTAATCGCGTATGGTTCTGGTTAGTAGAAAGCTTTCAACAGAGTCATTGTCGATTTGGGAATCAATCAATCGCAACTTGTGCAAATTATGTGTAAAGGATAACGGGTCGTAGGCCTCTTGCTTATAATAATCTTTAAAGGCTGCCTGATTGAAATAATTGATCAAAAAACGCTGATAACTATAAAGCTCTAACAGGCTCGCATCATTAAAATCTGCGTCCTTTCTATAATCGAAAAACGGCTGCGGAAGACTTTCTAAAAATGCTACCCGGTCTACACCAAAATGTGACATCGGGTAAACTTCTTTACGCGCGTAAAAATCGTAATTCACTACGGTTTCAGCTATTTTTTCAAAATAGGCATCTGCTTCATTTTTCTTTAAAAAGTCTTGTAGAATCTTCTCACGCTCTGCCTTGAGTAAGGCGATGCTTTTGCTAAAGGTTTCCGGGTCTTGCTGATAAATCTCATCCTGAAGCATGAGCTCATTCTCGTGTTCATTAAGCAAGAAAAGTTCGACCAGTAAGTTATTGCGCGGTGCACCAAAACCTGAAAAGGTCAAAGTTTCATCAAACTCGTAGGTGTTCACCCGTAACATTAAACTGTCGTTGGGCTCGATAAATATTATTTGCCCTTCGTTATGAAATATTTGATAGAGTCCCTCTTGTGGATTTTCAATCTTGTATAAAAAACGGTTGTTTTGATCTAACTTAATGCTGTCAATAAGTCTGTCGTTCTTGCGCAGGAGCACAAAATTAGAAGTGGGATTTACGATTTCTCCTCCCAGATACGTTCCGGATTTTGCTTTATGCGTTTGCTCAGAGCAACCTAGTAACGATAGGGATAGAAAGGTGGCTAAAAGTAGCTTAACGCTCATAAAAGATTGAGATAGAGGTAATGCAATAGGTTAATTTTTAAAAATTGCTCAAATGTATAAGTGGCGATTAATCTAGGCTGTTAATTGCACGTTAAATCACAATATTAAAAAGTTAATGTTTCTTGTTTTACGGTAATAGCTGTACTTTTGCAAATCACAATAAAATCAGGCTTTAAGCATATGTTATCAGTATCAAATTTATCTGTACAGTTTGGAAAACGCGTATTGTTTGACGAAGTCAATGTCTCGTTCACTCAAGGCAATTGCTATGGAATTATAGGTGCAAATGGTGCAGGAAAATCTACATTTCTAAAAATTATTTCGGGCAAAGAAGATCCTACAAGTGGTCACGTGCACTTGGAGCCGGGCAAAAGAATGTCGGTTTTAGAGCAAGATCACTATGCTTACGATGAGCATACTGTTTTAGAAACAGTTTTGATGGGGAACAAGCCCTTATTTAAGATCAAGACGGAAATTGATGCGCTGTATGCTGATTATTCAGACGAAAATGCTGAGCGTATCGGGGAGCTTCAAGTAGAGTTTGAAGAGATGAATGGGTGGAATGCAGACAGTGATGCTGCGGCTTTATTATCAAATCTAGGGATAACCGAAGATTTGCATTACAGTCTGGTAAAGGATCTTGACGGTAAGCAAAAGGTACGTGTTCTTTTGGCGCAGGCACTTTTTGGAAATCCAGATGTGTTGATTATGGATGAGCCTACTAACGACCTTGATTATGAAACGATCAACTGGTTAGAGAATTTCTTGGCGAATTACGACAACTGCGTCATTGTGGTATCTCACGACCGTCACTTTTTAGATGCGGTATGTACTCATATTTCTGATATAGATTTTGGAAAGATTTCGCATTTCAGCGGAAATTATACTTTCTGGTATGAGTCTTCTCAATTGGCTGCTCGTCAACGCGCGCAACAAAACAAGAAGGCTGAAGAAAAGAAAAAGGAGCTTGAGGAGTTTATTCGTCGTTTTAGTGCAAACGTAGCAAAGAGTAAGCAGGCAACGTCGCGTAAAAAAATGATTGATAAGCTTAATGTAAATGAGATCAAGCCATCTAGCCGAAGATACCCTGCAATTATTTTTGAGCGTGAGCGCGAAGCAGGAGATCAGATTTTAAATGTGGAGAAACTAGCATCTTCTATTGATGGAGAAGTTTTGTTTAAAAACGTGAATCTCAACCTAGCTAAGGGTGATAAAGTTGTAGTATATTCTAAAGACAGTAGGGCAACCACTGCATTTTATGAGATCCTAAACGGTAAGCAAAATGTGCTAGAAGGAAAGTATGAGTGGGGGGTGACTACGAATCAGTCTTATCTACCGGTGGATAATCAAGAATTTTTTGATAACGAATTGACCCTAGTAGACTGGTTGCGTCAATATGCAAAAACCGAACAGGAGCGTGAAGAAGTTTATTTGAGAGGTTTCTTAGGGAAAATGATCTTTTCGGGAGAAGAAGCGCTCAAAACTTCAAATGTGTTGTCAGGGGGTGAAAAAGTACGTTGTATGTTAAGCCGAATGATGATGCAGCGCGCAAACGTATTGATGTTTGATGAACCTACTAACCATTTGGATCTTGAATCGATCACGGCGATCAATAACAGTCTAAAGAACTTTAAAGGGACTATTTTGTTGACTACGAGTGATCACGAGTTCGCGCAAACAGTAGGTAATCGTATTGTTGAATTAACTCCAAAAGGTGCAATAGACCGTTATCTTACGTTTGATGAGTATATGAATGATCCTAAGATAAAAGAGCAACGCGAGCAGATGTACGCTGTAGAAGCGTAAGCTATCAGCTGAATAAGAAAAAAAAGATCCGTGGTACAAACCACGGATCTTTTTTGTTTTAAAAGAACGTCTGTTCTTACTTTTTTATGAAATATCGTACGAGCGTATAACCGCAGAAAACTGCAATAAAACTACTCAAGAGTATACGATAAGTGGGCAATTCTTCTCCTTGAGTGAGCGGATACAAGCGCCATAGCGAATAAATAAGTAAACCGGCATTTAATGCGAGATTGAAAAAAGAGCGCTTCGGCTTTTCTTCTTTTTGAATTAATGGCCGCTCGCCTTTACGCTCAGTGGTTTGCTCTTTCAAGCGGCTTTGCGTAGCCTGCTCTTCTAATTCGGCATCGGTGAACTTAGGTTCTGAAGTGGATTTTTCGATAATATGTTTAGCTCTTAATAGGTTATCCTTTTCTACAAATAATAATACGCCGCGATCATAGTCACTGCCAAAACCGGCACGTATGGCACTCTCGTGATCATTGCGAACGACGCTGCTGATACCGGCATCTTCCAGTTGTGATTTTAGGTGGTTTACATTGATTTCAGAGCCTGTATAGACACGCTCATACTTTGAATCTTTAATCATTGTGCTTTATCATATTGACACTTCCAGATGGCGGTGTTGAAGTTTTTTCCCAACGCAAAGCCGTAGTAGATCACCACAGCGGCGATAGATTTAAACATAAAAAAGAAAACCATCACGTCTTGACTTAAGCTTTGCTCCGGCGCAAACATACCGTTAGGAACTAATACCGTAGCTAAAATACTCGAAAGCATAATGGTAAAAACCAGCGTTTCAAAAGTTTTAAAAGGCCACATTAGCAATTTGCGTAACGGGTGCAGGTCATTGCCCCATTTATGAATAAGATAAAAATACCCATTACCCATTGGTGCAAATAAGAGCGGATCGTCTGTTTTGCTCAAGACAAACATTTTTGACGGAGCCATTATTTTAAAGTTAGAAAGGCTGGTTTCATGTGCTTCTTCCAGATGTTTGATTTCGTCAAGAGCTTCCTGAGGATAGGTTCCTTTAAAAAAATGCGTGTCTAAAAACCGAAGCCTGTAGTCCACGCAAATTCTTTTAATGCTTTTTTCGTGAAATATGCGTTCTGAATCAAGCTTGTCAAAAACAAAAGCCGTTGCCGAAGCATCGCTGTTTTGTTGCTTGAGCTTGTCTAAAATACGCGCATTGTTAGCGGGTGTGTTCTTAAGAAATTGATTAACCCAGTTTATGATTTTTGATTCTCCGGCATTGGTGTTTAGACGTTGTTCACGAAGCAATTTTTCGTGAATGTTGGTTCTTTTTAACAGCATCATTCTTCTTTTTAAGTCTTAAAGTTAACTATTTGAAGACTAAAGCACAACACGCGAAATGCTAAAAAATCTAGCGCAATTCAGCGTTTAAGCTTTTCTCAAAGCGCTGCTGCAACTTGTTCATGATTTTATCAATTTCTTTATCAGTTAGGGTTTTGTGTTCGTCCTGAAGCGTAAAACTCACAGCATAACTCTTTTTCCCTTCCGGAAGGTTTTTACCCTCATACACATCAAACAAGGCTACATTTTGCAGTAGTTTTTTCTCTACTGTAAAAGCTTCTTGGTAAATCTGATCAAAGGTCACTTCCTGATCTAAAAGCAAGGCAAAATCACGTCGTACCGCCGGATTTTTAGGTATTGGCACAAATTTGATCGAATTCTGTTGAACCAGATCTAAAATGGTATCCCAATTAAAATCAGCAAATAGGACTTCTTGCTCAATATCAAAATGCTTACGAATAGCTTTAGAAACCAAGCCAAAAGAAACCACTTGCTTTTTCTGTACAGTGTACTCTAACCCTTCAGAAAATTGAGCATCTTTTACCGGTTTTACCTTCCACTGGGCAATACCTAATCTTGAAAGCAGAGCTTCAACACTTCCTTTTAAATCAAAGAATGTAGTGTTTTGTTGTTGCTGAAACCAGTTTTCGGCATTTTGCTTTCCGCTTAAAAGCAGCGTTAAATGCTTATATTCTTCACGGCCACCCGGGAAATTATGGTAGCTTTTTCCGAATTCAAAAAGTTTTAAATCCGGTTGTCTGCGGTTGCTGTTAAAAGCCACAACTTCTAATCCGCTAAATAGTAAGGATTGACGCATTACCGAAAGATCAGTACTCAGCGGATTCAGCATCGTTACGTTATAATCTTCTTTAAAAGCATCGTTTAAAGAAGCGTACACCGGAGAGGTCAGAGAATTGTTCAGGATTTCGTTAAATCCTAACGACGCCAATAGCGTACCGGTTACTTGCTGAATTTTATGATCTGCAAAGCGGCTGCTTTTTGAAACCGAAGCATTAAGCTTTGACTTAAATTGAATTTTGTTGTAGCCGTAAACGCGTAAAATTTCTTCAATAACATCTACCTCACGGGTCACATCATTACGGTATGCAGGGATGGTCATCCCAATACCGGATTCTGTAATATTATTGATCTTGATATCTAGAGAAGACAAAATAGATTTTATGGTTTCTTTTGGGATTGCTTCTCCAATGAGTTTTTCAGCACGATCAAAATTGAGCACTACTTGATGATCTTCAATCTTTTTAGGATAGAAATCCACCACGTCACTTGTTACTTCGCCACCGGCACACTCTTGAATTAACAAAACGGCACGTATTAAAGCATATTCTGTAATATTTGGATCAATACCGCGCTCAAATCTAAAAGAGGCATCGGTATTAAGTGCGTGGCGCTTTGCAGTTTTACGTATGCTTACAGGGTCAAAATAGGCACTTTCTAAAAATATAGAAGTCGTTTCTTCAGTTACACCGCTATGCTCACCGCCAAAAACACCGGCGATACACATAGGTTTTTCAGCATCGCAAATCATCAGATCTTCCTCGTGCAGTTCACGCTCAATACCGTCAAGAGTAGTGAATTTTGTACCTGCAGCTACCGTTTTAACATTGATCTGCTTTCCGGCAATTTTTGCCAAGTCAAAAGCGTGAAGCGGTTGCCCTAGTTCGTGCAACACATAGTTGGTGATATCAACGATATTATTTTTTGGGGTAAGTCCTATCGCTTTAAGCCTGTTTTGAATCCAGGCCGGTGATTCTTTTACGGTTAAACCGCTTAAGGTGATTCCGCAATAGCGCGGTGCTTTTTCATTATTTAAAACCTGCACGCTTATTTTTTGGGTGCGGTTATCAATTCTAAACGAACTCGTAGAAGGCGTGATGAATTCAGGATGCACACCAGACTGAATAAGTCCTGCACGTAAATCGCGCGCGGTACCCATATGACTCATCGCATCTGCACGGTTGGGGGTCAAGCCAATTTCAAAAACATAATCATCTTCAACTTCAAAGATTTTAGCAAGCGGAGTCCCCGGTTTTAGATCTTCTTCTAAGATCATAATTCCATCGTGACTTTCGCCCAGACCAAGTTCGTCTTCAGCGCAAATCATTCCATTACTTACTTCCCCGCGAATCTTTCCTTTTTTAATTTTCCAAGGCTCACCTTTATCATCATAAAGCGTTGTACCCACAGTTGCTACAGGAACTTTTTGACCGGCGTCAACATTGGGTGCTCCGCATACGATTTGTACCGGTTCACCATCACCAAGATCTACAGTGGTAAGTTTTAAACGGTCAGCATTGGGGTGTTTGACACACGTAAGCACGTGCCCAACTACAATACCTTTTAATCCTCCTTTTACACTTTGAAAAGCTTCTATACCTTCAACTTCAAGACCTAAGTCTGTCAATAAATTACCGGTTTTTTCGGCTTCCCAATCAATATTAATAAACTGTTTTAACCAGTTGTAGCTTATTTGCATTCTTATATTTTTGAAAGGGCAAATATACTATTTACCCTGCTTTTTTACTCAAATACTTAGGGTTAATCACGACATTATCTACCGTGTTTTTCAACAGAAAAATCTTGAAGGTGTTAGGAAATATAGTTCCAGATATTTTTGAATTTCATGACCTGCGCATAGGTTTTGCGTATGGATAAATTTTCGGGCTGTGCCAATTGCGGATCTTCTTTAAGCAATGCAGAAGCATAATTGCGTGCTATTTTCATAACTTCGTTATCCTTCACAATATCAGCGATTTTAAGGTTAAGCACCCCGCTTTGTTGCGTGCCCATAATATCGCCGGGACCGCGTAGTTTTAGATCTACTTCGGCGATCTCAAAACCGTCATTGGTTTGTGTCATCGTTTGTAGGCGGGTTTTTGAATCTTCAGAAAGTTTATGACCGGTCATCAAAATACAATAACTCTGGTCTGCACCGCGCCCCACGCGTCCACGTAATTGATGAAGTTGTGACAGCCCAAAACGCTCTGCACTTTCTATGATCATCACCGAAGCATTGGGCACATTTACACCCACTTCGATCACGGTAGTGGCGACCATAATTTGCGTTTCACCGTTTACAAAGCGGTTCATCTCATAATCTTTGTCTGCAGGTTTCATTTGTCCGTGAACGATCGAGATTTGATAATCGGGCATCGGGAATTCTCTTGCGATACTTTCATAGCCATCCATCAGATCTTTGTAGTCCAGCGCTTCACTTTCTTGAATAAGCGGGTAGACCACATAGATCTGTCGGCCTTTTTTGATCTCATCTCGTATAAAACCGAAAACCTTTAATCGGTTGTTATCATAGCGATGCACGGTTTTAATGGCTTTTCTTCCGGGAGGTAACTCATCGATCACCGAAACATCAAGATCACCATAAACACTCATCGCTAACGTACGCGGAATGGGGGTTGCTGTCATTATCAAAATATGCGGCGGCAGTTCATTTTTGTGCCAAAGCTTGCTACGTTGCGCTACACCAAAGCGGTGTTGCTCATCAATAACGGCAAGTCCCAGATTTTTAAACTTTACTTTATCTTCAAGCAGCGCGTGTGTTCCTATTAAAATATTCAGGCTGCCATCTTCTAAACTTTCATGAATTTCACGGCGTTCTTTGGTCTTTGACGAACCGGTAAGCAGCGCGATTTTAATATTTAGTTTTTCGCACAATTCACTGATTCCCTGAAAATGCTGAATGGCCAAAATCTCGGTAGGAGCCATAAGACAGGCTTGAAAATTGTTGTCAAGCGCGATCAGCATCGTCATCAGGGCAACGATGGTTTTACCGCTTCCTACATCTCCCTGAAGCAGGCGATTCATCTGTGCAGGTTTTCCCAGATCGTTACGAATTTCTTTAACTACTCGTTTTTGAGCGCTCGTGAGTTTAAAAGGTAAATAATTATTATAAAAAGTGGTAAAATAGTCTCCGATTTCCTCAAAAGCATAGCCTTTAATTTTTTGTTTATGCAATTGATTTTTTACTAAAAGCTGCAACTGAATAAAAAAGAGTTCTTCAAATTTGAGTCGAAATTGCGCCTTTGCCAGTTTTTCTTGCTGCTGCGGAAAGTGAATATTAAGATAGGCCTCCCGACGCGAAATCAACTTCAATGTATTTCTTATGGATTCAGAAAGGGATTCTTCGATACTCTTATGCACTTCCTGAAACAGCGTTTGCATCAAGCCATTCATCA
Source organism: Leeuwenhoekiella sp. ZYFB001 (assembly GCF_011784865.1). Classification (NCBI taxonomy): domain Bacteria; kingdom Pseudomonadati; phylum Bacteroidota; class Flavobacteriia; order Flavobacteriales; family Flavobacteriaceae; genus Leeuwenhoekiella; species Leeuwenhoekiella sp. ZYFB001. The sequence goes on from NZ_CP050460.1 coordinate 784,437, forward strand.
CACGATTGGTAATGCCCTTGTTGCTTAGTTTTTCGGTTGAAGGGTAAACCGGTTGCATCGCAATGCGCAGGCCTTTTTTATGTTCTTCAAGCAATTCAAGATCAGGGTGCGCAATAGAGTAGGAGCTTCCAAAACGTTGCACTTTTCCAAAGGCGACATAGGGCACGTTTATTTTTAGGCTTTCTCGTATCCATTTTAACCCCTTGAACCACACCAGTTCCATAGCGCCGGTTTGATCGATAAAGGTTGCGACCAAGCGTTTTGATCTTCCTTCTCCTGCGGTTTTGATATGCGTGACTTTGCCAATAATCTGTACATCGGCGCTGGTAGGTTGCAACTGACTAACCGTGTAATAATGCGTTTTGTCAATATAACGATTAGGAAAAAGATTGAGCAAATCCTGATACGTATGGATCCCCAATTCTGAGCGCAACAAATTAGCCCGGTTGGGGCCAACGCCTTTGAGGTAATCTATAGGAGTCTGAAGTTTACTACTCATGAATTAGATAAGCGCTTGTATATTTTTTTTCCGATGAAAACTAAAGTGATACCTGCTACGAGCGCTACAAATAATCTGATGCTGTTGACTATTTTGATAAGCACAGTCGTAGCTTCATCTGCGGACTGCATTTCATGTAAAGCACTCAAAAATTGAGTGCAGAATACCAGGAGTACTCCAGAAGCAATAATAAAGAAAAGCACTGTTGCGATTTCTATTTTTTTCTGAATTAAGAGTTTTAATCCGTTCCCTAAAAAAAGTAAAAGGCACAATATTCCCGGGAAAATGTATAGAACAGAAACTACATAATAGGTGTCGCCAATGTTGATATCCGTAGTTTTTTCTACACTAAAACCCGAAGCGCCAAAGAATAGCAATTGAAGCGCGGCAGCTATCACAAGAAGTAGAATTAAAAAAAAAGGTTCGCGTTTTAGCATTGCTACTCATTTTAGTTTGCTCTAAGATCAAACCGTTGGAAAGATAATGTACTCCTAAAAGTTTTTCTTTTAGGCTATTTTCAGCCTAGAATGATCTTGATAAACGAAGATATAAAACCCAATTATTTTATTCTCGTATTCGGTACACTTAAAACAAGCAGGTTTGAATTCAAATCCTTAATTTGGCAGCCTATTCATTAGATTGATTTTATGAGATTGATTTTTTCGCTTATCGCATCATTTTTGATAAGCACCACGTACGCCCAACAAACCGAAACGGTTGACTTTGAACGCATATATGCACTGCTTGATTTTGACTTTGCCAAGTCTAGTGTTACCGGTAGAATGGAGATTAAATTTACCATGAAAGCCAATGCAGATTTTGTTTATCTGGATGCTAAAAACATCGCAAAATATGAGGCACTTCTTAATGGTAAGATCGTCCCAACACATACAGATGAAGGTCGCATCATTTTCACCCAAAGTTTTGAGAAGGGTAAAACCTATAATTTGATGCTTAATTATACGGCACAACCTAATAAGGCGCTATACTTCGTGAATAATGGCGGTTTTCAGCAAATCTGGACACAAGGTCAGGGGAAATATACTTCTAATTGGTTGCCGAGTATTGACGATATGAACGATAAGATCGAGTTTGATCTTTCTATTGTAGCGTATCCAGGGCAAGAGGTGATTGCTAATGGTGTTTTAAAGGAAAAAGAAGAAGTTGAAGATAAATTCATCTGGCATTATGAAATGTCAGAGCCTATGTCTAGCTATCTGGTAGCAGTTGTTCTAGGCGATTACCGCAAGCAAAGCCGTAGATCTGATTCTGGCGTGCCTATTGATTTGTATTATTACCCTGAAGATTCACTTAAAGTGATGACCACCTATAAATATTCTGATGATATTTTTGATTTTTTAGAGGAAGAAATTGGAGTTCCTTATCCGTGGCCGGTGTATAAGCAAGTACCTGTAAAGGACTTCCTATATGCAGGAATGGAAAATACTACCGCAACCATTTTTAGTGATGCCTATATGGTAGATCGCAGCGGTTTTACAGATCGTAATTATGTGAATGTAAATGCGCACGAACTCGCGCATCAATGGTTTGGAGATTATGTGACCGAAACTTCAGAAACGCATCACTGGCTGCAAGAAGGTTTTGCAACCTATTACGCGTTGTTAGCCGAAGCTGAAGTTTTAGGAGATGAAGTATATGCATGGAAACTGTTTCAGTCTGCAATGCAACTAAAAGCAATGACTGATAAAGGAAACGGCGAAAGCCTGCTCAACCCTAAAGCGAGTTCGCTTACGTTTTACGAGAAGGGTGCTTGGGCACTGCATATGTTGCGCAAACAAATAGGAGACGAGGCATTTAAAACTGCTGTGAAAAATTACCTTAATGCGCATAAATTCAGCAATGTAGAAACCGAAGATTTTCTAGCGGAAGCACGTGCTGCAAGCGTTCAGGATTTGCAAGAATTTGAACAAAACTGGTTACAAGCAGCCGACTTTAGATATGAGGAAGCGATCGCGACCTTACAAGATTTCCCGGTGATTCAGCGCTATAAGCGCACGGTAGATCTACGCAAGCTTTCTTATGGGCAAAAATCACAGAAACTTTTTGACCTGCTGGCATTGCCTGATAAATACTCGGGTCCTGAGGCTGTTTACCAACTTGCTGATGTTTCACCAGTTGCTGCCGGTCGCATTTATGAGCGCGCATTCTACACTAATAATCCTTGGGTACGACAAGCCATTGCGCAAACGGTGACTAAGGTTCCCGCTGCTATGAAAACCAATTATGAGCGCTTACTGAATGACGATTCTTATATTACGAGAGAGCTTGCTTTTATGAACTTATGGACGTCCTTTCCATCAGAGCGACATAAATACTTAGATAAAATGAAGGGTGTTCAAGGGTTTTCTAATCACAATGTGGAGATCTTGTGGTTGGCTTTGGCGATTTCAACTCTAGATTATGAGGAAGCTTACATTAGAGATCATTTTTTTCGATTAACACGCTATACGGGTAATAGATACTCTTTTGAAACCCGCGAGCAAGCTTTTACTAAGCTGTATCAGTTGCAGTTGTTTGAACCTAAAAGTTTAAAAAATCTCGTGGAAGCTTGTTTTCATCACAATTGGCGCTTTGCACAAACTTGTCGTCAAATTCTTGATGAGGTAGTGAAAAATGCAGATTATCGCAGAGAGTTGAAAAAGCTTGATATTTCTGATGAAAAAGAAAAGCAACTTTTAGCCGAAAAATTAACCTGATGCGCGCATTAGTTATTTCAGGAGGAGGAAGTAAAGGCGCATACGCCGGCGGTGTGGCTCAGCATTTGATTGAAGAGCAGGGACACAAATATGATTTGTTCTTAGGCACTTCAACCGGTAGTTTGCTTATCTCTCAACTTGCAAATAACAATATCAAGCGTGCGTATGAAGTATACACGCAGGTTAATCAAAACACGATTTTTAATGTCAATCCGTTTAATATTAAAAAGCGTGGTGATCGGGAGTATGTCTCCATTAACTATTGGAATACGGTCTGGCAATTCATCAGACGGAAGCGTACGTTTGGGGAGAGCAAAAACCTGCTGAAAAACATCAAGAAAAACCTCTCTAAAGCCGAGTTTGAACAGATAAAAAAACAGACGGCAGATGTGGTCGTGACCGTTTCAAATCTCACCAAAAATACGGTAGAATACAAATCAATTCGCAATTGGGACTACGAAGATTTTTGCGAGTGGATCTGGATCAGCTGTAACTACATTCCGTTTATGAGTTTGGTGAAAAAGAATGGCTTTGAGTATGCTGATGGTGGTTTTGGGTGTATAGTGCCTATTCGTGAGGCTATACGCCGCGGAGCGACCGAGGTGGATGCGATTATTCTGGAGTCAGAAAATATGGAGTATAACAAGGTCTTGGGCAACAATCCCTTTTCATTGATGGTCAATCTTTTTGGCTTTTTGATGGATCAGGTAGAATACCACGATGTGATTGTAGGAAAGTTAGCTGCAATCAACAAAGACGTACCGTTGAATCTGTATTACACCCCGTCAAAACTAACGGAAAACAGTTTGATCTTTAATAAAAAGCTGATGACTAATTGGTGGCAGCAAGGTTGGGATTATGCAGCCGTAAAGGCCAAACAGGCTCAAGAGAATAAACTTCGTGAGTTGCCCGAAACAGAATAGCTTCTCTATTTAAAGCGCTAGTTTACAGTAATCGTTTTGGTGATAAATTCTGTTTCTGAAGACTTGAATTTTAAAGTATAGCTTCCTTCGGTTTCCGCTTGAAAAGTATAAGTTGCTGTACGCGTTGGGATATCCATCGTACACATACTGCAGGTTTCATAAATAGCTTCTACTTCAATTGTAATTACGTTGCCATCTTCAGATTCTGTAAAGGCATTAAACTGACCACAGCCATTATTCACCGGGAACGAAACGCTTAGCTCAAGTTCGTCGCCTGCCGCAACTGCTGAATCCCCTGTTACTTCAGAAACATAGGCAGTATTAGTTTCGGTGCAGCTTTCTTCATCGCTTGCTTTTGAGGAAGCGTCACAACCAGAAATAAATAAAAGCGCTGCGAGTAATAAAGTACAGAAGAGTTTCATAAGCTTCGTTTCTTTTTAGATGCCGAAGCTAAACAAAGGTTGCGTGGTGCGTATCTCTATTTTGAATTAATTAACGCATTTAATTACATCGTCTAATCCTTCTTCATCTTCGCTCAAAACTACAAGCGTATCGCCGGCATTGATCACTGTTGAGCCTTTTGGAGTCAGGAATTTATCATTGCGTTTAATCATAGCAATAATCGCATTTTTAGGAAATCCCAAGTCAATGATCTTTGTGTCAGCCGCTTTACAGTGCGGTGAGATCTTGATTTCCCGCATCGCTGTTTTTGGAATTTCAGAAATAAGATGATTCATATTACGCTGTGCTTTGCTTTCTTCGGGCAAGCCTACTTTAAGCCATTTTGCCACCACCGAAAGCGTAGTTCCTTGAATAAGCACCGAAGTCAGTGAGATAAAAAACACAATATTAAAGATCATATTAGCCTTGTCAATTCCGGCGAGAAGGGGATACGTCGCAAATACAATGGGCACAGCCCCGCGCAATCCCACCCAGGAAATATAAAATCTGCGGCGCATTTTCATCTTAAAAAATGCTAGACTGATAAAAACTCCAACAGGTCGCGCGACAAATATGAGGAATAGCGAGATCATTAGACCAATCCCGATATAAGGAATCACTTGCGTAGGAAAGACGAGGAGCCCTAATGTCAGGAACAATACGATCTGCATCAACCAAGCCAATCCATCAAACATTTTTAAAATGGTTTGTTTATGAATTAAATCTTGGTTGCCTAGATAAACCGCACAAATATAAATAGCGAGGAAACCATTACCCCCAATAAATTCAGTTGCTGAAAAGGTAATAAACATTAAAGCGATTACCAAAACAGGATAAAGACCTTCAAAACCTAATTCGATCTTATTGATGATGAGTTTACTGAATTTCCCAAAAAGAAACCCGGCAATTCCACCAATGACCATTTGCTTTAAAAGCATAGGTATAACAGAAATCAAACCTTGATCTTGATTGATCACTAAGGTTAAAAATGCAATGGTTAATACATACGCCATCGGGTCATTACTACCGCTTTCGAGTTCTAGCGTTGGACGCAAATTGGTTTTTAGCGCTAGACTTTTTGATCGCAAAATGGAAAATACCGCAGCAGCATCAGTAGATGATACGATAGAGCCGAGGAGCATACTCTCATAAATGGTAAAATCTGTAACATAATACACAAAGCAGCCTAAGGATACCGCTGTTAATAGCACGCCGGCTGTAGATAATGCCAGGCCTTCCCGTAAAATTGGTTTCACCGAAGACCATTGCGTGTCTAATCCCCCCGAAAATAAAATGAAATTAAGGGAGACAATACCTATAAACTGCGCTATTTGCGGATTGTCAAACTGAATGCCTCCAATTCCATCAGAGCCCGCGATCATCCCGATTCCTAAAAATAAGATCAGCGTAGGCACCCCAAATTTATAGGAGGTTTTACCAACGATAATACTTATTAGGAGTAAAACAGAGCCAACGAAGACAATATTTTCGATGGTTAAATTCATAGGGTATCAGTTTTGGAGATGCGTTTGTTAGCAGGCTAATTTAAGCGGAAGTCATTATTCTATGCGTTTTCCTTCGGTGGTAAAGGAGAGGCCTTGAGTTCCTCGGGTTGAGATCATTATTCCTTCAAAAAGGGGATCAGTAACTATAGTATCATCGAGCCAGTTAAAAATAAAGTTTCCTCCTGTGCCTCCGGTTTTATCGCCTTCTTCAATTATGATTTCTACCGTTTCCAAAGGTTTTAAAACAATAGGGAAATCAAAATAGGTGTGAATGAGTTTTCCGGTGGTGTCATAATAAGCACCTTTAGTTAAATATACAGCCGCGGTCTCGCTAGTATTTCTTAAACTCACGGTTACCGTTAAATCGTGCGTGAGGTGTTCTGAAGTACTATAAATCTCAGAATAAATGCCCAGATAGGTTTTTGCAGGTTTTAGGCTGTCTTGATTAGTTATAGTAGCACGACGTTTTTCCCAATTTATGGGATTGATAGAGCTGCTTTCTTTTTTTTGCTCATCACAACCCACGAGCAAGAAAACAATGGTAATTAGGGAAAGAAGGTAGCGCATAGCATAGTTTTTTAACCGAACAACTCTTGAACTTCAGCCTTAAGATAATCTAAAGCAAGCGAAGTAGGATTCTGTGACTCGTCAAAATTTGTTAAAATATACTCCCGAATATCTTGAGCATTCTGCAACTGCGTATCAGCAAGTGTTTTTCTCAGTTGTTGGATCAAGGTGTTTTTAGCAGATTTAATCGCTGCCCAACATTCGTTAGAAACATAAATCTGCTGCGTTAGATTATGCTCAAATTCTTGCTCAATTGTCGCTGCAAGCAAATCTACATACGCCTTTTTATCCTCGCCGGTGGGTTTTACTCTGATGAGTAATTGCAAAGGTGAGATACGCTCTAAAAATAAGGTGAGCCGCTCATAAGCTTGTAGTCTTATGGGTAAAGCTTCGGTTTGTGCCTCCTTATGCAAAATAAAGCGCCTTCTGTTTTCTTCGTTTTTTAAAAATCCATCAAAAAAGTAATAGGCGAGTATGCCTACAACCACCGCCGGAAGCACCGGTATCAAAATGTCTAAAATATCATTCATAATTAATAGCGTACGTCTTCAAATTGTTTTTGGCCACTTTTTTCAGATTTCACGGTTTCTCTATCGTAATGCCCGCCTAAATACTGGCAGTTTAATAAAGAAGACATACCTTCAAAAGGGACTTCAACTTTATGGTAGGTAAAACAAGCCGCCAGCGTCTGACTCAAGTTTTTATCGCCTAAAGTTAAGTCAACATCTTCAGTTGTCAACTGGCACGGGTGTTCATAACCACAAGCGTGCGTGATCTCAAGCAATTCTTTTCTAAAGTTTTTAAAGTAGAAGTTAGTCCGTACTGCTTTATCTTCGATATTGATTCCTGATTGCAACCACTTATTTTGTGTAGCAACGCCACTAGGGCAGGTATTGTTGTGACATGCTTTTGCCTGAATACAACCTATAGAAAGCATAGCTTCACGAGCCACATTGATCACATCAGCACCCATCGCAAAAGCCATAGCACCTTTTGCCGGAAGTCCTAATTTTCCACTTCCTATAAAAACAATACGATCTGTAAGATGGTGTTTTTTAAAGATCTTATACAGGTCACTAAACGCATACACCCACGGAAGCGAAACGTGATCGGCAAAACTTGGAGGAGCCGCACCGGTACCGCCCTCGCCACCGTCAACCTGAATAAAATCTGGACCTTTATTGGTTTTTACCATCAGCTGAGCCAGCTTTTCCCAATCTTGAAGTTTTCCTATCGCAGCTTTAATTCCAACAGGAAGACCGGTCGCTTCGGCAATTTGTTCTACAAATTCGATTAAGCCTTCAACACCATCAAAAGCCGTGTGAGTCGCAGGTGAGATCACGTCTTTGCCCATAGGCACGTGGCGTATTTCAGAAATTTCCTGTGTGATCTTTGAGGCAGGAAGCACGCCTCCTTTTCCGGGTTTTGCGCCTTGCGAAAGTTTTACTTCAATAGCTTTGATCTCAGGGTTAGCTTCAACAAGAGCGACCATTTTTTCCATGGAAAAATTTCCGTGCTCATCACGAACGCCAAAGTATCCTGTTCCTATTTGATAAACGATATCAGCACCTTTTTTGTGATATGGAGAAAGACCTCCCTCACCGCAGTTATGATACGCATGTGCTAGTTTACACCCGCGATTAAGCGACTCGATAGCTCTGGCGGAAAGTGAACCAAAACTCATTGCAGAAACATTGATCGCCGAAGCTGGGCGATAAGGCTTGCGCCGCTTGTTATAGGCTCCCATCACTTTAGCACACGGCAGAAAATACGGATTCTTAGCATTGGGATGTTCCGGAGGAACTTTAAAGCCCATCATCGCATTGTTGATAAAAATATAGTTGGCTTCATAAATGTTTTGGTCGGTACCAAAACCTTCATAATTGTTTTGGTTTTTTGCCGAAGCATAGATCCAGCCGCGTTCAATACGGTTAAATGGAAGTTCTTCGCGGTTATTGGCCACAATATACTGTCGCAATTCCGGACCTATACTTTCTAGCATATAGCGTATATGGCCTACAATTGGGAAGTTGTGCGTTATAATGTGTTTTTTATTAAAAAAAACATCGCGAATGCCTATGATCACTAAGACGATGAGTATCCAAGCCCACCACGGAATCAGCGCTAAAAAAGTAAAAAAATCGTTCATATCGGGTATCAAAATTCAGGTTTCAAACTTACTATTTCCAAAGGGTTTAACGTGATATAGATTGAAATTTTAAAACTAATTTAGGTTACTGCAACCACCAAAAGGATTAAACCTCTAAGGTTTGATTTGAAATTAAAAATTGGTTTTCAACGAATTCTTCAAGTGTGTCTTGAGATTGTTTACTTGTATCTAAAAAAAAGTGCTTCAACTTTTATATGTTGAAGCACTTTAAAAGGTTTTTATTAGCACCGCCAAAGAGTTATAAGATCGTTAGGTGCGCTCTAAGGTGGTGATTGCTCCATAACCGAAAAACTATGTGTATTCATCTAAAGTTATTGAGCGCTTAGATAATCAATGACCAACTGTGACATGGTTTTTACACCTAATAGCATTCCGTCATCGTCGATCTGGAAATCTGGCGTATGATGTGGATATGCTTCGGTATTTCCCGGAGTCATTCCGCCTAAGAAAAAGAAGAATCCCGGTACTTCTTCTTGAAAATAACTGAAGTCTTCCCCACCAGTTGTGGCTTTAACCAGTTTTACATTTTCTGTTCCTGCCACTCCTTGAAGGGTAGGTAGCATTTGTTCAGTGAGTTCAAGGTCGTTATAGGTGATGGCGGTATTGCTTTGAAATTCAATAGTTGCGCTTCCGCCGTAGGCTTTTGCTAATCCTTCGCTCATTTCGGTCATACGTCTAATGATCAACTCGCGCATATCAGGATCAAGCGTGCGTACCGTACCTATAAGTTCTGCACTTTCAGGAATGATATTAAAACGTACACCGGCAGTAATTTTTCCAACGGTGATCACGGCGGGTTCTACAAGCAAATTAGATTCTCTACTGATGATCGACTGAAAACCATCAACGATCTTTGAGGCAATGTAAATAGGATCAACACCGCCCCAAGGTTGCGAGCCGTGCGTTTGTTTTCCTTTGATATTGACCACAAAACGCTCAACAGCAGCCATCGTCCCACCGGGTTTGTACGCAATGGTTCCTACCGGAGTCGCGCTGTTGATGTGCAATCCAAAAATGGCATCCACATCCGGACTTTTTAAAACGCCTTCTTTGATCATCAGCGCAGCACCGCCTTCTTCTCCCGGAGGCGCTCCTTCTTCAGCCGGCTGAAAAATAAACTTTACGGTCCCGTGAATTTTGTCTTTATTTTGAGCTAAAACTTCGGCAGTACCCATAAGGATCGCAACGTGTGTGTCGTGACCACAGGCGTGCATCACACCGGTTTCAGCACCCATAAAAGTTGTGGTTACTTCACTTTTAAAGGGCAAATCGTTACGTTCGGTAACCGGAAGTGCGTCCATATCTGCGCGAAGAGCAACCACTTTTCCCGGATGGTCGCCTTTCAAAATACCTACAACTCCGGTTTTAGCTACTTCAGTTTGAACCTCAATACCTAAAGACTCTAAATGTTTGGCAACCTTAGCGGCAGTTTCAAATTCACGGTTGCTCAATTCAGGATGTTCGTGAATATCGTGACGCCAGTTGATCACTTTAGGCTCAACCGCTTCAGATGCTGCGATCAAGTCGGGATTTGCAGATTGAGCAAAAGCACTCAACCCTAAAGCGAAGAAAAACAGTGTGTTTAGTTGTTTCATAAGATAGAATTTAGAAGGAAATTAAAGCGTAATCCATATTTTGATACTGTATCAATGCGGTCATAGCCGAAAGCGCAAGCTGCGTTTTTCCCCAGCGCTTTTCAACTGAAATATCGCGCGCACCGGCGGTTTGACCACATAATATTACCGGGATCTTTAGTTTGTGTAATGTATTAAGTAATTCAAGATTGGGATTGTCAACGCCAAATTGTTCTTTGTAGAATTTATTTTTTAGCAGACCAAAAGCAGCGCTTCCGTGGACTACAAGTACCGGCTGAAGTTTTGATTTTTCTATACCGGCGTGGGCGTGCATATTTAAAAAGCGCGCCACAGTGTTGAAATATGGATTGAGCTTTGCGGGATCTTCCGGCGCATTTGCAATATCAAAAACAACTTTATAGTCAGCCTCTGTATCAACAGCCAAGTCGGGTTGCGGAACAGCAAATGTCTCGCCATATCCGTGAATGAGTGGTCCTTCAATCTTTTTCTGAGCTTCAGCGTAAAGAGAAATCAGTAGGAAGAACAGCCCAAAAACAAAACGTTTTAGTTTCATAAAAAAATCTTAACAAAGAATAAATATATTGAAAAGCTCGGGAAGCTAAAACGAATAGGCTACGAATTGTGGTTATGTGAATTTTCTGGTGAAATGATACTATATTGATAATTTACAGCGCGCATCTTTTCACTTTGAATGGATTTAAAATAAAAAGGACGTGTTCTCGATCTAACGAAAATCACGTCCTTTTCCTCTCCAACATCTATTTTTATGGGCGTCACCAGAGGTGTTATTTTCTCAGGTTCGCCACCCTGTAGTTTACTCGGTGTATTTAGTGATCAAACGTACCATCAAATCTTTTAAATATTCTACTTCATATTCCCCAACAGTAGGTTCTAGATGGTCGTTACCCACGCCGCTGTCATTTGTAATAAATACATAAGTCCCGTTAGTCGTAATGCTAAAATTTCGCATCAGGAATTCGGTTTCTTTATTGATGCCACTGGCAACAATAGGAATGATCTTTATTCCTTTTTTTGCAGCTTTTTGAATGGAAGTATGCAAATCGTCTTTGATCTGAGATTCGTTATGCGGTGGCGCATCGAGCAGCAGAAATGCGATTCTACTTTTGGCTGAGGTAGACCATTGCAATTGCTCAACTCCCGTTTTTAAAGCGGTATGTACAGCTTCTGGAAAATCGCCACCACCTTCGGCTTCTTGGTCGCTTATAAAACTTAGCGTGCTTTCGAGATTTGTGGTAAATGCGGACTCTTTAACCACATAAGCATCGCCGGTATCCCGATAAAAAACCGTGCCTGTCGAAATTTGTAAGTTACCATCGCTGCTTTTTACATTTTGAATAACCTGTTTAAGATCATCTTTTAGAAAGTCCATCTCATCACCCATAGAGCCTGTTGCATCCACAATAAAAGCCAGGTCAACTTTAGATTGCACCGGCACACTTGCGTTCAGTTTAATGGTATTTACACCCTGAGCAAAAGCGTGTACCGAAGCAGTTATAGGAGTATTGTTTATGTAAAAGCTGTACGTCGAAGCATCAGCTGTTTTCTGCGTGTTATTTTTAAGATCGATCCATAATTCTGCGGTTCCCTGGTTATCAGTTCGCGCCTCCCAAATGATGTTGTTGCCTTGTCTTACACTGATAGGAATATCAACAGCAGGAAGATTACTCTCATCAGTTATCTTAAAAGAAAATCTGTTTGCGGTGTTAAATTGCCAATCAGAAGTAAAAGCATCGGCTTCTTCTTGGTTGAGTAGATTTTGCCAGAAACTCCAGTTGGCGAGGTCATTCCACTCTCCGGCGGTTACGATACCAGAGTTGTCTTGCGAACCATCACCCACTCCGGAGGATTCTCCGCCAGGCTCAGAAGAGGCTAGACCATCTTCGGTAAAACTGTCTTCAGATTCAGAAAGTGCTCCATCTTCGGTACAGGATATAAAAAGTAAGGAGCAGAAGATGAAAAGAAAAAGGTAATTAGTTTTCATGCTGTCGTTTTTTGATTGATTGTTACTTTGTAGATGCTTTATTTTAAAAAGGTTGCGTCGATTCTAGAAGTTTTTTTTTAATGAACTGATATTCTTTTCAAACCTCTTTAGGAAACAAATACTGCTGAAAAATTCTTGATAACTAACACGGTTGGAATTCTGCTAAAAAAATAAGTTTCCTTAATTTTCGCCCTTTGGCAGATATTGAGATTCTTGCACGCTCGTTTGGAGGTGCACGCTCTCTTTTAAGTCCCATTATTTTAAAAAAATTGAATTGTTTTGGAGGCACTTTTAGCAGGATTAAATGAAGCACAACGCGCACCGGTTTTACAGAAAGAAGGTGCGATGATGGTGATTGCCGGTGCAGGTTCGGGGAAAACCAGAGTACTTACGATGCGTATTGCACACTTGATGCAGCAAGGGGTGGATGCGTTTAATATTTTATCGCTCACGTTTACAAACAAAGCGGCGCGTGAGATGAAAACCCGTATCGGAACTATTGTAGGGAATAGCGAGGCAAAAAACCTGTGGATGGGAACCTTTCACTCGGTTTTTGCAAAAATTCTGCGTATTGAAGGGCATCACCTTGGATTTCCGCCCAATTTTACCATTTATGATTCTCAGGATTCGCAGCGTCTTATTTCTGCGATCATCAAAGAAATGGGACTGGATAAAGATATCTACAAGTACAAGCAAGTGCATAGCCGTATTTCTTCTTTCAAAAACAGTTTGATCACGGTCAAGGCTTATTTTCAAAATCCTGAACTGATGGAAGCCGATGCGATGGCAAAAAAGCCACGCTTGGGTGAGATTTATAAAGAATATGTGGATCGCTGTTTTAAAGCTGGAGCCATGGATTTTGATGATTTATTGCTGCGTACCAATGAATTGTTGGCGCGTTTTCCTGAAGTTTTAGCAAAGTATCAAAAGCGTTTTCAATACATTCTGGTTGATGAGTACCAAGATACGAACCACTCCCAATATCTTATCGTAAAAGCGCTTGCAGATCGTTATCAAAACATCTGTGTGGTAGGAGATGATTCACAGAGTATTTATGCTTTCCGCGGAGCGAATATTAATAACATTCTCAACTTTCAGCGGGATTATGACGATGTAAAAGTCTATCGCCTGGAGCAAAATTATCGTTCTACAAAAAACATCGTAGAGGCGGCAAACTCAGTTATTGAGCACAACCAGACTAAACTGGATAAAGTCGTTTGGACCGCAAATGATAGTGGACCCAAAATCGTTGTGCATCGCTCATTAACAGATGGGGAAGAAGGGCGTTACGTAGCGAGCAACATCTTTGAGACCAAGATGAACCAGCAGCTTAAACACAGCGATTTTGCGATTTTGTACAGAACCAATGCACAATCGCGTGCTATGGAAGACGCCTTACGTAAGCGCGAAATTCCCTATCGTATTTTTGGTGGTTTATCGTTTTATCAACGCAAAGAAATTAAAGATGTGCTGGCGTATCTGCGTATTTTGGTTAATCCTAATGACGAAGAAGCGCTTAAAAGAATTATCAATTATCCCGCTCGAGGAATTGGAGCGACCACTCTTGATCGTCTGACGATCGCTTCTAAACAATACAACCGCTCCATTTTTGAAGTGATGGAAAATATTCAGCATCTGGATATCAATATCAATAACAGTACAAAAAACAAGCTCTATAATTTTGTGAATATGATTCACAGCTTTAAAATTATGAGCGAAAATCAAGATGCTTTTGCAGTTGCAGAAACCGTAGCGCGTAAAACCGGATTATTACAAGAACTCAAAAAAGACGGTACGCCGGAAGGGATCGCACGAATTGAAAATATTGAAGAATTACTCAACGGGATGCGCGATTTTGTGGAAGGACAAAAGGAAATCGCTGATGCCACCGGAAGCTTAACCGAATTCTTAGAAGATGTTGCTTTGGCAACAGATATGGATAAGGAGGTTGATGATGTTGACCGTGTTTCGCTTATGACTATTCACTTGGCAAAAGGACTAGAATTCCCATACGTGTATATCGTTGGAATGGAAGAAGACCTGTTCCCTAGCGGAATGAGTATGAACACGCGTAGCGAACTCGAAGAAGAGCGCCGCCTGTTTTATGTGGCGTTGACGCGTGCAGAAAAACAAGCCTATCTCACCTATACCGAATCGAGATATCGATGGGGAAAACTTATAGATGCAGAACCCAGCCGTTTTATTGAAGAGATCGATGAGCAATATTTAGATATACAAACACCGATGGATACCTATCGCTACAAACCGATGATTGATAGCGATATTTTTGGCGAACCTGATAAGAGTAAATTACGGCTAAAAAAACCGGTAAGCGGGACCCCGCCTACGATGGGTAAACCTTCTGAAGAGCAGTTGCGAAAATTAAGAAAGCTTCGTCCTCAAGCTGCTTCGGCGCCACAAACTGATGAACTCAACGGAAAACTTCAGAAAGGGATGCACGTAGAGCACAGCCGTTTTGGTCGTGGGCAGGTGTTGAATCTAGAAGGAGCAGGACAGGATCAAAAAGCAGAAATTCAATTTCAAACCGGCGGCATCAAAAAGCTCTTACTGCGTTTTGCAAAGCTGAAGATTTTAGATTAATGGACGCAACCATTTTAATCATTTTGTATCTTCAAAGTGAACCTTTTAAACAAAAAAAATGAAATATCTATTCTTTCTCGTGGCTCTACTTCTCACCTTTAGTGCTTGTGATAATATCGATGATACTTTAATTTCTAGTGAAGAAAATCTATTAGGGAGGTGGTTTATGGAGGTATCCAAAGAAGGCGAAATTTTTAGAAGTACACATACATATAGGACAGACGGAACTTACGAAATCTTAAATATTTATCTTAATTCAGATAGAACCGATACTCTCGGTTATAGTTATCTTGAGCAGGGTGATTTCTTAATTGAATTTGATACACTAATTTCTACTCAAGCTAATATTTATACCGGACAACCAAAGCAATATGTGGATGATCTTGGAAATCTAAAATTAGAAGGAAGAATCGAAACCCAAGAGTCGACCATTTTGATTAAAGACAAAAAATTTACTATATACCCTATTTGCGGTCCTTTGGAAAACTGCGTTGAAAAAGTAGTTTATTCCAGATTTGAAGATTAATTAAACATCTTAATCGAAGCCAATAGCGCAACAGGATCGATCTCGGTATTAACCGATTCATCCTCTTGTGTTTCAGGTAGGTTTTGCTTTTCATATTCCATTAAAGACCAGATCCCTTTGTCATATTCCAATGCGGTTAGATTTTCGATCCAATCCCCGCTGTTAAGATACAGGCAATCACCTTGTGGCGTTTGAACCTTGCGCATTTGCGGTTGGTGAATGTGTCCGCAGATCACATAGTCAAATTGGTTCTCGATAGCGAGCTCGGCAGCGGTTTCTTCAAAATCGGTTATAAAGCTTACGGCTTTTTTGACGCTGTTTTTGATCTTTTTAGATAGCGAATATTTCGGTCTTCCTAAGCTTACCAGACACCAATTGATAAAGCTGTTGAGAATGATAAGAAAATCATAGCCCCAACCGCCCAGTTTCGCGATCCACTTGGTGTGCTGTATCGAAGCGTCAAACACATCGCCATGAAAAATCCACGCTTTTTTTCCATCTAAATTCAAAACCAGCTTGTCAAGAATGGAAATATTTCCGAATTCCACCGGACTGAATTTCCGCAGTTTCTCGTCGTGATTTCCTGTGATGTAATAGACTTTGGTTCCCTTGGCAGCCAACGAAATGATCTTTTTGATCACTTGTAAATGCGATTTTGGGAAATACCGTTTTCTAAATTGCCAGATATCGATGATGTCTCCGTTTAAAACCAGCGTTTTAGGTTTTATACTTTGCAGATAACTTACCAGTTCTTTTGCGTGCGCGCCGTAAGTACCCAGATGCACATCAGAAAGAATAACGAGTTCAACTTTTCGTTTCAAAGAATATGATTTTTAACAAATTACATGCATAGGTGTTACGATAGCTTTATGTGATCATTAAATAATTTTAGTCTTTTAAGATTTTTCGTTTCAATTAGCGCATTCTAAGCAAGGCTTTTAGCCAAAAACACATTATTTTCGCCACACAACATTACGTTATGGCAGGGAATACTTTTGGAAAATTATTTACACTTACCACTTATGGAGAATCTCACGGGGAAGCTATTGGTGGTATCATAGATGGGTGTCCGGCAGGGATTGAGATCGATCTGGATCTGGTTTATCGCGATATGGAACGCCGCAAACCGGGACAATCTAAAATTGTAACCCAGCGTAAAGAGCCGGATTCGGTGAATTTCTTTTCAGGGATTTTTGAAGGGAAAACTACGGGAACTCCTATTGGATTTAATATTGTGAATACCAATCAAAAGTCACACGATTACAGCCATATTAAAGATACCTATCGTCCTTCGCACGCCGATTATACTTATGATCAAAAATATGGCGTACGTGATTATCGCGGCGGCGGAAGATCTTCAGCGCGGGAAACTGCGAGCAGAGTAGCGGCAGGAGCGATCGCTAAGCAATTTTTAAAAGACATCAAGATCAATGCGTTTGTTGATTCGGTAGGAGAAATTCATATGTCCACGCCGTATCAGGAACTGGATTTTGATAAGATCGAATCGAATATCGTGCGTTGTCCTGATGAGGCTTTCGCAGAAAAAATGATCGATAAGATCAAAGAAATACGTAAAGCAGGAGATACCATTGGCGGGACCGTGATGTGCGTGATTCAAAATGTGCCTGTTGGTCTCGGCGAACCGGTTTTTGACAAACTGCACGCTGAGCTGGGCAAAGCAATGCTTTCAATCAACGCTGTCAAGGGTTTTGAATACGGAAGCGGTTTTCACGGGGCTTCTATGCTGGGTAGTGAGCACAACGATCTTTTTAATGCAGATGGAAGCACGAAGACCAATCTGAGCGGTGGTATTCAAGGCGGAATCAGTAATGGGATGGATATTTATTTCCGAGTAGCGTTTAAACCGGTTGCGACCATTATGCAAAATCAGCCCACGATTGATAAAGAAGGAAACGCCACCGAAATGCAAGGAAAGGGGCGCCACGATCCGTGTGTTGTACCTCGTGCAGTGCCTATTGTTGAAGCAATGGCAGCATTGGTTCTGGCAGATTATATGCTATTAAATAAAGGCTCAAAGATTTAGCCTTTATTATGTTATATGCAAAAGCTTCAGTTAATCACTGGAGCTTTTTTTTTGACGCGGTCAAAGGGTTATACTCCCTCAAAATTGAAATAGGTTTCGAGCGTTTACCTTGTGCGTTTACCACTAGAGGGTGAACTTAAAATCTTCTTATTTATTTTTCGACAAAATCAAAGATTTACTAACAATTCCGCATCAAAAGCGCGCGGAAGCTTACACTAGATAGGGATTTTGTTTATCTTTCAGCTCAAAGTAACAATGCACTTATTTATGAAGAAAATCGCACTACATTGGAAGATAATTATTGGTCTCGTTCTCGGTATAATTTGGGCCTTAATTTCTAGCCAATTAGGATGGAGTCAGTTTACCATAGATTGGATCGCTCCTTTTGGAAAGATCTTTATCAATCTTCTGAAACTCATTGCGGTTCCGCTAGTGCTTTTTTCGATAATAAGTGGTGTTGCTAATCTAGGTGATCCCGCAAGTTTGGGTAGAATGGGAGGGAAGACCTTGCTCGCCTATCTGGTAACAACCGTGCTAGCGGTTGGGATGGGGTTATTTCTCGTAAATCTTATTGGCCCTGGTAAACTAGTTGATGAGCAAAGCCGAATTGACAACCGTATCAGTTATGAGATTTGGGCTGCCGAAGAAGGCTATGTAATCAAAGACGGTATCAATTACTTACAAGATCCTGAATTTATGGATCGCGCGCGGGAGATTTCAGACCTTACTAAAAGCGATCTGAAAGACGCTTCGATGAATGATAAAATGCAGGCCGCAGATGCTACCAAAGATGCCGGACCATTGCAGCCGTTAGTTGATATTGTACCAGATAATTTTTTCAGTTCGCTGGCAGATAATGGCTTGATGCTTCAGGTCATTTTTTTCGGTCTATTTTTTGGGATCAGTATGCTCTTTATAGATCAGAAAAAAGTAGCACCGGTCACTAAAGCAGTTGATGGTATTATGGAAGTCTTCTTAAAAATGGTCGACTTTACTATGCAAGCTGCGCCATTTTTCGTATTTGCCTTGCTTGCCGGTGTGGTCAGCCAAATGGCCGGTAACGACATTGGTAAAGTGGTAGAGATCTTTAAAGGCCTGAGTTGGTATTCGCTCACTGTTTTTGGAGGACTAGGGCTTATGATCTTTGTGATCTACCCACTGATCTTTAAAATATTTGTGAGAAAAGTTTCGTATTTCGGTTTTTTCAGAGCGATGGGACCTGCACAAACCTTGGCGTTTTCAACCTCGAGTAGTGCAGCGACACTTCCCGTAACTATGGAATGTGTTGAAGACAATCTAGGTGTCGATAAAAAGGTGACCAGTTTTGTATTGCCCATTGGTGCCACAGTAAATATGGACGGTACCTGCTTGTATCAGGCGGTGGCCGTGGTTTTTCTTGCGCAGTTGCATATGATTGACCTTACCATTGGCCAACAACTGACTATCGTATTAACTGCTACTTTAGCGTCTATTGGGTCAGCAGCAGTACCTAGCGCGGGCTTAGTGATGCTTATAATTGTATTGGAGTCTGTAGGTTTAAATCCGGCGTGGATTGGTATTATTTTCCCGGTAGACCGTATTCTTGATATGTGTAGAACAGTTGTAAACGTTACTGGTGATGCTACGGTTTCTTCGGTGATCGCTAAAGGTGAAGGGATGTTCAATTACAATCCTAACAAAGAGCCTGATGCTGCTTTTGATATTGATGAAAAATAGTAATGCATTGATTCTCAGATTATAATTTGTTTTGGTGTAGATTTTTTCTAATTTAGATTAACCCAATCTACTGTAAGCTGTCCCCTATCAGCAGCTTGACTTACCATTTAATTTTAAATGTGTAAGTATGAAAACATTTTTACTCTTTTTACTTTTCGGAAATTACTGCCTTTATGCGCAAGTAGGGATTGGTACTACAAGTCCTAGCGAATCTTCTATGCTAGAAATTAACAGTGAAGCTTCAGATGGAAGTTTTAAAGGGTTGATGCCTCCACGAGTTACCGTGGCACAACGAGATTTGATCAATCCTACAGATGCAGATACCGGGTTGATGGTTTTTGTGAACGACCCTGATGCTTCTATTTATGGATTGCAGGTTTACAACGGAACCTTTTGGGAAAATATTTATCTACTTCAAAACTCTGTCCAGCCCACTGAAGTATCTTTTACGATAACGGAAACTTCGCAAAGCGAAAGTGATGCAGCAATTGACTTAGAGTTTAACATCACTAATCCTTCAGCAACTAACGGACTCACACTAACTGTTGCGGCATCATCGTATGATGATTTGGTCGAAACTACCGCTCAAGTAATTACGATTCCACCGGATACTCAGGTCTTTAACGCTACCGAAGTCTTCACGTTGGTAGATGACACAGAAGTTGAGGGTAATGAGCAGATCTTATTTTCGATAACCAATGCGAGTGGCGGCTCAGGCGCACCAACAATTGGTGCTAACTCTGCTTTTGATCTTACTGTAGTGGATAATGATGTAAACCTTTGGATTAATGAGATTCATTATGATAATTTAGGAGGTGATGTTGAAGAACGTGTTGAAATTGCTGGTTCTGCTGGGATAGATTTAACAGGATATAGTATTTACCATTATAATGGATCTGGAGGAACGATTATTTCAACTGAAAATATATTAGGAATTATTGTAGAAATTTCTTCGGGAATAGGGGTTAAAAATATAGACTTTACCAGTCTACAGAATGGTCCTGATGCTCTGGCACTAGTTGACCCTTCAGGTAATGTAATTCAATTTTTAAGTTATGAGGATGAAGTGATCGCAACAGAGGGGCCTGCAGCAGGAATGACTTCTATACTATTGCCAATTTCTGAAGAACCTGCAGTAACTATTGGTTTATCCATGCAGCTTACAGGAGCGGGTAATCAATATACTGATTTTACTTGGACTTTAGCTCCAGACACCATAGATGCTATCAACTCAGGTCAAACGTTCAACTAACTCATTTAAATCCTTACAATCGTAAGTGGGCTGTTCTGCAAGGGGGTATTTGAATTTTCCATCACGAGCAATAAAGCTGGTTTGAAGTCCGGCGCGTTGTGCACCGGTGATATCCCAACCATGGGCTGCGACCAACATAGCATTTTCGGGATCAACTTGCATCTCGCTGAGCACGTATTGATAAGGTTTTGCATTCGGTTTAAAAGCTTCGGCTTCATCTACGCTAAAAATGCGATCAAACAATGGTGCTATTTCGGCAAAATTTAATTGTTCTTTTGCAACTTGACTATTTCCGTTAGTTAAGGCCACTAAAGTGTATTTATTTTTCAGCTTGGCTAAAGCTTTAGCAACATCGCTATGTGCCGGAAGCTGTGTAATCAAACCCAGAATACTGTCAATTTCTTCTTCCGCCAGCACTTTTTTGTATTTGGCCGCAGTCATTTTAAACGTGGCTTTGGCGATCTTACTAAAATCTTGATGTTTTCCACTTACCGTTTCCACTAAAGAATAGTGTAACAGCGTGCTAAACCAAAGCTCAAAAGCATGCTCATCGCTTAATACAGCATTTATTCGGCGTGCTAAGGGTTTTAGATCTAGAAGCGTTTCATTAACATCAAAAATAAGTAGTCGGGGTTGCGTCATAATTATAAGTTTATATAGCGGTCTTTAGGATAGCGCACTTCGTACGAGAAATTTTTAGTTGCTGAAGCTTTAGGAGCCAATTCTATTTTCCATTTAAGAATTCCTGTTTGTTCATCATAATCAGCATCAGCAGTTTCTTGGTCAGAGATTTTAATCTCCTTATTTTGAGAAACAGGTATGCGATCTTCTAGGAGCAAGTTAATCGTTGAGCTTTTAGAATTACGCACCGAAATTTCATAAGCATTTGTAACCACACGAGTGCCGCCTAATAAAGATTTGCTTTTAAAATTATCTTTTTTCTCGCGTTTGATAATAATGTTAGGATCGATGCCAAGAGAGATTTCAAGACTGTCTGTTGTAGCCAACGGACTGATAGCGGTTTTGCCTGCGTAGCTTCCTTCAAAATAAATATTGGCTTCGCCTTGCAGCAGATCATAGCGCTCCCAATCAGTCACGGTTGCGGTTAAAAACACATTCTCATTGAGCTCTGGTGCCGCGTAATGTTGATAGTTTGCGGGAAGGTTGAACGCATCAATCTCTATAGTCGTGATGTCTGAATTAGAAACGATCGTATAGCGCTTTTTGATTTCAAAACGGGTGTTTGTTAAACTTTCTTCCTTGGCCTGAACATTTTCATTATAGGAAGCAGGTTGAATTGCAACTCCAGCAGCTTTACCTGCCAAAGCTCTTGATACATCTGTCGTCTCATAGCCAACTACAACAACTTCCTCTAAAGCTTCCTGGTTAGCTTCTAATCGCACATTCATCATCGATGCATAAACCGGGATCGATTGGGTTTCAAATCCCACATAAGAATACCTTAATTCATTACCTCCAGAATTGTTGATGGCAATTCGATACTTACCATTAAAATCACTAGTTGTGCCATTAGTTGAACCGGTTTGAGCAATATTAACTCCCGGAAGCGGCGCACCTGAATCGTCGGTAACAATACCAGAAACACTTCTTACTGTAGGATTGTGTTTAAAATTATTTCGGCTTACCGCGCTTGAGCGCTTGTAATTTCTATTAACGAAATTGAGGTATTTAGGTTGCAAGTCGGGTTTTAGGTTATTAGTATTCGGGTCACCTGTAGACAACACGAGATTCACGTCGTCCCAATCTATGCCGCTTTGCTGGTAAACACTAGCTTTATAATTGAGTTCAATGGGATCTGCCGTATTGTTGGCGCGAATATCATAAAATGGAAACCAGCCTGCATTCTCAATATTATAAGAGAGTTCCATATTTAGATAAGAAGCGCTTTCTGCTTGAAGTTTTACGGTGATCTCGCCGCGCATTTCTTTACGAGAATCTTCAAGATTATTCATTTGCTGGCGATGATCATTAATATCGCGTTCCAAATCTTGCAACGCTCTTTTTTGTTTGTAAATCGTATTCTGAATTTCGGTGCTGCGTTGCCGATAATAGGTGCTTATTTGTTTGATTTTTTCTAAGGATAAATCGGTTTTATCGCTATTGATGCGCTGATTTTCTGAAAGCAATTTAAGCTCACGCTCGTAACCTTCAATCGTGCTTTGAATAGCATTTCTTTCAAAAAGAAGTTCGTCTAATCTCGTTTCTAGTGATTCATATTCTGCGGAAACATTTTTTTTATCCAGGTAATCCAGATTAAAAGCAATAGACAAAATACTAGCGTCTTTAAGGCCTCTCAGCTGAATACTGTTTTCAATAATATCTGGGGATAGATTGTCAAAAACGAGTTCGTTAACACCTGTTCTCAATTGTACCGAAGCACTACGTTCAATAGTTGCGCCTTGCAAAAACACAGTGACTTTTTCAATTTTAGAGTTTTGAGCGATCAGTGGTTTTTCTGAAGCGCTAAGAAGATTTGAGCAGAGCAAGGCTACAATGGCAAACGCGTAGTATATTTTCATAAAACGATATATTAAACGATCATCAAGTGCGATGGCTTAGTGATTGATCTCGTTGTGAGCAGGTTTTTAAATTGAATTGACCTAAATCAAAGTAGTTTAAATATAAGCGAAAAGTTTAAGCTAAACGCCAATAGTATTATTCATAGCAATTATTTAATCTAGAAAGCGAGAGCGCAACTCTGGAGTAGGAAGCATACAACTTTCTTTTTTGCCAAACCACTTGTAGCGGTTTGCAGCAATAAAATCATACACGCCATTTCTAATAAAGGTTGGGATGATCATAAAACCAAAAAGTAATGGATAACCCTGATTGAGATTTTTTGCAATGCGCAAGGCCGCCGAAGACTTCACAGAAACCTGATCGTTATCGATTAATACAATAGAATCAGTCTCTTGCGGATCTATATTGTGTTGAGCAAGCAGCTTTTTGCCGGTTTCCCCTTGTAGCGAAGCAAATTTGAAAATACCTTTAGGATCGTGCTTGATTATAAAATTGATAGCGCTGTTACATAAATTACAAACGCCGTCAAACAGAATGATTTTACCTTTCATAGCTACCGTTGTTTATTAAAATAAAGCACTTGAATCATAGCCAAGATCAACAATAGGTTAGCGGCAACACGTAAAATAAATCCAATATCTCTAAAGCTAGTAGTAAAAAGTATATTGAGAACCAGTAATAAGGCTCCTAGAAATAGTAATGATTTAGCTAGCCCGCGATTCATTATTTAGCTTTAGGTCTTTTTACAAATTCAAGCGTGTCAACGTCCACTTGGGTGGTAAACATACCATAATCTACAGTTGCTTTGCCTTTTTCAATTTTGTCGATACTGCCTACAGCTCTTCCGTCTGGCAGGCGTACTTGATCGCCAACTTGCAAGCTTACTTTAGGTTTTGCTTTTTCAATCTGAATTTCTTTCTGTTTTTCCTCCTTCTTCTTTTGACGGATTACTTGAACCTTCTTTTCTGCTTCTTGCTGAATGCGACGCTCCTTAGCCTTCTGAGCGCGTTTTTGTTTTGCATTCTGCCTTTGCCGTTTTGAATTCTCAATCTGAACCACTTTGTAGAGTTCGTCTAGAAGTAATTTTTTATTCTTATTGCTGAAAAACTTCTCGCTCAGATCATCTAGTTTTTGACCCAAATAGATCAAACGCTGGTTACTGTCGTAAAGCTCTTGATAGCTTTCTAACTTCTCCTGAATACGCGCATTGGTTTTATTCAGCTCTTGCTGTTGTTTTGCCGCTTCTTGCTCTTTAGTTTTTAAAGAAGTAGTGGTTTTGGCTAGCTTACTGCGTTCTTTTTGCAAGTTGGCTATACTTTTATCAAAGCGTATTTTACCCCGTTCTACTTTCTTTTTAGAGCGGTTAATCAGCGAATAGGGGATTCCATTTTTCTGTGCCACTTCAAAAGTAAACGAGCTTCCGGCCTCACCTACATATAATTTATAAAGCGGCTCAAGCGTGCGCGAGTCAAAAAGCATATTGGCGTTGGTGATCGCTTCGGTCT
The DNA here is from genome assembly GCF_011784865.1 of Leeuwenhoekiella sp. ZYFB001. NCBI lineage: Bacteria > Pseudomonadati > Bacteroidota > Flavobacteriia > Flavobacteriales > Flavobacteriaceae > Leeuwenhoekiella > Leeuwenhoekiella sp. ZYFB001. The sequence continues at coordinate 809,041 of NZ_CP050460.1, forward strand.
CGTTTGCCATCATTTTTAAATTGGCATAATGGGTTGTGATAATTCCATAGCTGTTGCGCTCGTAAAATACTTCGAGAAAGGTTTCGGCTAAAGCACCACCCAATTCAGGATCACTACCGGTACCAAATTCATCGATCAGGAATAAGGTCTTGTCGTCACATTTCCGCAGAAAATAGTTCATATTTTTCAGACGGTAACTATAGGTACTCAAGTGATTCTCTATACTTTGATTGTCACCAATATCCGTAAGAATTTTGTCAAAAAGGCAAAAACGAGAGTATTCGTGTACAGGAATCAAGAGTCCGCTTTGCAGCATCACTTGAAGCAAGCCCACGGTTTTTAGAGTAATACTCTTTCCGCCGGCATTGGGGCCGCTGATGACAATGATACGATTGTCTGCATCCAGTTTGATGTCCTGCGGATAGGTTTTCTCCCCGCGTTTTCTGTTGTTTAAAAGCAAGAGTGGGTGATAGGCCTCTTTGATCTCTAGTTCGCGATCTTTAGTAATTTTTGGCAGCACCGCGTCAAGCTTCTTGGCGTACTTTGCTTTTGCTGCAATGACGTCTATAGTGCTTAGCAGCTTTTGATACTCTTTTAATAACGGACTAAAAGGCCGCACAAAATCTGTGAGTGCTTTTAAAATGCGTTTAACCTCTTCCTGCTCATCATACAGCAAATTGTTGAGTTCGCGCTGATGTGACTGGGTTGCTTCCGGCTGAATGTAAACAATGCTTCCGGTTTTTGAATTCCCGAGGATTGAACCCTTTACTTTGCGTCTATGCATTGCAGAAACCGCCAGAACGCGTACATTATCTACAATTGACTCGCGTATTTCATCTAAATAACCATAAGAGGCGTAGCGCGATAGCGCCGAAGCAAAGCTGCTGTTGATTTTACCCTTTACCTCATTGATGGCCCTTCTGGTTTGTAAAAGTACCGGTGAGGCATCATCTTTAATTTCGCCATAGCGATCAACGATAGTATTGATCTCATCGGTCAAGGCAGTGGTATATTCAGTATCGCGAACGGTTTGATGCAGTACCGGAAATGTTTCCTGAAATTTTCTAAAGTATCTTAAGTGTGTATTTACCGTTTCTGAAAGGCTACCTATTTTTCTAAAACTACCCACCTCAAGCACCGTATCTTCTATCCCCAGCATCTTGAGTTCGTGATCAAGCGCATCAAAACCGTGATTAGGAATAGGCGTTTCGTGCGTATCAGCATTAATGTATTCCTGGGTTTGATCAAGAACAAATAGAGTCTTTCTATAATTGCGCTGAGGTGCCAGTTTTAAGGCTTTTACTTTGCCCATATCGGTGATACAAAGCGCACTCAATTGCGCACAAACCGTGTGGAATTCTAAATCTGAAAGGGTTTTAGGATGGATCTTTATCATAGTCTGCCGTCAAGGCTTAAGAGCTTAATTAGCTTTTTAACAAATTAAAAATGGAAAAGAGTGTGTAGAACACGATGTTCACTAGTCTTTAAACAGTCCTCTTGTATTTAATGAGTATTCTGCTTTGGTTCTAAAGCTCCTTTACCGACTTTTACTGCAAATTTAAGATTTTCATGAACGTTGACATACACCCAAGCTGGAAAGCACTTTTAGCTGAAGAATTTGATAAACCGTATTTTAAGGATTTGGTAGACTTTGTAAAAACTGAGTATACACAGCATACGTGTTATCCCAAAGGGAAAGATATTTTTAAAGCTTTTGATCTGTGTAGTTTTGATGATCTTAAAGTGGTCATCATAGGTCAAGATCCCTATCACGGTCCGGGCCAGGCGCACGGACTTTGTTTTTCGGTGCCCAATGGAGTTGCGCCACCGCCGTCATTGATCAATATTTATAAGGAACTTGAGACAGATCTAAGCATAAGTGCTCCTGCAAACGGAAATCTGGAGCGTTGGGCTGAGCAAGGTGTTTTGCTGCTTAATGCTACGCTTACCGTGCGTGCGCATCAGGCGGGATCTCATCAAGGCAAAGGCTGGGAGCAGTTTACAGACCGAGTAATTGAATTGATCTCAGAACAAAAAGAAAATGTGGTGTTTTTACTTTGGGGAGGTTTTGCAAAGAAAAAGGCTGCAAAAGTAAACAAGCAAAAACATCATATTTTAACTAGCGGTCACCCATCACCCTTAAGTGCAAACCGCGGGTATTGGTTCGGGAATCAGCATTTCAGCAAAACAAATGCACTTTTGCAGCAGCAAGGTCTAGTGCCTATACAATGGTAGTGATTAACCTCAATGCTAGTTCTCTAGTTGGTGTGCAGAAATACCATTTTAATTTCAAAGCAAGCCTAAGGATCAAGTTCTTTGGCAGAGCCAAATAAAAAAAGCAGCTTTCAAAAAAGCTGCTTTTCTAGATGTTGGATTTGAGGTCAAAATTAAGACGCTTTGTTAAAAGCTAAAGGCTGTCTTAAATCCTTTTGTTTAGGGGTTACATGCTTTCGTGGTTTTTCAGCCACCGGACCCCCTGCTACACTAAATTTAAATAACAAAACATTAATGATCAGCAGGGCACCCAAAATAATTAAAAATGTAACCATAGTTCAAAAATTTTGATTGCTCAATTAATTCGGGGGTAAAATTGTACATTTTTTTCCAGCTAATCGCTAAAAAAAAGATAAAACTTATATTAAATCTTTTTTAAATATTGTTGAGAATCAGACGTTTTATCGACCATATCCAGTTTTTTAAGGTATTTCAATACCAGATCGCGCTCAGAATTTTCTAATTGATTTTGAGACCAACTCGTTATCGATAACCACTTTTTAATGTCTTCTAAATTTTGCTGGTACCGCTCAGCAAGTTGTGTTTCTATACGGCTGAGGCCTTTAAACACACTTGTTTTTGCATTTATAACTTCTAAGACAATACGCAAAATTTCTGATTGATCTTCAATGGCTTTATCGGTGGCGGCAATCACAAAACTAGACCAAGGTGTGGGGAAATCTCCTACGCGTCTAAAGATTCCCTTATCGACTAAAGGTTTAGTCGTGAAGTGTTCCCACATAAAATAATCAGCATCTTTTTGAGCTAATGCCTCAACAGCAGTATCTATGTTGTTGACGACTACACATTCAATTTTTGAAGTATCCCAACCTAATTCATTGGCCTGTACGTAAGCCATCACGTGACTTCCGGAGCCGTATCTGCTTATGGCAGGACGCTTGTCTTCAAGATCTGCGATGGTGTGAAAATCACTTTTTGAAGCCACGTGAACTCCCCAGCGCAACGGACTAGAAACATAATTCTGAATGATTTTAGACGGATTTCCGTTTGCGATATCTTTGATAATCCCTTCGGTGAGAATGATGGCAAGGTCAATTTCATCATTGCGTAAAGCCGCATTCATAGCGCCGGTTCCTCCCGGAAATTCAACCCATTCTACGTGAATTCCTTTTTCGGAAAAAAGCCCTTCTTCAATACATAAATGAATAGGAAGATTAAAATGTTCTGGTACTCCACCAATACGTATCGTGGTCATGCTAGTGATTTTTAAGTTTTAGATAATCATAAATTTCATATTGCGACCGTATGCGCTTATCTCCAGATTTCTGTTTTACATATACATTACTTTCGGCTTCATCTTGAATTCTGGCTTTGACATTATCGGCGAGTTGAAGCACTAAAATATCTTTAAGTTCAGCAAACAGGTCTTTATCATAAACTGGCGTAAGCACCTCAATCCTACGGTCAAGATTGCGCGTCATCCAGTCGGCAGAGCCCATATACATTTGCTCATCGCCGCCATTATAAAACAGGTAAATACGGCCGTGCTCTAAATAACGGTCAACAATTGAAGTCATATATATGTTTTCACTTAAGCCTTTAACTCCCGGAATAAGGCACGTGAATCCACGTACAATTAGTCTGATTTGTACGCCGGCCTGACTCGCTTTATACAACAGCTGAATCATATCTGGATCTTCAAGACTGTTCATTTTTGCAGTGATCTGAGCCTTTTTACCGGCTTGTGCGGCTTCGATCTCATTATGAATGAGTTTCTCAAAAGTTCTACGCGTCGTAAAAGGAGAAATTAAGAGGTGTTTATTCCGTGGAATAATTAGCTCTCCCTCAAGCACTCTAAAAACGCGCCCCAGCTCTTTAGTGATTTTTTTATGCGCAGTAAATAAACCGTGATCACAGTAAATTTTAGACGTTTCGCCGTTAAAATTTCCGGTGCCAATATAGGCGTAACGTACCGGTTTGTCTTGCTCTTCACGAATGATCATCAAAATTTTTGAATGAACTTTAATCCGGGGATAGCTATAAATTACGCGGGCTCCTTGTTCTTCAAATTTGCGTCCCCAAGTGATGTTATTCTCTTCATCAAAACGGGCTTTGGCTTCAATGAAAATCGTTACTTTCTTTCCGTTTTTGATGGCTTTCAGCAGTGCCGAAGTAAGAACAGATTCATCAGCAACGCGATATAACGAAATTTTAATATGCGTCACAGCATCATCTGCTGCGGCTTGCTCCACAAAGCGTTCTACATAATTAAAACTCATAAACGGGAAGTGTACGAGTTGGTCTTTTTCGGCAATTGCTTTGAAGAAGTCCGGAGCTTTCTCGAGAGTGCGGTGTTTTATAAAGGCTTTGTTTTCGTAATGCAGCTCGGGGTTATTGGTAGGGTCTGGGAATTTAAAAAAGTCATTAAAATTGTGATAGCGTCCGCCGGGCATCATATCGATCTTCCCTAAATTTAGTAGTTTGCGCAAGCGCTTAGCTACCGGTTTTGGCATTGCTGCATCATAGAGCAACCGTGTGGGTTGTCCTTCCTGACGTTGTTCTAAAGATTTATAAATACGTTCGGCTAAAATTCCGCCTAATTCATCATCAATGTAAAGTTCGGCATCACGAGAAAGTTTGATCTCATAAACACCATCAATGGTTTCAGAATTAAAAATATTATGAATTTCGTACCTAATGATATCATCTAGAAATGTGATGTGATAGGTGCCTTCGACTTTTCCTAAATCTACAAAGCGATCGTTAGTTTGCGTTGGAATTTTTACAAAACCTATATTTTTTGAATCAGAAAAGGTTACGCATAGATACAAGCTCTGATTTTCAAGAAAAATCTCTTTTTCTTTTGAAGGATCAATGACTTTGGTTTCCAGATTATTCTTGATGTGTGCAATGAACCAAATGTTAGCCAATTGAGCCTGAATGTTAGTATACTGCTCTGAAGGAACCAAAACAATATTGTTCTTGGCAAGTTCAGGCAAGATTTCTTCATTGTAAATTTTACCAAAAGCCTCTTGTTGCTCTTTAACTATCGCGAGAATTTGTTTTACGGTTCTGTTAGGCTTCAGCGCAAGCTTTTTTCTGATGCTTTTTTCAACGCGTTTCATCTGGCGAAGCTGACTAACACGTACCCTAAAATATTCATCAAGATTTGAGGAATAAATGGCTAAAAATTTCATCCGCTCATAAAGCGGGTTGTTCTCTTTATCTTGAGCTTCTTGTAAAACACGAGCATTAAAACTGAGCCAGTTTAAATCTCTGTGAATTAAATTATCAGCCAGATCATTTTCCATATTTTGATAGGTTTTCTTCAAAAATACGAAAGCCCTTAACGGTCTGAATTAAGCTTTTGTTAAAAGAGGTTAGAGCAATGCAATACGGTCTAACGCGGCTATGATCATCTGATTTACGGTGTTGGCAGGATTTTTACTAAAAACACCGGTAGCTCTGTTGGCTAAGATCGCATTTACAGAAAGTGCCTGATGCCCTAGAAGTGTACTCAAGCCGTAAATCCCTGAAGTTTCCATCTCCAAGTTGGTAATGCGTTCTCCTTTGTGTTCAAAGGTTTCTAATTTATTATTGAGCGCGCTGTCTTCGGTTTTTAGTCGAAGTTGTCTGCCTTGAGGACCATAAAATCCGACATTAGTAGCTGTGATTCCTGTATAATGCGCTTCTGTTTTAAAATGCTTTAAGAGGGAAGCACTTGCCGAAACAGCATATGGAATACTTTTTTCCGGATTCCAATTGGTATGAGCAACAAAAGCTTGTTCAAGATCTTGATCTCTTACGGTTTTGCTTTGGTAAAAATGAAGTAAAGCATCAAAGCCCAAAGCTTTTTCGCTCAACAAAACCGCATCAACCGGAATATCTTTCTGGATAGAGCCACTAGTACCCAGCCGAATAATTTGCAGTGCGGTATGCTCAGGTTTAAGCATCTGCGTTTTAAAATCAATGTTGACAAGCGCATCTAATTCATTTAATACGATATCAATATTGTCTGTGCCAATTCCCGTTGAAATAACCGTGATTCGCTTGCCTTGATAAACACCGGTTGTGGTTTTAAACTCCCGCTTTTGAACAGAACATTCAATGCTGTCAAAATGTTGTGTAACCGTATCCACCCGATCTGGATCTCCAACGGTGATTATGGTTTGCGCGATTTGATGGGGTAGGAGGTGAAGGTGATAAATGCTACCATCTTCATTGAGTATAAATTCAGAAGGGGCCAGCGTCATTCTAGCTGTATTTTAAAAGTTCGTGACTTGCAGGATTGTATAAAAAGGAATATTTGTGAGTTCCGCCATAGGTAGATTGATCTTTTACAATATCATAATAATTCTCCGATCCTTCCAGCACGTTTTTACCTTTGGTATTTAAAACTAATTTGCCCTCGTACATTCTAAAAAAGGGCTTTAGCGCCTTGATCATTCTGCTGATTTGCATATCGCCGTAGCCGTAATAACCTTGATAGTTTAGAACAAAACCGCAAAGTTGCTGCTTAGAAGTAATATCGTGTAGATCTATAAGTTTTAAAATATTAGTCTCAAGGGTGTTGAGACCGGTATTCTTGTTAGGAAAACGTTCAATATGTGCTCTGATGCAACTGGACAAATATTTGAAATTAGAGCTTTTTTTAATCTCTGCTTTAAGTTCTATGGGTTTCTCATCACAATACAACTGCCAGATGTGATGCGCAATTTTTAGATCTTCGGGAGCTAGTCTAATCTTCTTATCGTAATGCATAAAAAGCTGCTCGTCTGTTAACTCTGAAAGACCTTTTAATTGGGATTGTCCTTTCACCCAACCGCTACACACAATATAAATGGGCATAGCGCTCTTGTGCTGAATAAGATAACTTATCGCAGCCAGCATATTGATATGGCAAAATAAGTCAAACTCAAACCAAAGAATCACTTCGTCGTACGCGTTGATCGCATTTAGCTTCTTCAACTGACTCACGAATTTTTGCTCGTAGTCTGTTTCAGAGATTTTATAGGTTTCCTTGAGGAATTTCTTTCGCGCTGCGATAAATTCAGCTGAACCTACTTTTTCAACCGTAGGACCTTCACAAAGCATTTCACGCCAAATGACCAGATCACCGTCTAAATCTAGCGTGTTTAAACGATCAGTAAGACTGTCACCATTGGTGATATGCAATGTGTTTTTTTTCATAAGAAAGGGTTCTTAATTAGCCGCCTACACGTTTCACTTTAAAACCCTTGTCTTTTAAAAACGTCATGATTTTATCGCGATAATCTCCTTGAATTATTATTTGTTCTTTTTTAAAACTTCCGCCTACGCCTAACATTTTTTTGAGCTCTTTAGACAGAATTTTAAAATCTGAATCGGCACCGGTATAGCCTTCAATAATGGTAATAGGCTTTCCTTTGCGTTTTTCATATTTACACAGCAGCGGATCTTCTTGCATCCAGATCCCTAGATCATTAGGGTCTTCCTCGTGTTGATCCGGTTCGGGTTCGTGATCAGGAAATAAATTTTTGAGCTGGTCTTGTAAGTCCATTCAATTATTTTTTAATCAAGCCTATTTCAACAAGACGTTGGTGTAAAAATTCGCCTGCAGTAATATCAGGATAGGCTTTTGGATGGGTATCATCAACACATTCCTCTAAACAATTCAGCGGCATTTCGCTGCGCGGATGCATAAAAAACGGAATGGAATAACGCGGTGTATCCCACTGTTCTTTTGGCGGATTGGTAACGCGGTGAATCGTTGATCTTAGTTTATTATTGGTGTGACGCTCCAGCATATCACCCACGTTGATCACCAGTTCGTCTTCATTAGGAATGGCATCAATCCACTCGCCATCATTTCTCAAAACTTGCAGCCCACCTGCTGAGGCACCCATCAACAATGTGATTAAGTTGATATCACCGTGTGCACCGGCACGCACAGCGCCTTTAGGTTCTTCAGTAATGGGAGGATAGTGTATAGGGCGCAAAATACTATTGCCGTTTCTTGCCCATTTATCAAAATAAAACTCGTCTAAACCAATGTAAAGAGCCAAAGCGCGTAATACATAAATTCCGGTTTTTTCAAGCATTTTATACGCTTCCATCCCGGTTTTATTGAAGTTTTCTAGTTCTTTGACTTCAACATTTTCAGGGTATTCTTCGATCAAATTAGCATCAGCATCCGGTTCTTGACCAAAATGCCAAAATTCTTTCAGATCCCCTTCTTTTTTACCTTTAGCGTGTTCTTTTCCAAAAGAGATATAGCCGCGCTGGCCACCAAGACCGTCAATTTCATACTTCTGTTTTGTTGCTTCGGGAAGGTCAAAAAAGGATTTTACTTCACTATATAGAGCATCGACTAAAGCATCATCAAGAAAATGATTTTTTAAGGAAACAAATCCTATTTCTTCGTAAGCTTTACCAATCTCATCAACAAATTTCTGCTTCTTTGCTGGGTCTTCACTTAAAAAGTCTGCGAGGTTAACGCTGGGTATATTATTCATAATTTAGAGGTACATTCAATGTTTGCAATATGTAAAGATATTAAATATTTACGGCTCCAATTTTTAAACAATCCTTAAAATATAAGTCGCTCACTATCATTTGTGTATAAATTAAATTCTAGGGGCGAAATATATAAAAGCAGGTGAAGTTTAGGTGAAACATAAGCCTCAGTCAAAAAACAATTAGTTTTCAAAGCACCGGCATTGTATAAATTTAAAGTATGAATATAGAAGAAAACCTGCAGCGCGCATTACAGTCTTATGATTTGAACAGCGAGACTTTATTAAAACTGTATGAGCATGTGTTGCGACCAAGACGCATTGAAGAAAAGATGTTGATTCTTTTACGCCAAGGAAAAATTTCTAAATGGTTTAGTGGAATTGGGCAAGAAGCGATAGCTGTTGGTGTGACCTTGGCGTTGCATAGCGATGAATATATTTTACCTATGCATCGCAATCTGGGGGTTTTTACGAGTAGGGAAATTCCGCTGGATCGGCTTTTTAGTCAATGGCAAGGAAAATCTAATGGATTTACTAAAGGAAGAGACCGAAGTTTTCATTTTGGAACACAAGACTATAAAATAGTGGGTATGATTTCGCATCTGGGGCCACAACTCGGAGTCGCAGACGGAATCGCTTTAGCGCACAAGTTGAGCAATGAAGCAAAGATCACGGCTGTTTTTACGGGCGAAGGCGGTACCAGCGAAGGTGATTTTCACGAGGCTTTAAATGTAGCATCGGTGTGGGATTTACCGGTGCTATTTTGTATTGAGAACAACGGTTACGGACTTTCTACACCCACATCAGAGCAATACCGCTGTGAGCATCTGGCAGATCGAGCCAAAGGTTACGGGATGGAAAGCCACATTATAGATGGCAATAATATTCTTGATGTGTTTACAAAGCTCAGCACTATTGCGCAATCAGTAAGAGAGCGACCACGACCGGTTTTGATCGAGTTTAAAACTTTTAGAATGCGTGGGCACGAGGAGGCGAGCGGTGTAAAATATGTACCGGAAACTTTATTAGACACTTGGGCATTGCGCGATCCTGTGACTAATTTTGAATCGTATTTAATAGAAAAAGGCTTGTTAACCGAAGCTTTAAAGCACGATATTGAGGATAAGATTCATCAAGAAATTGAACAAGCTTTGCAAAAGGTTGCTGCAGAACTAGCTGTAAATGCTGATCTGCATACCGAACTCAACGATGTTTTTGCTCCAGTCGAATTTATCCAAATAAAACCTGGTGAGGCTACACAGCAGGTTCGGTTTATAGATGCCATTCAACTAGGGCTTCGTCAAAGTTTAGAGCGTTTTGAGAATCTCGTTTTAATGGGGCAAGACGTAGCTGCATACGGCGGTGTGTTTAAAATAACCGAAGGTTTTGTGGAGAAATTTGGGGTAGAACGCATTAGAAATACTCCAATTTGTGAGTCGGCAATCGTTGAAACCGCAATGGGCTTGGCCATTATTGGATATAAAGCCATAGTTGAAATGCAATTTGCAGATTTTGTAAGTAGTGGCTTTAATCCTATCGTTAATTATTTGGCCAAAAGTTATTACCGCTGGGGCCAATCGGCAGACGTGGTGATCAGAATGCCGTGCGGTGCAGGAGTAGGGGCAGGACCATTTCACAGCCAGACTAACGAGGCGTGGTTTACCCATACTGCCGGCCTTAAAGTCGTATATCCCGCTTTTCCATATGATGCCAAAGGCTTACTCGCAGCAGCAATAGAAGATCAGAACCCTGTGTTGTTTTTTGAGCATAAGGCTTTGTATAGAACCATTACTCAAGAGATTCCTGAAGACTATTACACCTTGCCTTTGGGGAAAGCTTCGGTGGTGCAGGAAGGCTCAAAAATCACACTCATTACTTACGGCGCTCCTGTGCATTGGGCGATAGAAGTTTTAAATGATCATAAAGATTGGTCTGTTGAGCTCATAGATTTGCGTAGTTTGATTCCGTTAGATTATGATACGATTAAAGCTTCCGTAGCAAAAACAGGAAAGGTTTTATTGGTGACCGAAGATGTACACTTCGGAAGCGTAACTGCTGATATTTCAGCCTACATTGCGGAGGAGTGCTTCACTTATTTAGACGCCCCGATCAAGCGATTATCAAGTTTAGATACGCCCATACCTTTTGCGCAGCCTCTTGAAAATCAGTACCTGGCAAAGCGTAAATTGGCAGAAGCTATCGAAGCATTACTTGCTTATTAATGTTAAAATTTTATCGGAATCAAAAGTGTGCAAACTATTCCTTAACGCATTTTAACAGCGCATAGTTAAACACTATTAATTCTAAAAAATCGACTGTGGCTTCTCTATATTTTTGGACTATTACTAACCAATAAATCTTAAAAATTATGTTGAAGTGGACAGTTATATTTATCATTATTGCGATCGTAGCAGCAATCTTTGGATTCGGTGGAATCGCATCTGGAGCAGAGAGTATTGCTAAAATACTTTTCTTCATTTTTATCGTTTTATTCTTGATTAGTTTACTTTCAAGACTATTTAGATAAAACTTAGTTTAATCAATATTTAATTTATGAAACGGATTATCACAGTATTGCTTTTAAGTGTGTTTTTGGTCTCTTGCGGAAGCAGCGATCAAGTTGTAAAACAATCAAGAAAAACCCTTAAAGGTTATTGGAATTTAGATAATATCAATTACAACAACGCTCCGGGAGTTTACGATGTGACGCTTTTTGGCGATGCTTCATCTGAGTGTATGGTGGGAAGTACCTGGAGGTTCATCCCAAATAACAACTTTGGTAATTATGAAATTACCGATGGAAGCTGTGCATTAGGCAAACGCTATTTTGTTTGGAGTATTCCCGCTCAAGAGAGTGCGACTTCTTATGATATTTTGCTAAAGCCCACAGATGAGAAAATGAAATCAACAATGAACAATGCCGGTTTTCGTTTAAATATCAACTATTTGTCTGATAACGAATTAACCTTTACGCAGACGGTTCAAGTAGATGGAAAACCATTTACGATTGTAATGAACTTTTCTAAAATCTCTGAATAAGTTTAATAAATTGATATGCTTTTAGATTGAACCTAAAACTTCAAGCTAAAAGCATATTTTTATATAAATTATCAATAAAACAATTATGAAAAATATACTTAAAAATGTTTCGGTACTTGCGATCGCTATCACGATGCTAACGGGATGTGAGGCCACAAGAAATGCAAATAATCAACAAAAAGGTACCGTAATTGGTGCAGCTGGTGGTGCTATTTTAGGCGCTGTAATTGGTAACAATGTTGGTAAAAAAGGCGACGGTGGTGAGCTGGGAGCTGTTATAGGTGGTGTTGTAGGTGGTGCTGCCGGTAACGTGATCGGTAAAAAGATGGATAAGCAAGCACAACGTATTGAGGAAGAAATTCCTGGAGCTGAAGTGGAACGTGTAGATGATGGTATCGTAGTAAATTTTGATGAGAATAGTGGGGTGTATTTTGCAACCAACAAGTATGACATCAACAGCGCATCTCAAGAAACCTTAAATGGTCTTGCACGTGTAATGCAAGAATATCCACAGACCAATGTTTTGGTAGTTGGGCATACTGATAGTACCGGTTCTGCAGATTATAACATGACGCTTTCTAAAAACCGTGCGCAAGCGGTTACTAACTATTTAGTGACGCAAGGGATTGCTTCCGGTCGTTTTACTACGCAATGGTATGGTGAAGAGCAACCAAAATATACTAACGACACTGCAGAAGGACGTTCTAAAAACCGTCGTGTAACTCTAGCAATCGTACCTAACCAAGAGATGGTAAACGAGGCTAAGCAAGAAGCAGGTGAAAATTAAAAAGCTTATACTAAGATTCCTTTTTTAGGATGCTTAATTGAGAGAACTCCTTACATTGGTTGATGTAAGGAGTTTTTTTATATGCCTAATCGTCCTAGGCTTGTCCTGATGTTGTTTAAATCGTAATTTGAATCTCGATTGAAAAAGTCGTTTAACATAGCAATTATTGGTGCAGGACTGGCCGGTTTAACTGCCGCAATTCATTTGCGCAAGTCTGGATTTGATGTCTTGCTTTTTGAGAAAGAGCACTATCCAAAACATAAAGTTTGCGGTGAGTACCTCTCTAACGAAATTTTACCGTATTGGAATTACCTGGGCGTTGATCCTTTTCAATGGGGCGCGGTCGCAATTGATCATTTAGCGCTGTCTGCGGTCAATGGAAACTCGCTTGATATTAAATTGCCTCTAGGCGGATTTGGTATAAGTAGATATCAGTTAGATCATCATCTTTTAGAGTACGCCAATAGTTTAGGATGCACCTTGATCGCTCAGACTGTTGAGAATGTTCATTTTGCTGAAAATACATTTTCTATATCAACTAAAGATCAGCAAGAGTTTAACGCCGATTTGGTGATTGGCGCCTTTGGAAAACGTTCTAATTTAGACTTTAAACTGGACCGAAAGTTTACAGCAAGTAAGAACAATTGGTTGGCGGTTAAAGCCCATTATGCTGGGGAAATTCGTTCAGATCAAGTGAGTCTGCATAATTTTAAAGGTGGTTACTGCGGAATTTCTAGGGTGGAAGATCATAAAGTAAATGTCTGCTATCTAACCCGTACCGAAGCGTTCAAACCTTTTAAGAATATTGAAACGTTTCAGCAACAGGTGCTTTGTGAAAATCCGAATTTGAATGACTTCTTTGCACACGCTCAACCACTTTTTGACCAACCCATCAGTATCAGTCAGATCGCTTTTCAATCAAAACCGAGCGTAGAAAATCATATGTTGATGTGTGGCGACAGTGCCGGACTCATTCATCCCTTATGCGGAAACGGTATGGCGATGGCGGTTATTTCGGCTAAATTAGCTTCAGAATGTATTGTTGAGTACGCTAATCAAGATTGGTCTCGTAGCGAACTAGAGCAACGCTATGAGCAGCTCTGGAAGCAAACGTTTATAAGTCGCTTGCGTGTCGGAAACCTGTTGCAGCATGCATTGCAAAATGATTCACTCACATCCACAGGAATACAAGTACTAAAATACTTACCAAAAGTGACACAAAAACTCATTCAAACAACCCACGGAAAACCTTTAAAAATTTGAAGTATCGCAAATTAACCCCGGAATTGATGGACGACCCCAACGTGGATGAAGCTACTTTAAAAGCCGCGTTGGCAGAGGTTACTCGTGTAAATAAATACTTGGGGGGTCAGCAAGTAACACTAGAGGGTTTGCGCTATTTTTTTGATCGGTTTCCACAAAAAAGTTACACCATTCTCGATGTAGGTTGTGGCGACGGTGCAATGCTGCGCAGCATCGCCAACTTGGCCAGAAAGCGCTCTATTGCTGTAAAACTGATAGGGATTGATATCAATCCTAAAAGTATTGCTTTGGCACAAAAACGCTCACAAGATTTTCCGGAGCTGTCGTTTCAAGTTCAAGATGTTTTTAAGCTGAATGAAACCCATCTGGAAATAGACATAATCACTTCAACCTTAACCATGCATCACTTTACTGATGCTGAAATTTTAAAGTTCCTAGCGCAGTTTTTAAAGTTGGCTAACTTAGGAGTAGTGATCAATGATTTACAGCGAAGTACGATTGCATATCGATTGTTTCAGGCGTATAGTCGTGTATTTATGAGAAGCGCAATGGCACGGCACGATGGTTTAATTTCTATAGAACGCGCTTTTACAAAAAACGAATTGCTATCTTTTACATCAAAACTCGGGGTACAGTCGTTTAGTATAAAATGGCGCTGGGCGTTCAGATATTTATGGATACTAGAAAATCAAAAGTCGCAATCGCAGGTGTAGCCAAAGCTGTCCCGCAATATAGCCGGGAAACCCAAGAGATTCTCCCGTTGGTCACCCAATGGATGGCAGGGCAGGAGGAGCGTTTTCAACGTAAAGTAAAAAAGATTTTTACCAATGCCGGGGTAGATAAGCGCTACAGTATTATGGCTCCCGATGAGGTATTTACCGCGACTTCTTTTGAGCATAAAAACAACATTTATAAACGCGAAGTAATCCAACTTGGAGAAGATGCTCTGCGCTCAGCACTTGAAAAAACAGGTTGGGAACCGCAATCCCTAGATTACATCATCACCGTGAGTTGCACGGGAATTATGATTCCGTCGCTTGATGCCTATCTCATTAACCACTTAAAGCTGAGACAAGATATTACCCGATTACCGGTCACCGAAATGGGTTGCGCCGCAGGAATTTCCGGGATGTTGTATGCTGATGATTTTCTAAAAGCCAATCCCGGTAAACGTGCTGCGGTAATTGCGGTCGAAAGTCCTACGGCAACTTTTCAGCTAGATGATTTTTCGATGGCTAATATTGTGAGTGCGGCGATTTTTGGTGATGGCGCGGCCTGTGTATTGCTTTCTTCAGAAGAACAGGCGTTAGGACCAAAAATCATCGATACCGAAATGTATCATTTTTACGATGCCGAACAGATGATGGGATTTGACCTGACAAACAACGGACTCAAAATGATTCTAGACAAATCGGTTCCGGAAACTATAGCAGCGCACTTTCCGCAGATTATCAATCCGTTTCTCGCTAAGAATAGCATAAGTATTTCAGAGGTTAATAATTTGGTATTTCATCCCGGCGGAAAGAAGATCGTTCAGACCGTGGAAAGCTTGTTTGGCGCTTCCGGAAAAAATATTGACGATACTAAAGAAGTTCTTCGCCTTTATGGCAATATGAGCAGTGTAACGGTGTTGTATGTTTTAGAACGTTTCTTAAATCGAAAAATTCCTGCCGAAGATTATGGATTGATGCTTAGTTTTGGTCCCGGTTTTTCAGCACAACGTATATTGTTACAATGGTAAATACTTTTGAATTTAATACCGAAGAAACGGCTAACAGCTGGGCGCTGATCTTGGGTGGAAGCAGCGGTTTAGGTTTTGCTTCGGCAAAAAAACTCGCCGCTAAGGGTTTACATCTTTGCATCGTGCACCGCACGCGCAGAAGCAAGCTCGAGGAATTTAACCATACGATTGAAGCTTTGCGCGAAACAGGAATTCAGATCGAAAGCTTTAATCTCGATGCGCTCAACCCGGCAACTATTGATAAGGTAAAAGATTTCTTTACAGATCGCAATGCTTCAGTAAAAGTGTTATTGCACAGTATTGCCAAAGGAAATCTCAAACCTATTTATGCAGAGGACGCTTCCGTAGCTAAACTTTCCGGGAAGGATTTTATACTTACTGCCGAAGCGATGGCGGTGAGTTTATACGACTGGGCGAGCGCATTTGCAAACGCTGGTTTATTTGAAGAAAACGGGAAAATCCTAACCTTTACCAGTGAGGGAAGTACAAAACCTTTGCCTAATTACGCGGCAGTTTCCGCAGCTAAAGCGGCTTTAGAGGCCATAATTCGCAGTTTAGCATTTGAATTGGCACCATTAAAGATCACGGCAAATTGTATTCAAGCCGGCGTAACCAATACCGAAAGTTTACAATTGATCCCGGGAAGTGATCAGCTCATTGCTCAGGCACTAGAGCGCAACCCGCAAAAGCGATTGACCACTCCGGAAGATGTTGCCAATGTGGTGTACTTGTTGACCAAACCCGAAGCCAACTGGATCAACGGAGCGGTGATTCCGGTTGATGGCGGAGAACATTTAAGATAATTAAGAAAATATAATATAGAATGAAAATAGACCTGCGTAGCGATACGATCACAAAACCCACTCCGGGAATGTTAGATGCAATGATGCACGCTGAAGTAGGAGATGATGTATATAAAGAAGATCCCAGCGTTAATAAACTAGAAGCGCATATTGCCGAATTATTTGGGATGGACTCGGCGCTGTATTTCCCAACCGGTTCAATGACCAATCAGGCAGCTATAAAAATCCATACCCAACCCGGCGAGCAACTCATCGCAGATAAATATGCGCACGTGTACAATTATGAAGGAGGTGGAGTTTCGTTCAATAGCGGCGTTTCGTGTAAGCTCGTTGATGGGCATCGCGGGATGATCACGGCAGATCAGGTGGAGGAACATATCAATCCGCCAGATTTTTATCACAGTCCGTTGACGTCTCTGGTGTGCCTTGAAAATACCACCAATAAAGGAGGCGGAGCCTGTTATGATTTTAGAGAAATACTAAAAATCAGAAAGATCTGTGACGATCACGGTTTAGGTTTTCATCTTGACGGAGCACGACTATGGAACGCGCTCGTAGTAACCGATGAATCTCCTAAAGATTATGGGGCTGCGTTTGATACAATTTCGGTGTGTTTGTCTAAAGGCTTAGGCGCGCCAATGGGTTCTGTGCTCGTGGGTAAACAAAAATTTATGGATAAAGCGATGCGCGTACGCAAAGTTTTAGGAGGCGGTATGCGTCAGGTAGGTTTTGCTGCGGCGGCTGGGCTGTACGGTATTGAGCATCATTGGCAGCGTATGGCAGATGATCACAAACGCGCTCAAGAACTTTCAATTGCTTTAAATCAGCATCCTGAAGTAGCACACGTAGAGCCGGTAGAAACCAATATTTTGATCTTTAACCTGCGCGCAGATGCAGATGAATTACAGTTTATAGAACGCCTCAAAGCCGAAGATATTCACATCAGCGCCTTAGGAAAAGGTAAACTTCGTATCGTAACACATTACGATTATACCGAAGCGATGCATCAGCATTTCTTGGCATTTTTAAAACAAGAATAAACCACACTTTTTGGTTTTTGATATTCTGATTTTTAGAATAAATGCTGGTAATTGATTAATGATATAAGTCTGATGCAGGCTTAAATTATTAATTACTCAAAAATAGGTCGTAAAGAATTAGTTTTTTAAGCTTCCTGCTTAATTTACTGTGTGGTATGCTATCTTAGTATATAGTTAACCCGCGGGCGCTTTGTGCGTTATTCAATATAAAACCAGTTCTTTATGGCCTTAAAAGTTGCGATCTCTCATAAGACGAAATACAAATATGATAAACGTATTTCGCTTTCGCCACATATTTTTAGACTGCGCCCTGCGCCCCATAGCAGAACTCCCATTGAGGCCTATTCACTTAAAATAAAGCCGGAAAATCACTTTTTTAACTGGCAGCAAGATCCCTTTGGAAATTACCTGGCGCGTGTGGTTTTTCCTGAAAAAACAGATGAACTTTCTATAGATGTTGAAATCATAGCCGACCTTAAAACGATCAATCCGTTTGATTTTTTTGTGGAAGATTCGGTGGAAGAATTTCCGTTTAAATACAAAGATTCGCTAAAAAAAGAATTACTTCCGTATTTAGAAATAACAGACGACGGACCGCTACTGAAGAAGTTTCTAAAAACTATTGATGTTTCAGAGCAGCTCACGATTTACTTTTTAATCGGTCTCAATCGCCACATTAATGAGTACCTCAATTATACCGTGCGTATGGAACCCGGCGTACAATCTTGTGAAGAAACACTCGAGAAAAAATTAGGTTCTTGTCGGGATTTTGCCTGGTTACTCGTGCAAAGTTTACGGCATTTAGGATTGGCAGCACGATTTGTTTCGGGCTATTTGGTACAGTTAAAATCTGATGAAAAATCGTTAGATGGTCCTTCCGGTCCAGAAGAAGATTTTACTGATTTGCACGCCTGGGCAGAAGTATATATTCCGGGAGCCGGCTGGATTGGTTTGGATTCCACTTCGGGTTTATTGGCTGGGGAAGGACATATTCCGTTAGCGTGTACGCCTTCTTTTGAGAGCGCTGCGCCCGTGGTTGGCTTTTCTGATCCTGCCGAAACGGAGTTTGAATTTGATAATTCCGTTACTCGAATATTTGAATCTCCACGAGTCACCAAGCCCTATACAGAAGCGCAATGGAACGCAATTTATGAGTTAGGCTTTGAGGTAGAAAAGGAATTGCAAGCAGGCGATGTGCGTCTTACGATGGGAGGGGAGCCCACTTTTGTTTCTATAGATGATATGGAATCTGAGCAGTGGAATACCGCCGCAGACGGTCCAGAAAAGCGTAAACTTTCTGAAGGACTTTCTAAACGTTTGCTGCATAAATTTGGTCAAGGCGGAATGTTTCACCACGCGCAGGGAAAATGGTATCCGGGCGAACCTATTCCACGCTGGTCAATAGGTTTACATTGGCGTAAAGACGGTATTCCTATTTGGAAAGATGAGTCACTTATGGCATCTTTTAATGAGGAATATGATTTGCCGGAAGGAATTACCAAGACTTTTTTACAAGAATTAGCGCTCAACCTCGGGATCCGTTTAGAATACATCACACCGGCGTACGAAGACGTGTTTTATTTTATGTGGGAAGAAGGAAGGCTGCCTGTAGATGTTGATCCGTTGAAAGGCGATGATGTTGCGACTTCGGTGCGTAATCGTCTCAATAAAGTTTTAGAGCAAGGATTGGATAAAAAGATTGGCCACGTAATGCCTCTGGCCAATATTCAAGGAAAATGGGTTACGAGTCCGTGGCGTTTCCGAAGAAATCATCTTTTCCTCATTCCTGGGAATTCTCCGGTAGGTTTACGATTACCGCTTAATTCGCTTATTGAAGAACCCGATGTGCCTACACAACCCATTGCAGATCCTGATCTTTTTGACAAGCGAAAGCCTTTTGGGCCGTACGGTGAAGCCTTAGAAAAACGTAAAGCCGCCGAAAAGCCTAAAATGAAAAATGGCAAGGTTGATTATAATGCAGATAAGCAAGAAAAGAATCCGTTTGCACGCACTGCGATTTGTGCTGAGGTACGGGATAAAAAGCTTTATTTATTTCTTCCGCCTTTAGACAATGCGGAAACGTTTATTGACTTAATGGCTTCGGTGGAAGCTGCTGCAAAAAAGCTAAGCGTGCCTGTATTGATCGAAGGTTATGAACCGCCACGAGATAACCGTCTTGAGGTATTGAAAGTTACGCCAGATCCCGGAGTTATTGAAGTGAATGTTCACCCGGCGAAGAATTGGGACGAACTTACTAAAAATACACTCACGCTGTATGAAGAGGCTAAAAAGAGCCGCTTGGGCACCGAAAAATTTATGCTCGACGGAAAACACACAGGCACCGGTGGAGGTAACCACGTGACTTTAGGCGGTGTCACTCCGGCTGACAGTCCGTTGTTGCGACGACCTGATTTATTGCGCAGTTTGCTTACATTCTGGCAGCATCATCCGGGACTTTCCTATTTATTTTCAGGCGGATTTATAGGTTCTACGAGTCAGGCTCCCCGTGTAGATGAAGGCCGCCAGGAAAATTTATACGAACTGGAAATCGCATTCAATCAAATTCCGGAGGATGAAGATGTACCGTTTTGGTTGACCGATCGATTATTCAGGCATTTGCTTACTGATATCACCGGAAATACGCATCGTGCAGAGTTTTGTATCGATAAATTATATTCGCCAGATTCGTCTTCCGGCAGGTTAGGAATTCTTGAATTACGGGCGTTTGATATGCCGCCACACGCCCAAATGAGTTTAATGCAAATGCTGCTCGTACGCACACTGGTCAGCTGGTTTTGGAACGAACCGTACAAGCACAAACTCACCCGTTGGGGCACACAATTGCACGATAAATTCCTGATGGAACATTATGTGCGAGATGATATTAAAGATATTGTCGAGCAGCTTAACGCAGCAGGATATCCTTTCAAATTAGATTGGTTTGATCCGTTTTTTGAATTCCGTTTTCCATTGTACGGTTTGGTTGATATTAAAGATATGAAGGTCGAATTGCGTGCCGCGATAGAACCGTGGAATGTACTGGGAGAAGAAATGACCGGTGGTGGGACTTCGCGTTATGTTGATTCGTCTTTAGAACGCGTGCAGATCAAAGTCTCAAACTTCAACGACGAGCGTTATGTGTTGACCTGCAACGGCGTGAAAGTACAACTGAGCAACACCGGTGTTAAAGGAGAATATGTTGCCGGCGTGCGCTATAAAGCTTGGCAACCGTGGTCAGCTTTGCACCCAACAATTCCGGTAGATACGCCTCTGGTTTTTGACATTGTTGATTTATGGAATCAGCGCTCCATAGGCGGCTGTACATATTTTGTGTCGCATCCGGGAGGGCGCAATTATGAGACGTACCCGATTAACAGTTTAGAAGCTGAATCTAGAAGAATTAATCGTTTCTGGGATATTGGTCATACGCAAGGAACTTTAGTATATACCGAAAAAGAACCCGATACCAAGCTGGCAGGCCGAACTTTAAAATCAACTTCTTCAGATAAAACCTTTAATTTTAAGGAAATTCCGGTGAATCCAGAATTCCCACATTTGCTAGATTTGCGAAAGAAATAATTATTTACAACCCTGAATATGACCGTGGCTACTAATGCTTGGTTTACCAAGTATTTTACAGATTATACCTACGATGAGATGTTTACCCCAGATCTCAGCGTTAAGGAAGATTGGCAGGAGCTTTTAGAGAACTTTAAGCGTATAGGGATTGACGGCTTGACACAACGTCAAAACGATATCAACTGGCTGCTGGAAGAAAACGGGGTGACTTATAATGTGTATAATGATCCCAATGGGTTAAACCGCCCTTGGAATCTCAATGTAGTTCCTTTAATTCTTCAGGCTAAGGAATGGCAGAAAATTGAAAAAGGCCTCAAACAACGGGCGCACTTGTTAGACTTAGTGCTAAAAGATGTTTATGGAGAGCGCAAGTTGATCAAAGAAGGTATTGTCCCGCACGAAGTGATCTACGGGCATCGCGGGTTTTTAAGGCAATGTGATAAAATTCAGTATAAGATTGATAAGCATTTATTGCTGTATGCTGCAGATCTCGCCCGCGGAACTGATGGTAGAATGTGGGTAGTGAACGACCGCTCTCAGGCGCCCTCAGGAATGGGATATGCTCTCGAGAACCGCTCAACGGCAAACCGGGTACTTTCTAATATTTTTGCTGAGATGAACATCAAGCGACTTTCAGAATTCTTCAAAGAATTCAACGAGTTATTGCTTGAAGCTTCTCCTGATAAAGTCGAAAACCCCAATATTGTTATTCTCACTCCGGGCTCGCATAACGAGACCTATTTTGAACACGCCTATTTAGCGTCCTTTTTAGGTTATCCGTTAGTTCAGGGAAATGACTTGGTGGTGCGTGATGGATTTCTCTTTATGAAATCACTCAAGGGGTTGAAAAAAGTACACGTGGTCTTACGGCGCGTTGACGATGTGTTTACAGACCCGTTGGAGTTGCGTGAAGATTCTCACTTGGGGGTCGCCGGCTTACTTGATGTGGTACGCAGACAGAATGTGGCGGTGGTAAATCCTATTGGGAGCGGCGTATTAGAAAATCCGGGTCTTATTCCTTTTATGCCGGCAATTTGTAAATATTTTTTAAAGGAAGAATTACAGCTTCCGCAAATTGCGAGTTGGTGGTGTGGGCAAGAAAAAGAGAAAGATTATGTGCTGAAGAATTTAGCAAATCTGGTGATTAAGCCGATTGATCGTACCAATCGCGAACATATACATTTTGGTTCTCAAATGACCGAAGAAGAGCT
Source organism: Leeuwenhoekiella sp. ZYFB001 (assembly GCF_011784865.1). Lineage (NCBI taxonomy): Bacteria > Pseudomonadati > Bacteroidota > Flavobacteriia > Flavobacteriales > Flavobacteriaceae > Leeuwenhoekiella > Leeuwenhoekiella sp. ZYFB001. The sequence goes on from NZ_CP050460.1 coordinate 831,233, forward strand.
GGCAACACTTCGGAAAGAAATTTTAAAAAAGCCTTATCATTTTGTGGCGCAGGAACGTATTAGTTTTTCAACAGCACCTAATTATTCAAAAGGAACTTTTGAACCGCGTAATATGGTTGCGCGTACATTTACTATTGCCGGTAAAAACGGTTACAATGTGATGCCCGGCGGACTCGTGCGTGTGGCTCCCGAACGTGGTAAATTGAGAGTTTCTAACCAACGTGGAGGGACTAGCAAGGATTTTTGGATCATCGGCGATCTTAAAAGTGAAGAAACCGCAAATTACAGCTGGAATCGTAAATCGGCTGTATCGGCGAGTGGTCTTGATGACCTCCCCAGTTTAACTGCGGAAAATTTATATTGGGCAGGACGTTATGTGGGGCGCACTTTAGTCAACGCCCGTTTTCTAAGAATGGTGCTCAAGCAAATGAACACGCCCGAAATATCTTCAAATCAGCAAACCTGCTCGGTAAAGATGAATATTCTCTATAAAGCAGTGACGCAGATGACCGGCACGTATCCCGGCTTTATGGAGAAAAACAAAGAGGGTGTTTACGCGATAGATAATCCGTTGAAAGAAATGATGGCCGTAGTGCTCGACCGAAATAAAATAGGAAGTCTGGCCAATTCGATGATGATGTTCAGCAACAGCTATTATTCGATCAGAAATCTGTGGAGCAGCGATATGTGGCGGGTTTTTGAGAATATTCAAAAGTTGTGGCGCAATCTTGAAAATGAGAAAGAGATCACCGTCAATAAAATGATCAAAACCTTAAATCAATTGATCACACGCTTGATCGCTTTTATGGGCCTCATTGAAGAAAGCATTATGGTCGAACAAGGCTTATTGCTTTATTTTATAGGCCTTCAGTTAGAACAGAGTATGCTTACGATTACAAAATGCCGCTCGCTTGTGGTGATCAAACAATCTGGGCAAACCGAATATGAAGTGCTAGAATCCTTGTTGAGCAGTCACGAAAGCTTAAATATTTACCGCTACAGTTACAGATCGTATATACGCGTAGAACCGGTGATTAGTCTTTTGCTTATGGATTTAAAATATCCACGATCGTTGACCTTTCAGCTTGGACGGTTACAAAAAGATATTTCGCGTTTACCGCATTCGCAAAAGTCTGACGCGCTTATGCACTATGAAAAATATGTATTTGAAGCCTTTTCTAAACTGCGCTTGGCAAACTCAGATCAGCTGGCAACAGTAAAGGACAACGACGGAAATATTCGAAAGGATTTGGATAAACTTTTAGAAGAATTGAGCGATTTATTATTTGCCACTTCTCAGGCAATTTCTAACACCTACTTTAATCATACATATAAGCAGAGTCAGCTTGTAGATCAAAACTTTCCGCTCTAATGTTGTATTCCGTTACGCATACCACAAAATATGATTATGATGCGCCTGTGAGCTACTGTCATAATATCGCAGTATTAAAGCCAAGGCGTTCGCTAGGGCAGGAGTTGCTAGAATATAAAATGAGCATAGCGCCGGAAGCCGATGAGGTTTCTGAACGTGTAGATTTCTTCGGAAATTTCATCACGCGCTTTTCGATTCAGAAAGAGCACAAACAGCTCAAAGTAACTACTAAAAGTAAACTGCGAAGAGAGTATGAGCAGTACAAAACCGAATTTAGATCTGACCGTTGTACTAAAGTAAGCCTCGAGCAGGCTAAGGAAAATTTATTGAAAACAGATCTTGAAATTCTTGATGCAAAACAGTTTGTTTTAGATTCTATTTTTATCAATAAAACTGGTGAAGCCGTTGAAAAATATGCCCGCGAAAGCTTTAAACCCAACCGTTCTGTTTTTGAAGCTGCAGAAGAATTAATGCAGCGCATTTATAAAGATTTTAAGTTCGTATCTGGCTTTACCAGTGTGTCAACGCCTATAGACGTGGTGATACAAGAACGCAAAGGCGTTTGTCAGGATTTTGCTCAAATCGCGATCGCTTGCATCCGAGCAATTGGCTTACCTGCGCGATACATAAGCGGGTATATTGAAACGCTTCCGCCTCCCGGTCAGGAAAAGCTAATAGGAGCAGACGCCTCTCACGCGTGGTTTTCTATTTTTATTCCGGGTTTTGGATGGGTAGATTTTGATCCTACCAATAATCAAATCCCCGGCGACCAGCATCTGGTCGTAGGTTGGGGAAGAGATTATTATGATGTACCTCCTTTAAAAGGAGTGGTTTATGGTAGTGGAAAAAGCAGACTGAGTGTTGAGGTTGATATCGCTCGTGTGGTTTAACTCGCTGCTAGATACTTTAAGAAACACATACTGCCGCCAACACCGCTGTATTGCCCGTAATTAGGGATTACATCGTACTGGCGCTTTTTGTATAAAGCAATTGCAGGTGGCTGAAAAATTCCGGTTTCAAGCACGCATTTATTGTATCCTATTTCTATAGCCCAGTTCTCTAAAGCCTCAAGAATGGCGCTGGCATATCCGCGTTTGCGGTACAATGGCTTGGTATACATGCGTTTGATCTCAACGCTTCTGGGACCATATTCTCTAAATGCGCCACAAGCAACAGGAATTCCGCTGTCATACGCGACTATTACATTCTTAATTCGGTCTAAAGCATTAAACTGATTGTAAAATGCGTGATCATCACCATCAGTGACTTTGAGGGTTTGATCCAGTTCTTTTACCATTTTCAAAAAATCAGGATTTTTTGAATCGGTACGTACAAGATTTAACATAGTATTGTTTTTCGGGTGGTTGAATTCGAAAGATACATTTCTCTTGTTCCAAAAAAAAGATTTCAAATAAGAATTTCTTAAACGCTTTTCAACATAAAAGCAAAATCTGGTTTTTTGTACAAATGTATAAGCAAACGCATCGTTTGCAGATTTATGAATTTTGGAAATGGAAGCAATTTATGGACGCTGCCGAAGGGTTGAATACTCAGTCCCGTTAGCTATCGGGATGCCTTAAAATTGAAAATTTGTTTCCAAGTAAATTAGACTTGCCCTAACATAGTTTACTTGGAAGAAAAGCAAACACAGCCTGCTCCATCTCACTCACTCACTTCGAGGTAAATATTGATAAAGTTTTCCAATTTAGATTGAAGGTCTAATTGATCTTCGTTGCTCCAGTTCCCGTGGCCTCCGTTATAAATAGTTAGGCTATTGACTACGCTGAATTCCTCTAAGCGTTCTTGCATAAAAGTCGCGTTGGTTACTGGTACTAAAGGATCATCGTTGCCATAAAACATTAGCGTAGGGCTGGTAGCTGTACTTACCTGATATGCCGGACTCACCGCTTGTGTCAACGTATCTGCTTCGGGATATGCGTTTGCATCAATGAGTTGCGGGATGGCGACGCTATATTCAGGATTATTTTGATAGAATTCATCGTCAAGGTTTGTGGGACCTACAATACTGCAAACACCTTTGACCTGATCATTTTCATCATAAACCGAATCATAATACAGTGCGAGATGTGCTCCTGCACTCATCCCAATTAAGATGAATTCTGCACGTACTTGAAGGGTTTCTACGTTTTCTGAAATTTCGGTCAGCGCGAGACCAATTTCTTCAAATTGTTGTGGAAAGGCCGTAGTCTCCGGCGGATTTGCCAAAGTATAATTTATATTAAGAATAGCATGCTCAGGAAAATTCTCTTGTAAGAAAGGAATATACGCTTGCATATCTCTTTTGTCACCGTCAATCCAGCCACCTCCGTGAATCAGCACAAGCACTTTGGTTTTATTGCGGCTACGTGCTTCAGGAAGATACAGGTCATAGATTTGCTGATTTCCCGGCCCATAAGAAGAGTTGGACAACGTTTGGGCTGGCAGATCAGTGGCTACATCAATGGTAGCCGGCACTTCCTCATTAGTACAGGACCATAAGATGCAGGCAAGAACTATAAGCAAAGCATTTTTCATAATAGGGCAAGGGTTTAAAAGTATAACGTGAAAACAAGTAATTAGTATAAAAAAAGCCTGCTAAAAAGCAGGCTAAGATATACAGTGATTTGGGTTCATTGGCACCGCCAAAGGGTTTTATACTCAATCCCGATAGTTATCGGGATGCCACGAAATTAAAAATTTGTTCGCAATGAAAGCCGAGTGAGCTTGCCCCGAGGTAGTTTACTTGATTGGTTTATATTCTCCAACCGAAAGCCCTAAGCAATTCAGTTCATTTTTAATGCGTTCATAAACGCTGGGTTTTGCATAATCAACAGCGATAATGTTTTTTTTGAGGTTGATCTCTAAAACGCGAACCTCCATAATTCGGTTTAAACAGCGGCTGATCGCATCTTGCGAACCGGTGAAGTTCTTTTCGGAAATTTGAAGCGTAGCTTTCATAAATTCTTAGATAATTGGCGGTTAGACTGAAGCGGTCTTATAAAATTACAACAGGTTTGTTTAAGTAGTGTTAATAAAACGTTGCAAAAACAGTGATTTACAAGGTTTTAGTGTTAAAATTTTAAGCTAAACCGGTTTAGCCGAAAAGCACATTTTACAAGTGTTTTGCTTACACTAGAGCACTTTTGCCGCTAAATAGCGTTGAATTGCATAAACATCTATTTGTTTGGTGAACTTTTTGCTTACACTAGGCACATTTTCACTGCTGATCCAGATTTTTAATTCGGCATCTAAATCAAAAGTCCCTGCTGTTTCTAATGAAAAGCGTGAAATATTTTTATACGGTAAGCTTTTGTATTCCACTTTGCTACCGGTGACACCCTGCACATCAATAAGAATTAAACGCTTTGTAGTAAATATAAAAACGTCTCTCAGCAGTTTAAAGCCAAGCTCAACCTGTTCACTATCGGTAAGTAAGCGTTCATATTTAGTACTTAATTCTTCCGCTGGGATCTCACTGGCGTTCCCTAATATTCTTCCTAATAAACTCATAGCACTAATTTTTGATCTAAAGGTTATAAAAGAAAGTTTTAAGAACTGTGAGCGTCGTGCCAATTAACAGCGATTTAATAGTAGTAAATAAAAAAAGCCTCCGGATGGAGGCTTTTCAATTCTAGAGGTAGATCCCTAAAATGCATTAGCAATAAGCTGCTCGAACAACTCTTGCTTTCCGCTGTATGGTTTTGGTTCTCCGGTTTGGTGTCCCAAGGTACTGAGCGCTTCTAGCGATAAAGCGCCAGATTCAAATTTTGCACCATTCCCCTGATCAAAAGAAGCATAGCGGTTTTTGCGGAGTTCTTTATAAGAAGTATGCTGAAGCACGTGATCTGCAGCGATCAGTCCGCGGGCAAAAGTATCCATGCCGGCGATATGGGCGATAAATTTATCTTCAAGATCAGTAGAATTACGGCGCACTTTAGCGTCAAAGTTGATGCCGCCGCCTTGAATTCCACCACCTTCAAGAATAACCAACATTGCTTGAGTCGCTTCATACACATCAATAGGAAACTGATCTGTATCCCAACCGTTTTGGTAGTCGCCGCGATTGGCATCAATACTGCCTAACATTCCAGCGTCAACAGCTACTTGCAATTCGTGCTCAAATGTATGACTTGCCAAGGTTGCGTGATTCACTTCAAGATTCAGTTTAAAATCATCTTGTAGTCCGTATTTATTAATGAAGCCTAAACTCGTTGCGGCATCAAAATCATATTGATGCTTGGTAGGTTCCATAGGTTTAGGTTCGATTAAAAAGTTTCCTTGAAACCCTTGTTTACGCGCATAATCACGGGCAATGGTAAGAAACTGCGCCAGATGATCCTGCTCGCGTTTCATATCGGTGTTGAGCAAGCTCATATAGCCTTCACGACCACCCCAAAACACATAATTCTCACCACCCAACGCAAGAGTTGCGTCAATGGCAATTTTAAGCTGCGCACCGGCATAGGCCACCACATCAAAATTAGGATTGGTTGCAGCACCATTCATATAACGCGGATTACTAAAGAGGTTTGATGTTCCCCAAAGCAGTTTAATACCGCTTTCTTGCTGTTTGGTTTTTGCATAGTCTACAACCGCAGCAATGCGTTTTTCAAACTCCCCAAGACTAGGAGCTTCATCTACAAGATCTACATCGTGAAAGCAGTAGTACGGCAGACCTAGCTTGGTCATAAATTCAAAAGCGGCATCCATTTTATCCTTAGCACGTATTACAGGATCGGGGTTGGCATCCCAGGCAAAATTTTCGGTGGGAGCGCCAAAAGGATCTCCACCTTTATTGTTAAGCGTGTGCCAGTAGGCCATCGCAAAACGCATATGCTCTTTTAGTGTTTTTCCTGCGACTACTTTGTTTTCATCGTAGTATTTAAAGGCAAGTGGATTGTCGCTTTCTTTTCCTTCAAATTTGATTGGGTCTATGTTTTTAAAATAGGTACTCATTATGCTATTATTTGAATATTATTTTTCCAGGTTTGATATAAATCGGTGTACTGTTGTTTTAATTCGGGTTGAGGTTCCTGAGTGCTTAATAACTCTAGTCCGTGAGCGGCTTCGTCCAGACTGGTATAAAATCCATAGCCGTGGGCTGCTCCTCGCGCAGCACCTTCAGCGCCATTGGTTTTGTACAGCGCTAAGGTAGTTTGCGTGGTATTTACAAAAATGTCTCTGAATACCGGACTCAGGAATAAATTGGCTTTTGTTGCCTTTACGGAATGTCCCCCTGCGCCAATATGCTGCATTACCTCAAAGCCGTAGTTCATCGCATAAACAATTCCTTCACAAGCCGCACGAACCATATGGGTGGCTCCGTGCCTGTTGAAATCTAAATTCTGTAATCCGCTAAAGGATTTCTTATTATTAAAAATGCGTTCCACTCCATTGCCAAAAGGGTAAAAGTTAAGTCCGGCACTACCCGGACCAGCCTGCGCTGCTTGCGCATTAAGGAAATCGTAGGACAACAACTCATCTTTTCCGGTGGAAAGTATTTTACGCAACCACTGATACAAGATCCCTGAACCATTAATACAGAGTAATACGCCGTTGCGTTTTTGAGTTTCAGTATTATTCACGTGCAAAAAGGTGTTGATGCGATTTTCGGTATCAAAAGCATCTTGATCGGTCACCGAATAGATTACTGCGGAAGTTCCGGCAGTAGTGGCGATTTCTCCGGGTTGATTTACGTTAAGTGCGAGCGCATTATTAGGTTGATCTCCTGCGCGATAAGTGATTTCTACGTCTTTAGAAAGGCCCAAATACTCAGCGATTTGAGGAGCAATAGTCGCCTGATGACTAAAATTAGCTACGACCTCAGGAATCACCGCACGCGAAAGATCTAAAGCAGCGAGGACCTCTTGGGCTAAGGCATTCTTTTTAAAATTCCAAAGCGCTGCTTCAGAAAGCCCCGATTTGCTGGTTTGTGCTACGCCCGAAAATTTAGCGGCCAGATAATCTCCCGGAAGCATCATATGTGCGACCTGATCAAAAAGCTCTGGTTCGTGTTGCTGCACCCACTTTAACTTTGATGCGGTAAAATTCCCCGGACTTTGCAAAACCCGGTCTTGAAAAAATGCTGCTCCTTTCTCCTGATAGTATTTTTCGCCAATAGGCGCAGCACGGCTATCACACCAGATGATAGAAGGCCGCAATACATTAAGATCTTTGTCGGTAAGTACCAGACCGTGCATCTGATACGAAATCCCAATGGCTTTAATTACGCTAATGTCAACACCTTGATGTTTTAATTTTTTTATTCCCGTACAGGTGTACTCCCACCAAAGCTGCGGATCTTGCTCAGCCCAGCCGCTTTGAGGCGCTTTGATGATCATCTCGTGATCAGGAACCGTGCAACTGCCTATTGATTTGCCGGTGTTGGCATCAAGTACGGCAAGCTTGATTGAAGAACTTCCCAGATCGATTCCTAAAAAATACATATGCGTTTAAATTAAATCTCTTATTTTAGTCCAGAAGACAACTTATGGTTTTTATGACTACAAGTATACTTATAAAATATGGAATCTCATAACCGCTCTAAAAAATTTATCGATATTAGCGATTGATAACCAGAATTATGGCAAAACAATACGAAACGACCATTTTAGACAGTATAACCATTGATTGTGTCATATTTGGGTTCAATCAAGGGGCTTTAGAAGTGCTTTTAGTCAAGCACGCTGATGGTATTAGTAAAGATAAATGGGGGTTGCCCGGAGGATGGATTTTTACTGATGAAAGCACAGATGCTGCTGCTAACCGATTGCTGCTCGAACTTACCGGAATTAAAGATGTTTATCTCGAGCAGTTGCGCGCTTTTAGTGAACCTGATCGTTTTCCGGTGTCGCGGGTGATTACAGTGGGATATTACGCGTTAATAAAAAAGCAAGACTGGACGGGCTTAAAACCTGGAGCTACCGCTTCTGAAGTAGCGTGGTTTAAGGTTTCTGAAGTGGAAACGCTAATTTATGACCACCTTCATATTTTAGAAGTTGGCTTGCGCAGATTGCGCCGGAGAATTAAACAAGAGCCTATTGGATTCAATTTATTACCCGAAAAATTTACGTTGCTTCAGTTGATGCATTTGTACGAAGAGATTCTAGGTTATGAAATGGACAAGCCCAACTTCAGAAGAAAAATTCTTAGAATGAATTTACTAACGGCGCTAGATGAAAAGCAGAAAGACGTTTCCCATCGGGCCGCTACACTTTATAAATTCAATCCTGAAACCTATCAAAAGTTGTTAGAAAAGGGATTTAATTTTGAGTTTTAAACTAAAAAAAAGCCGCAATCACAAGATTGCGGCTTTGCTTTTTGTAAACTTCAGTTTATTGCCATCCACCACCAAGACTGCGGTAGAGTTCAATGTTTGCAATTAAGATCTGCTTTTTAGTATTGATTTCATTCAATTCACTTTCTAAGGCATCGCTCTGTGCGGTGATCACCTCGAGGTAATTGGCAAATCCACCTCTAAATAACAAAGCAGCATCTTTAAGACCTTTTTGCGTAACCTCGATACGCTCTTGTGCGATCTTATATTCCTGAGTCAGTTTATTGATTCGGGTAAGCGAATTAGATACATCTTCAACCGCACCAATTAAATTATCCTTAAACTCCAATTGTGCAATCTCACGTTCTGTGAGTGCGACACGATAATTGGTTTTCAGTTTACGGTTATTGAAAATCGGCTGAAAAATAGAACCGTTGAGCAATGCAAAAGCTGAACTTACCGGATCGAAAAAATTCTCCAATTCAAACGAATTTAAACCCAATCCCGCACCAATACTTAGCGACGGATATTTTAAAGCTTCGGCTACGCCCGTGCGAGCATTTTGAGCGATAAGTTCGTATTCCGCCATCGCCACATCGGGACGGTTTTTAACCAATTCGATAGGAACACCGGTTTTATATTTTTCCTGAAATTGAATATCATCAAAATTGGCAGTAAGCTCAATGGCACGAGGCGATCTTCCTAAAAGACGGTTCAACTTATTTTCCTGAACGGTATATTGACGCTCCAATTGCGGAATTAAGGATTGAGCTTTTAACTGCTGCGACTTGGTTTGTTGCAGTGCTAGCGAAGTAGTCTCGCCCGCATCGTATTGCAGCTTTACAATATTATAGGTACTATCATTAAGTGCGTAGTTCTTTTCGGCAACTTCAACCTGAGACTTCAGCATTATTAAATTATAATAGGTCGAAGCAACTTCGGCGATCAATTCGGTTTGTACTGCTTTTTTAAATTCTTGGCTCTTCATAAAATCGGCACGAGCCGCTTCTTTTTGCCATCTCAGTTTTCCCCAAATGTCAATTTCCCAATCAGCTTGCAGCGCAGAAGTATACTCTAATCTTTCGGTATACAAACTGGTAGGCGGCGTTTCACCGTGGTTACGTCTGGCGCGGTTAGAACCGTAATTATTGTAGTTCTCAGAATAATATTCTCTTCTAAACCCCGCCGGAGTCGCGTTTACTGAAGGCAAAAAGTTTGCTTTAGATTGGGCTAAATATTCCATCCCAATATCCATATTGCGCATTGCTTTTTGCAAGTCGATATTGTTTACCAAAGCGGTATCTATAAGAGCAATCAAGATGCTGTCCTCTATAAACTCTCTCCACGGAATATGCGACATCATCAGGCTATCGCGAGTGATCGCAGCTTCGGCCAGAGAATCATTCAATACAGAATCTTTCACATAAAACTCTTCAGAAACATCATCAAATTGAGGACGCTCGTATTGTTGACCTACTTTACAACTTCCGAGGATCAGTAAGATCAACAAGATGCAACTCGCACTCAGATAGCGGTTTATATTCGGTTTTCTTTTTATCGTATGTATATCAATTATCTTTTTCATTGTGGTTAGGTTAGGTTATTCTTCAATTTCTTTATCTCCGTAGCGCTCTAAGTTATACTTATCGTGCAACATCTGGAAGATGTAAGCCATTACAGGAATCACAAAAATTCCTAAAACAATACCACCTACCATTCCGCCGGCAGTACCTATACTTACAGAGTGGTTTCCTTGCGCCGAAGAACCTTCAGCAAACATAAGCGGAACAAGCCCCACGGTAAATGCCAGCGACGTCATAATAATAGGTCTGATACGCAGCGCACTCGCTTCGAGCACCGCATCAAAAGCTGAAAGGCCGGCACGTCTTTTTTGCGCAACGAATTCTACAATTAGAATCGCATTCTTTGCCAAAAGACCAATTAACATAATAATACCTATTTGTACGTAAATATTATTGTCTAGTCCGGCTAAATTGATCGCAGCAAATACACCAAAAATCCCAACAGGAAGCGATAGCATTACCGCTAGCGGAAGTAAGAAACTCTCGTATTGTGAAGCCAAAATAAAGTAAACGAGAAGAATAATGATGATGAATACAATGATGGTATCGCCACCTGAATTTTTCTCCTCCAAACTCATACTGGTCCACTCATAACTTAAACTCGCAGGCAGTTTTTCGCTGGTTAATTCTTCAATCTTTTTCATTACGTCACCAGTACTGTATCCTTTTGCCGGAGTCACGTTAATTTTTGCTGCGTTATACAGGTTATAACGGTTCACCACCTCAGGACCATAAGCCTGCTCCAGACGTACAATAGTGTTAACAGGGACCATTTCACCTTTGTCATTCTTCACAAAAATACTGTTGAAGGATTCTGGTGATTCTCTATATGGAATATCGGCCTGCATATACACACCGTACTGACGGCTGAAGCGGTTAAAATCCCCCGGTTGTACACGACCAAAATAGGACTGTACCGTAAACATCATATCCTTTACACTTACGCCTAAAGCCTTAGCTTTTTCATAGTCGATCTTAAGACGATATTGTGGGAAGTTAGGATTAAAAGAGGTAAATGCGTTATCCACTTCTTTCTGATTGCTCAGGGTGTTGATGAACTCATTTACGATCTGCCCAAACTCTCCCAAGTCACCATCAGCACGGTCTTGCAGCATAAACTGAACCCCGTCAAAGTTACCAAAACCTTGAATGGTAGGTCTTGGATACATATTAAAGTCGGTTTCAGGAATTTGATTTAATTCCGATAGTAAGTGTTTAATTACCTCTTGAATCTCTTGAATTTCGCCACGATCTGCAGCGTGTTTCAATTGCACATATCCTAAACCTGAAGACGGACTATTTGCATTATCTACAACATTAAAACCAGATACGGTATTTACGCCTTTTACAGCGGGATCACGTTGCAAGATAGAATCTGCTTTTCTCAAGGCAGCATTAGTTCTGTGAAGTGAAGAACCCTCAGGCATTTTCATCGAGAAAATCAAGAAGTTATCATCTTCAGTAGGAATAAATGCACTTGGTGTAATTCTAGAAAGCAACACCGTAGCAACGATGATCAAGACTAACGATCCTACACCAATCCATTTATGATTTAAGAACCAGCGTACCACGTTAAGATATTTGCCGGTGAATTTGTCAAAACCACTGTCAAACTTACGCAGTCCTTTACGCTTCGCTACTTTAGCTTTACGTACTTGGCGCAGTTCAGAAACGGTTTTGGCCATTCCGCGTTTTTTCTTGGTACGCTTTTTCTTTCCGAAGAAAATTTTAGTCAGTACCGGCGTTAGCGTCAATGCATTAATTGCAGAGATCAGTACGGCAAAAATGATGGTGTACGCAAACTCTTGATAAAATACTCCCACAGGACCACTCAAGAACGCAACCGGTAAAAATACCGCAGCAATAACCACTGTAATAGAAATAATTGCGCCTGTAATTTCATCCATAGCGGCAGAAACTGCTTTTCGGGCAGAAAGGCCGTGATGCGTCATTTTCTCGTGAATTGCTTCCATCACTACAATTGCGTCATCTACCACAATACCAATGGCAAGTACCAGCGATAACATACTGAGTACGTTCATCGAGGCGCCAATTATATTTAGGAAGAAAAACGTACCTAAAAGGGAAACCGGAATTGAAATAGCTGTAATAATGGTTGCACGGAAGTCCTGCAGGAATATAAATACTACAATAAATACCAGAATAAAAGCCTCTACAAGGGTGTGCATCACCTGACTCATAGACTCATCGATCTGGTCTCGTACACTGTAGGTAATCTCATAATCGATACCTTCAGGGAATAATTTTTTCTGTTCTTCGAGTATTTCTCTAATGCGCTCATCAATGGTTTTTGCGTTTGCACCATTCATTTGCACAATATCAATAGTTACCGAAGGTTTACCGTCAAGACGGTTTTCACTGGTGTAGTTAGAAGCACCAAACTCAATACGGGCGACATCTTTAAGACGTAATTGAGCACCATCTTCATTAGTTTTAATGACGAGGTTTTCATATTCTTCGATCTCGCTGAAACGCCCGTCGTACTTCATTACAATTTCAAAAAGCTCATCAGAATTTTCACCGAATTTACCCGGTGCTGCTTCAAAGTTTTGATCTTTTACCTGATTGTAAACCTCTCTTGGGGTGAGGTTATAAGAAGCCATTTTTTGCGGATTCAACCAAATACGCATCGCATAATCTCGCTGACGTAAGATGGATGCTTCGGCTAAACCTTCTACACGTTTAAGTTCACGTCGAATATTGATCCGGGTGTACGCGTTAAGAAAGGTTTCGTCATAAGTAGAATCACGACTAAAAATATTAATGGTCATAATACTACCTTTCATCCTTTTGGTCACTGAAATACCGGCCTCCGTAACTTCCGGCGGTATTTTTTCAGTAATTACAGAAATTCGGTTTTGGATATCTACGGCTGCCTGATCGGGATTGGTTCCCGGTTTAAAGTAAATGGTAACTCGACCACGACCGGAGTTGGTCGCTGTAGAGTTAGCGTAGGTCATATTTTCGGTACCGTTCAACGCTTCTTCAATAGGTAACAAAACTGATTTTGCTACGGTCTCGGCATTACCACCAGGGTAATATACTGCGACACTCACACTAGGCGGTGCAATTTCAGGGAAACGTTCTACGGGTAGGGAAGTGATACTAGCGGCTCCCGCAAGTACCAATACTATCGTGATCACCAGCGTAAACACCGGCTTTTTTATAATCTTTTTAAACATAGGTTAGTTGTTTCGGTATTAGACTTAATACGAAATAAGAACTCTTAATATGGGTCTGAAATGTTACAGACTGCTGGTAAGTTGACCTCTTTGAAGCGGTTTAACTTTGATGCCTGAAGCCAATTTATCTAAGCCCGAAACAACAATGCGATCTTTAGGAGATAAGCTTTTAGAGTCTACAATATAGTTGTCACCTGAGCGTCCTTTTGTAATGATCTCGCGGCGTTGAGCAATATTGTTTTCATCAAGAATAAAGACGAATTTCTTATCCTGAATAAAGGTAGTGGCACTCTGAGGAACAAGGATGGCACTTTGATAAATTTCTTCCATAAGAATTTTACCGGTGTTCCCTGATCGTAATAAAGTATCTGGATTGTTGAATTTTGCTCTCAGTGTGATCGAACCTGTAGAACGGTCGATCTGACCTGAATTTGCATCAATTTTACCTCCGTGCTCATAGATTGAACCGTCGGCCAATACAAGTTTTACCTGATCGTTAACTTTATTCTTTTTAGAAAGCGTATCATTTTTAGCACGCTCAAAATAAAGATAATCAGATTCACTCATAGAGAAATAGACGTATATGTCATTTACGTTTGAAAGATTGGTCAATGGCTCAGAATCTGTTTTCTTAACCACGTTACCAATAGATTTTGGGATACGTCCCATAAAGCCGTTTACCGGCGCTTTAATGGTTGTAAAATCAAGATTAATACGCATATTGGCAGCCTGAGCTTGGGCTTGTTGCAACGAAGAAAGTGCTACCTGATAATCTGCTTTTACAGATTTCATACGCACTTCAGAAATTACTTCATTATCGATTAGCGGCTGTAAGCGCTCAACATCACTTTGTGCTTTTTCAAGTTTAGCCTTCTCTAGGTTTACGTTGGCCATTGCGTTTTTATAGTCTTCCATATACGGTTGACTGTTGATTTTAAAAAGAGGCTGTCCTTTTTCAACAAACTCTCCTTCATCAACATATATTTCTTCTAGAATTCCATCTACTTGAGGTCTGATCTCAACAGACTCAACGCCTTCAATGGAGCCGATGTATTCAAAATTTTTAGCTGCGCTGGTTTCTTGTAAACTGATTACCGGAAGTGGCAATCCTTCATCTTCTACTTCTTCTTCACGACAAGAAGCAAAAACGGTAAGACAAAGCACTAGGAGTACAGCAAACTTTGTATTAGGGTTATTCAAATAATTCATTTTTCAATTTTTTAGGTTTCCGAATAGAATTATTCAAGAATAAGACCCAAACTGAAGAATTGAATGATTTAATCTGTTTTGCTTGTAAAACAAGAGTTTACGGGGAAAGGCGTTCAAGTGCCGTGTGCGCTGTTGAGGGTAAAAGTGTGGACTTATTCTACACTTTTGTAGAATTTTACAGAAGTCAACACTCTTCTTAAGAAGAAGCACTGTTACAACGAAAACGTTATTGTTGTAGTATTTATTGTTGGCGGAATTTAAAGGCAGTGCAGAGGCTTGAATACTAGAAGTAGTTATTTGGCTTCAAGTAAAATTTTTTCTGTGTTTAATCTTTTTAAGATACTCAAGTCTAGTATTTTACTATATTTCGACCAAATTAAAAATTATGAAAACTATATCTAGAACATTACTTAGCTTTTTTACATTCTTACTGGTATTAGTAGGATGTGAGAACACTCAAAAGAAAGAACTTTCCGCAAAGTTTGACAAGTTAGAAATGCAACATGACAGTCTTGAGCAGGTGCATGCCGAGTTCAAAACGGTGCATAGTGAAATGACTCAGAAACATCAAGAGTTCACAACTGCACTTGAAGGGATGGAATTACAAGATTCTACCATTCTTGAAGATGTTGCTAAACACGAGGCAATTTTGAAAAAACACGAGGCTACTATTGAGGGGCACGATGCAATGATCGCAGCACATGAAGAATTAAAGGCAGGTTTTGAAGAAAAATCTGAAGCTGAAATGGAAGCACAACTTGAAGAAATGATGGATAATCATCAGCAACTTATGAGTGAACACGAAGAAATGGAAAGCGAACACAAAATGATGATGGATGAGCATCAGGCTATTCTGGCTAAAGTAGATACCACTACAACTGCAGAAATGTAAAAGCTTGCGATAGTAATTGTAAAGACCCGCCAAGAGTGCTCTTGGCGGGTTTTCTATTTTAAGGCTATAACTTTAATTTAAAACCGCCGTTGATTACAAAGCCATCAACGGGAGCGTAAATATCTCTGAAATTTGGATCATTCAGTGTACCGGTATAAATCGTGTCAAAACGGGATTGACGCGTATCTAAAAAGTTCTCAAAATTGAGGAATACTGAAAATTTCTCCCCAAGTTTCTTTTCAGTCATTACGCCAAGAATCCAATAGGATTGACCGGTGGTGCCGTCATTTAACTTCTGCGGACTGTAATAATAGCCTTCTAAACCTATCCAGAAGTTGTCGTGTTTTTCATACATCAACACATTATTTAAGCGATGTTGAGACACTAAAGGATATTGCTCGCTTGCCCCGTTGTAATGCTGATTGACATCGGCCAGCGTATAACCTACAAACAATTTAAAATCTTTGTACTTCCAGCGCATATTAGCCTCGATGCCCTGACTGCAAATATGACCACCCGGTTGAACAAACTCATATAGTGCTCCCGAAGTGCGGTTGAGAACCAGCGGATCGTCAATACGTGTGTAAAACAGAAGCACGTTAGTTGACAAATTCAGGTCATTAGTGATAGACCATTTGTAATTTCCGTCCAGGTTGAAGCCAATCGAGCGTTCAGCGTCAGTCTCATCGATATTGATGGGTTTCACACTTCTAAATTGTAAGCGCTCCACATCTTCAGTAAAAACCGTGGGCGTTTTATAACCCATACCACCACCTATTCTAAAGGTGAGCAAATTAGTAGGCTCAAACATCAATGATAAACGCGGCAAAACAAATACCCCATAATCGCTCTGATAATCGGTACGCAAACCGGTTTCCAGCGTCCATCGTTCTTGAATATCCCAAATATTTTGTGCAAAAACTCCGGCGGTATAATTGGTGAAACTTAAGTCCTGAGCAGGATCACCTTGCTGTTGTTTAAAATTTTCGGTCCATAAGTTGGCACCGGCAACCCATTCAGTTTTGGTAAGGCTTGTTGCAATATTAATTTCAGAAAATGACGAGGTTTGCCTTCCGGCGAAAGTATAACTGGGAATATCAATTTCGCGTTCAAAAAAGCTAATACTGTTTTTAATCGTCAGCGCCGTGTTATCGCTTAACTGATGACTTCCCAATATTTGCGTTGAAAGTCGGTCTGTTTTATTCCGCTCAAAATAACCGGTTTCACTATCGCCTTTTACATAATCCATCGCGCCACCCAGGCGGTCCTCGTTTACATAGTTAAAACCTACATTCAAATTGGTTTTCTCATTGAGATACAGATAAAACTTTGGATTTAACGTAAAGCGCTCAAATTTTGGAATAGCCGTCAGTCCATTATCTGCCGGGTCGTAAGGTGTTCCCAAGTTATAGGATGCAAAAACCGTTGTTCCGGTTTTACCGTATTTTTGTGAGTAAAATCCGTTAAGGTCCAATCCCAGGGCAGAAGTTCCGTTTGCCATAAAACTCAATTCGGGTTCGTCTTCCGGAGTCTTCGAGATTAGATTGACGAGTCCGGCAATCGCACCGCCACCGTAAAGCGTAGACGAAGCTCCTTTTATCACTTCCACTTGCTTGAGGTCAAGCGGAGCGATCTGCATTAAACTCAATCCGCCGGAATATCCCGAATATAGTGGGAGTCCGTCCCGAAGTAATTGCGTGTATTTACCGTCTAACCCCTGAATACGAATGCTAGAATTGTAACTCGTCGCAGAGGTTTGTTGCGTCTGGATCCCGTACTTTCGCTGAGCAACATCCTGATATCGCCCGGTTTCATATTGCCTTTTTCGGCAAGTTCTTCGCCAGCAATAAATTCCAGGCGAGTGGGAATATCTTGAAAGGTACGCGAACTACGAGTAGACTGGATCACGACTTCTTCCATTACTTCCTCTGCGTGATGCAGGTAAAAGGTCTGATCGTTTTCTCCCGCACTCAACGGAAAAGTTCTGGTGATGTTTTGGGTATCAAAACCCATATAGCGCAGCTCAAGCGTATAAGTCCCGTTAGGGATATTCTCGATGCGCACAAGCCCTTCAGCATTAGAAATTGCGCCTTTATTTAATATTTTGATACTTGCCGAAACTCCATAAAGCGGTTCTTGCGTTTCAGCATTTTTAAGGGTTGCCACAAATGTATTTTGGGCAAAAGCTGCACTGCAACACAGCAGCAACAGCCATAAATGAAGATGTTTCATTTAAAGAATTTAAGATGATTAAAATGAGATTTCATTTCGCTTAAAGCGAAAAAAACAAAGCAAATTTTAATCACGCCTGGGGAGGCCGAAAGGAAGAATCGTAAAATTCTCCTGCTCTTAAATAACTGATTGAAATGATTTTTTTAGTAGGAATTTTTACTTGATTAAAGTCAAGATTTTCAAACTCTAGCACAGAAAATCCTGTACAAGTACCGCAGTTGAAAAAGGGAGAGCACGGCTCCTCACACGGGCCATCTTCACAATCATCCTCATCGTCTTGATGATACTCTACACCCGCAATATTTCCCACACAGCAAGTAACCGCCGAAAGGGAAAAAGTAAGTAGCGCAAAAAGTATCACTAGGATTTTCATCACTTCAAAAGTAAAACTTTTTGCGCCACTTCATCATTGGTTCAATGAATATCTAAAACACATTTTCAACTTCTGCGGCTTTGAGCATTAAATAATGTAAATCTGTATTTTTTACAAAAGGTTGCAAAAGTTCGCTTCCCGGCCCATACATCGCGAGTTCAACATAATCTGCTGAGTGCTGCATACTGATCCATCCTACGGAGTTGTAGCGTTTTTGAATATCTGCAAGCACCCCGAAAGGCAAATGCCGCGGATTGTACAAACCATCTTCAGCAACCAAATCATCATAATACTGCACAATAGTCTGCGCTTCTTCATCGGTGATGCCTATTCCATTAGCATAGTTAATACGTTCTTTGATTTGACTTAAAGTCGTATTCGGGTTAAACCCATTTAAGATCCATTCGTTAGAATGTTTGTAGTGCTGTATAGAATCAAAATGGTCATTGGCGTCTCCGCCATAGATCAGGCCGGGATTGGCATTTCCGTGGTCTGTGGTGATGATCACAAGGGTTTCTTTATCCTTTTCGGCAAAATCAATCGCTGTCTTAATGGCTTCGTCAAAAGCGATCTGGTCAAAAATGAGACCGGCGATGTCGTTGCCGTGTGCCGCCCAGTCCACTTTTCCACCTTCTACCAGTAAGGTAAATCCTTGTTTGTGGTCTTTCATCGCATCGATTGCCGTTTGGGTCATTTCTGCGAGAGATGGAGTTTCCTTTTTTAGCGTTTCCTCATTTTCACGGTCAATGGAATAGGGCAGGGCATCATTGCCAAAAACGCCAAGAATTGGTTTTCTGCGTTTAGCATTGAGCATTTCCTTACGGTTTTTAAAAACGTGATAGCCGGCATTTTCAAAAGCAGCGAATACATCTTTTTTATCTTTTCTCGCTTCCGCGGAAAAATACTTTTGTGCACCGCCCATCACCACATCAAATCGATGTTCCAGATACATTTCGGCTATTTCTTCCATCGTATTTCGTGATTTAGAATTCACACAAAATCCGGCCGGTGTAGCGTGTGTCGCCGGAACGGTGGTTACCGTTCCCGCTTTCTTTCCTGCTTTTTTAAATTTTTGCCATAAGGGTAAATGCTGTTCTCCGTTTTGGCTCACGTTGAGTGCGCCATTGGGCACGCGCACACCGCCGCCCCAAGAAGAAGCTGCCGCCGCCGAATCTGTTACTATTGAACTCGCCGAAGCGGTATCCATCAGTGCACGGGTCACTTTATTGTCGCTATACAGTTGCATCCAGTTGCTGCTGTCGCCGGTGTGTCTCCGCAGGTGCAAATCGGCCATATTTAGCGTTCCGGTGCTCATTCCATCACTCACCAGCATAATGATGTTTTTAGCCTTTTTGTTCTTGAAACTCAAGGCGTGCTCCGCAGCTTGTAGCGAGTTAAAAGGGGTAAGCAATGATGTACCTAGCGCTCCTAAAGTCGTATTTCTAAAAAAGTGTCTTCTGTTCATTTTTAATTGATTTTATAGGGGTTATTTAGCACGTTTTACGGTGCAATCGGTTAAAATGTAATTGAAATGGTTGATGTCATCGGCGTTGAGATTGAGTACGCCTGTAACTGTCACCACGTCATCAGTTCTATACTTTGATGGATTGTCAAACTGTAATTCTATGGCGGTTTCCGGGCCTGCAGCCCCACAGAAAAAACAAGAAGCCATTGGTGATTTTGAGAGAATATAAATGTCGTTTTCCGGATCGATATTTAAGAAGAAGCCGGTAATGGTCACTTGTTTTCCTTCCATCGCTTTGAGTGAATCTTCAAAATGTGGATACAGAAAATATTCTCCATAAGTTTCAAAATATTTCTCTTCAAAGTTCACTTGGGCAAGATCCTGCCAGATGATGTTTTTTTGGCTATAGCCAAAAAATGAAACCAGTAGGAATAGGCCTAAACAGAGTTTATTGGTGCCGCCAAAGGGTTTAATACTCCGTGGCTTGCCTCGAAATTGAAAATTCTTTTTCAACCAATGCCTAACGGGATTGCTCTGAGGTTGTTTACTTTTCATTGCTTAATATTTTTGAGACGTTCATTTTTAAAATGGGGAGTATGGCGAGTAAAATGGCGATGCCTACCATTACGAGTATTAAAATCACCGTTTTGACCATTTGCGTATAGGGTAATTTTAATAGTATGTTTTGATTGTAGCCACTTTTAAATGCTGAAAATGCAAAGTGCAACCCAACTTGCGACAGCAGTACCCCGACAAATAGAGAAACGAACACAAGCAAAAAGCCTTCATATGCCACGATGCGTACCAATTGAAAGTTGCTCGCGCCGTACGTGCGCATCAATGCCAAGTCAAAAGCACGCTCGCGTACAATTTTAAAGAGACTGATAAAAATGGTGACACAGGAAATCGCTAGGATGATATAGGCAATCCACGATACAGCCCTAACACCAACACCGGTGAAACTAAACAAGCGCTCCATCTCATAATTGGGTAGCGCCGCCTGCATATTGGTCTCTTTGTTGATGCGCCTGGGCATTGTTAACATCCCCATCGCATTGCGAAAAGAAACGAGCATAGCGGTAATTTCCTTTTCAGATTCCTTGTGATGATGTTCCTCGTCATCGTGATAATGTTCTTCTTCTTGATGGGGAGCAGTACTGGCGTGTGCTTCCTCATTATGTTCTTCTCCGTGATCGTGAACATCCCAGATGCTTTCTAACCGGGTCACAATAAGTTTATCAATGACTTTGTAGGTAGGTTTGTAGATACCCACAACGGTCAATGGGTGATTGTGCACTTCTACCGTGTTTTCTGTAAGTCCGTGTGAACTCATAAACGTATCGCCTATTTTCAAATCGGTTTCTTCGGCCACGGTGCTGCCCAAGAGTACTTCCATAGATTTTGACGGTTCACGGCCAGCTGCGAGTTTGGCTTCATACAAACCGGTAAATGCATCATTGCTTCCTAAGATTCTATACCCTTGATAATTGTCGCCATAAGAGATGGGCACCGCCTTTTTTATCAGCGGATTCTTGGTGATTTTTTCGGCTTCCGCCAAAGAGATATTTCCGGTAGGGTTGTCCATATGCAGTACACTGGCGAGCACCAATTGTAGCGGACTCCCTTTCGCGCCAAGCACCATATCAACATCACCCAGACTATTTTCAAATTGATATTTAATGGAAGCATCCAACTGCTGAATTCCCAACAACAAACCAATACTGATGGAAAGCGAAAGCACGATTAGCAAAGCATAGAGCGGTTTGTGAAAAATATTGCTTAAGCTGATTTTCCAGATATTCATAAGGTAATTTGGTTTTGAAATAGGGGTTTTACTCGGGCGTCGTGGGTGATGACCACCAGATTGGCATTTTGCTGCGCAGCTTGTTCTAAAAGCAATTGCATCACTACTTCACAATTTTCATCATCCAGACTTGAAGTAGGTTCATCTGCGAGAATCACCTGGGGCTGATGCACCACTGCAAGAGCAATACCTAGGCGCTGCAACTGTCCTTCGCTCAACTGATGTATTTTTTTGTTTTTATGCGTTGCTAAATCCAGTTGATCAAGCAGGTCGTGTAAACGTTCTCTTTTGGCTTTAAGCCCGGTAAAAAGCAATCGGGCTTCTAAATTTTGCATCACATCAAGCGAGCGAATCGCATAGTTTTTTTGAAAAACCAACCCAATATGCTGACCCACAAACCGGTCTCTTTTTTTAGCGGAAAGCGAGTGTAGTGTAATATTTTCAAGGTTTACGGTCCCTGTTTTAGGCTGGAGCAACCCTGCTAAAAGATGTAGCAGGGTCGTCTTGCCTATTCCTGATTTTCCCAAAATCAGAAGATTTTCCTCTCGTTCCAAAAGAAGATCCGGAAACCGCAAAGTTTCAAGAGTAGGGGCGTGTTGAAAAGAGAGGTTATGCGTTTGAATCATATGCTAAGGGTAATCAATTATTTAAGAGTCACAGTACGTTCTACCGTGTTGAAAGCTCCGGGAAGCACTTGGCCATCTTTGTCAAGCAGCTCTAGTTTTACGGTAGCTTCACCTTTAGGAAGTCCTTTTACTACGTAAGGCACCCATTCGGTCAGCTTGAATTCTTCACCGTTTAAGGTGGCTTTTACATAGTTACCACCTTCAGAAAGGGTTGTGTTTAAGAGGTAGAAATCTAACAGAAGGTTTTCGGTCACATCACCGGTGTATTCCCCTTTAGGGCGACTGTAAATCAAAGTAGGCTCACTCAGGTCAACCTCTGGAGCATCAGCAGATTCAGAACCTACGACCAATTTTTTAGCGATAAAAGCATTTGGGTTTTTTACGCTCTCGTGATACGAACGGCTCAAAAAAGCAACCAGATAATGCGTGCCATCTTCTAGTTCCTTTTTAAAAGTAGGCTCATAATGCGCGGAATAAGGGTCGTTGTCCACGATAAAGTGAATATGCTGTCCTTTGTCTGAGTTGGCTAGAGTCCCGGTCAAATCAGAATCGGTTTGTGCGCCCAACTCATAGTTTTGCACATCAAAAGCAAAATCGATTCCACCTGAAGTGGCTTTTACTGTTTCGGCGGTAGGTTTTGTGATTTTGAGCGAAGCTTCAGCATAGGCAGGTGACTCTTCTAATTTTTCAATAGTGATCGGGGTTTCAGCAGTTTCCTCAACCGCTTCAACTTCGGTTTCTGTTTCGGTTTCTTTTGGCTTGTCTTTGCAGCTAATGGCTAAAACGGTTAAAAGGGTAAAAAGGCTTACAAATTTGATTTTCATAATGTTTAGTGTTTAAAATGTTAGTGTTAATTAAGCGACCACACGGTTTGATATCCCGTGTTTTTTATGGTAAGGTTTTTAAAGGTTATAGTGCGGTGATCTGGCGCATTGAGCGTTGCAGCAATCGTAGTAATCTTACTTTTGTCTAAGGTCACATCGAGTCTAATACTCAGCTTGATACCGTCAACCACATAGAGCAGATCATTGTTGTTTTTACCCGCTATGGTACAGCCTAGCAATTGCAGTTCGCGCGCAATTCTAAAGTGATCGGCAAGGTTGCAATGCATTTCTATACCGGTAATCTCATTGAATAATTTATTGGGGTGATAAGCAGTTTTTAAAAAGGCTTGGCTGGTATATTCTGAGATTTCCTCATCGTGCAAATGCCCTAAAAATTCCGGATTGTAATAAGCGTACCAAGTGCTGAGATTGGTGGCCATTCCATAGGTGTAAAAGGCCTTGTACCACACCGCAGCGGTGTTGTTGATACTGAACGAAACCGTATCTGCCGCTTTGAGAAACTTGGTTCCGGTCTCGTGAAGTTTAGGAGCGTTTGCGAGTGAGAAGCCTTTTTTTTCGCTTAAAGCGAAACCAATACCGCTTTTTCCCACGGGTTCGTTAAATGCATTTTGTGGACCTAGAATCTCAATATATTGGCGCTTTCCTCGTAAGTATGCCGAAGTTGAACTGGCGTTGATAGGCGTAAAATCAGGAATGCCTTGATCTAGGTTGGCGTATTGTGAATTGATGAAATCACTGCCTTTTAGTTGGGTAAAAGTCACGCTGTCCAGAGTGATGTAAAAGTGGTCTAAACTGACGGTATTTAATGCTTTCTTGAACGTGTCTACAATGCGTTTTTCGTTGATGATAGACACATTATCTTGTTTGGTAGTGTTATTGCAACTTGTACAAAACAAAAGAGGAGTGAGTAAAAAATATAACAAAAGTCTGGCCATAACAATGCCATTTTGAAACCTGAAAATGCGGTTCTGTTCTACGGAAAATCAAATAGGTGTTGCAAGCGGTTTTGCTTGTAGAGGACTCTTTAGGATATTGAAATTGATTATACGTGTAGTGTTTTCGCGTAAAGCGAATAAAAAAAATAACAACACTGCGTATAAAACGCAATTATCCTAAAACTAAAGAATTACGCCTGAGCTGGAGGAGGGCGGGAGAACAGTGGGTTTGCGATGAAGTTATCGCAAAAAGTAAAAGCATAGCGGTCAACAATTTGGATGGTTGCCGGAGCTTGCGGAGTTAAAACTTGAAATGCTGTGTCATCAGAAAGTAACGCAGGATTGTAATGGTCGCCTACAACTGCGTGCTCGCACAATTTACAATGCACAAAATGCTCTTGATCACCGTCGTGCGCAAGTACGTGCAGCCCTAGCATTTTCATCGAAATGAAGAGCGCCAGCAATACAAGCGAAATTCTATGTTTTACGGTTTTGTGCATATCGAGTATCTAACAAATGTATAAAACGATTTAATAGAAATCTCAGATGCCTCTAAAAATCTTCTTGCGTCAACTCGTTATTAACCATAGCGCCTACGATATTCCCTGTTGAAACAGCATAAGCCACAGAGCGCATTCTGCTGGTGTTGTCGCCACAGGCGTAAATTCCCGGCACTTCTGTTTTTTGAAATAGATCTACTTTGAGGTGACCCGTTTCCGTAAGGGAGCAGCCCAATTGTTGCGGAATATCAGAATGTTGCTCAAAGGGCAAACCGGCATAAACGGCTTTTAAAGTCAGGGAAGTACCATCTTCTAGAATCACTTTTTCGAGCGTACCGTTTTGATGTTCAAACTTTGTAACCGGAGTTTCAATAATGTTGATGTCGTGCTTTTTAAGTTTTGCACGTTGGTTTTCATCAAAATCTGGTGTTCCTTGCGTAAGAATTGTGAGATCATCTGTGAGGTTATTCACCAAACTTGCAATATGAAAAGCGTGCTCGCCGTTGGCCATGATGGCTGTTTTATCAGATTTGAATTCGTACCCGTGACAATAGGGGCAGTGAATTGCGGTGATTCCCCAGCATGCTGAAAAGCCTTCAATATCTGGCATTACATCTTTGATTCCAGTAGCAAAAATGAGCTTTCTGGCCCTAAAGGTTTTCCCGGATTCGGTGCTGATTACAAAACCATTTTCAGCTTTGTTTCCGCTTAAAGCGAAATCTTCCAAGAAATGAACAGTGTCATAATTGAGCACTTGTTCTTTAGCTTTTTGGGCAATGACGTGCGGTTTTTCGCCATCGTGCGTGATAAAATTATGCGAGTGCGGCGTTTGTTTATTGCAAGGATTTCCACCATCTATGATTAATACTGAACGTAACGAACGCCCTAGCGCCATCGCGGCTGAAAGACCAGAATAGCTTCCACCAATGATGATGACTTCGTATGTAGTTTTGAATTGGGTTTTCATAATGTCACTTTATAAATTTTGATATTTCGGAATGGGCCAATTATCGATGGCCTCTAAGTTACCGGTTTTCCATTGGGCTAATTCGTCATCTGCTAATAAACACGCTTCAAGTTGTTGGGTAATACGATCCACCTCAAGATGCTGCCCGATGAATACGAGTTCGATCTTTCGATCTCCAAAATGCGTATCCCATTCACTTTCAATAAGCGCTTGATTATTTACAAAAGCCGCATAGCTGATGCGCTCGGCAAAAGACATTGAAGCCCACCATACGCCGGCAGGATCAGTTTTTAACGAACCGCCAGCCGAACTCCATATAATCGCCTGGTCAGGTCTTGAAGCTAACCAGAATAAGCCTTTGCTACGGATGATACTACTTGGAAATTGATGCTGAACAAATGCTAAGAAACGTTCAGGATGAAACGGTTTTTTACTACGAAAAACAAAAGAGCCAATGCCATATTCTTCAGTCTCCGGAGTATGCTCATTTTCTAGCTCGCGAATCCATCCCGCAGAAGCTTCGGCTTTTTCAAAATCAAAAAGTCCGGTATTGATCACTTCGTGTAAATCGATCTCAGAATTTTTGGTAGGGATAATACGTGCTTCAGGATTCAGCTTATGCAGGATATCGTATAGGTTACGGAGTTCGGCTTCGGTGACGAGGTCAACTTTGTTCAGTAAAATTACATTGGCAAATTCGACCTGATCTGTAAGTAAATTTACAATGGTGCGGTTATCTCCGTCAATATCGGTGAGATTGCGGTCTACCAAATATTGCGGACTAGAAAAATCTTTAAGGAAATTAAACGCATCAACTACGGTGACCATCGTATCCACATAACTGAAGGTACTCAGGTCAATGCTGCCATCCTCACTTTCAAAACTAAAAGTTTGTGCCACAGGGATAGGTTCTGAAATTCCTGTGCTCTCGATGAGGAGATAGTCAAACTTTTGGGCGTTAGCCAGTTTTTCAACTTCGACGATAAGATCTTCTCGTAGGGTGCAGCAAATGCAACCGTTGCTCATCTCCACCAGTTTTTCTTCGGTACGAGAAAGCGTGTTTTCGTTTTCAACCAACTGTGCGTCAATATTCACATCGCTCATATCATTGACGATCACGGCAACTTTTAGACCCTGTTTGTTATGTAAAATATGATTGAGCAGGGTGGTCTTTCCTGCGCCTAAAAATCCGCTAAGAACGGTGACCGGGAGTTTTTTCATAATCCTTAATGTTTGTGGTTGCTATAATTGATAAGATGCCCGGTGATGAGTCCGCCGGCACCAAAAAAGATCAGAACAGATTCTTGATGAAACACGCTTTCTAATAATACCGCCACCAATACAACTGTCCAAGAAATGGCCAGGAGCACTTTAATATACAGGGGCGCTGCGCTGCGCATCACCTTTATTACCGGAAAAATCCCAATGGTTAAAAAGCTAATGTCAATTATGGGATTGTGCGAAAATCCTAAAGGAAGTAAAAACAGTACCGGAGCCAACACACAGTGAATAAGGCATAGAAAGGCGGCATAAACGCCAATCATATCAAAATATTTTTCTTTCATTGAACTGGTTTTAATGTATCTATTTTCACGACACCTGCGCCCCAATCTTTCTGTGCGCTTAACACGTCTTCTTTTGTGATCATCAGTTGGTCTTTAAAGGTTATTCTATCGGGTTCAAGCAAGCCAAAAACTCATTACGGATTTCAGTATTTTCAAAGGCACCGCCATATTCTACAGTAATGGTAGAACTGGTTTTATCTTTGATTCCGCGGGAAGAAACGCAGAGATGTTCGGCATTGATCATTACAATAACGCTTTGCGTATTGAGCGTTTCTTGTAAATCTTTTAGGATCTGTAAGCACAAGCGTTCCTGTACCTGCGGGCGGTGTGCATAATAATTCACCAAACGGTTGATTTTAGAAAGCCCTATTACCTTTTCCTCAGGAATGTAACCCACGTGAGCAAAGCCGGTAATGGGTAAAAAATGATGCTCGCAGGCAGAGTCTATACTGATGTTTTGTTCCACAAGCATTTTACGATAACCATATTTATTGTTGAATGTGGAAAGCTTGGGTTTGTTAGCAGGGTTCAGCCCATAAAACAATTCTTTTACATACATCTTGGCTACGCGATACGGTGTCCCCGAAAGACTGTCGTCTGTGATATCGAGACCTAATTCTTCCATGATTTTTTTAAAATGCTTTTGAATGGCTTCAATTTTCTCTTCGTCAGATTTTACAAAGGCATCCTGGCGCAGTGGAGTATCTACATTATCAGAGTAGTGTGAATCTCCAATGGCTTCTAAAAGCTCGAGGTCAGTGTTTTTCATAATATTGAATTAATAAGGACTGATACGTTTTGCACTAAGGGCACATTTAATTCCTTATTGCAATTGAGTTGCAAAAGTAAATAATTTGGTTGTCAATGCAACCTAATTGCAATAAATTTGCAATATGGCAATTGTTAGAAAGACAAAATCTGTACACACGCTGCTTGAAGTAATGAAGCAAGCCGGGGAGGCCTTGTCTGTGGTTGATCTGGTAAACAGATTAGATCAAGAGATGAATAAAACCACAGTGTACCGTATTTTAGACCGGTTAGAAGATGAAGGGCTTTTGCATTCGTTTCAAGGAAAAGACGGCTTAAAATGGTATGCACAGTGTCAAGGCTGCTCGACCGAGCATCATACTGATATGCATCCGCACTTTCAATGTGTGCAATGCGGAAAAACTACATGTCTGCCGCTGGATGTGACCATCCCTAAAGTTCCCAATGTCAAGATTGAGTCAGCTTCTTTGCTGCTCACCGGCTTGTGTGAAGAATGTTTGACTTAATCACAGCTTGAGCGCTGTAGCCAAAGCGTGCGTGGTTCCCTGTGAACACTTATTTTAAAACTCAAAATTTACGACATAAAAAAAGCAGGCCTAAGCCTGCTTTTCTGCGTGTTATTGTGGCATTATCAATTATTCAACAACATCAAGTTTACTGATAGCGGTAATGGTACCACCTACAACCTCTTTACCTTGAGTAGCCGTTGCACTTGCTACATCAATATTATAGATCCAGCTTCCGGTTTCTGTGGTGATTCCTACGCTTACGGTGCTTTTATCGTCAGAAACGTAGTTACTTTTGCTTGAAGTGAGCACTACAGTTTCAGGATTTGGTGTACCACTTACAGGAGTTACAGTTTGATTGTAAACATCAATAATGGCATACTGATTTCCGCTGGCGTAAGCAGATGTTCTTTCAGAAGCCATAATTCCCACAAATTTACCGTTTCCTACATAGACCTGGTCTGTAACATACAAGCCGCCACTCGCTTCTTCTATGTTGAAGTAGTAATCGTCAAATTCAGTACTTCCGCTAGGAATACGAGTTACCGCAGAAGGTAAAGTAGAAGAGAGTTCGCCGTTTGTTGTAGCTACCGAAGAAGAAAATGCATAAGCATCCCCATTCTCATCAACACTTAATCCGTTTACGAAATAACGCCCAATAAAGCTGGTACGCTCATCGTGAATAGTAGTCTCATATTCCATTTCTGGATAAGAATAAACTGCGATGTTTGCTTCGTTAGGATAGATGGTTCCAAAAGAATCACTACAGCATCCTTTCATTGTGAAATAAGGTAGGTAAACTTTATCGCCCACCTGCGTTATCCAAGTAAAGAAAGCTAATTCGCCAGATTCTTTATCAGCCAATTCTTGTGTGTTGATCTGCCCTTCAGCAACAAATTGTAAAGTATTTGTATCAAAACGATACCAAGAAGCGATAGGAGAATCTGCATTTCTTGAAATTTTGATCAACAAGATTTCATCATCTACAGCAGCAAATGCCTGAACAGTTTCAGATTGAAAATCAGATAATTTCTCAAGCGAACCTTCAGCGTTCAATTCGTATGAAGTTACCGCACCAGGATTCCCCTGACCGTAAAGCATACTGAAGAATTTGTTATTTGTAGTGATATAATATCTGTATGTACCATCTTGTTCGATACCGTTTCCGGCGGTACTTATAGAACCTTCATTAATTGCATCTGTAGTTAAAATATAATCGGCAACACCTTCTGAACCCGCGGCAGTAGGCGTAGCAGTAATGATGTATTTTGATTCAACACCGGCTTCAGGATTCTCAGGAGATGTACCGTCATCATTGCTATCACAGGCTGTAAATAGCAAGCCCAATAGACCTAAAGTTCCAAAGATTAATTTTTCTTTTTTCATTGTTTACTTAATTAAGAGTTGTTTATAGAATTGTGTATTTGATTTTTCCGAAGAATGCACGACCGGGTTTCTGCAATGAGAAATTATCATAGAGGTTGCGATCGGTTATATTTCGGCACTCCAGCGTGAACTGTAGTTTTTTATTAAGCGTGTAGGTAAGGGTTACATCGTGCGCTAGCTGTTCTGGGATAACCAGTTTTTCACTTCCCTGACTAGGCCAGTACAAATAGAACTCGTGCACATAAAGCAGGTTATACCCTATATTGAAATTGTCGTCCTTTCTTAAGACGTTAAAAAAAGTATAGTTAGCGTCAGCATTTCCGTAGAGGTAAGGCATATTGGGAATTCTGTCGCGGTATACGATGCTTTCTACAGTTTGATCTCCCACAAAGCGGGTATCATTTCTGAGCTCTTGATAGGTGACGCTAAGACCGGCAGCAAATGATTTGCCGTGCTGATAGCGTATTTCACTTTCGATACCGGCATTGGTAACGCTAGCAAGATTGCCCATTACCTGCTTCGTCTGATTTTGATTAAGTTCAGGACGAATAAAATCGCTAGCATCGCGATAAAACGTGTTCAGATTAAAATTGATGAGATCCTGCTTAAAAGTTAGCCAATAGCTCGTACCTAAGTTATAGTTGTAACTGTATTCTGGTTTAAGATCTGTATTACCTTGAAGGTTGATCACATCACCAAAAAGTTCGTTAGCTGCTGGAAGTCTGTATGTTTTTTCAAAAGAAGCTTTAAACTGAAGATTCTTATGTAAGAAATAGGTTAGTGCAGTACCATAACCTATATGGTTAAAAGTATTGATGGTATTGTAATACGCCACATCACCATAGTTACCCGTAGGATTGTAAGAAGCGGTAAACTCATTTTGCTGAAAGAAATTCTTCATAAATACCGAAGCGTTCCAGTTCTCTTGCTCATAAGTATAACCAAGCCCCAATACGTTTTTCATCGTTTTTCTAGGTTCATCATAACGATCATTGTCAGGGTTGGCTTCGTCTTCTCCTTTTCGGTTAAAGGTGTTAAAGGTGTTGCTTAAAGCAATAGTTTGATGGTCATCTATTTTGTAATCAAAAGACGCTGTAGCAATACCATTATTGTTGCGGTACTTGTATAAGGAGTAGGAGCGCTCACCACCGGCTCCTTCATATTCTTTAAATTGCCCCAACCAGTTATATCTGCGGTTTAGCGTATCAATATTTTGTTCAGAGCCTAGGTTGTAGTTGGCACTAATACGCGCATTTAATTTCTTGATGATAAAATCATCCTTCTTATATTTTAAACTAGGCATCACAATATTGGCTCTACGGTGCCAGCCTCCAAAAACACTTACCAAACGTGCTCCGGTTTGAATTTCCTGATAGCTCTTGCCTAAAGTAACTCCTAACAAGAGCTGATCTGCATACGATTTATTAACCACCCCAACATTAATAATAGCAGTCTCGTTATGATACTGATCATTAAAGCGCTCTACTTCTTGATTAGGGTAATACTCTCCCGTATTGATATCTGCGACATCTACGTCAACTTTATAGGTGTTATCAGAATAATTTTGAAATGCATTGACCTGAGCGGTAAAACCAGAATCTGAAACATAAATGGCATTTACAGTGCTTCTATGGGTATTAAATGAGCCGTATGAATAGGATGCTTCTAGATGATTCTGCGTATACGAATTGGTAACAATATTAACCGCTCCACCTAATGCATCAGCACCAAGACCAATGGGTACCACACCTTTATAGACTTCTATGCGATCAGCGAGATTTACAGGAATATTATTCAGTTGAAAGGCTGAACCGAAATTTTCCATAGGAATTCCATCAAGAAAAAATTTGATCTGTCTTCCTCTGAATCCATTTATCGAAAAATTCATTTGTGATCCAACTCCTCCGTTTTCACGCACGCGCACCCCGCTCACTTTGTCTAGAGCGTGACCCAAATCTAAAGTGGTGTTGCTCAACTTTTTTGTGTCCACTACACTTACGTTAAAGGCTTTATCACGCACTTGCTGAACCACGCTTTTTCCTGTAACCGTAACTTCATCAAGAGCGTTTGTAGCTTCTTCGAGCGTAATGTTTAGCGTTAATTGCGTATTTCCTGTAAGTTCGATCGCTTGGCTAAATGTTTTAAAGCCCATAAAAGAGGCCTCTAAAGTAAACCTGCCTTTTTGCGATGATTTTAATTGGTACGAACCATTGTCTGCGGTTAAAGTACCGGTGGTGGTATTCTTGATTAAAACAGTAGCTCCGGGAATAGGTTCTTGATTTTGATCCAAGATTTTACCTGTGATCACATTTTGAGCATTACCTGCTATACCGATGAGCATTAAGGTAAAAGCAATCACAAGATTGCGTAGTTGTTTAGACATATGGCGTCGTAAATTGATTGTTGAAAATTGAATTATTTAGTAACCTTGAGAATGGTATAATCGCGTTCTACTGCGGTTCCCATTTTACTCAAGACTGAATCTGTATGCACTTTTAGTTGAAAATTAGAGAAGCCGCACTTTTCCAAAAGGCTTAATAGCTCTACTGAATCATAAAGCTCAAACCCATGCTGAGTAAAAGGCAACTGCTCCATAAATTTGCGTTCTGCATAACCTAACACCAGTGCACCACCTTTTTTTAAGAGCTTATAAAGTTGGGAGATTATTTTAGCAGGTTCTTGCCAGAAATACAGTGTGTTTACAGCAATAATCTTATCAAATTCAGCCTCTGAAAAATCTAAGAGTTTGCCATTATAGGCTTTAAACTCTAGTGCTTGTTGTTTAGCGAATGCGCTATTGTATTTTTTTGCTTCTTCGATCATTAAAGTTGAAATATCGAGGCCTGTATAGGTGAGGTTCTTTTTGTTTTTTAATACGTGAGAAAGGTGCCAACCATTTCCCGGACCCAATTCTAATATGTTATTGTTATGTTGTACATCAAGCGCAGTGAACGCGTTGATAACCATTTCTTTATTTGATTCTTGCATGCGCCGCGCAACGGCAATTCCTTGAGGTCCTGAAGGACATCCCAGCTGGTTAGAAAGCTCTATTAAATCTTGTGTACTCCATTTTTTATATGTTTCCATAACCTTATTATTTAGATTGAATACAAATTAGCACAAAGCTAGGAGCATTCTTTTTATTCCAACTACGCAAGGCGGAGAATGAGCTACGTCATACGGATTATATACTAGTGTTTCAGTTTTAGATTTATGCTCGTGAGCGTTTAACAGTTGAAGCTTTTGAGATGTCTTTATTTTTCAGTTTAAAGACCACAGCGATAGAGCTCAAACTCATCAAGATCCAAAAGAGATCAACCACAAAAATCTGACTGAAGCCTGAACTCCAAGATACCCAAGGCCAATTCCCGGTTACAAGTCCGTTGGCGACAGGAACACTTAGCGCTAGGATACTTCCAAGAATGAGACAAATTTTATTGATGAGGTAATTATTTCTAAGGGCAATTAAAACTAAGCTTAGGCCTAACCAGCTGTAAAAGAATACGTGATATATAAAGGTCTGGCGCATGTCACCTAGATCACTACCAAAAACTTTGATCGCTGTGAATGTAGCTGCCGTAATAGGATATAGACTCAGGCAGGCAGCCATATAAATATGAACTAACCATTTATTAAATATGCGTTTTGCAGGGGCAACATGTTTTTTATCTCGGGCCACAAGCCAAATGAGCACACCACTTAGGATTACAAAACATGTAATAAACCCAAGTAGGAGGTAAATAAGTTTCATGCCGTAACCTCCAAAATCACCATAATGTAACCTGCGCAGCAGATTGAGTGAACCTTCGGCATAAGAGATTTTTCCGTAGGGATCTTTAGTGTTTACCACTTGACCATCTTGAACACGATAAGTGATATGACCGGTACCTAAAAGCTTTTGGTCAAAATCTGGCGCCCCATAGATCTTTACATGCATACTTTGGTCACCGTAGTTAATGACATCAAGCGCGGTAAGCTTAATGTCAGGCCATTTGTTAAGCGTTCTGGCAACAAAATCGTTTATAGATGGTACAGTTTCTAACGGCTGGTACGTAAACTCATAAGTTGGATTTTCTTCATACTGAATATCCTTGGTAAAAGCTTGTACATCATCACCATAAATAAAGGATTGAACTGGTGGAAACATAACCATATAGCCTATAATCAAGAAGCAACCCGTAAGTGCAAACATAAACTGGTACGGCAAGCCAATCATCCCAAGGGCCACGTGAGCATCAGTCCATATATTTTTCCATTTTCCTTTAGGACGGAATACATAAAAGCTAGGAATGATTTTTTTCCAATGCACAATAACACCGGTGATCACAGCAAACAAAAAGAAAAATGCAACAAAGCCCGAAAGGTAGTACCCTGATCTGCTAAAAAAATTAAGCTGTGCAAAAAAAT
Organism: Leeuwenhoekiella sp. ZYFB001; assembly: GCF_011784865.1. Classification (NCBI taxonomy): domain Bacteria; kingdom Pseudomonadati; phylum Bacteroidota; class Flavobacteriia; order Flavobacteriales; family Flavobacteriaceae; genus Leeuwenhoekiella; species Leeuwenhoekiella sp. ZYFB001. The sequence goes on from NZ_CP050460.1 coordinate 865,147, forward strand.
GCAACCTGTAAAAGAACTCTCCAAGACTATAATTAGAAGTGTAATCTTCTTTTTTAAAGGTATCCATATCCATATAAAAGAAGTTTCCTCTACGACCGCGTTGAGGTGCATCTTGTATGGTGGTATCTTTAGATTTAGTCATTGTCGCCCCTAATCTGCGCTCAAAATAGCGGTGGTTGAACATCAAGTCTCTACCATATAAAGGCTTGTCTGTGCTCAATTCGTTTAAGGCCTGATCAAAATCTATTGTACTAAAATAAGCAGACTTAATGGGTTCATTGCGTTCCCAAGCATTGATCTCATCTCTTAAAAATGAAATGGATCCCGTAAAAAAGATAACATAAAGTAATGCGCTTATTACAATACCACTAATGGTATGCGTATGAAAAAACACATTGTATAATCGTTGTCCCATAGAAGGAGTTTAGCGTTAGATTAAATTGATGAGACTATATAATACTGCACAGAGTAGTGCATATAGGGCTAGAATTTTATATCCGTTTTCAACGAGATAGACCACTAAAAAGAGCGTTACCCAAACCGCAAAACCAGCGTACTGAAGCGTGATCAGTGTTTCGGTAGGTGCGGCAAATTTTAGAATAAGCATAAAAAGCAGTTGCGTGATGCAATAGCCACCTACAAATCCGGCAATAAGTTTAGCGAGTCGTTGCCACGGGGAACGGGTAAGGTGTTTTTTGTTAGCCGGCATAGTTATAAGAATAATTCAAGAATTAGCGCTAGTAAAAAAACTACAGCCAGTTGTTTACTATTGGTAATAAATAAGGGCCCTATCAGCACTTGAATGCTTGCGATGGTCATTAGAATTACGAGAAAAGAAAAACTTCCGGATCCAAGCCCTAGATTAATCACACATAAAATAAGGCCAAGCGTCATCAAAAATAGCCCTAAGTATTTACTGGTTTTTGCATTTGAAGATGCCCATAGGACTACCGGATTTCCCTTTGGTAGCATAGCTCGTTTTGACGTGCTGTAGCAGCAATAAAAGCCAAGAGCGGTTAATAGAATACTTAAGCTGAGCATAGCAGGTTATTAAAATTTACTTTTTGCGGCTGCAAATATGTACGGAATTAGAATGGTTCTAAATACGCGAGGCGGAGAAATAGATACGTCAGGCGGAATTTAGTCTCTAGCATTTCGCTAAAGCTGTTCAAGAATCAATCTCATGATTCTTTAAAGTTTCCTGCATTTCAATGTGAAACGTAGCTCCTACAAGAAGTTCTTCAAAATCAGCTAAAAGCAGCGGGTCTACCATAAGACAGAGTTCACTATTGGTGTCAGGTAAGTATAATTTATCAGGTAGTTTGCCTTGACAATTTTCGCAGTAACACGGCTGAAAATAGGACCTCACAATATTTAGAAGGGAATAAATATCTTTTTTAGACATAAAAATTCCCATCGAGTCGATTACCAATTGATAGTTGCATTTAGGATTGGGTGCATCAGAAATCGTGAAGACTGAACCGTACGGATTCTTGTAAATCAATGACATATATGACATAACTAAAAGCTTTTAGTTTATTTACTATTTAGATTAAATAAAAATAATATTTTTGTGGTTATTACATCGATTTATAAGAAATGATACATACGCGAGCGGGAGAAATTAGATCAAGGGTTGAGGAAGTTGCGCGTAGTATTGTTCTAACATCGCGAAACGAAATTGAACAAGCTGGAGCGCGTTTTTCACTAGAGCGCATTAATGCAGCGCATCTTGAGAGCACGGCTACCTTACAGGAAAATGATTTAGATCTTAAAATTACAGATGCCTTTCTTGAAGAGTTTGCGATAACCCGCGTACAACTTACATCATATAAAACGGCACTTCTGCAATGGCCGCAGCAGGATGAAGCTTCGGTAAAAATTGTTCTTTTATTAAAAGGGAAAATAGTGTTGTCTGTAGCTAATAATCTTGTTACGCTGCAACCAGATCATCTAAATATGATTTATCAGCGTACAGATGCCTTGTCATTGATGCATGAAACAGGTGCTACCGATTTTGTGGTGTTGACCTTATCTGAAAATTTCATAAAAACGCTTATTCCGCAAACAGAGCACGATGTATTTGATAAGGATACTCAGTTAAAAATATTCTTTGAGTCTGGATTTAAAAAGTCTGCTGTGATGTCTGACTTAATCATCCATATTTTAGATTACAAATGTCCTAAATATCTTAAACGCATTCACTTGCAATCTAAAATAACCGAGTTGTTTTTCCAGTTGTTATTGGTTTATTCAGAGAAGCAAGCGACCGTTACACAGATGCCGGTACATATAGAAAAGCAAATGTATGAGGCTCGGCAACAAATTATTGAGAACATCAGAAATCCGTATACACTAAAGACGCTAGCCAGAACTATAGGGACTAACGAGTATGAACTAAAACGCAATTTTAAGCAAACCTTTGGGGTGACGGTTTTTGGGTATATCAATGAAGTACGTATGCAACGCGCTCAAAAGTATTTAAAAAGTTCGCATTTGAGTATTGCCCAAATAGCAGATAAAATAGGCTACAAAAATCCCCAGCATTTTTCTACGGCTTTTAAAAAGAGTACGGGTGTGACACCAAGTGCCTATAGAGATAAACTTAATTGAATTTACCTGAATTATATCCGCATAAAAAAAGCAGCTACAAATTAATGTAACTGCTTTTTTAAGTAGCGAGAGGGGGGCACGATCCCCCGACCTCCGGGTTATGAATCCGCTTTTTTGCCACTTTAGAACGTAAACACTGGGGTTGCAGCGTGTTATTTTATGAAATATGCTGTTATAGTATTCGATTTAGTATGCGATTCAGTAAGCGTATTTTTGCCATTTGAGCACCGGGTTTATCCTTATGCTCAACTATTTATCGCTATTTACTGTCTTAATAATTAACTCTAAAGTTTCTTTAATTTCTCTATCTAACTTAGATTTTATATCATCTTCTAGATAGCCTTCATCCGTATAAATTCTGACTTTAGAAATTTTGTTTTTTAAAAGATCACTAAAACCTGATTCAGAATAAAAATATGCATCAACGCCCCATAGACCACTTCCCCATAAACCACTAGCAGCATCTCCTTGTCCAGCTACTACACTTTCTATTGGATAATACTCTGATTTATTCCCGTTTTCGTACAGGAAAATAATTTTATTATCATCATTTATGGAGAAGACTTTCCCGCCATTTAAAACCATTTTAATATTAAGCTGAATAGTCCCATTAATCTTAACGAAACCGTAATTGACAGTTGATTTATTTTGAAGCCAAGAACTACCTTTACTAATTAGTGTGTTAGAATTAGTCTTAATAATTTTATCTCCGGTAAATTCATCAACTTTATTTTCTATTATCTTTTGAGCAGCAACAAATTGAATAAGGAATATTAAAATAGTTGATATGAATAGATTTTTTTTCATTTTACATCTGTCTTTTGATAATTCGGAAAATTTGATAAACCTCGTTCAGATTTATTGAAAATTGTTTTACAAACTCCCTATTGTTATTTCTGCTTTCGCAAACTATATCTCCTGATTCCTTATTAAAATCTACTATGTCTTTATGATAAATACTGTCTTTGCATAATATAATGAATCCGTGTTTTGCATCGTGAAATCCATCTTTCCAGTGATGTCTCCCTATTTCCCTAGCTAAAACTAAAGCTCCATCCGGGACATCGTCAATCATCCCACTATTCATACTTTCTCCTTTAATTTTAAATGCTTTATAATTTCCTCTACCGTAGCGATCAACGTTGAATACAACTTTCTCGAAATCTTCATGAACACTCGCTTCCTCTAAACTCTCCAAATAACTAGCGTAAGCATCAAAGGGTATTAGGTTTACTTCTATATCAAAACTCCCATCAGGTTTTTCAAAAAACTTGTTACCGTTAGAATTTACTAACTGATCATATAAGGAACTATTATTATCAGAAACAGAATAATTATCAGCATTACTGTCTTTTTCAAAATAAGACAGCAATAGGTCAATAGTTTTTTTCCTTGGATTTTTAGAAACACCGTTCAAAATTTTTCCAATCCCCGATTCTGTCAACCCTGTAGCTTTCGCTACCTCATAGGCTGAAGTATCAGTATTATTGAAGTAATGTAGAATCCTTTCTAAATCAGACTTCACGAATTTTACAATTTAGAATTATTACAAATAGACAGTATATACTAAACTTTAACAATTTTACTGTCTTTTAATACTGTCTAGTACAGTATATTTGCTAGACAAAACAAATAACACAACGAGACAAATATACTTTAAATATTAGTCTTAAGCATTAATAGATAGCTATGATAGACCCTCAGACAAAAGATTTATTTACCGATACCCTAGGGCACGGTTTCCTTCAAAAGTTAGCTGATTACGCTCAAGAGAAAGAATTGAAAAATCGCAAAGGTGAGTATTACACGGTACATACTTTCTCTAAAGTTCTAAATGGTGACAGAAATATGCCAAAAATTGAAGACATCATAGTTGATTGTGTAGACCATTATCGCCAAGAAAATGAAAAGCGCGAAAAAAGAAAAACTGAATTAGCTAAGAAGCTACAAGTCGCATAAAAAAGCCCTGTAGCTGTAACTACAAGGCCAACACATAAATCTCAATTATTCACAATTAAAATTTCAAGTTATGCACCACAAAAGTACTACAACCGGAAACTTACCACAAGCAGTTGTTGCAGGGTTAGATCTTAAGAACCCAGTAGATTTAGAATTCGTCGGAATCAAAAAGGATATGACCGTCAGATTTTTTCAAGGAGGTAAATGCTTTCCTTTTAAAAAACTGCAAGCATCATATTTCGCTTTAATTCTTAATGAGTTTTACAAAGATAAGCCGGCTCAGAACTTCTTCAGAATACTTGAAAAAGAGGAAGGGGTAAAATTAAGCACTACACGAAAGGTTGAATTGTACACATACTATATGTGGGGCGGATTGGACCATCAACCAGATATCAAAAACGGAGAGCTTCAGCCTTCAGAAAACTTCCGCCACATTGAGAATTGCCCTTCTCTTGCTTTTGCAAATAAAAGTCTACGAATTAACGGTGCCGAACTCAACAGCAGAGATCTACTGATCATAGATATGTCTGCCAGAGGATGTACAGATTATGAAATAGCTGATGCTTTAAACATCACTGTTATAACTCTAAACCATCACAAAAAGAACCTATTTACCAAGACCGGCACCGACTGCAAATTAAGTCTGGTTTCAGCCTCTTACAAATCTCAAATCCTAGCATAATGAAAGCACTACATATCAAATATCAATTTATGACACCTTCTGAGATAGAAACTCAGATTGAGAAAACAGCCATCGAGGTAATGAAGTTTATGCGCGTAGGATATGCAGATGCTCTTCACTACGTAGAACGAGTTGTTGAGGCTGAAGCTAAAGGAATACCAGTTCAAAATGTTATTGATCTCAAAATAGTAGAAACTCTTCGATCAGAAAACTATAGCAAAGCGATGAGTGCCAAGTCAGCCTTGGAAAATCACAAAATGTACAGAGCACAAGCATAATGAATCCTTACCTGCAAATAGCAAAAGATCATTTATCTATCGAGGAATTACAAGCCTTGTTAGACGAAAAAGCAGGTAAGCCAAAAACAATGTCTTATGAGCAACAACGCGCAGCTTACTACTGTGAGCAATTCAAAAAACTTTCAAGGGCTCAAGTTAGAAGCAACAAAGGAAAACGGAAGATGGCTGGTTAACGGTAAAAAATTAGCTGACGCATCAGATATAGAAAAGGAATTTATGAATCAACTCTTCTGTGAGTTTAAAACTAAAAACAATGAACAAGCCTAAAATTGATCCAAAAGACTTTAGTGAAGACAGCTACAACCTAGGAGAATCAGCCGGTAAACAACTTGGTGTAATTATGGGTTTCTCGTTCGCGGTTTTTTTGTTCGCAGTCTACTTATTCTTTCAACTATGAAGGATTCGATATTCAATAACCTACTAGCTAAAGCAAAGCTTGACACTGGTAATGATCTCGAAACAGTTGGCTTCACCGCTAAACTGAATCAATACGAAATGAGCTTCTATGCAGAAATGGTAACCGGTCACAATGTTACCATAGAAGATTTCGGTCACAATTATGGCAGCAGCTGGAATCAGATGGAGCCTACCCAGGAGCAACGACTGGCCTTACAGCTATTAATGAATGAAACGGTTGAAAAACTTGAAGTGCAAGAAGATCAACCCGAATTAGAATACTGCGATCCTTATACAGAGTTCGGAGTATCAGAATCAATGTTTTTTAACCAAAATCAATTTTAAAATGAGTACAGCAGTAGCAGAAGTTCAAGTAATCGATCTTGACAATTTAGAAGCAAATCTTCTACCGGAATTACAAGGATGGAGAGAAAAACAATTGGCCATCGTAAATGATAATCCCTATGTAGCAATCGAGGATAACTCAACCTACGAGGAAGCTAAAAAGGCCCGTACCGCTTTGGTAACAGCACGTACAGATGTACAAAAGCAGGAAAAAACCATAGCATCAAAATTAAAGGCATTCAGAACTAAGGTTTCTGAAGCTTCACAAGAGCTTATTGATATCACACTCCCTCACGAAGAAAAACAGCAGGATGAAGTTCGACGATATGAGGCGATCAAAGAAGCCGAAAAAGCAGAGAAGGAGCGTATAGAGCAGGAGCGGAAGGATAAAATATTGAGTGGTATTGATGCCTTTTATCAGAGTTGGAAGCAGAAAATATCTCAAATGACTTTCAATCAGCGAGGAGATGTAGGAACCGGTTTTGAGACCCAAGCGCAAGAGTTTTCAGAAAAGGAACTGGAAGAATTTGAAATGGATTTTGCTGAGAAGAAAAATCTTCTTGAAAAGCAACTTGACGAACGTGTAGCATTCCTAACTGAGCAGGAAGAAGCTCGTGTTGAACGTGAACGCCTTGCTGAAGAACGTGCAGCGTTTGAAAAACAACAGGCTGAAGCTCGTGCACAGGCTGAAAAAGAAGCGAAAGCAAAAGCAGAACAGGAAGCTAAAGAGCGTGAGGCTCGCGAAGCGGCAGAAGCTAAAGCAAAAGCTGAGAGAGAGGCCGCAGAAGATAAATTGCGGAAGGAACGCGAAGAACTTGAAGCTGAAAAGAAGCGTATTGCAGATGCCGAAGCTAAACGTGTAGCTAAGATTGAAGCAGAACGAAAAGCCGCTGAAGAAAAAGCCGCTGCTGAGAAGGCAGAGCAAGAAGCTAAAGAACGTGCAAAAGCTGAGGCAAAACGTCTGGAAGAGTTGAAGCCTAGCAAGGAAAAGGCCGTAGCGTTTATCGGCAAAATGGAATTTCCAAAATCAGTACCTGACTTCGGCAAACCAGAAGTAAATGATTTGGTTCAGGAATTCTTCAATGAGGTCAAGGAAATGCAAACGGAGTACTTACAACGCTTAAACGACCTTAAATAATGTATTTCACAGCAGCCAATGTAACTATCGACAAGAGAATGGAAGAAGGCAAAACACTTCTATTCCCAGTAACAGATCCTGACTACCGTCAGAAGGCGGAGAAGTTCGCAAAGCAAATCAGAAGCTATTGCTATGATGCTTTCAAAATTGAAAATAAAAAAACGGTTCTCGCAGGAATCGCGGTGCCTAGATAATTAACCATTTAATATTAAAACAATGTCACAAGAAAAACCAGAATTGAAACCAGTAAACGGCGAAGTAACTTTTATGATGCCTTCAACCAATGCACTAGGAGCATTAAAAAAGGCTGAAAAAGGACGTCAGCTCACTGTGAGCTATAAAAAGAAAGAAGAGTGGCTCGGTCAAATTGGGCAACCAGTTAAATGTTTCTTCTTAGGTCTTAAAGAGGCTACAGATGGAAAAGGTGACACCTATTTCATTGCAAAGCTTCACGATGGTGAGAAAGCGTTCGTATGTGCACAGACTGTACTTGTACAATCATTAATGAGTACAGAACTCGGACAAGGTGTTGAAATCACCTGTACAGGATCAAGTAAAACCAATGGCAACGAAATACCACTTTTTGAAGTGGTTGAGTTAAACATCAATATTACCAAAGGTGATGAATAGTGCACTTGCAGAAATCACAATTCAAGCTAAGGCGGAACACGAAGCCGCCTTAGCTAAAATTCAGGAGATCCAAAAAGAAGAGCAGTGGCGCCAAGATCGCAAAACTCGATTTACTTCTTCTGAGTATGGAAGGCTTATGGGTTATGAAGATGATCCGAAGTATGATAAGGTACTGACCAAGGGCGGAATGAGTTACGCTTATGCTAAATATCTGGAAGAGATCAGTACAGAGCACAAAACATTTTCAACCGGTTCCACTGATTGGGGTAATGAAAATGAAGCTGGAGCAGCAGAACGCACAATGGAAGAAACCGGACTTGTAATTACTAATTACGGGAAGGAACAGGAATTTATTGAACTAGGTAATGATTTAGGATGTACGCCAGATGGTTTGATTGGCAGTGACGGAGGGTTTGAAAGCAAGTGCCCAGACAGTAAAACACACGATACGTATTTGAATACTATCCGTGACGTGGAAAGCTTCAAAAAGACGTGCGCAAATTACTATTGGCAAGTGCAAGGTTCAATGTATATCACAGGTCGAAGCTACTGGCTATTTGTCTCCTATGATCCAGCAATGAAGCGTGAAGAAGATCAGATACTCATTTTAAAAGTGCCTCGCAATGATCAAGATATTGAAAAACTAAAAACCAGATTAAGACTTGCAATTGCTTATAAGAATAAGCTTTTGAAGCAACGTGAAAACCGGAAACCTTTAAGAATAGTATAGATGCCACTACCTAAAAAAATTGACATACGATCAGAAATACACAACGGCAAATTTACACGTAACCGTGATGTTATTGTTGATGCTATTGCTCAATATGAGGGTAAAGAGGTAACACTTTCGATCAAGCGCTATTACAAGAAGCGAAGCAATGATCAAAACGCGTACTATTTCGGGGTAATTGTCGAGCACTGGAAAAACCTTTTAAGAACTGAATGGGGGGAAGTTTTGACTAAAGACCAGGTACACGAATTTCTTAAGCAGAACCTAAGCTTCGAAGAAAAGGTAAACGAGGAAACCGGCGAACTGATTTTTAACCCGATTAACGGAAGGCCCATAGTAAAACAGAAGTCCACCACTTCAAACGACACTTGGGACCAAGAGCAATATCATAAAGCAGCCCGGGATCTTGCTTATGAAATGTTTCAATACGAGATCCCGCTACCAAATAAAGAACTAAAAGCAACTTATTAAAATATTCCAATGATACAATTTGAAAATGCAATAAGCAGATATAACAAAATAATACTTGAAGACCTAAAAAACGCAGGGGTTAAGTGTTGGATAGCTGGAGGCGCTCTTCGCGATTACTTTATGGGTGTACCTATAAAAACAGATTATGACTTGTTTTTTCCAGATGAAAAGGAATACGATAAGTGTTCAATTTACTTCAAGTCTAAAGGGGCAGAAGTTAAATGGGAATCTGATAACGGAATGAAGGTAAAGATTGAAGGTAGAACATTTGATTTAGTTAAGAAATTCTTTTCAGGTCCTCAAGAAACCATCAACGCATTTGACTTTACTGTATCAATGTTTGCGGTGGATAATAAAAATCTGTATCACGGTGAATCAACCTTCATAGACTTGGCTAAACGTCAATTAATGATCAATCAAATCACTTTTCCCGCTTCTTCAATGAGTAGGGCATTCAGATACTACAAAAAAGGATTTTGGATGTGTAAAGGTGAAATGAAAAAGTTGGTAGAGGCTATTCAAGAAATGCCTAAGCCAGATTCTGAAAATCCAAACCAAGAAGAAGAACCTCCCTCTGGTGATGATGGTTTAAATGAATTTTTTAGAGGAATAGATTAATAAATCAAATAATTAAACAATGGCAGGAACATTAAACAAAGTAATGCTAATCGGTCACACTGGAGATGATGTAAAGATGCACTATTTCGAAGGTGGTGGCAGCGTTGGTAGATTTTCAATTGCTACTAACGAAGAGTACACCAACAGGCAAACTGGAGAGAAAGTAAGCTCTACAGAATGGCACTCTTGCATAGTGCGTAATAAAGGTGCTGAGATATGCGAGAAGTATCTTAAAAAAGGAGATAAGGTTTACGTAGAGGGCAGGATCAAGACCAGAAAATGGCAGGACACTAACGGCACTGAAAGATTTTCAACCGAAATAGACGTAAGCGAATTCACTTTTTTAACACCGAAAACATGACACCACGAATCAAAGCATTACTCGATCAGGTAAAATCAGGAAAGCTTCAAACAGATATGGCCAGAGTCCTCCACCACATTAAAACTAAGCCATACACAACGCTTTCTGAATTGGAGCGCAAACTTAATATGAAGCACCAGACAGCTTCAGCCAGAGTAAGTGATCTATTGGATATGGGATTGATTGAAGAGCAAGGAACTAAAAAATCACACCACAGTTTCCAGACTTACTTCAAGTATCAACCTAGCAGCCTAAAGCAAATCCATAATGCCCGAAAGCGCAAGAAAGCTAAATACGAACACTGGTTAAAAAAGGGATTGAGCCAGTTTGAAGAGTACATCAACCCATCACTAAAACAGGAATTATCAAAAACAACTTAGAATGAAAAAAGTAGCAGAAGATTACAGACCAAATGAAATTGTATTTACCGCGGAGTCAACACGAGTTCCGGCAGTATTAGGACAATTTGAAACCGAGGAAGATGCTCGTGTTTTTATGAGTTCTAACCTATTGGCAATGGGAACCAAGCTCACTACCACACGCTTTATGGATGATTTTGAACTGGAGCAGATCCGGGATGAATATTCCGAGGAGCTTGAAGATGTGCTTCCAAGATATAAGTCTGATCACATGAAAAAGCTTGAAGACCTAGAGCACGCAAAACAAGTTGAAAAGGAGGCTAAGGAGATGGTTAACGCCAGTTTAAATAAAATTCAGCAGTTAGCAGCTGAAGCAAACGAGCGTATTACAGAAATAGATCTTGATCCATCATTGACATGGGAAGTTCCTTATGACGGCAAGCGCTATTACTATACGCTTATTGATGCTGAATTGAAGCTTGCAAAAGTGCGTGAAATCCCGCAGTTCGAAATTGAAGATCTTCTTACCAGTTGCGATAAGAATGCTAAGTATTTCGACAAGCTAAAAAAGGTGGCTAACGAATAGTGGGCCGATTAAATCATCGCAGAGGAAGGCCTTCGAATTACCGAAAATCTCTTAAGGATAATCCCTACTGGGAAAAGGTAAAACGCAAAGTCAAAATCCGCGATAAATTCCAATGTATCATTTGTGCCGCAAAAATCAGACTGGAAACACACCATATCCGGTATGAAATCAACGGCACAAAGATATTTGGAAAAGAACTTGAATTTTTAGAATGGCTCTGCTGCCTTTGTGAAACCTGCCACCAACACGTTCACAATAATCCAAAGCATCCACTCAATCCGAATAACCCTAACAAGAAAAGCATCAACGATTTCAAATAACTATAAGGCAAATGTAGCCCAGAAATCGAGGTAGCGCAATAATAGATACCTATGAAGATTTATACAGGAATAATTGTCAATATATCAGAATTAGATCCGGATGGAACCGGTCACCAGAAAAAGAAAGTACAACTAGAAGAAGAAATAAATCAAACATCATTTATTGAATTTAACGGCTCTAGAATGCTCGCGCTTCTCTCAGAGTTCAAAGAAGGAGACAACGTCCTTATAGGTGCCGTAAATAAAGGAAGTATATCCAGAAGCGGCGCGAAGTACAATAACATCATCGCTAAGTCAATTCAAGCGGTGAAAAATCAAATAGCATGAAAACAATTTTCAATTCAGAGTTTTTCCCAACACCGGCACCGGTAATTGAAGAAATGCTATTTGGTTTAGATCTTACAGGAAAAGTAATCCTAGAACCATCGGCTGGAAGCGGTCATATAGTCGAAGTATGTCAAGAACGAGGAGCGAAGCAAGTATTAGCCTTTGAAGAACTGGAAGACTTAAGAGCCATACTAGGTTCAAAATGCAAGGTGATAGGAGAAGATTTCTTGCAATGTAGACCGGAGCAGATCAGCCACGTGGATTTCATTATTATGAATCCACCATTTAGCAACGCTGACAAGCATATTCTAAAAGCTTACGAAGTAGCACCTGAAGGTTGCCAGATAATTGCTTTATGCAACTGGGAAACGATAAACAATTCATTCTCCAGAAATCGCAGACAACTTGAAGTATTAATCAAAGAAAATGGAAGCTCAATAAATTTAGGTCCTGTATTCACTGAAGCAGAACGAACCACAGGAATAGACATTGGTCTTATTAAGTTGATCAAGCCGGTTATTTCAGATCAGACCAAGTTCGAAGGCTTCTATTTGGATGCAGACGAAGAGTTTGGAGGGCAGGACGGTCTTTTACCATACAACGAGGTAAGAGACATCGTTATGCGCTACATAGGAAGCTTGAAAGAGTTTGACGAATTCGTAGAACGCGCCAATAGATTAGACGCATATATCAAACCGGTGGGAATGGGAGGTCAAATAGGAATTTCATTAACACATCGAAAGTCAACGCTTGACAAAGAGGAATTTTCTAAAGAGCTTCAAAAGAAGAGTTGGGAATGGATCATAGGTAAACTCAAAATAAAAAAGTTTGTCACCTCTCAGGTGATGAATGATATCAACAAGTTTGTAGAGCAGCAGACACACATCCCGTTCACCCAGAAGAACATTTATCAAATGATGGATATGATTGTTCAGACACGGGGGCAAACGATGAATAAAGCCATAATTGAGGCTTTTGATGCTATTACGAGTTACTACCACGAGAACCGCTATAATCTACCCGGATTCAAGACTAACAAGCATTATTTGGTGGGTGAGAAATTCATTTTTCCATATATGATTAAAGAGAGTTTTCACGGACAGCCAGAAAGCAATTGGAGTTCAGATAACAAAATGGATGACATCAATAAAGTCTTATGCTATTTAACTGGTAGAAACTGGGATGAAATGCTTAGTTATCATCAACGTATATCTGTAAGTAACTGCTACGTTTCTGTTGAGGGTAAAACGATCACAGATGCAATTTTAGCTAGGCTTAATTATCGTGAACCTGGAAGATATAACCACCCTGTTTCATTCACTACAAATGAAGCTTTGGAATTTATTGAAAAGTTCTATCCAGATAAACAATACAACTTGTTTAAGCGTCCTCAATGGGGGCAATGGTGCGACTGGGACTTCTTTGAATTCAAATGCCATAAGAAAGGCACTGTTCACTTCAAATTTAAGGACCGCGATGTATGGGCCTTATTCAATCAACGTGTGGCGGAAATAAAAGGTTTCCCGCTACCAGAAAAACTATAAGAATGGCGAAAAGATTTATTGAGACAGGCTTTTTTAAAGACCCTTTTGTAAGGGGCTTGAAAGGGGCTTACAAGGGGCTATATGTGTACCTTTTTTTGGATTGCTCAAGTGCCGGAATTTGGAATGTTGAATTAGATGTTGCTAAAATCCGATGCGGACTTGATCCCAACATATCAGATGAAGATGTCAGAGAAGTATTTAAAGATAAAATTGTTGAGATAGAAAATGGTGAAAAATGGTTTATAAAAAACTTTCTTAAGGTCCAGTATAACGGCGTTTTAAAGCAAAACAACAAAGCTCATACATCAGCTATTAATGAGCTTTTGAAATATGAATTAATTGAAGAGTTTGAATCAGGAGAATATCGTTTATCAGATAAAATAATCAAGGGGCTTCCTAGGGGCTTACAAGACCCTAAGGTAATAGTAAAAGTAAAAGATAAGGTAAAAGTAAAGGTAAAAGAAGAAGGTAAAAGCGAAATCGCAAAAAATGAAGAGCCCGAATTAGTTTTTCCGTTTGAAACCAAAAACTTCAAAGCCCAATGGGATCATTGGAAAGTCTTCAAGAAAAAAGAATTCAGATTTAATTATAAATCCCTCCAAAGTGAACAGGCTGCACTCACAGAGCTTGCAAACAAATCCAACGGAGACGAAAAGACGGCAATTGCAATTATGCACCAGTCGATGGCCAATGGATGGAAGGGATTTTTTGAACTAAAGAAAAATAAGAATGAAGCAGTTAGCAAAACCAACAAGCAAATCTTTGACACCGCAATGGAAAGCGAAATTGGAAAGAACTTTAGGTTTAAGTAGATCGATAATTCAGCAAGAATCTGGAGTTCTTGTTTCTCAAGAAATGAATTTAAGCATTCAAGACACTTTTTCAGAACCAAACATCAGAAGCGTTTTTAAAGGTGATCACGGAGGAATTGGCTTTAGTGTTGTGAATGTACTGGTAACCCGATTCATTGATTCTTTTGCTTTCAGCAACAAAATGAGTGCTTCTCAAATAGAAATGCTAACCGTGGATTGTCTCGAAAACTTTTCTTACGAAAGTCTTCAGGATATTATTCTGTTTTTCAAAATGGCGAGATCTGGAAAGTTTGGAAGTACTCACCGGAGCCCGGACAACAATTTAATTTTTGGTGAATGGTTTCCGAAGTATTTAGAAGAAAAGGCAATGATACGCGAACAGAATTACGACCGGCAGAAAAACGAACATAACAAAAAGCAGGTAAGCATTGAGGATGTAAAGAAAACTTACGCAGAAATTGAAGAAAAAAATCTGCATCAAAAGCGTTTGAACTACATCGAAAAAATCACTCAAGATATGGACCGGCAGATTTTGGAGGACACAATCACAGACTGGGAAAAAGATGAAAAGCGCAAGCCGTATGTGAAATATCTCAAGGAAAAGAGAAAAAAAGTTTAGAAGATGATTGAGTTAAAAACAATACTAGAAACGGTTGAAAATGAAACTGGTTTAAAAATAAGAACTCATAAACGCAATAGAAATTTAGTTTACGCCAGATATATTTATTACCGACTCGCAAAAGAAATCACAGACACCAGCTTGGATGAAATTGGAAAAGTAGTAAACAGAGATCATTCAACAGTTATTAACGGTCTCAACAAATTTGAGGAAACCATCTTAGTTGATCAGGATTGGTATTTAGTTTATTTGAGAATTAAGCAAAAATTTCAAGGACTTACGGAAGAAGAACGAGAAAAAATTGAAGTCAAAGATCAAGTAGCATTACTAAATCAAAATCTAAGAGCTGCACATCAAAAGATAATTGAACTTCAAAAGCTCACCTCCGATTCAGAAATTTTAAGGTGGATATCATTGCTTTCTGAAGAAGATATGGAAGATTTTAAAGCAAACAGACTTAAGCCTTATTTGATGATAAGAAAATTGATATGAGAAAGAAGCTCACAAAAAAAGATAGAGAATTCATAATCTCAAACAGAATCCAGCTTACAAGTGTAGAGATAGCTGAGAAAATAGGTTTTCATAAATCTACCGTGCAACGCGTTCTAAGAGAAGAAGGATTACAAGTATCAAAGAAATTGCGATACCAAAGAATGGCAAAGAAGATGACCGGCCGTACTTCATTTACACCTGAAATGGACGCATTTTTAATCGAAAACTATCTTAAGATGCCCGTTAAGCCTTTGGGCGAAAAAATCGGAAAGAGTTTCACCGGAGTTATGATTAGGCTAAAGCAATTAGGTCTTAAGATTCCTAGAGTAATAGTAGAAAAGCGCAAGAGGGAAAGTAGAATTCAAAAAGGGACCGTACCACCAAACAGGGGTAAACCTCAAAAAGAATGGCTATCTGGACAATCATTGAAGAATGTTCAAAAAACGCAATTTAAAAAAGGTCAAGATCCGCACAACACTAAATACAACGGACACGAGCGAATTTCTAAAGACGGATATATCGAGATCCGCATTAAAAAAGGAAAATATGTTTTAAAGCACCGACATATCTGGGAACAGGTAAACGGAAAAATACCGGATAAACATATTCTATCCTTTAAAGATGGCAACCCTTTAAACTGCCAAATCGAAAACTTAGAAATCAAATCGATGAGAGAAAATATGATCGATAACTCATTGATGCGTTATCCAAAACCAATACGTAAATCACAAAAATTAATCTGGGAGATATCCCATAAAATCAAACAAAATGGCAAAGAATAAATTATCAGATTTAAACGATCACCTTTTCGCACAATTAGAGCGTCTGAACGATGAAAATATCAAAGGTGAGGATATGGAGCAAGAGATCAGAAAATCTAAAGCAGTTACCGCAGTAGCCGCACAAATCGTAAACAATGCACGGGTAACTCTGGAAGCAGTTTCGTTAGCTGCCAGTGGAAAGTTTGACAGTCACAAGCTTCCGGAAAACTTTGGAGTTAAGCAATTAGGGAAATAACTTGAAACATTAAATTAATCGAAAACTTTTAAGCCTAAAAACTAGGAATAATCACAAGGTTTTCGCATCTTGCATACTCCTTACCAATCTTCCTAAGTCCTGTTAATCAGGCAACAATTTTCAAGAATACCACTTACCAATTTTCCGATTAGGCTAACGCCTTCAATATTCCTTTACGGGCATTTTGTGTCCTTTTGATTTTACATTTCTGCCAACTGGCAATTAAGATTATATGAAAGCGATAGCTAGCTTATTGATGTTGTTGGTCTGTATGATCAGCTTCACGGGATTCAGTAATACTACAACTGACCTGAGCGAGAATTCAAGCGCAACTGAAATCCATAAGGATCAATCTGTGCAAGTGGTAGCCGCTGTTTCTGTTTCTCAGGAATTGCAAGTGAATTTAAAAACAGAACCAGTTGATTTAACTCCGGTGCTTAATGATTTTGAAAAAGCCGAGAAATTAAAATCAACTCTTGTTCAATCCTATGCAGTAGCCCTCACCCCTGAAGTTTATAGGTCCGCAAGAGACGGGCTCAATTGCAGCAATGAATAGCACATATTAAAAATTGAAAGCCTCGCTTAGTAGGTGAGGCTTTTTAAATCGTGGGATAGAGCAGATGGTCAGCTCGCCGGGCCCATAACCCGGAGGCCGCTGGTTCGAATCCAGCTCCCGCTACGGAAATCCAACCTCTGAGTTGACGAACACAGGAGAAGGGTAAAATACGATGACGATTATTCTGCGGAAAAGCCCAATAGTCAATAAGCGTGTTCAAACCCAGATAAGGCTTGAGTAATTCAAAAATCAAGCCTCTGGGTTTTTAAAAAATCGAAAATGAAAATCTCACAATGCGAATTAGTAATAAATCTCGATAAGGCAATTATAAGCCACGAGAATATGATTCTAGGAAACGCAAGTGAGAAAGCAAAGCAACCATACCGCGAGCGGTTGGAGAAACTAAAGGGAATAGGGAAATGAAGAATCACGTCAAGATTTACTTTGAAGCCTTAGGCTACGAGAAAGGAGATTTCATCCCTAGCGAGATCAGCGGAGATAGAGCTGTTGATATAGCACACATAGTTTGCAGGGGTATGGGAGGGAATCCAGACGGAAACCTTGACCGAATCGAAAACTTAATGGCCCAGACAAGAGCTGAGCATTTAGAACTTGGAGACAAGAAGCACACAACCGCAGAACAGTTTAGAAAGCATAGAGATTTCCTTGAACTCAACGGAGTTTCTTTTGATTACGCTTGGATGGATGCTCAGATAGCCAAGTATGAAGTTTACGAAATGGATGCAGTATGAGCGCAGTATTAACCATAGTAGCCACAGGAATAGTTTGCGGAGGAATCGCGGCAGGAGCTTGGCACTTGATATTGATTAGGAAATGATTGTCTCCACCCTGTGAGAGAGTGAGACTAAAGCATTAATTATCAAATAAATATAAAATGAGCAGTTTAGAGGAATTAAGAGAAAATTATCCAGATCTAGTAGAAGAATATTCTGCTATGGATAAAGAGCAACTATTGGAGCAGATATGTGCGGAGGTTCTTGACTTGCATAGGATGGATGAAAGAGTTCAAGTGTTTATGAATGAGTGCACTTTGAACATGAGCAAAACTAACTACACTCCTGAGGTGATAAAGACTTTGATTTCTGCTAAGCAAGAACACGACATTAATGAGTTTTGCTCTGATATGTTAGCAGAATACGAAGATGATCCAGACGAAATGATTAATCAATTAGAGGCAAGAGCCGAAGAAATAATTCGATAGTTATGAAAATTAAAGTCACTGAAAAGTTCATCGATAAGATCACCGGAGAAACCATTCTCCCACAATCTACAATCGAGAGAAGCAAAGAGCGCGGAGAGGAAATCATAAACGCTGGAAAGGGAGTTGAGATAAAGCCGAAGGCTAAAAAGGAAAAGGACAATGAAACCAAATCAACCAAATAGCATTTTTGACGCTTAGTTGTCGCTAATCGTGGCCGTGATAATGATTGATTCAAAGCTTAGGGTATTTGGTTGAGAGTATATGCAACCCGGCAAATTATCACAAGACTGGCTTGGCAGTAAAAAGCAACTGCAAAATGAGAGAGGCTGCGAATAGGCGATCGCACCAGATACTGGCAGAACAATAAGCTATACGCGAGTAGCTGTTCTTTGAAGGTTCGATTCCTTCCCTCTTTCCGAAATAATTGAATTATGAGCTTAGATAAAACTGTTTACGTAGGCAGAAGAGAATATCCTTATGGAAGGATGCTTATGAGTCATATGGCAAGTGCAGATATTGAATCACTTCACAAAATGGCAGATGCTATTGGAGTTAATCGCAAATGGTTTCAAAACAAAAAGAATCATCCTCATTACGATGTTTCAAAAGGGATGAAACAAAAAGCTGTTGAGTTAGGAGCGGTTGAAGTGAGCGACAAGGAAATCATTAGAAAGTGCTATCCAGTCCTATCTAAATTAATGGATGAATGATGAGCAAACTCAATCACATAAAAAGCTATCCAGATACTCAAAGAGATAATCCTGTCTTGAAGAAGTTAGCTGATATCGTAAAAGATCATGATATGGCTGGGGCTATTTTGATAGTGATTGAAAAAGACGAAGAAGAAGATTTTCTGTTTCTGTCATATCACAGACCAGGATTCAGACACAGAGTAAGAACAGCAATTCAAAAAATAGATTCCTTCATTGGTTATTTGTGGACCAGAGGCGAAAGATTTAGATAATGACTAAAAAAACCTTTGAAAAATATAAAGCAGTTATAGACCAATGGTTCGTTAATGGATTTAACGGAGCAGAGGCTTATAGAACGCTTTATCCAAAGGCTAAAAGAGCAGATGACAGCTTTTCTAAAATCCAGAGAATACCAGAGGTTAAAGGCTATATAAAAGAAAAGCAGAACGAAGCTAAGAAGAAACTCAGGACAACACATGAGGTTCTACTTGAAGAATTAGAGAATTGGGCATATTCGGATATAACTGAAACTATTCTTTTGAGCCCTGAGCAAATAAAGGAATTACCAGAAGAAATGAGAAGGTTGATCAGCAAGTATAAGCTGACCTCAAAATCATACAAGGACGGGGATAAGGTTGTTACTGAAACTTTTGTAGAGTTATCATTTGTTAGCAAGGAGAAAGCAATGGAAATGATACACAAACACACTGGTTTCTACGAAAAAGACAACACTCAGAAATCAACTAACATCACAATGTTTGAAATACCAAACAATGGGAGAAGTAAAAAGGATTAGACCGCAAGAAGGTTATCAGATGATGGCTTTGGCTAGTCCTGCAGATATCGTGATTGGAGGCGGAGCCGCAGGTGCTGGCAAAACATTTTGTCTGTTACTCGATCCGCTTAGAGATGTAGATGATCCAGACTTCGGGGCTGTGATTTTTAGAAGACTTACAACCCAGATAAAAGCACAAGGAGGTTTATGGGATGAAAGCAATAAACTTTATCCATTAGCAGGAGCAAGTTCAAACAAAACTGAATTACAGTGGAAGTTTGATAGTGGTGCAAAGGTCAAGTTCTCGCATTTAGAGCACGAGAAAAATGTTACGAGCTGGCAGGGATCGCAGATTCCATTCATAGGTTTTGACGAGTTAACACACTTTTCAAAACAGACGTTCTTTTATTTATTGTCGCGTAACCGCTCAAACAGTAAGATTAAACCTTGTGTTAGGGCCACTTGTAACCCGGATCCTGATAGCTGGGTTTATGAATTGATAAGCTGGTGGATTGGGGAAGATGGATTTCCTATTCCAGAAAGACAAGGAGTAGTCAGATACTTTGTCAAGGATGGAGATACAATGATCTGGGGAGATACGGTTGAAGAATGCTTAACGAAAGCCGCATATTTTATTCAACCACTTGTGGAAGCTTCGGGGATAGATGCCAAACATTTTGTCAAATCAATCACATTTATAGGCGGTTCTGTTTACCAGAATAAAGAGCTTCTAAAGAATAACCCTGAGTACCTGGCAAACCTTGCTTCTCAAGATGAGGATTCTAAACGCCAATTGCTTGACGGAAACTGGAAGGTTTCAATCAATCCGGCTGATGTCTATGATTACAACGCTTTTAAAGATGTATTCACTAACAATTTCGTAAAAGGCGGTAAGAAATACATAACAGTCGATGTCGCAATGAGCGGTCAGGACAAGCTTATCATTTACGTATGGGATGATTTCAGGATTACTGATGTGAGCATTATTGATAAGTCCACCGGTAAAGACGTCACCGATGCTATTATAGCAATGCAGGAGAAACACGGAGTACCTAACCGTAATGTGGCGTATGATGCCAATGGAGTAGGAGCTTTTATCGGAGGAACGAATAACGCATTCATTCCTAACTCAATTCCATTTGATAACGGAAGTAAACCACGTGACACGAAAGACGGGAGAAAGTTTAAGAATCTGAAAACGCAATGTTTTATCCTGAGCGGTGAGCGTGTTGCAAAGAATGAAGTTTGGGTGATGCCTCAAGTGGCAAATAAGATGTTTGATGAAAAACAAACAGTTCGTCAGCGAATGATGGCTGAACGTAAAGCGATAAAGAAAAAGAAAAAATTGGATGAAGAGCCAGAGGCTTTGATTCCAAAAGCAGAAATGAAACAAAAGTATCTCAATGGGGAGAGTACCGATTTACTAGACCCGTTTATGATGCGAGAAATATTTGAACTGGTTGTACCTACGACTGTTTCAAAACCAACAAAACCCAAAGGATTAAACTTTGGATCATAGATTATGGAAGAAGAATTTGACTTTGATTTCACCGACGCGCAAAAGGTAAAAGATTACCTAGCAACTCAAGATGGGCGTCAGAAGAAAATAACCGAATACGCGAAGGAGTACAGCGGAAGCGACGAAGGCCGAAAGCTACGCGACCTGCAGATCGGAAAACGAGAAGATTATACGCAAGGCACCAAAGCTGTTAAAGCCGAGCGTATCAAAGTACAGCTACAAAAGAAGATCGTGAATACTGCGGTTTCTTTCTTGTTTGGTGACGCGCCAACCATTTCTGCTAATGACGCAGATAATGCGAACGCAATCGCAATCCTAGATGTGTACAAGAAGAACAGGATCAGCAACAAGCTTCAGGACTTTGCGGAGAGTGTAATGAGCACAACAATCGGAGTATTCATCTTCTCAATGATGCAAGGTCAGACTGGCAAAGAAATCAAGTCGCGATTCTATACGACCGAAAACGGAAAGTACACGCCTCAATACGATGTATATGGTGATCTGGTTGCTTTCTACTGGGAATTTGTGATTGATGAAGTAGAGCACTTATGGATTTTTACAGATAAGGAGATTCACAAGTACCAAGATGAAAAGTACCAAACATCAGATGCTCACGAGTTCGGTGTGATTCCAGTTGTGTTTGTCGAGCAGGAAGAGCCGGAATGGTTTATTGTTAAGGAAATGATAGACCGTTACGAGATGCTAAAATCAAAGCTTGCCGGATCAAACAACTATTTCGCATTTCCGATTCTAAAGTTGAAAGGCGGAACCGTGACGAATAAAGAAGGTGAGGAAGAAACGCTTATCGATATAACGGAAGACGGTAAATCTCTTCTACTAGGCCACGCAATTCACGACAACCAAGTTGTTCAGGCGGAAGCAGAATTCTTGCAGCGTGACACCGGCGTTCAATCAATCGAACTGGAAAAGGAATGGCTAAAAGAAGACATTCACAGTATCTCTCAAACTCCTGATCTATCCTTTGACAACGTTAAGGGAATCGGAGCGCTTTCAGGTCGTGCACTTGTATTGATGTTACAAGATGCCATCAACAAAGCTAAACGCAAACGTGGAGCTTATGATACAGCAATCAGCCGTATTCTATCAGTAATCAAAAACGGTTTGGGGATTAAAGATGATGATTTAAGCTTCGATATTGAATTCAATTACTCAATACCTGAGGATCTAGCGGAGCAAATACAAATGCTTTACAACGCGACAGGAGGTAAGGCGACAATGAGCCAAGAGACAGCGGTTCAGAATAACCCGCTCGTGAAGAACCCAAGTGAAGAACTGGATAAGATCAAAGCTGAGGGTGTAAGTAGTATTGGTGAAACTTTTAATGTAAGCTAGATGGTACTCAAGTTAAAAACAGTAACCGATAATCCGGGGGTATACAAAGATTGCTGGATTGAATCAGATCACATCATTGGTTTTTGCTGGACAAGCTCAGAAGAATTAGAGGAAGGAGAATGCATAAATCTATTCTTTACCGGCGACACTATCACAGTTAAGAACGAGAAGCATCTTCAAGATTTTTTAATGGAAAGATTTGTAGAACGAGCAATTAAAGCAAAATAGATATGAATATTAAACCATTTAAAGGCGAACAGGCAGAATCCTTAAAAGACGAAAAGCCTCAGTACAAAATGACCAGACGCGAAAAGCGAGATTTCAAGCGCAAACTGGCAAAGCCCAAGTATCAGAAAATCGCAAAGCGTATAATCAAAAATAAGAAGTAGGATGGAAGAATTTGAAATGGAAATGCCAACCCCTTGTGATAGATGCGGCGATTGGTTCGATCTAAATGATGGAGGTCCCAGTAAAGATGGTAAAATTCAGATATGCAGATCCTGTTCTGATAACGAAAGATACTAAACTATGAAAGCAATTGAATTCCAAGAGCACAACGTAAAAATAGCAGAACACCAACCGGAATACGAAACGCTTCCGGCACTTTACAACAAAGAAGAAGGTTCAATGACTTTCTGTTTTGAGTTAGATGAAGAGGAACTGGAGCAGGTGAAAGCTACCGGTAAGATTTACATTAAGCAACTAACGTTCGGAAAAGCAATGCAGCCAATAGGAGGGAGTTGTTTGAAGGAGGTTTTAATCAAGGAGTAATGAGAAGAAAATATAAATCAAACTTTGAAAGATTGTTTATCAATAATCGATGGAGGCAGAAAAAGTATATGAGAAATGGAGACTGGGTTGTTTTTGGTCTTTCTCAAAAGTATTTCAGCCCTTCCGAGTATTCTTTAAACGTTCACCTTTTCGGAATCGATTTTAGATTTTGGTTTAAAAAGATTTATTAATGCCAAACAACAATTGCGAAAACCGTCTCCTATCAATTCTAAGTGCTCAAGAATGGCACTTGGATAGATTGTATGCGGAATATTCGCGCGAGTTTGGTTTCATCTTTCAGAATTACTCAGGACGTGAAAGCAAGCTGCGAAAAAAACAACTCGACAAAGCCTTGCAGCGTTTCAATGATGATTTGGAGAAACTTCTTGAAGAGCAAATCGGCACCGGATTTCAAGCTTCAAATATTTGCAATGATGAATTTGTAAGTGATTATATCAAAGGTATAGAGGTGCCGGAATCACAGGTCAATCAACTATTCGCTAAGAATAACGGAGCGGCCAAAGCATTTATTAATCGTGCTGAAAAGGGGTTAAGACTTTCCGATCGGGTTTGGAACCTTACCCAGCAGACCGAAGAAAGCTTGAATGTAATTCTCGAAAGTGGGGTAGTGAACGGGAGAAGTGCGGCGGATATGGCTCGGGATCTTAAAACCTATCTAAAGGATCCAGATAAACGCTTCCGAAGAATCAGAGACGAAAATGGAAAGCTTCAACTAAGCACACCGGCGAAGAATTACAAACCAGGTCGAGGTGTTTACAGATCGAGTTATCGCAACGCATTACGATTAAGCCGAAACGAGATCAACATTGCGTATCGAACGAATGACTTTGAACGCAGAAAGAATATGCCGTTTGTGATGGGCCAGAGAATACAACTCAGCGCGGCCCATCCTGCTTATGATATCTGTGACGAAATGGTTGGCACATATCCGAAAAACTTCAAGTTCATAGGTTGGCACCCTAACTGCCTTTGTTTTTCAACCTCGATTCTATTGCCACGAGAAAAATTCAAGAACTATTTAGGCGGTGGTGACATTGATAGTCGACACACCATTAAAAACATTCCTGCAGCAGCGCAAAACTACCTGAACGCTAATGCAGACACTTTGCACAACTATAAATCAAAACCTTATTTCCTAGAAGAAAATTTCAAGTACAGAAACGGAATCTACGTGCCGAAAGTAACGGCACTGGCAAATTAAAAGATATGAAAAGCGTAACGGTCACCGTCTTAGAAACTATCGAGAAAACCCGCAACCGGTTCTTTGAAGAGCACGGCAAGAATGCGGAAGATGAAAAGCGCCTGTTTATTAATTGGTACGTTGAGAATCACAACGCGCCGCTTCGGGTCCTGATCAATGATCTATCCGATTACTATTTGCATATTTCCGAGAACCGCATAATACGCTATCTAAATGAACAGGAATAAGAAATTACTTGAAAAACGTGTGAAGCAGTCCGGAATGTTCTTTGAAATCAAAAAAGCTGCCGGATCAAGTTCTAAACGAGCTATTATTGAAATCTCTCAAGCGCTGGGGGTTTCTGTGAGTGTAACTACTAAAGATTTGGTAAAGTATCGGAAGGGTTTCCAGTCCATTAATAAAATTTTCATTAGTCTTTAATTTTAAAATGAAACCCCACATTAAAGCAGATAGGGACATTGATTTCTTTAATTATGATAATTCCATTTGCTGATAGAATTTTTAAGTTTGGATCAAGTTTAATTATTATATATTTTATAACTCTATTCGATAGTGAATTTAAAAACATATCTTGATTTATATTTATTCGAGATGAATCAATACGCTCTTGAATTTTTTCTGGGTTTAAACTTTTGTCTATAATATTTTTTAATGATAGAGAAGAATCAATAATTTTTTTATCTAAAATTAATCCTCCATCAATTACCATATTTTTTTGAATCTTAACTTTTATATTTTTATAGAGAACTTGGTAATCTGAACTTAAAAGGCCGTACCATTGGATTGAAGATTTGTTCACAATTCCTTTTCGAATTGCTGATAAATAAAGTTTACTCAGATGTTTCTTTGTATTATCTTCCTCTAGGCGTAATTTATAAGTTTCAACAAGTTTAATATCATTATTTTCAATAATAGAAGGGTGAATTGCCCAATTAAGACCATTTAAATTGCTTTCTACCGACGGGAAAACTATGATAGGAATATTAACGTCATCAGACGCATATAATATATTGTGGGAGTAGGCTGAAGTAATATGATATTTAAAATTACCCTTAGTACCATAAAGACTTCCCATTTTTTCGATTGAATACATTAAACTATTTTGATATTCTTGGGGTAAATTTTCAGATAAACTAAAAAACATAGTTTTTAATTTTTCTTGAATAAAACTAAGTTGGTTAGTTATAGAATAGGTTTTTGGATTTATTATAGCAAGTATTGGTGTGTTTTTTTCAACATTTAATTCCCAAATTGATAAATAGAATATTTCTTTTGTTCTAATGCATCCTTTCATTTCTTGAAAGGCTGTGAACGGATCTGACGCTCCGTATAAAACAGGGTAGCCTTCAAGATGGGCTCTTCCATTAGCTCCATCTTTGTTATAAGAAAAATCGTTAGGGTTATTTTCATCAAACGTTGACCAAGTTTTTGTAATTCTGTAAATATTAATTTTGGGCGAGTTAGGTTCTAATGTTATACACGGATAGACGGAATTATGAGTGATATCGCTAAATTTTTTAATTATAGTTTCGAATGACATTGATCCATTTATCTCTTTGTCAATTCTTTTAAATTGTTGATCTATCTCCTGCTTTGTGAAAAATTTCAAGTCTAAACTCTTGTTGTAAATCATAATTCATAAATATTAATTTTTTGTAATAGTTTCAAATTCCAATATTGTTAATTAACTATTAGCAATACCTAAAGTTTAACCTTTTTAGATTATACAATTTACTTCAATCACCTCGCTCATTTGAGTAATATATCTTTAAGAAAGATACTTTTGTAACATTTTCCATACCTTAGATAAATTTTGACAACCGAATTTCACTTGTTTAAAACAATTACGGTTAAGCCTGTCTATAGTTTTCATAAAAACCGGATACCTTGTAACTTTATTGTTGAAAAATTAATTGTTTTTGAGTTTTTTGGAATTATTCCTATTACAATGATGCCGGCTTTTTTATAGTGTAAACCTTGTCAATAATTCTCTTAAAGCCTGCCATATCGGCTTTGGTTATGAGCATTGAGGAGTTGGTCTTAAATTGCAATTAAATGAAAACCTCCATTTCATTTCTTTTTTGTATAAAAGTTCAATGTACTGAAAAGAATAAGTGATGTTTATTCATAAAGGATATTTCATATTAAAACTTCAATAATCGTTTTAACACATTAAAAAGCCTAAATGAGATTCTAAACTTGATAATGATATCGGGTACCATTTGTGACCATCTTCATTTAAAAATTTGAAATGTTATTTCAATTTATTGTCTCTTTTGAGTTGTTAGATATTTTTTTTTTAAAAGCATACCACCTACGCACACCAACCTTTGGTTTTCTAAAATACTTCATCTCACCTAAATATTTTTACGATCTAACGTATTAATCAAAACGATCGTAAGATGACATTAAAAGAATTTATTAAGAAACTCAAACTAGCGGCCCAAGATAAGGAAGCAGCCGAGGAGCTTAAAAAATTTGGCATAGAAGCCGAAACCATTGAGGAATTTGAAAGACTCGATGTACCTACTACTCTAGACGAAGCACTTAAAATTAAAGGAGTGCAGAGCGAATTTGACAAAAGACTTGCAAAGTCTGCTGATACTCGTGAAGCAAAACTTAAAAAGAAGTATGGCTTTGGCGAAGAGGAAGAGGAAGAAGAGGAGGAAGAGGAAGAAATCCAAACGAAAGATCCTGCTATGAAAGCATTACTTGCAAAGCTTACCAAAATGGAAAAGGATCTGGAAGCTCAAAAAGCTGAGAAGCAACAACAAACTGCGGCTCAGAAAAAAGAAGCAGCTCGTAAGTTCCTCAAATCAAAAGGCATTTTACCTGGTTACGCCAGTGAATTGGACTTAGAAAAGGATTTTGAAGAGCAATTTGAAACCGTTAAGGAGAAATTCGAAGCAGACGGTGGTACAATTGTAATCGAAGATACTGATCCGAATCCAAGGCATACTCAGCGATTACCAGTTCCTAGAAACGGCGGGGCTAAAAAACCATCGAAAGAGGAAATATCCAAAATCGTAGGATAATCACTAAAAACCATTACCAATGGCAGTATTAGATTTAAGCGTCGAAGATCAAAAGGAATATTCTGAAGGTATCGACGGCGTTGCTATCAAAAAATACGTTCACGGCCTTGAAGGTGGAGCAGTACTTAATACTACTGGCTTTGCTGACAAATTCATTTTTGAAGGTCATGGCGTAATCAGAGAAGACGGCGAATTTAAGCCGCAGCCGACAGACGGCTCAAAACACACTTTACTCGTTGGGGTTGTTCGTTCTACTACAAGAACAGCAAAACCTTCTACCGGTGTAATGACCGGAGGGTACATCAACAATGAAGTTGTAAAGTATAAGTTTAACCAGAATTCTTTAGATGCTTTAAAAGCTCTTGGAATTTATAATCAACCAGACTACTAATGGCAACACAATCCATATTTAAAGATCTGATTGATGAGTATATGGAATCAGTTGTACTTGCTCAATACGAGAAAGTAAACGGATCTAAGGATGCTCCCAATTATCTGCATGAGCAGTTTCTTACCCCTGAGTATAGTGCTGATATGACTTACAGCTCTATGAGTGGTGATTTTACCCGAATTACGGCTGATATTGTTGCTTTCGATTCTCCTTTACCGGTGAAATCAAGAGCGCGTATTAAAAGTGCTTCCGGAGAAATCCCTAAGATGGGTATGAAGTTCTTGCTCAATGAAAAGGAAATGAATACGCTCCGCATTTTGCGTAGAGATACCGGACGCAAGACCGAATTGGCTCGAAAGGTTTTCAATGATTCTGAAAATGGAATTTTCGGGGTTAAAGAAAAGATCGAGCAAGCAATGTTGATGGGATTATCAGGTGGAGTAGCTCTTGTACCTGAAGAAGAGAACACTGGAACAGCAGTTCGTGTGAACTACGACATTCCAGAAGGAAACCAATTTGGTGTAACTGGTAAATGGAGTGATCCAGATTCAAAACCTTTGACAGATTTACGTAGAATCGTGAAAGCTGCAAAAGGAAAAGGAGAATATCCAAACACTATTTGGATGAATACCGATACTTTGAATAATCTTTTAGAGAATAATCAGATTAAAGCTCAGTTCGCTTGGAATCAGAATTTCTCCGGGGATAATCCAAATATTCCAACCTTGGATCAGGAGCAGTTAACCGCATTATTTACAAGAACAATGCGAATGAATCTTATTGTTATTGATAGAACTTTTGTTCATCAAAAGAACGGCAAGAAGATCGTAACTGAAGGATGGACTCAGGATATGGTTGTCTTAACCACAGGAACCAACATTGGATCTTTGGTATATTCAACTTTAGCAGAGGAAGAATTCCCAGTTGAAGGTGTTCAGTATTCTAAAGCCAATGATTATATCTTGGTTAAAAAGTGGGGTACTACAGATCCAGTTAGTGAAGCAACAGGCGTTGAAGGGATTGTATTTCCAATCCTTCAGAATGTAGAATCTATTTTCTACATCAACTCAGAAGAAGCTACTGCTGCTGAGGATGCACAAACTGAAGGCGATGCAGTTTATACCTACAATGGTACTGACTACACCAAGGCTTCTGTAGTAGCGGGTATTAATGCTGCGGACGAAACTCCAAAAGCAACCGAAGCGCAAACAGACGCAACATTAGCTAAGAAAATCGATAGTCTTTCTGAGGAAGGAGTAGCGAAGTTTGAAGCTGAACTTGTAGAATCTGCATAATGAATAACACTGACTGGCTTAATGAACTCGTTCCTGAGGTTAGTCAGGGCATAAAAACTGCTGTTATGACGGCCAGAGGGGTAGACCCTTTGGCTGTTTATAATGGTAGCGAATCCGTAGAATTAGCTGAAGCTGATTTGTATATGCGGATTTTAATAATGCCAGAATTCTCCGAAGGGAGCCTAAGCATTAAATACGATGCGAGTTCTTTGAAAGATGCTGCGAATAGAATATACCTTAAGTATGATGATGATCGCTATTCAAGCGGTCAGCCAACGATCAAAAGGCAAAAGCTATGAGACGCTATCCGCATACCGCAAAGATTAAGATTGAGACAACAAGTGATGGTCCTATACCAGAGGTAACTACAACTACTATTGATTTAAAGGGTCGATATGAACCAAACAGCCAATCCGGAGGGAACACCTCGCTCGATTATTCGGCTAAATGGTATTGCCCTGTAATTACCGAGGTAGATGTAAATGCAAAAGTTTTAGATGGGAACAAGCTTGAATTCAATGGTTCATTTATTGGTATTTCAAGAGCTTGGAACTATCAAACGCATTGCGAGATATGGCTGGATTAAAACCGATGTTCAACTTAGGAGCGATTAAGAATTATATGCAGGATCAAATTGATCAGATTGCAGATAAGTCTATTCAAGCACTTCAGTATGAAGGTGAATTGTTTGTGACAAGAGCCCGGCAATCGGGAAATTATTCAGACAGAACCGGAAACCTAAGAGCATCCATTGGTTATATCATCTTGCAAGATGGTAAAGTTGTCGATCAGAGCTTTCAAGGGAAAGAAGAAGGCGTTCAAAAAGGCCGAGCATTCGCAAATGAAGTGGCGTTAGATTATCCGAAAGGAATGGTATTGATAGGTGTGGCCGGAATGGGTTATGCAGCGGCAGTAGAAAGCCGCGGCTATGATGTAATTACCGGTAGCGCTCCAAACTCTAATGATATAAAAGATTTACTAGGTGCAATCAACATATAACATATTACTGGCTTTATATGAGGTGCTAAACGTGCCGGTTGTTACCGATGAAATCAAAACCATCAAGTTTGGACAGGTTTCAAAAATTACTCAATCGGAATTTATCGCGCTTAATACGATCAATAATCCGAATCAGTACTTGCAAAACGGATTTGCAAACGTGAACATTCACACGCAGAAACTTTCAGCAGGAGAAGACAATCACAGCAGATTTAAAAAGCTAATTGACATTATAATTCCATTACTGGATGAAACTCAGATCACAACCGAACACGGCACTTTCTATTTCCAGATTGATGACGATAAGGGAATTTTTGATGACCCAGACAGAGACGGAATGAGTTATTACAATTTAAGAATCGAATTTCAGACATTATGAAAACGAATAACATTTTAGGCTTAGCAAGCATTGCACTAGGAACACCTGGTGATGGTGTAATGGGAGCCGCACTTACTGAGTTCACCGATGTTGAAGTAGGCTCTGTGGTTATTGAAGGCGCAAACTCCAACGAAACTACAATTGCTACTGAAGCAGAGGATAGCTACTTGACAGTAGATGATACCGCAGATCCAACCTCATTAACCTTCCGCTTATTTGGAGTTACTCCAGAACAGCGCGTAATGCTTATGGGAGGAAAAGTAGGAATCGCTGAAGACGGCGAAGATGAAGGGAACTATATGGCCCCCGCATCAAAACCAAGCATTTATCTTTCTTTAAAAGCTGTTGGCAAAGCAATCAACGGTAAAAAGGGAGTAATTAAAATCCCTTACGGAAAAGTAAACGCACGTGAGCAAGGTACAATTACAAAAAACGGTCTTCCAGCTGTTGATGTAACTGTAACAGCAAACACTCCTGTATCAGCGGCAGGAGATCAAGGCTCACCTTACATCTTAGGATTTGAGGACGTAGTTTAATATTTATTTTGGTTAATAAATTGAAAGCCTATGCTGTGACCGGTATAGGCTTTTTTTGACATATTGAAAATGAACGACAAACAAAAGCTTATAGCCGCCTTGATCGAACAACCAAGTCGCTATAAAATAGACGTGCAAGACAGCACAATGCTTCCCGACAATTTGAAGCAAAAGAAAGAAATAGAATTCGTGGTTAAACCACCCTCGATGGGAGTCCTTGCACTATGCGCAAGTGAAATCCAGAATTTACCTAACCACCTCACAAAACCAGAGGCACAAATATCTTTTGTAGATGCTTTGCCTTATGCTGATAATATGATCCGAGTGATCTGCATACTAGCACACGCAAAAGAATCAAAATACCCAAACTGGTACGAACCATTCATCAAGAATAATTGCACACCTAAAGAAATCTACCAGATCTTCCAAGAAACAACCCTTAAGATGCAATCTGATTTTTTTTTGCACTCTTTCCAGATTGCAAGTCAGACCAATCCAATGATGATGAATCTGACAAAGCGAAAAGATTAAATCCTTTTCAAACCATTGGGAGTGTGTCTCATTACTACCATTATGACTATCATAAAGTACTCTGGGAAATGAGCTTTCAAACTATCGTACTGTTAAACGCTTCTATCCCAAAATCCAAAGCAGACAAAAAAGAAGAAGAAACCAACGACTTCAATTCACTAATCGCTAAAGCAATGAAAAAATGAAACAGTTATTCAATCATATCTACTCAAGAATTAAGGAAATCAATTTTGAGGAAAATGAACTTTGCAAGCAGTACTGGCTAAAGATTGAGCGGCTCAATGCTAATTTCAGCGATCAAGATGCGATGGAATTATTGTTTGACAATATCGAGTGGCTTATCAATACTGAGGTAGTAACCGGCTTAGCGCTTAAGAAGCTTGGAAACGGATTGTTGATGAAGGAGGCTGGTATTTATTTTGGAGGTGAAGTCAAAATACACAACCGTCAAGCGATTCTTTTCGGAGATACCAAAGCAATAGTAACCGGTCATTCCCGAATCAGAGCGTTTGACAACTCCGAAGTCGAAGCTGATGACAGTACTTTTGTTTCTGTATATCATAATTCAAAGGTAGATGCTAAGAATTGCAAGATTCAAGCTTTCAATAAAGCTCAGGTGAAAAGCCGTGGTTTTTGTTTGATCGAAGATTACACAGATGGAGGGAAGATTGTCTCTGGGTCTAAGGATTTAGTTTATTGAACGATAAAATGTATTAAACGGTAATTATTAGAATATGAAATTTTAAGTTTAGACTAAATTTCTATTCTATGCGATTACTTCTACTTTTCATTGTGTTTATTATACAAACTCTAAGCTTAAATGCTCAAACGACTCTATTAAATATTCGGGTAGACTCAATATCGACTCGTACCCATACAGTCGAGCAAAATCAAGCCATAATTTTATCCGAAATACAAAACTTGGAATCTGAGTTTCAAGAAGTAAATAAAATTAATGATTCATTGAGAGTAGAGCTAGCCCATTATCAAGCTAAAGAAGATTACTTTGCCACTGCATTAGGAACTCAAGCGACGCGATTTAGTACAATGTTGGGCATTATTGTGGGATTAGCCGGTTTATTCTCCTTTGGTGTATTTAAATATGAAATGATTTCTCAAAAGAATCAATTTACAAAACTAATAAATAATCAAAACGAGCTGTTCAATAAGGAATTGATACGATCTCGTGAAATGGAGAAAAAGTTAAGTATTACAATGGCTAATTTAAACGTAACCATTGCCAAAACAGCTTATCCAAAAAGTAAATCTATAGCATTACTTTTCTACCTTAAATCTGTAAATAATTTTATTCAGCATGAAAGAATTAAAAATGATTTAGATAATGATAAATCACCAAATTATACTGTGGCATTGACGAACATCCAATCAGCAAAGAATATTTTGAAGTTATATGAAGAAAATAATTATAGTGATGATTATAAAACAGCTTTTTTAAATAATTATAGTAACTATATAGAAACAATAGGTTCAATGGAGTTTACAGGAAGTGATGATATGAATTTTGCTGTTTCTGAAATTAAAGTAGAATTGAAAAAGGTACAAGATAAATTCAAAAACTAATCATCTATTCTTTTATTAAAATTATCTATTTGCAAGTGTTTAATCTCAACTGGCACTTGAAGAATCTCTCCATTAATATATTTGTCAGCAAATACGGTCTCAAAAGTAACACTATCAGCAATTAAGAAGTCTGGTAGATTTCCTACTATAAACTGCAATTTGGTTTCATCAAAAAAAGGGCAAAGAGAAATTCCTTTATTATTAGCATAGGTTACCAGGTTACTGAAAATATCCTGCTTATTAATTATCCATTTTTTACCCTTCCATTCTCCAAATTGATACCAGTATTTATGCGATTTAAAAAATCCAGCCGGTAAATTGTATTTGACGTTATCCAGTTTCAAACACTCCCAACCGACACCACAACTTCTACCAAGCATTGCTTCATCATAACAGTCACCAACCCAGTGAGCCTGTAAAATGAATTGATAGGGAGCAACCGGTTTTCCGTTATAAGTTGCTGAAGTGCTTCTCCAATTCTGAATGATGCCGAACAGGGTTCTGATGTGCTTATAAGCGTTCAGCAAATCCGAAATCTCTAGCGTAACAGTTGTTCCATCATATTCCGCTCCGAACTCTTTAGCAAGCTTTAGAGCCTCCGGAAAGTGCTTCGATTTGGATTTGCGGAATTGCAAGACATACATAGCCGCAAGTTAGCGAATTATGTTTTGCGGTTGGTTGATAGATTGCTGTTATAAAAGTGTGGCATCTACGCACACTAAAGCTTTAAGTTGAAATTAAATAAGTGTTTGCTGAATAGATTGCTTAGAAATACGAAGCGCTGATAAATTACGAGTTTACCAGCGCGCCTAACAATCACAATAAAAAGCACTTATTATGACTACTTCGCCAAAAGTACAAAAATCTTCTATTTCTGAAATTTGGAAACCCGTAAAAGGTTTTGAAGGATATTATGAATGCAGTAGCTTGGGAAATGTCAAAAGCCTTATTAAGGATAAAATCCTGAGTGGAGGAGTTACTAATCGGAACAGAAGGGTTACTCTTTGTAAAAATGGGAAAAAGAAAGTATACTCTGTTTCTCGGTTGATTGCTTACCACTTCTTACCTGAAAACGTATTAGGCAATATCATTAAGTATAAAGACGGTAACTCTTTAAATAATGCAGCGAATAATTTAGAATGGATATATTCAGAAAGAGAATATCTAAAATCAATTAAAAAACCAGTGCCGCTTCAGTTTAATGGTGAAATTTGGAGAGATATCGAAGGTTTTGAAGGAAGTTATCAAATTTCAAATCTAGGTCGAGTAAAATCATTGCCCGTTCTGAGGACATCTCCTAAAACCGGATTAGTTTACAGAGCTGAAGAAAAAATCCTTAAGCAGCCAAATAGAGCGGGATATTGTTCTGTCAGTTTATTTTGCGAAAAGAAAATTCAAGTCATTATTCTTGTGCATAGATTAATAGCAAGTGCATTTATTCCAAATCCAGAGAATAAACCTCAAGTTAATCACATCAATGGAATAAAAACGGATAATCGAATTGAAAACTTAGAGTGGTGTACTCCTAAGGAGAATTGTGTACATGCTCACGAAACTGGCCTTTCAAATTACAGAGGTGAAGTACATCATCTAACACCTTTCACAAAAGAAGAAATTCTAAAAATAAGAGAAGAATACAAAAATAATGATATTTCACATAGGGAATTAGGTTTAAAATACGGGGTTTCAAAATCAACTATTGGTTGCATTATTAGAAGAAAAACTTGGAAACACGTTTAGAGTTGTAAACATCTAGCACCTACGCACACCCGAAGGCAAAAACAGTCATTTAGAAATCCTGTAATTCTACTTTGCATCAAAACAAAGTAATGGCAGTACGGGGTAGTAACAGCTTGTTTTTTGCAAGTGGATTAGACAATACGCAGCTTCAAAAAGGTGCGATAGATGCGGTAGGTATAGTTCAAAACCTCGCTAGTTCAATTGCTAGTATAAATCCGTTCGCCGCATTAGTTGTCGGTGCCGCATCCGCTTTTGCTGCAATAGCTAATGAAGGTTACAAAATGATGAAAGACTTTGAGTCTGCAATGGCTGAAGTCAAAACAATTGCCGGTCTTCCTGATGCTGCATTTGATGATCTTTCAAAAAAGGTGTTTAATCTCTACAAAGAACTAGGAACAGAGCCGCCAGACGGACTTGCTAGGGGACTTTATGATATCATTGGATCTGGTTACGAAGCTTCTGAGGCTCTTGAGCTGTTGGAGGTTTCCGCCAAAGCAGCAAAAGCCGGTGTGACTTCTACCGCAGTCGCTTCAGATGGTCTTACCACTATTCTAAATTCATTTCAGTTACAAGCAGAAGATGCAGCACGTGTGGCCGATGTGATGTTCGCAGCTGTTGATCGTGGTAAGATTTCATTTGAGGAGCTTGCCAGACAAATAGCGCAAGTGGCGCCACTGGCAGCTGCTTCCGGGTTTTCATTTGAAGAAATTGCCGGGGCGATTGCAACCTTAACCAAGCAAGGTACACCAGGAGCGCAAGCGATGACACAAATTCGTTCTGCAATTGAAGCATCAAACGAAGTACTTGGTGAAGGAGCTTCCAAATCGCTAACCCTTCAGCAAGCTTTTCAAAAGATGTATGACACCGCCGGTGGAAGTCAAAACAAACTTAAAGAGTTGACTGGTAGAGTAGAGGCTGTAAACGGCGTTCTTGCAATTGCTGGCCCTAACCTTCAAGGAGCTACTGAAGATATGCTTGCAATGAGTGATGCGGCTGGTAGTGTTGATAAAGCATTCGACATTATCACGCGCACAACTGCCAACCAGTGGGAAATATTTGGGAATAGACTTCGCGCAAAATCCGAAGAAATCGGTAATGCAGTATTGAGAATGAGCAATGGTATTGCTGAGGATCTAAACCGAATTATCGGCCCCACCGAAAGCCTTTCTCAGAAATACGAAGATCAAGCCAAAAAGGTAAGCGCCCTCTATGCGGAGTACAAAGATTTGAACACCGAAGAAAGTAGAAGAGTTGAAATACTCGAAGAGATACGCGCAATCAATCCATCAATTCTATCCGGAATAAATGATCAGACAGATGCTTACAATAGATTAGGCGATGCGGTGAGACGTTTTAATGATTATGCGCTTAACAAAACAATTGTAGATGAAAAGTTTGGTGATGACATCAACAATCTACAAACAGTCGTAGACCGATTTAGTAAGCAGCAGCGCGAAACTAGCGCCGCACTTTATAATGAATATGCTGAGTTCCTTACCAGCCTTCCAAACCTTACGGCTTCATATCAGAAGGAGCTGATCAAAATAATTGATAGCGAAGATGATCGTCTGGAGAAGATCAGGAAAATACGAGCGTTGATCATCGACAACAACGCTTCCGGACAACAACGACAAGAAATTCCATTTGCAGATTTAAAGCAGTATGACAACCTAGGTCAGACACTTGAAGGCCTTCGCAAAAGGTTAGTTGATACCAAAGATGCAGCGGATGATTTCGCAAGATCACTATCGGATAACGAAACGGATGCATCATTTGTAATTCAGGAAATCCAGAATATAAATTCGCTCCAAGAGCTTGCCCAGAAATACGGAGATTTCGAAACAGCATCTATTAAAGAAGCCGTTAAGGCTAGACGTGAATATCTGAATGAACGCATCAAAATTGAAGGAGTAATTCAGGAAATCAACAGCGTTACAATTGCTCAGTACAAAGAGAACAACGATGTTCTTAAGCAATATTTGCAATCCGATAATGAAGAAATTGTAAAAGCTGCCAAGGCCAGACAACGTGCGCTTAATAGTAATTACACTCCAACAGGAACGGGAGCAGGAGATACAAGCAAGGACGCTTTTGTCGAAATGCTCAAAGCTCAAGAAGAGAAATACAAGGCATATCAGGCAGTTGTGAATCAAATCGGTAAGGAAATAGCCGATAAGCAATTTGAATCCCTAATTAAGCAAGGTGCAGATTACGGGGAGTTCCTTAAAAATAAACTCGCTCAAACTAAATCATTTGCTGAACAACAAAAAATTGCTCTGGCTGCTGAAAACGCAGGTATTGATTTGAATAGAGAAAAAATTGTCTCAGCAAACACGTTGCAGCCTATAACCGTCCCGGTAGATTTTGAGATTGATACAACCTCTGTAATAGCAATTGAACGTGAAATAAATAGACTTCAAGAAAAATTTGACAAATCTCAGATTGATGATGATAAAAAATTATTAGCTGAAAGATTAAAGAACAAAAAGAAGCAGCTTGAGGAGGCTAGGAAATATTTAAAAGAAGAGGAAGATATTTATTCTGACCTAACTAGAAGACTAGATGATTTATCCTATAGAGAGCTGATAAATAGAATTAAGGATTTAAAAGCAAGGGTAAAAGAAGAACGCAAAACTGCAGATGAAATAATTAAAATACAAGGCGAGATCCAATCATCCGAAATCGCTTTAGGAGATAAATTACAAGATACTGCGCAGAGTATTTCATCATCATTTAGCGAAGTCGCTTCACTATTTCAAAAATTCGGAGATGAAGACACAGCTAAACTCTTGGATCAGCTTGCTGGTGTAGCTGCTGGGGCAGGTCAATTGGCTAAAGGAATAGCAAGCGGTAATCCTGCAGATATTATTGGCGGTGGTCTACAAGTCCTTAATTCAGCGCTTACCATAGAAGTAGAATCAGACACAGAAAAGTTTGAAAGAGCTATCAAAGAGCTAAACAAAGCTATTGATAAACTCGACTATGTCATTTCTCAAAGTGTAGGAAAAGAAAAGGTTAATAGTCGTTTAAGTCAAATAGAAGAATTGGCTGATCTCGAAAGACAAGCCAATCTTGCAGCAGAAGCCGAAAAAGAGGCTGAAAAGCAGGTTAAATTACTAGGTATAACTATCGGAAAGAAGGGTAAGGGGAGCGGAACAGATCAGGCAAAGCTTGAAGAATTAGCTGACCAGGCCGAAGAAGCTAGACGTAAGGCTCAAGAATTGCGAGAAGAACTACAGCAAATATATACCGGTACAACTGCTCAGTCAATCACAGATAGTATTATTGAAGGCTTTAGAAATGGAAAGTTAGCCGCTGAAGATTTTGCAGATGATTTTGGAGCCTTAATGAAAGATGCGCTTTTACAAGCATTTCAAATTAAGTATTTAGAAAATGAGGTTACAAAATTTTATGATGAATTTGCTGAAGCAGGTAAAGACGGAAAATATACCTCTTCAGAAATAGAAGCGCTACGAAACTTTTATTCAAGTCTTATCAATGGTGCTCAAAGCGATCTAGATGCAATCAACGCAATACTTGAGGATAGTGGTATTGGTGCGCTTGGTTCTGATGCGTCTCAAAAGCAAGGATTAAGCGGAGCCATTACAGCGATCACAGAAGATACGGCCAATATATTAGCTGGATATCTCAACGCCATGCGATTAGATGTTCGTCAAGGTCTTATTGTAAATCAACAAGCTGTCACCTATTTAGCTCAAATAGAGATTAACACAAGATACAACAGATACCTAGAAAGCATTGACGGGCGATTCGCAAGCATTGAGTCAGCAATTCTACAATTTCAAGCAGGAGGTTAAATGAAAATATACAGATACATAAACGAGGTAAAGACTGAGCTTGAAGATATTAACATCGACGGTCAGACAGAGTTACGTCAAAAAATAGGAGGTGAAGACCTGGTGACCTCACGCTTTACAATTGAAGGCAGAAAGCTTGATTTGCAAATAGGGGATTTTATAGAATTCAAGGATTCAGTGTACACAATTCTTGATGAACCACAGGTGAAAAAATCACAAAACACATTCATCTACAATCTGCAGTTTAAGTCAGATATGTATATCCTGAAAAATGTTCAGGTAATGTTGGATGATGACTCGGAGTTTTACTTATTTGGTGATCCTATTGATGCCATAAGCTTAATCATATGGAATCTTAATCGGGTTTATGGTGAAGGTGTTTTTTACGCTGACTATGTTGAACAGTTAGAAGGAAAGAATCTAAACTTCACCAATGAAAACTGTTTAGCAGCACTTCAAATGCTAGCCACTGAATTTGAATGTGAGTTTCAAGTCAAAGGAAATCAAATCACCTTTCGCAAGAAGATAGGATCTGAAGCGGATTTAAAATTTGAGTATAAGAAGGGGCTTCGGGATATCGAACGCTTAACCCTTCAAAACGCGGAGTTGCTTACTGTTCTATATCCAACGGGTAGTACGCGGAACATTACAAACGAATACGGCAGCAAACGTTTAAAGATACCCAAGCTTCAAAACAATGTTGATGTGTTTGGGACTATTGAAAGAAGTATAACTTTTGAAGATGTCTATCCGCGCTTAAACGGGGTAGTTTCTTCATCCTCCAGCATTTCAAAATTTCGAGATACAGCAATTGATTTCAATATCAACGATCAATTAATAGGCGGAGCTAAAGCAAAAGTAATTTTCAATACTGGGGATCTTGCCGGTCGTGAATTCGAAATTGCTAGTTATAATAATCAGAATAAAGAAATCGAGATAATTCCTTATACGGATGAAACTGATTATAAAACGCCAAACGAAACCTTCAGACCGCGCTCTGGAGATAAGTATGTTCTGGTCAATATCAAAATGCCTCAGGCGTATATCGATAACGCGGAAGCAGAGCTTTTGGAACGCGCAACTGAATATCTAGAGAAGTACAGTCAACCAAATGTGATTTACAAGGTTTCGCCGCATTACCCGTATTTACGCAGAAACCAAACAGAACTGAACATTGGGGATATCATAACGATAACCGATGAAGATTTCGGTATTGATTTTCAGGTTAGGATTTTAAGCCTGTCACAGAAGCTTAATAATCCTTTTGAATACTCACTAGAAATTGGTAGCCAAGTAACAGTAAGCTACATCGCTCAGGTTCTTTCAGATCAACGGAATATTAAGAATACAATTTACTTAAACGAGCAATATGTAAGTGAACAGTTCAACCGTATATATAATAACATCGGAAACTTTAAAGCTCCGCTTTATGTAAATATGGGAGAGTTCGATGCTGAAACCCTTTACCATAACTCTCAGAATCGAGTGGATTATGTTTTCCGATTAAATGAAGAAGGACAAAAAGAATGGTATTACTACATCGGTGAAGATAATCAATCTGCTCAATGGATAAGTGCCAACTGGCAGTTC
This sequence comes from Leeuwenhoekiella sp. ZYFB001, assembly GCF_011784865.1. Taxonomy (NCBI): domain Bacteria; kingdom Pseudomonadati; phylum Bacteroidota; class Flavobacteriia; order Flavobacteriales; family Flavobacteriaceae; genus Leeuwenhoekiella; species Leeuwenhoekiella sp. ZYFB001. The sequence goes on from NZ_CP050460.1 coordinate 905,470, forward strand.
ATAGATGACAATTTTGAAATCATCGCCACTAATACAATACTTGCTGAAAACGCAAACATTGGAGACTGGTTAATTCAAAGCGGTCAGATAGTATCTCAGGCTATTGTTGAAAACGAAACTCCTGAGCTTGTACGGCCAAGAGTGCAATTAGATGGTGAAATTGGATTGGCACGATTCGAGAACAAAACCGTGCAAAACTTTGATGGTGTTCTAAGATATTATAATCAAAGGATCAGTATAGACAGTCAGTACCCGGCTATTAACTGTTTACGAGATGGTGACGAATATATGGAATCTGGTGGAGCTTCGGTAAGCAGTGACGGAATAAACGGTATTTACGCAGGACTGGACACCGTTGTCTTAGGTGGTGCAAAGCCAGTAGCAGGTTATGCAACTATTATTGGAAGGGGACGGGCAAAAGTAGCAAAAGGAAACCCGCAAGGCAGGGCATTTATTGCCGGGCTATTTGGTGTTGCTGAAAATACTGCAGCTGATGGGGTTGATGCTTTTGGGGCCTACGTGTGGGATCTCAAAACACAGGGAAGATTTAAAGGGGTTAAAAGAATTATTCAAAATGTAGACTACACTATCTCTCAGCACGACGAGTACATTTCTTGTTATAACACGGAAGCAATAAATATCTACCTACCTGATCCAACTACGCATCCTGAGGGAAGAGTTTTAAAGATTAAACGCACCGACGCTTCTGTCACCATCAACGGTAACATTTTCAAATCAGAAATAGAAACAGACCTATTAATAAATATAGGTGACGCTTGGGAATTCACAAATGACGGCGTCTACTGGCAAGCCAATGTAACACAAGGTTAATGACATCATTCAATAACATATTACTTGCAGACTTAGGAATCACCGTGCAGTTCATAACCGGTTATCTAGATATGCCAGCGCGACAAGGTGAAACATTCTATGATTGGGGTGATGAAATTGAACCTCTTATCAGTGAGGATGATATTTATTTCGGATCGCGCAAGATAATTATAGAAGCCTTTTATAAAGGAAGCGATTGGTATAACTCAGCTAAGCAATTAGAAGAGGTTACAACTGAAGAAACCCTTACAACACCTTATGGAGATTTTGAAGTAAAACTCAACCAACTCAAAATACTAAAAGATTTTAAAGGTGTAAAAACGTTGAGTATTGAATTCGTTCAACTCAATCCAAACTTATCCGGATCACTACCGAATGTTTCTCAATTGGATGGCATTCGATTGGATGGTCACGATCTTTTTTCGGAATTCGGATTGCTTGTGGAGAATGTTAACGGGTTTAATGCTTCTGAGTTAAAAACAGCTCGAGAAACTTCCGACAAGCTTAATGCATTAAGTGAATTCCGCCAACCTCCTGAAATTAATGTGAAAGTGAATGGCATCTACGCATCAAAAGCGGACATGCAGACTAAAGTCACCGAATTAAATAGGTTATTCGCTAAGGAAGGATTAAGACACTTTGTAAATGCTGGTTATGGATATCAATGCTATTTAACTGATGGTTACAAGGTATCAATAAACAAAAATTGGGTGTCGATTGATCTGAAATTAAGAGTAATGAGCTGGTACAACATAGAAGCTTTAGCGCAAGAAATCATTGATAGGGTTGAAATTGGTATTCGGCCTCAAAGTGATTTATCTGAAACCGATAATACTAAGCCGGAATATGTTTTCGGAAAAGAAAACTTTGTTGCCTCAGATAGCGAAAAGCTTAACGGTCAACCGGCGGAGTTTTACGAAAAAAAGGTAGACGCTACTCTTAAGATTAGTGACACGGGACAAATAGGTCAGAATATTTCAGACTTCAATTTGGATTTAACCTGGAATACTGGAGACTCTACAGTTGTTGATTTACTCCCTGATACCTTTTGGATTAGGGGTGTTTTTATCACAGGGGGTGAGAATAAAGGAGGTAAGCTAACTCCAGTAACAGACTGGTTAATCTCAGATAATCTTTCACAAATCGAAATACTAAAAACTATCGAAGATGGCTCTTACATAAGCATTGAAGGCCAGCGATATATAAATAATTAAAATGGCTACAGATTATTATCCAAGAATAGAATCAGATCAGAAGTTTCAACAGCTTGAAAAAAAGATTAATGATATTCAGTTTGAAGGCGCTAAAACCTACGACACCTTAGCCGATGCAGTAGCGGTAGACCCGAAACCTGCAGACGGCACCGCATTTAAAGTCTCAAAGGTGACCGATGCTGCAAATGCCGGTAATTATACCTTTCAAAGTAATGAAGCTAATGGGGTGCGGTTTGAAAGTGATTTTGGGCTGACTGAGGCTGATAAATCAGAAACAGGTCCTGTCGAAAATGGCACAAAAGTAATTACGGAGGGACAGCTTTATGATGTCAAACAAGCTACGGATCAAAAATTTAAACAGTTAGATGTGACTACTCAGGTTAAGCCTGACTCAGACAATTCGGAATATAAAATATTTTCATTCGGGAGTTCGGGTGGTTATTCCAGAATTAACTCTTGGTATTACGGAAAAAGCACAAAGCCTATAAAAAAAATTGGCGTTTTCGTTTGTCGCGCGACTAGGCTTGCTGCTTCAACAGCAGGACTGCGCGTACAATTAGTAATTAAAAAAGCCTCAGGAGGCTCTGAATCTCGTGTTCTTGATTATACTATACCTCAAGCAGAAATCGATGAAAATTACACATTTGAGACTGAGCCAAGTGACAAGAGCGTATGTGAAAGAATCATTGATCTTGACACACCTATAACTCTTGAAGATGGCGACCAACTATTTTGTAACCAGTCGTCACCTGATCGTTACCTCGCAGTCTATTATGACGGTGATAATTTAGCAAATGAGTCTGGCGAATGGAATAACGGAGCTGGAAATTATGCACGTCAATGGTATGGCAGTTATGTAAATGCCAATTACACAACTGTACCAGGAGCACCTTCAGAGCCTAACTCAAACGTGCTTCACTTTTATGATGCGCAAGAATCTGAAATCAGCTTACCGGATTTAAAGAAGAAAATTGATGAAGGTATACCGGCGCAATCTGATATATCAACCGTTACTGTGCTTCCTAGTAAAATATATGGCTTCAACTTTAATGAAAACACGATCAATTGGCTTTTCAGGCTTCCTGTCGAGGGGGTGTTCAAGCAAGCGTTGAAATCTGCTAGAATTAACGATGCCGCTAGTCCTATTATAGATGTGCAGAGTAGTTCAAATGGCACAACAAACATTTCTGTTAGATTGAGTGCTTATGGATTTGCTACGAACGAATATCAAGTGCCTTATGTTCACAGCTCATTAACGAAGCTGCAAAATCAATCTATCTTTCATCAAAAAATAGCTGATTCATTAGGTGATGGTCCTGAAGCAGGAAGTACTTCAGAAAAAATAGGTCCTGCATCAATCATTGATTTTGTTTCACAAGCTTACAATGAAGATATTGGTAATATTAAAATAACTTGTGTAGGCACAAAATTCAATCCTGCAAACCTCACAAAATTCGGCAAAACTTTCACTGTAAGAGGTTGTGATGAAGCTAGGGGTGGTTGGGCCATCTCTGACTATATTAGAAAAATATTCAACACCCGTCGAAGATATGGAAGTAATAGCGCAACTCGCGTGGTTGGTAAGGTTGCTTGGGATAGTCTTGGATTAGGAACTCAAACACGAAACGGAACGCCGGGCAGATCATACGTAGGTTTCTCCGATACTTCAGCTACCGGTGATCTTATGCGCCTCACTTGCCACGGATATTATGAGGCTGATCCGACACCGGAGTTGTGGGATTGGATTGTTAATACCAATGGTGTTTCTTCATTCACTTTTGACGGAACTACTTACAACTTTGGCGGTAGTTATTCAACCGCAGACGATGCGGCACAAAAGGCTTATATCCTTATGCGCTGCAAGGAGAATGTAACTAATCCGTATTATGACTATGATACGGTACAATCTAGTGATGGTGCATATGCTTTTAATTACACAGCCTATTTAAATAAGTATAAGACACTTGCTGCCGATGGTGTGACGCGATTAGTGGTTGGATCAACCGCAGGAACTGAAGTGACTGATGTTAATGCTTGGGATTTGCGCGAGCCTACACACGTGACTATTGCGATGTGTGAAAATGATATTAATAATGTAAGCAATGGTGCTCTTGCTATTGATGATTATATGTTGATGGGTCAGAGAATTCACGCTCATAATCCAGCAATCAAAATATCTATGGCTACTAATCGCGGCTATGGGGTTTTTAATAGCGGATTATATAGTCATATCGGATATGTGAAGGAGATAGGCGTCGACAATTATAGACTTGCAGCCTATGAAGCCTTGAAAGCGGAGTTAGAGAGCAACTCTGATTTTGATGAGATCCCACTATACGCATTTCAGTCTCCACTTGGAATATCAGGTAAAAAAGCGATAGACACATTTAATGTGAATGAATTAGATCGATTCAACGGTGATGGCCTGCACGCAGAAAGTGTTTGGGGTTATTTAGACCGTTCTATCGCAACAATGGCTTGGATTGCTTCAACATTATAAATATTATAAATGAAAAACCCCATCACCATCATATCGATATTTTTCAATTTTAAGCTACTTGCGCAGATATATACAAAAGATGCCGGGTTGCTTGATCCGGTGTTGACTACCAATGATTACAAGTTTATTCTAATTATGGTGGTAAGTGTAGGTGTGGCTTTATTGATGGATTCAACCGATAAGACTTCGAGCAAATTAACCTTTCCTAAAGCTTTGTTGATTGTATTACTCGCGGTGTTGTTTGTGTTTTTTAGTTATGAATACGCCATCGCTAAAAATATAGCCATCATCATTGCGATGATCGCGGCCTTTTTATTGGGTGTGTTTTCGTTAGATATAATGCTGATCATCAAGCGGCGCGTGCCGGAACTTTTTCACAAAGCAGAAGGATGGATTTTCAAATCAAAAACCCAGAACGATGACCTTTAGAGAATTTGATTTATTTATACAGAGCGCACCAATTTGGGTGCATTTTATAGCCAGCGCGTTGGTACTGGCAATGTTGTCTCACCTAACCTTAGGATTGCGTAATATTTGGAAGAATAAGCGCCGTAGGGTTCGCTGGTATCTGCTGGCTTCCTTAATCTTTATCACATTCATATTTATGGCTAAGTTTTCAAACCCCGGTTATACGATGTGTGATGCCTTCTTACCGGTGTATGTGATTTACTACTTCCACAGCCTACTGGTGATGCAAGCACGGTTCTTTAATTGCTTCAAAAGCTACAATGATTTTCTAAGCTTGTTTAACCTTCCTAAATCTAATGTATGATAACCGAAGCTGAATTTGAGAAAGTAGCTCTTGACTACAATATAGAAGTGGCTACAATCAAAGCTGTTTATGAGGTTGAAGCCAACAACGGTGGTTTTCTGCCAGACGGAAGGCTCAAAATACTTTTTGAAGGTCACGTGTTCTGGCGGCAACTTGTAAAAAAAGGTGTAGATCCTTACAGTATCTTAAAGCAAGAGCATCGCGATGTCTTATACAAGCATTGGACGCGTGATGAATATATAGGTGGCGCTAGAGAATGGGATCGACTTGAAGAGGCTTATGATATGACCGAAGATGATCGTGTGAAAACAGCTGCGGTTGAATCGGCTTCTTATGGTGCTTTTCAGTTGATGGGGTTTAACGCGCAGTTGTTAGGCTTCAAAGATGCGTTTGATCTGTATTTCTTTTTAGCTGAAAAGGAATTGAATCACCTAAAAGTTTTTATCAAATTCTGTGAGGCTAACAACCTTACCAGACACTTACGCTCAAAAAATTGGGCGGCTTTTGCGAAAGGTTACAACGGCCCCGGCTACGCTCAGAATAAATACGACACCAAGCTTGAGAAAGCTTATAACAAATTTGCGAAATGAAACGAGGCGTATCACCCAGCACAATCATATTATCAATTATAGTTTTTGGTTTTTTCGCCTGGGCATACTACTTAGCAATAACAATAGACTGATGAAAAAAAATGCAATTTATATAGGAGTTATAGTAGTTCTGCTGTTTGTCATTTTCAAACAATGCAACTCAGCTACACAGCAACGTCAGTCACAAGAATCAGCAACGGAATTTCTAAATGATACTATTGCGTACTATCAAAACGAGATCGGTCAGCAGGTAGCTGAAAAAAAAGCAATTCAAGGTGATGTAGATGCGCTTGAGATCCTGTTATCTAAACAGATTGACAGCACAGGCCAATTAAAGCGTTTAGTTTCAAAGTACAAAAACATCGCCGCCGCAGGAAACATCACTCAGAAAACGACAATTGACACCGTAGAAATTCCTTATGAAGTGGCCGTACCTTTTGAATTTACGAGAGACTTCACAAAATCAAACGAATACTATTCAATAACCGGGACAAGCAATCAAAGTGGCGTAATCCTTACAGATATTCAAATACCTAACACACTAAGCTTTGCCATCGGGAAAAAGCGCACTGGTTTTTTCAAGTCAGAATACAGGATTGAAGCTGTTAATAGTAACCCATACGTTCAAACCACAGGATTAGATAGCTATACATTAAAAATACCTAACAAACGTTTAGGATTAAGCTTGTACGCTGGTTACGGCTTAGGATCTGATTTCACGTTGCAACCATCAGCAGGTATCGCGCTTACTTATACTATTTTAAGATTCTAATTACTCAATTATATATATTTACACCTCATTAGTTAAAATGGGGAAAAAGAATATTACTGCGAAAGATAAGTTTGGCAATTGGTTGTCATCTAACAGTGGTATGGTTACTACTGTATCTATAATTGCTACAATAATATTTGGAGCCGGTGGATATGCAGTAAAAGTTGTAAAAGATATTGAGATCCAAGATTTAAAAAAAGAATGTAATTCTGAAATTATGCAATTAGAATTTCAGGTTCAAAAACAGGATCTATTAATACAAAGTCTAAAAATAAAAGTCACCAAGGATGAGCCAAAAAATGAAAAATAAATCAGTTGGTGACTTATTTAAAAGTGTAGAAAAACACATTAATAATTCTCCAGATTACGATAAAAAACAACAACTTGTTGAGGAATTTGAAATTCTAAAAAAACAATATTCGAAATTCTTTTATTTTACAACTTTGTTGCTGGTTTTTTCAATTATAACAATTGGATTCATATTGTTTTTATCCTTTAAACTTGAAGATGTAAGTTTTCAGAAAGAAAAGTTAGAAAAGGAGCTAATTAAGACTGAATTTGATTCTTTGATTGAAGATTTATTAGAATTTAAGAAAAGGATAAATGAAGATTCAACGGAGAGCAAGGTTGTTGAATATAGATTAGATTCTTTAGGGAACCCAAAATCCTACTGGACTATAGTTAGAGAAAAAGATTCCATTAGTAAAATATTATTGAAAACTGAACCAAAAGCAGTTCAACTAGATAAATTACTACCAAAATATTACACCCTAAGTAATCAACGTACAGCTGATTCACTTAAATTAGATCTATTAAAGAAAATTATTGGTTTGGAGTTTAGTCAAGAAATAGGGGAAAGAGTAATAAGTGTCGAATTTAAAGGCAGAAAAATAGATAGTGTAAGATCTGGCTACCTATTCCTAAAAAATAATATGTATCTTGATTCTGTAGAGAAGAGATGGTTGATTGATCCGAATAAATACTTACCTAAAAGAAAGCAATAAGAGCTTTATCAAAAAGAAAAGAGTGAGATTCAGCAGTTATAGAAAATTACCCAATCTACCATAGCCTGCTGAAGCGGGATCTCACTCTCAGGCTAAGTTAGTTACATTAGATTATTTATACAAATTGCTGAACTAAGATAATCATTCATTTACATTTAACCTCAATGATCTCATTAAGTCGGGTGCTATAGCGTTTAGATAAATGATTTTGCTGCATTTTCCAGACTTTATTCAGATCCTGCCCGCCAAACTTCACCTGGTCGAAGCAATTTCTATTCAACCGATCAATAGTCTGCATCAAAATTTTATGTCGGGGATCTTCATTATGAAATAAAGCTAATTGTTTTTGTGTATCTGGGGTTAATCCCATTACAATTATGCCAGCTTTTTTATAATGATAACCTTCCCTAAAAATTCGCTTCAACCCGATCATTGTTGCTTTAGTAATAACTAGAGATGAGTTGGTTTCATACGGCATTTGAATACTTATACCGTTGCTGTATTGAGGGAGATCGTCCCGGTGTCTGTTAGTATGTAAAAATAGATAAGCCAATTTGCAGCAGCTATTTTGTTTTCGAAGCTTATAACTCACCTTGCTTGCGTATGTAGCGACCCGTTCACGTAGATCTTCAAAGTCAGTGTACATTTTCTCAAAGGATCTGGTAACAGCAATATTTTTCTTTTTAGCAACTTCTTCCAAATCAAGCGTTGATTCTCCGGATAGATCCCGTTTCAATCTTAGACCTACGATGCTCATTTCTTTTTTTACATAATCGTTTGGAAGCTGTGTGAATTGCCAAGCATTCATAACTTGGATGCTTTGTAGTTTTTTTTCGTACCTCCTACCAATTCCCCAGACATCACCTATTTCCGTCCACTTTAAACCCTTTTGAATTTTTTCCGCAGTATCTAGAACATAAGTTCCTTTAGTTCGTTCTGGAAATTTCTTCGCAATCTTATTAGCGACTTTGGCTAACGACTTGGTAGGAGCTATACCTATACTAATTGGAATGCCAGTTGAGCGTTTAACCAGATCAATCATTTTACAGCCATAATCTGTCAGGTCGTAGAGTTCAAAACCCTCCAGCTTCAAAAAGATTTCATCAATAGAATATACTTCAAGCTCTGGAGAGAAATTGGAGAGTATGTTCATTACACGTGCGCTCATGTCTCCGTAAAGAGCATAGTTTGAAGAAAAGACTTGAATGTTATGTTTATTAAGTAGCTGCTTGATTTGAAACGCAGGAGCACCCATAGGAATGCCTAGAGCCTTTGCCTCATTCGATCGGGCAATTACACAGCCATCATTATTAGATAAGACCACAACAGGTTTGCCATTTAGTGAAGGATTAAATACGCGTTCACAAGAGGCGTAGAAATTATTACAATCGATAAGAGCAAACATTCTACAAGTCCTTAATTACGTTAGTAACCACACCCCAAATAAGAAACTCGTTATCTTTCGTAACCTTTATAGGCTGGTATTTTCGATTTTCCGCAACCAGCCAAATTATATCCTTTTCAATTCGAATTCGTTTAACAGTGAATTCCCCATCTATAAAACAAACAGCTATTTTTCCGTCTCTAGGCTCAAGACTTTTGTCAATTATTAGAAGATCACCGTCAGAAAGACCAGCACCTTCCATAGAATCCCCTTTAACCCGTCCAAAAAATGTAGCATCCTTATTACGAATATAGGCTGAGTTTAAATCTATTCCTTCATCTAAGTGGTCATCGGCAGGGGAAGGAAAGCCACAAGATAAACTGTCAATAAATGGGATCGTAATAGAGTACTCCGTTGCAGGCTTTATTAATTCTAAACACATTGTAGGAAATCTTTAATTTGGAATAAATCCAAAATTATGTAATCAATCCTATTTTTGTATTGTAGGTTCAATTAATTTTTTCCAACAAAGATTCCGAGCAAAATTTTCACTTTGATTTCTAAGATAAAATGTAGGAGCGGGGCCATTATAATTATTATTGCGATTAGCTATGCATAACTCGTAAAGTTTATCCTGATATTCTATACGATACAATGAATACGTGAAATCCTTATCAACCAATTGAATGGTTGAATTCAGATAAAAGTTGTTAGCTAAATCATAAAGTTCTTTGCGGGTACGGCCCAAAGTACATAAAATTAATAAATTAGTTTTTAAATCAGAATTCTATGTGCAACGCAACCAGTTTAACCAAGTTAGAAGAACAGATAGTAAAAACTTCAAAGCGCAAATTTGTTTATCCGGAAGTTTACGAGCCTTACTATCATATAAATGCTTTTGGTGATAAGTTATTGCATATAATTCCTCAGGATGATCCCAAACGGATCTGGCCGGCTGACTGGAAATTGATACCGGATTTTCATCAGGGTGCTCCTTCAGAGTTTCCTTATCACACCTATAATGCTCGCAGCGAAGATATATGGACAAGTAACACGTATAAGAAAAGTGCTGAATCCGGCCGTTGCTTGATTTTGGCTGATGGGTTTTTCGAGCCACATACGTATGTGAAGCCTGGTACCAAAACTGAAAAGAAACAACCCTATTATATCACCCTACCAGAGCAAAAGCTATTCTACTTTGCCGGGCTTTTTAATAAGATCGATGAAGAGCTGTACACCGTTACAATCTTGACGATGGAAGCGAATGATATAATGGCCCAGATCCATAACGCGAAAAAGCGTATGCCATTAATACTAGAGGAGCAGTTTACCGAAAATTGGATTGATCCTAGTTTAAATGAAAAGCAGATTAAAGAATTAATCAATGTGAGTTTCACTAATGAAGCATTGAAGTATCATCCGGTAAGCAATGCAATCTACAAACGAGGCATTGATACCAATACTCCTGAAATATTAAAAGCGGTCCCCGCGATAGATCCAGAGCTTAATGGCTCTAACCAATCGACTTTATTCTAAATAACCTATATAGAGTATAATTCTATTTATATACTAAATAAGTTATTTACGAAATATCTTGCTAAGCCACGAACAGAACCGTTCCCAAGAGCTTGGATAATAAATTTTACAATGCTCGCAGAAAACTGGTGGATCTACTCCTCTAATTCCAAGTTTGTCACCACACTTTTTGCAGAATTCAGCCATTTTTTTCAGGTCGTACTAATGGTTCGCAATAAGTCTTGTTTACAACCTTATCACGCATACTGGCTTTATTATTAAAGTTTCGCGAAATATTTCTAACGATATCACTGTAATTGTCTGTACCATCTTCTCTTAAATGGTAATATGGTTTTATAGAAACACAATTCTCGTGCTCAAATAAAGTATTAAGCATTGTACGGTCAGAAATACCACAAGAGTGACCGAAAATACATATTTGGTATTGATCGGAATTTATATATTGTAAAAGCTTTTTGTAATTATCAGTGTCGGAATACCTAATAGACTTAATATTTTCTAGATATTTATTATCATTTAGCTTTTCAATTTTGGAGTAGTTGTCATCGAGTTCATCCCCGAAACCAAATATTATAGGGTTTTTATTATCATTAAGAGCACCGTGAATATGATTTATCTCTGGCCATTGAAATTTACAATCATTATCTAGATGACTTTCAGTAAAATGGTTGCTGTATAATAAGGAAACATTAGTATAATTGAAATTAAGTACAAATATACTTTCTGGACTTAAATCGAATAGATTGTGAGCGTCTTTTGATATTAAAATTTGAAAAATTTCATCATAATAATCCTCAATTGTACCTTTTTGTATTTTGGCATTATTTCTTAAATAATAGCTTAAGGTTTCAACGAACTGGTCATATTTAGAAAAGTCCTTTTTCGGATCATCATTCATTATAAAATCAAATAACTTTTCAGATTCCTTCTTTGCAATTTCATTAACAGCTTCTTCAGTAAAATCCTGAATATTTATGTCACTATAAATGTGTCTGGCAATATCATCTATGTAATATTTCTCAAAAACTTCATTTAAATTTTCATTTGAGAAATCAGGAGAACATTGCAATAAGTATTTTATAAATAAACCTTTTAGATTTGCAAAGTCATCATTTAGTTTGGTGATATTAATTTCTTGGTCATTAATACTTTTTATAACTAATCGATAATATTCATCCTCTAAGTCTACCCAGTTTTGAATGCTCTGATTCTTACATATAACTTCTATCAGTTCATTAGTGAATGTATATTCAACCTTATAATTCTCACAATATTTAAAGAAGTTTATGTAACTACTTTCCTCAGGCAATCCATTATCCCAAAATGCTTCAACAGTTAATCCATCAAGATCTATATAACCTCCTAAACTATTCCTTAAATTATCAAATATATTTTGCCAATAATGATTTATAAAATCATTATAACTAGTTTTTAATTTATGAGCTAAATCAAATCCGTTACCAACTAGAATTATTCTATTCATCTGAGATTTTTATATTTCACAATTTAAAGTAAAATAATTTAAAAATAGTTTTCATAATGTAAACTTTTAATTTATCTTTACATCAGTAATAAGCAAGGGTTCTTTGACATATGGATTAACAAAACAAGTTATCAAAATGGAAAACTTAATTGACCGAGTTTGGGAATACTCAAAAAACAATCCTGAAGGTTTCACTTTAAATATTGAAACTCTAAAAGCTGTGAAATTTGGAATTGTAGTTGCCTACAACGACACTCAAAACAGCTTTGGCAAAGAAGCCTTAAAACAAGTTATTAATCACGCTCTTAAGCATAACAAAATAGTAGGGGGTTGGCTAAATGAAGACAACAAAATGTACTACTTTGATTCAATAAGAGTCTTTAAAAATTCAGAATTACAACTAGCGATTGAGTTTGCAAAGCAAAATAAACAGCTTGCAATATTTGATCTAACTAACTTAATAGAAATTAAAATTAAATAGGGGAGATAATCTCCCCGCCCTTGCTTTTAATTTATAATCAAATGGAAAATAATCAAAAACAATCCATAGCGAATTACAAGCGAATGGGAATCGAGATTGAGGTATTAGATGATGATCGAGTAAAGATCAGCCAAACCAAACTTCTCAATGGCTTAATCTTAAATCAAAAGGAATTAGTAGAACGGGCTCGTGCAATATTCCCGGGCGCCAAAATTGTACCTGTAGTTTTTTCTTTAGACGTAGATTCTATAGACATCAACTGGATCGAAAACAGAATGCAAGAATTTGGAATCAAGCGAAATGATTTGATTAAACAGTTAGCCTTAAGTAAGTCTTACCTTAGTAGAATATTTAATAAGGTGCCAGGTAAAAGTGCTCAAGATGACAACAATGTGGCTTTATCTAAACCAATGAAAGCTACATTCTTCTATTACTTCTTAACCTATGAGTTAAACAGAGATTTTAGGGAGCATCTTAATTCAAATACTTAGAATAGTCTTCGGGTAGGTCTGCATCAATTACGTGTATATAGTCTAATAACGCTTTACTTTCGTGGCCTGTAATGCTTGAGAGTAGATCCAAAGTTTTATCCTTGTCATGCTCTTTTCTCAAATTTCGATATACGCGACTTATAAAGGTGTGACGAAAAGAATAAATGGTGTACCCAGATTCTATTCCCATCTTCTTTTTAAGTCTTCTGTATTTTAGAGTGAAGTAGGAACGGCGGCCATCCAGATCCCGATCCCATTTACCCGGACCATCCGGGGTGAAAACTAAATCTTCAGGACTTGATCCTACCAGATAATCTTTGAGTTCGTTAAAAATGATCTCAGGGATTATTTTGGTTTTACTGCCTTTGGTTTTAGTCTGCTCAGTAATCAAACGCTGTTCAAGGTTGATATCTTTGACTTGGAGTCTGCAGTTTTCTTTTGGCCTCCAGAAAAGGTAAGAAACAAAGTAAATGAACATAAGCATCACTTTGTCATCTTTCAAGTATTCGATTATGTTTTCGACTTGCGCGTCTGAGTAAGTCTGGTCCCGTTTTTCGGTAGTCTTTAATTGCGGAATATCGTGAGCAATGTTTCTTTCCAGGTACTCATTTTGAATAAGAGTTTCAAAAATCACACCTAGAGAAGTTTTGTAGTTATTACGGGTACGGTTTGAGGTGGTTTCCGAAATATGTATCAAAAATCGATTGACCAGGCGCTTTGAAACTTTCTTGATCGGTGTATTCGCGTATCCATTATTCTGGATCCACTCAATGAACTTGTTTACGTGAACTTCGTAAGTAGAATATGTACGTTCACCTACTTCTTTTTGTTTGACCGAAAGCGCGTACTTAAGAGCATTGACGAGGCTAATTTCTCCCTCAGCTAATTCATCATAAGGGTCAAAGCCTTGCTGTAGAGCGTCAGTGATTCCCTGTTTCATTATATGAATTTCACGATAACGATCATCGAAATCAGGAAAATCCCGATTGACATTTAGGTAAATGGGGCGCTGTCTAACGTATTTATTGGTTCCAGGCTCTTGAAAAGAATAATATACATACCATCGAAAACCCTTTCGAGTTAGCTCTTCTTTCTCCTTTTCAGTAAATTTTTGAAGTTTTCTTTTGTCAATTACTTTAGGATAAATCGATATGTTCCTAAATTTTGACATATTCAAATCGTTTTCTTTGTAGTATTCGATTCGGTATTCGGAAAGTATTTTTTGAAGATTTGGAGCCATTAGGAATGCTTTGAATGCTGCATTCCCGCTGGTTCCAACTTAAGTAGCGAGAGGGGGGCACGATCCCCCGACCTCCGGGTTATGAATCCGACGCTCTAACCAACTGAGCTACCTCGCCAAATTTTGATCTTAAAAAGAAAGCCGAAGCTTTTTTCCTAAGCGGGTGCAAATATAATAACATTTATCAAGTTGGCAAGCATCTTAATATTAAAATAAAAAATTAGTGCTAATCTTTTTTACTCTGTAATTAATATTTATATTGGCAGCCCAACCTAGTAAAGAATCAATGGAAGAAAAAGTAAAATTTGAAATAGAGTTCCCTATACAGGCCTCACCGTCGTTATTATATCAATATATGTCTTCACCATCAGGAATGTCTGAGTGGTTTGCCGATAACGTGAATTCACGGGGCGAGTATTACACCTTCATCTGGAATGGAAGTGAAGAAAAAGCAAAGTTATTAGGAAAAAAGAGTGATGAGCGCATCAAATTCAGATGGATGGATGACGTAGAAGATGAGAATCTTTACTTTTTTGAACTGCGTATTGTAGTGGATGAGATCACAAAAGATGTGTCTTTGATCGTCACAGATTTTGCCGAGGAAGATGAGATCGACGAGGGGAAAATGTTTTGGGAAAATCAGATTTCAGAATTAAAACATATCATAGGTTCAAACTAAATAACCTATTCTTAAATTATATATTTGTCCCTTTGAAAAAAGGGACTTTTTTTATGATCAATTTTAACGGAACACTTACCGAAACGCCGCAATTTTCTGCACACAATAGGGGAATGCTTTACGGAGATGCAGTTTTTGAAACCATTCGGTATTCTGGTGGAAAATTATTTTTTTGGGAAGATCATTACTTTAGACTTATGGCTTCTATGCGTATCCTGCGTATGGAAATCCCAATGGGTTTTACGCTTGAAGATTTACAGGACGAACTTCTAAAAGTAGTGGAGGCCGAAAATCTTAAGGATAAAGCAGCAAGTCTCAGACTCACGGTAACCCGCAATGAGGGCGGAAAGTATTTACCCGAAGATAACAACGTTTCTTTCTATATTTTTGCTAAAGAGCTAAAGGATCCCTTTTTCACCTTAACGGAAGACTATTACGAGGTAGAACTATATAAAGATCATTACGTCAATGCAGATCTTCTTTCTACATTAAAGACAGCAAATAAAATCATTCACGTCACCGGAAGCATTTTTGCCAAGGAGAATGATTATGCCAATTGCTTATTGCTCAACACGAACAAGTCGGTAGTTGAAGCGTTAAATGGAAATCTATTTCTTGTAAAAGGATCTACGATTAAAACGCCGCCTCTTGATGAGGGATGTCTTCGCGGAATTATACGTAAGCAATTGATTGAGATCATTGCTAAATTAGACGAGTTTACAATAGAGGAAGCAGCGATATCTCCTTTTGAGCTCCAAAAGGCAGATGAGTTATTTATTACAAATGCTATCGTAGGGATTCAGCCAATTAGCAAGTATCGTAAGAAAACATACACTAATACAGTAGCTAAAAATCTATTAGGTAAATTGAATGCAAAAGCGCGCTTAGGTTAAGAAAGCAACTAGTTATTACTAGGATTTTCAGGAGCGTTAGACCATAATAGGTATTCACCGCCAAGCTCTAACATTTTTTCCTTCCATAATTCAGGAAAGCATTTGTTGATGATTTCTTTATCATAGGTATTATCAGTGACGATCCAGGCGTTTGCATCCAATTCGCTATCCAGCTGATTGCAATCCCATCCTGAATAACCTAAAAAAAACCGAATTTCATCGGTTGATATTTTATTGGAAGCGATTAGATCTACGACGGTATCAAAATCACCGCCCCAATAAATTCCGTTAGAAATCTCAATACTCTCAGGGATGAGGTCTGGCACTTTGTGTAAGAAATAAAGGTTGTCTTGTTCAACGGGACCGCCATTGTAGATTTGCATAGCGTCACCTTTAATCTCCGGAATTAATTCGTTAAGGGTAAATGTAAGAGGCTTATTAAGAATAAAACCAACAGAGCCTTCTTCATTATGATTGGCAAGAAGTACGACAGATCTATTGAACGAAACATCGCCTATAATCGCCGGTTCTGCTATCAAAAGTTTTCCTTTTTGAGGCTTATTGGTCGTCATGAACATCTTTTGTTCTAAACTAATCTATTTTTTTTAATTAACAAAAAAATAACACTTAATAAAAAAGCCCCGATCACTCGGGGCTTTTAAAAGTATATAAACTGTAAGAATTAGTTTACAGCGTCAGATAAATCTGAACCAGCTTTAAACTTCACTACATTTTTAGCAGCGATTTGGATTGTTTTTCCAGTTTGTGGGTTTCTTCCTTCGCGAGCTGCACGCTTAGATACAGACCAAGAACCAAAACCTACAAGAGAAACGCGGTCGCCACCTTTCAATGATTTTTCGATATTTCCTAAAAATGATTCCAATGCTTTTTTAGCTGCTGCTTTTGTGATTCCAGCATCTTCTGCCATTGCATCAATTAAATCTGATTTGTTCATAATTTTAAAATTTTAAAAAAATTAAATGTCGGTTAAACTTTTGTTTATTGTCCTAACAAATTTAGACGGATATTTCGTTCACGCAAGCAATAGCGCAGGAAATCACGGTTTATGTTGATAACTTTAACGTTTTGTTGATAACGGCAAGCATTTTTAACACAATTAAGGCAAATTCCCCGTAGGTCTAGTATTACAACGTTTTAGCTTCGCTTTGGATGCTAAAACCATTTAGCAAATCTTTGACCGGCATTCGCTTTTTGCCAGAGAGTTGAACTTCATCTAATCTAACCCACCCATCTTCGGCTGAAACATACAGTTTGTCGTGATTTACTTTTATTTTACCGACACTAGGGTTGCCTAATTCATTCGATTCTTCAACTGAAGCCAGTGTCGCCTTATAGACTTTTAATTGGTGCTCTTGAGCATCTCCATTAGTAAAAAGCGTCCAGGCCACAGGATACGGACTCAATCCTCTTATATGATTGTATACTTGTTTTGCAGGTTGATCCCAGTTGATACGCGTGTTTTCTCGATTGAGTTTATAAGCCGTATGCAATTGTTTTTGTTTAGGCTGAGCGACCGTTTCAACCGGACCTTCCGCTATTAGTTTTACAGTTTTAAGAATAACCTCGCTACCTAAATGCATAAGCCTGTCGTGCAATTCTCCCGCATTTTCTGCTTCAGAAATAGCTACTTTTTCTTGAAGAATGATAGCGCCGGTATCTATCTTTTCATCTATAAAAAAGGTAGTCACTCCGGTTTCTTCTTCCCCTTTTATAATTGCCCAGTTAATAGGTGCAGCTCCGCGATAATCAGGCAGCAGTGAAGCGTGCAAATTAAAGGTTCCGTATTCCGGCATTTGCCAAACCACTTTAGGAAGCATTCTAAATGCGACTACGATGTGTAGGTTAGCATTCAGACTTTTTAATTCTTCTAAAAAAGCTTCAGACTTTAAGTTGGTAGGTTGTAAAACCTTAAGGTCTTGAGATAAGGCATACTTTTTTACTGCACTCTGTTGAATTTTTTGTCCGCGTCCTGCAGGTCTGTCCGGAGCCGTGATGACGCCTACTACCGTATAATTATTTTCGACAAGATTCTTTAAACCGGCAACAGCAAAATCAGGTGTTCCCATAAAGACTATGCGTAAATCTCTCATATTCGTTGGTATAAATTTGAAGGGGTTATTTTAATTTTCTTCTGCATTAATAGCAGTTTTAAGCTGTTTAATAGGTCTTCTTCACGCGCTATTTTTAAAACTTCCAAGAGCGTTTTAGACGAGCAAGCGCCTTGATTCAAATGTTTTAAAATTTGATCCTCGAGCGCCAGGGGAGCTTTTGATTTCATTTTCTTTTGGCAAATATCGCAGATTCCGCAGGCTTCTTGTTGATGTTCTTCAAAATAAGCTAGCAATTGTTTACTGCGACACACCGGCGTTTCAATATAGCGCAGCATACTTTTTACCTGATCTACTTTACGCGTGTTTTGCGCGGTTATCGCTTTTGAAATGCGATTGATCACAAGATCATCTTCACGCTGCAGTAAAAAAGTTACGGCAGTATCAGCGTGGGAGTGCTCATAAACAGCCACATCATCTTTATGTAATTGCAAAAGCGTTTGATGAATTTTAACCAAAGGAACTCCCGCCTTTTTAGCGATCAATGCATGGTCAATAGTAATGGCATTATCATAAATTCCGCTATAGGTGCGCAACAAACTTTTTACGATGGAATCAATTCCCGGATTGCGAATAAGATAATAAGTAAGATTAATGGCAGAAACCGAAAATTGAAGCGTAGCTCTTCGATAAAATTCCTGACTCAATAAGAGCACACTGTTGCGATCAAGTAACTGAAGCGCATTATAGGTTAGCAGCGTATTGAAATCATAGGTTTTACAGAATTCGGTAAAATCAAATCGAAAGGTTTCGTGCTCACCTTCTCCGTAAGAAATTTGAAAATAGCTATTGAGCTTTTTGTATACCTTTTTAACAAAAGAAACCGAAGGTAATACCTTCAAAAACTGATTGGTTAAACGGTCTTTATCGCTATTATTAAACAGAATCACACTGGTTGCGTGCTGACCATTTCTTCCGGCTCTACCGGCTTCTTGAAAATAGCTTTCGAGACTTTCGGGTAGTTCTACGTGTATTACGGTTTGCACATCAGCTTTGTCAATACCCATCCCAAAAGCGCTGGTTGCTACCATTACTTGGGTTTTGTTTTGAGACCAAGCTGCAAAACGTTCTTGGCGCTCGCCATTGCCTAACCCGCCGTGGTAAAAATGTGCCGAAATCCCGTATTCGTTTAAAAACTGGGCAAAATAGTGTGCACTTTTTCTACTACGTACATAGACAATTCCGCTTCCGGGATGTTGCTTAAAAAGCTGAACGATGCGCTGTTGCTTGCTTTCTTCGTAGAGTACTTTATATGCGAGATTATTCCGCTTAAATGAATCTTTAAAAGTGCTTACCTCTTTTAGCGCCAGCTGGGTAATGATATCTTGCTGTACGGCAGCCGTGGCGGTAGCAGTAAGCGCTATACACGGAATTTCTTGAAACTGTTCTCTAAACGCTTGAATATTGCGGTAAGCCGGTCTAAAATCGTGACCCCATTGTGAGATACAATGAGCTTCATCAATTGCCAGCAAATTGATGTTCATTTGTTTGAGGCGTGCTAAAACGAGTTCGTTTTGCAAGCGCTCAGGAGATAGATACAGCAGTTTGTAATTGCCATAAATGCAATTATCTAATAAAACATCAAGCTCTTGATATTTGATTCCGCCGGGAATGTGCAAGGCTTTAATTCCTCTTTTTTCAAGCTGAACCACTTGATCTTTCATTAAAGAGAGCAGGGGAGAGATCACTAGGGTAATTCCCTCTTTGATCACTGCCGGAATTTGATAACAAAGTGATTTTCCGCCTCCGGTAGGAAGCAACGCAAAGGTGTCTTTGCCGTTTAAGACACTTGTAATGATCTCAAGCTGTTTTGACCGGAATGATGCATAGCCCCAGAACTTTTGTAAAGCTTCTTGAGGAGTGGTCATCATAGGGTCATATGCTTTAAAATAAAATCCAGGCGATCTTCGACCGGCACTTTGGGCACTTCAATAGGAGTATAACCACAAGAACGATACGTTTTTAAAAGTTCGTCTTGAATTTTTACCGCTTCCTCAAAACTTTCGTAGCGCTCTTTGTCAGTTACGTGAATATCGCGCCACAACGGAAGTAAGAATGTCTTATCGTAGCGATACGTTGAGTTCGCTTTAGTAAATCGGTCAGGATACTCCTGCCCAATAAAATCCATATAAGCAGACACATCAGGAATACCGCGGTCTATAAAAACATATTCAGCATCAAGGGCACCGGCATCCAAGTATTGCTGTATACGACGTTCTAGCAGTTTATCGCTAAACAGCAAGGGTTCTGTAAGAAATAATTGCTCAATACCTTCTTGCTGTGCAGCTTTGATCACCTCGCGCGACACTTCATCAAGGCAAGGATATCCCTTTTCTTTTAGAGCGTTGAGTAAGGTTGTTTTTCCGGTACTGGGGCCTCCTATTAAAACAATGCGTTTTGCTGTCAAGATAAATGCTTTAGGTCTTTCGTAATTGGCGGTAAAAATACTCAAATACAAACCGATTAAAAAATTAGCTTTAGAATGGTATCTTTGCACCTCAAAAGAAGGCTATGAGCACAGATAAAAACTCTGAAGAATTTTACAAGAAATTAAAAGGCAGACTTGAAGAAACCACACAGTGGCCATCAGCCTACCTTTATAAATTTATCGTCCCGTCTGATAACCAGAAGATTGCTCAAATTGAAGAGATCTTTGATAATATGGGAGCGGTAATCAATACAAAAGAATCAAGCAAAGGTACTTATACAAGTGTTTCTATAAATGTGCGTATGCAGGATCCTGATGCAGTTATTGCAAAATATAAAGAAGTAGCAAGCGTTGAAGGTGTTATTTCACTGTAATCGCATAAAATCAGCTTATAAATTACATTAATTTAATTTTGGCCTGTGGGCCTTTCTACAATTTTTAGTACTTTGCCTTATCGTTTCTTTTTAAGAAACTACTTCACTTAAATTTTTACAGTTGATAGATCAATTAGAATATAATACAGAGCGAGAGAAGCTTATTATTCCCGAGTATGGGCGCCATTTACAAAAGATGGTTAATCAAGCCGTTGAAGAAGAAGATGAAAAAAAGCGCAATATCATAGCGCGCAGTATTATCGCGGTGATGGGTAATCTACAACCACACCTGCGTGATGTGCCTGATTTTCAGCATAAGCTTTGGGATCAATTGTTTATCATGAGTGATTTTAAACTAGATGTGGTTTCTCCTTATGATAAGCCTTCTAAAGAAAAATTAGAAGAGCATCCAGATCCTTTAGACTACCCGCAAAATCATCCTAAATACCGTTTCTACGGAAACAATATTAAACGTATGATAGATGTGGCGGTGCAATGGGAAAAAGGTCAAAAGCGAGAGGCATTAGAGTTTACTATCGCAAACCACATGAAAAAATGCTTCCTGAACTGGAATAAGGATACCGTAGATGACGAAGTGATCTTTAAGCATTTGTTTGAATTAAGTGACGGGCAGATCAATCTTGCCAAAAAAGACGAAGATCTCAAAGAAGCGCAAAAACTTATGCGCAACAAAAAATCAGGTAAGTCATACCGAAAAAAATCTGGACGCGGTAAAAAGCGTTACTAATTTTTAGCAACACATTTTAATGGGAACATTTCAGATAGAAGGAGGGCATCAGCTCAAAGGATCCATCCAGCCTCAAGGTGCAAAAAATGAAGCCTTACAAATACTTTGCGCGGTTTTATTAACTCCGGAAAAAGTAGTCATTGACAACATCCCTGATATTGTAGATGTCAATAAGCTCATCACTATTTTGAGCAATCTGGGAGTAAAAATTCAAAAACTAGGTAAAGGCAAATACTCTTTTAAAAGTGATGCACTGCACTTAGAGTATTTAGAAAGTGAACAGTTTAAAAAAGAAGGTGGTGGTCTGCGTGGTTCTATAATGATCGTTGGGCCTTTACTAGCACGCTTCGGTAAAGGATATATTCCGCGTCCGGGTGGTGATAAAATTGGACGTAGACGTCTGGATACCCATTTTGAGGGAATGATCAAACTGGGCGCAAAATTTCGATATAATAAAGAAGAGCGCTTTTACGGCGTAGAAGCTCCTGAAGGTTTACGCGGAACGTTTATGCTCTTGGATGAAGCTTCGGTAACCGGTACAGCAAATATTGTTATGGCTGCGGTAATGGCCGAAGGAGAGACCACAATTTATAACGCGGCTTGTGAACCTTATTTACAACAGCTGTGTAAAATGCTCAACAAAATGGGCGCAAAGATTAGTGGTATTGGTTCAAATATGCTTAAGATCGAAGGTGTAAAAGCACTTAATGGCTGTGAGCATAGCATTTTGCCTGATATGATCGAGATCGGTTCTTGGATCGGGCTGGCAGCAATGACTAAAAGTGAAATCACTATTAAAAATGTAAGCTGGAATGATTTAGGACTTATTCCTGCGACCTTTAGAAAGCTGGGGATCACCGTTGAAAAACGAGGTGACGATATTTTTATTCCTGCGCATACTGAAGGCTATGAAATTGAAACTTTTATTGACGGGTCGTTTATGACCATCAGCGATGCGCCCTGGCCGGGATTCACTCCAGACTTATTGAGTATTGTTTTGGTAGTGGCAACGCAAGCCAAGGGTGAAGTATTGATTCATCAAAAAATGTTTGAAAGCCGTCTGTTTTTCGTAGATAAATTAATTGATATGGGTGCGAAGATCATTCTTTGTGATCCGCATCGCGCTACGGTTATTGGGCACGACTTTAAATCAACTTTAAAAGCTACCACGATGAGTTCGCCAGATATTCGGGCGGGGATTTCTTTGTTGATTGCGGCATTGAGCGCCAAAGGCACTTCTACTATTCATAACATTGAGCAAATAGATCGCGGTTATGAGAATATTGATGAACGTCTGAGAGCGATTGGAGCAAAGATCATCAGAACCGCTTAACGTCGAAAACGTATACAAACAAAAAAATCTCGGTAACAAGCCGAGATTTTTTTGTTTTATATAGTTCTAACCAGTTACAGTAATAAATCAGCGATATCCTGCCAGGTATCGGCACGGTCAAAACCGTTAGTATTTACATTGTGTGGTGAGGTAAATTGAATACCACGACCTTCAAAAGCTGCTAAATTGTAAGAGCGATCATCTATTAAAACATCACCGCGTAGCACGTGTTTATGACCGCACAAAATGCGATTTTGCCACGGAATAAAAGGGAAATGTTTATCAAGCCAATCTGCTTTTTCCTCAAGGCTGGTTTTAAATTGCATAGCTGCAGAAGCAATATATAAGTCGTGTTTGTCGTGTAGTTCACGCATAACCTCCTGGCTGTCTTTCATCACTTTCAGATCAATAAAAAAGCCACGCTCATTGGCGTGATTGCGCACATAACCTTGATGAGGCTCGGGCACCATTTGCCACACTTCGTGACCTAAGCAGTCTTCTTTTTTAAGAGTTGCGTTGTATTTGTTGTTGTAGAGGTCAATGTGCGCCTGATAAGTATCGGCGATCACCTCGTCCATATCTACGAATATTGTCATTGTGTAAGGGTTTTGATAAAATGCCAAAATACGGCATAGCATTGAAAACTAGTTTAAATTCACCTTAAAAAATCAGTAACCCGAGGTAACGCAAAGGTTTTAAATAGTTATTTTTAAAAAGAAGCCAATATATGTGGAAATTTTATCGTGATATTACCCGTTTTGCTGCATTGTTTGCGTTGGTCTGCATTCCCATAGGAAGTTTAACCAGTGCAACCGTGCTCTTTGGGATCTTAGGCACTCCCGTAGGATTGTTGATGTTTCATTATTATCAAAAGGAAGAATTCTATGGATATTACAATCTGGGATATACTAAGCTGAAATTGATAGGGACTACTTGGTTGGTTAATCTGGCGCTGACCCCCGTACTTTTACTAGTTTCATTTATAATTTTAAAATTGGTACGCCTTGGCGCTATTGCAAGTTAATAACATTAGCAAAAGTTTCGGGAAGAAACCAATTCTAGAATCTGTAAATTTTCAGTTGGCAACCGGAGAGATTTTAGGAGTTTTTGGGCGAAATGGTAGCGGGAAAAGCACGTTGCTCACCATTCTATTCGGTACTCAAACTGCTAAAACCGGAACTATAAAGGTCAACGAAACGCAGTATTCCGTCAGGAAACACTTTTGGAATAAAAACCCTATTGTCGCCAATGAACTTATTGGGTATTTACCACAATTCAGTTTTTTATCGCAATCCTCAAAAGTTTGGGATTTAATTCCCAGATATTTTGAAGGGGCAGCACAAGATTTAATTTTTAGAGCGCCACGAATGTCTAAAATCGCAAATCGTAAAGTAAACGAACTTTCTTTAGGCGAGCGGCGCTATCTCGAGGTTTTGATCGTTGGTAATTTAAAGCATCCATTTCTTTTGCTCGACGAACCTTTTTCTATGGTTGAGCCTTTGTTCAAAGAATTGATCCACGAGTTTTTAAGTTCGTTAAAATCAAAAAAAGGTATTTTACTCACTGATCATTACTATCAGGATGTGTGGCAACTGGCAGATCGCAACCTTGTTTTAAAGGATGGAAAATTGAAAACTGTAAATGCTTTAGAAGACTTGGTTAACGCCGGTTATTTACGAAGTATGTAAACGCTTATTATGAAAGATAATTTTTCAAACCACGCACAAGATTATGCAAAGTTCAGACCTAAGTACCCAAAAGCGCTATTCGAATTTTTGTATGATTTACTTCCGGAAAAATTAAATGCTTGGGATGTTGCGACCGGTAATGGGCAAGTCGCTGTTGAGCTTGCAACAAAGTTTCAAAATGTTTTGGCAACCGACTTGAGCCCGCAGCAAATTGCCGAAGCGCCACAGCTGAAGAATATAACGTATCGAGTTCAAACATCAGAATCAGCATTTGATTACGATGCAAAATTTGATCTTATTACTGTTGCTCAGGCAATTCATTGGTTTGATTTTGACAAATTCTATGCGAATGTAAAAGTACACTTAGCACCTCACGGTATCGTAGCGGTGATAGGATATTCGGTTTTTGAAACTTCAGGAAAATTAAACGAAGTGATTCAGCATTTTTATAAAAACATTACCGACAAGTATTGGGATCCTGAGCGGCGGTATCTTGATGAACATTACCAGACGATTCCCTTTCCTTTTCAAGAAATTACCGTTCCAAAATTTGAGATGGAAGTCCGTTGGACCAAAGCTCAGTTTCTAAATTATTTGAACACGTGGTCTGCGGTTAAGCATTATATAAAGGCAAACGGTCAGAATCCGCTTGAATTGATCAATAAAGATGTTGACGCAACTTGGGGAAATGCGGTCATACGCAAGTTTAGTTTTCCGTTACTTATTAGACTAGGGATGACCACCTAATTCTTCTTATTCTTGTTTTTCTTTTTTTGTTGTCCCGGAGCAAAAGCTTTTGCACTTTGAGCTCCATATACTTTTTTGACCTGGCCGGGTGCACTATTATTAGCATTTCTAGAGGTACGATAGCTAGAGCAAGAAGCTGAGGATAAAATCATTGCGCCTAGCGCCAATAGTAAAACAAGCTTTTTCATAGTAATTTTCTTTTAGGTAAAGATAAAAGTGCAAAAGCGTAGTTTTTTGCGATTTAAGTATTGCTTAATAAAGGTTTAGGAATTTTTAGCATTAGGATACCGCAGCTTTATACGTTTTGAGACAGCGCTCCCGAGCCTCTTTATGGTCTACCATTTTTTCGGGATAATCATCGGTATCAAATTCCGGCACAAACTCTTTGATGTATTTTTTGTCTTTATCAAACTTATCGACCTGTGTCATCGGGTTGAAAATTCTAAAATAAGGCGCTGCATCTACACCGCTTCCGGCTGCCCATTGCCAGTTACCTACATTACTTGATTGCTCATAATCCAGAAGTTTTTCGGCAAAATAGGCTTCGCCCCAGCGCCAATCGATCAATAGGTGTTTGCATAAAAAACTCGCTACCAGCATACGCACGCGATTATGCATATAGCCGGTCGCGTTGAGTTGACGCATTCCCGCATCAACTAGCAAATAACCGGTTTCTCCTTTTTTCCATTTTTCAAATTCTTTTTTATTGTTGCGCCATTCAATACGGTCATATTTTGATCTAAAGGCATTATTTACCGTTTTAGGATAATGATATAGAATCTGCATAAAGAATTCGCGCCAAATAAGTTCGCTCCAGAAAACCGTGTTTTTTTCGGCAATTGCTTTTTTTACCATTTTGCGAACACTCACCGTACCAAAACGCAAATGCGGACCCAAATGCGATGTGCCATCCTGTGCAGGGAAATTACGGGTATCTTCATAATTCTGTATCAAGGTCGGGGTGACATCATACTCCGGTATTTCAATAGAAGACTTTTTAAAGCCCATATCGCTCAGATCAAGATTGGGCAATCTGCTGTTCTGGATTAGATTTTCTATATGCTGACTGGTGTAATGAATTTTTAGATGCTCGTCTTCATCAAAAATTTCCTGCCATTTATTTTTGTAAGGGGTGTACACCACATAAGGATCTCCATCGCCTTTGACCACTTCATCTTTTTCAAAAATCGCCTGATCTTTGTATGTTTTAAAGTCGATATCTTCCTTTTTGAGCAACTTTTTTATTTGCTCATCACGCTCAAGGGCATAAGGTTCATAATCGTGGTTGGTATATACCGTGTCAATATCGTAGTCCTTAATGAGTTGTTTCCATACAGTTTCGGGCTTACCGTAAAATAACGCTAGTGAACTGCCGTGATCTTCCTGTAATTCGTTGCGCATTTTCTGAAGCGTTTCATAAATGAATGTCACGCGGGCATCGTCTTGTGGCAGTTCGGTTAAGATTTCCTTGTCAAAAATGAAAATGGGTAAAACCGGATGTGCGCCTTTTAATGCTTCTAAAAAACCTACATTATCATCTAACCTTAGATCCCTGCGGAACCAAAATATTGAAACTGTACTCATAAATTATTTTTTAGGCTTTGTCAAGGCTTTAAGATCCTTTAAGTCGGCCTCGAAATTAAAAATTTGTTCCTGTCGAAAGTCTTGTGGACTTACTTTAGGATTATTTTAGTGAATGTTTAAGGTAGATATTCCGCCATCAATACCAAGAATTTGACCGGTTACCCAGCTGCTTTCTTCACTGAGTAAAAATGCGGCCACCTTAGCAATATCCTGCGGTGTTCCCACACGTTTCAGCGGATGACGTTCATCCATCTTTTCTTTTTTCTTTTCATTGCCCAGTAGGCGAGAAGCTAGTGGTGTATCGGTCAGGCTGGGTGCGATCACGTTGACCCTATATTGGGGTGCATATTCTGCCGCAAGCGCTTTGGCGAAACCCTCAATAGCTCCTTTGGCTGCTGCAACGCTGGTATGAAAAGGCATACCCATTTTTACGGCTACCGTGCTGAAAAACACCAAACTCGCCTGATCTGATTTTTTCAAACGATCCTCAACTGCTTTCAACGATTTAATAAGTCCCATAAAGTTTAACTGAAGATCTTCGTTAAAGGTTTCTTCAGAAAGCATTTTAAAAGGCTTCAGATTAATAGAACCGGGACAGTATACAAATCCGTCTAAAACATCCGGAAGCGTTTCGGTGTCTAAGGCGTCTTGAGTTACATCATACTTGATGTGGGTAACATTTTCGGGTAAATCTTCTTCAGTACGTGACGCAACATAAATCGTGTAGTCACTGTCTAAAGTTTCAATGATGCTCTTGCCGATTCCGTGAGAGCCTCCAATAAGTAGTATATTCTTTTTCATAGTAATTTTAATTTAAGATATCTTCTCTTGAAATGCCCTCTAAATTCCCTTGGGGTTTCGTGTAGGTACCAAATAGTTCTGTGAGTTTTTGTTCTCTGTATTCAAAAATCTCCTGCAGTTTGGGTTTCACTAAAAAAGGCTGCACCAATTGTCCTAAGATCCCTGCCGGAACCTTATAATCCACAATATCTTCCATTTCCACACCTCCCGGAATTTCTTTTAAAAAGTGTTTGTGATGCCATAACGAATAGGGACCAAAACGCTGTTCATCTACAAAATACTCCATATGTTTTACGTGTGTGATCTCTGTCACCCACTTCGTGTTGATACCGGCAATAGGCGTCACATTATACTGAATAATCTGACCCGGAAACATTGGGCGATCTGCGCCCGATAAGATTTCAAAACCCATATAATCTGGTGTGATTACTTTTAGATTTTTAGGATCAGAAAGAAAACTCCACGCTTTTTCTAAGCTAATGGGCAGGTTTTGTTTGGTGTGTAAGGTGTAAATTTTCATAGCATTTCAAACTTTTCAATAAAACGGATTAGGAGTAAACTAGCTTCTAAACCGTTTCTATTGATTTTTAAGTAAATATAAAGGCTATTTTGTTTAACGAAAAGACTATTGAGTTAAACAAAAATTAAAGTTGATTTTAAAAGGTTCTTCCGAAATACTTCAATTTAAAATCCAATCAAAGAATTTTTGAGGTTGAAGCTTGTCACGAACTGTAATTATTTTTCAATTAAAAGCCTCGTGGATTTGGACTTCCGGAAGCAATTTAGATTCAAAAAATAAACAAATCTTAAATTTTAAAACCGACTTAAATCGTAATTTGGTAGCTCAAGTTATAACGTTGTAATTCTATTTATTTTTTAAGTAAATTACAGGTTAATGAATTGAATTTAAACACACTACTAATTAATTGTTTTAAAATGAAAAAAATAATCCTTTCTTGTTTTCTAGCTTTGAGTGCTTTGACTCAGGCGCAAATTCAAACCCCGGCTGCGAGTGCTCACGCCACGTTGACCCAAACAGTGGGACTTACCGAGGTATCTGTAGACTACTCTAGACCTAACAGACGCGGCCGCGAGATCGTGGGTAACTTAGTTCCTTATGGAAAGATCTGGCGTACCGGTGCTAATGCAACAACAAAGTTTACGGTAGATAAACCTGTGCGTATCGCAGATAAAGAGTTGGCTGCAGGTACTTATAGTGTTTATACCGTGCCCGGTGAAGATATGTGGGAAGTAGTTTTTTATACTGATCACAGCAACCCGTTGATCACCGAGTTTGAGGATAGCAAAATCGCATTGCGTACGATGGTAGAACCCATTGAAATGTCTATGAATATGGAAACGTTTACCATAGTGATCGATGATGTTATGGCAGATAGCGCTGTAATGAGCTTTTTATGGGACAACACTATTGTACCGGTAAAATTCTCGGTGAATACTGATGCAGAAGTAATGGCCAATATTGAGCAAGCGCTTCAGGGACCATCGGCGGGAGATTATTATAATGCAGCAGTGTATTACTTAAACAGTGGCAAAGATATTCAACAAGCAAAAACGTGGATGGATGAAGCGATGGCAAAAACCGAAACTCCGCGATTCTGGCAATTACGTCAGCAGTCTTTGATCTTAGCCAAAGCCGGAGATAAAAAAGGAGCTATTGAGGCGGCGAAGGCATCTTTAGCAGGAGCTAAAGCAGCAGGCAATGCTGATTACGTAAAAATGAATACCGATTCACTTAAAGAATGGGGTGGGATGTAAGCCACATCTAATGCTAATTATAAAAGCCGGGTAATCCCCGGCTTTTTTGTTGGTGCTATTTTCAGAATTATTTAGATTTTGCTCTGCGGTTTTTTAGAGTTGCTTTGAGTCAGTTTATACATATTGAAGGTTGATCAGCTCACGGACTTCATCAAGCGTACTGATGAGCAATCTGCTGAAGGCGTAACTCATCAACGGACTCTCTTTTTTCTCCTGTCGAAGGAGCTCAGCAAAATGTTCGATTTCAAAATAGTAGCCTTTGCCGGTGTATGCAAAATCGTGTTCGATTTTAGAGCCCTCAAGAATTGTTGTTACCTTATCAGTTTGATGAAAACGACTGTTTAAGATGAGCATTCCTTTTTCGCAAACAAGTGTTGCTGTGGTTGGGGTTTTCTTTAAAATACTAGAACTTAAAAAAGCTGAAATTCCGGAGTTATATTTAAAGGTCATTTCGGTTTCTTCATCAACCCCTGTCTTTCCAATTTTGGCTTTTGCTTCGATATGATCAGGTTTTCCAAAGAGGGCAAGTGCGCAAAAAATAGGATAGATGCCAATATCAAGCAGCGATCCGCCCCCTAGTGCTTTATTAAATAAGCGCCCTTCCGGGTTAAATTCGGCTTCAAAACAAAAATCGGCTGCTAGGGTTTTAACCGCGCCATAGCGTCCGCTTTCCAATTCCTTCTGTACAAAATTAAAATGCGGCATAAAGCGCGTCCACAACGCTTCCATCAACAACGTATCATTGGTTTGAGCCGTTGTTATCATTTCTTCAACTTGTTGGCGATTCATGGCAAAAGGTTTTTCGCACAAAACCGCCTTTTTATGCTGTAAACAAAGCAAGGTATCCTGATGGTGCCGCACATGCGGAGTAGCGATATACACCGCATCTACATTAGGATCTTTTACCAGTTGCTCATAGCTGTTGTAGCACTGTGTGGCATTGTACTCAGCGCCAAAATGATCTGCCTTATCTTGAGAACGTGAGGCAACGGCATAAAGCACAGAGCCTTCAACCTGTTGCAAATCTGTGGCGAAGCTGTTGGCAATTTTTCCCAAGCCTAGGATTCCCCATCTAATGGTTTTCATAATATTGATTTTTTTCGTTAAGCGGCAGTCGTACCAGTTTTTGAGGTGCTTTGAACCAAAAGACTCCAAGCAATCACCGAAGCACAACCTACAACGTTGAGCCATAAATAAGGCAGTCTGATGATTTCAAATTTATCAAGACCAAACAACGCAAATACGATTAATTGGGTGACGATAGCACCAATAAATACTGCGCGCGATTTGATCTTTTTAATAAAGAATGCAGACATAAAAATCCCTAAAATGGTTCCATAGAACAGAGAACCAATGATGTTGACCAGCTGAATGAGATTATCAAAAAGGTTTGCCGTACACGCGATTAAAATGGCGAGAATTCCCCAACTGAGGGTAAACCATTTTGCAGCATCTACAAAGTGGGCTTCATCCCGATCCTCTTTAAGATTACGCCGGTAAAAGTCAACCGTTGTGGTTGCCGCCAGTGCATTAAGTTCTGAAGCTGTAGAAGACATTGCAGCAGATAGAATAACCGCAAGTAGCAATCCAATCAATCCACGCGGGAGGTTGTTGAGGATAAAATGAATGAAAACATAATCTTTGTCGTTAGTCTCCACATTTTTATCGGCAAGACCAATGAGCATACGTCCCTGATCTCTCAATTTATTTTCCTCATTGTTGATATTAGCCAGCGCTGTTTTGGCGCTTACAGTGCTACCTGTTTGCGCGGTAACTTCTGCCTGAGGATCAGTGACCAAAAGATGACTCAATTCTGATTTATCAGAACGTAATTCGTTGAGCTTAACCTGTAAACCGTTGTATTCTTTTTCAAAGGGAGTCCCATGAACAGCTTTGGTCGCTGCGGGGTTAAAATTAAGCGGTGTAGGATTAAATTGATAAAACACAAAAACCATCACTCCAACCAGAAGAATAAAAAACTGCATAGGCACTTTTAGCAATCCATTGAAGATCATACCCAGCTGCATTTCGCGTAGTGATTTTCCGCTGAGGTAGCGCTGCACTTGGCTTTGGTCGGTTCCAAAATAGGAAAGCATTAAAAAAGTTCCGCCTAGAATTCCGCTCCAAAAAGTATATCTGTTTTCAAAATCAAAAGAAAAATCCAGCACGTTAAGCTTTCCGCTTGCGCCGGCAATTTCTAACGCGTTGTTAAAGTTGATGTCTTCGGGTAAGTAACTTATGATTAGAAAAAACGCAACGAACATTCCTGAGAAAATAATTCCCATTTGTTGTTTTTGGGTAACTGTTACGGCTTTTGTTCCGCCGGAAATCGTGTAAATAACCACGAGCAACCCGATGATGATGTTCAGCGTATTCAAATCCCATCCTAAAACCGCCGAAAGAATAATTGATGGAGCAAAGATTGTGATCCCTGCAGCCAAGCCGCGAGATAGCAAAAACAATGCAGAAGCTAGGGAACGTACTCTGAGGTCAAACCTGCTTTCAAGATATTCATAAGCCGTATAAACATTCAGCTTATAATATATGGGGATAAAGAATATACAGATAATAATAATGGCTATGGGTAACCCAAAATAGAACTGAACAAACCCCAGACCATCATTGTAGGCTTGCCCGGGAGTAGATAAAAATGTGATCGCACTGGCTTGAGTTGCCATTACTGAAAGCCCTACAGACCACCATTTTGACTCGTTACCACCGCGTATATAATCCTGCACATTGCGACGACCGCGGGTTCTGTAAACCCCATACAACACAATAAATGCGAGTGTAACTACCAGTACAATCCAGTCAATTGTTTGCATATTAAGCGGTGTAGTAATTCATTAATAAAAAGAACAGCACGATATATACGGCATTCATCACCAAAACCAAGGTGTAATATTTTGACCAGCCTTCTTTTTTAGGTTGCATCATTGTTTTATTTTCTCGTTGTTTTTGCCCACTGAAAGCATATTAGCAAACAATCTATATGCTCCGGAAACGCCAGCGGGAAGTTCTCTAAAAAAACTCAAACCCGTATAAATATAGTGACCTTTCCCGTATTTTGAGATGAGCAAGCTTCCCTCGCTGGGATCTTCGTTTTTATCGTGTATAGAAAGTACAGGCTTATACGCCTCGTCATAGGTGTCAGGGAAATATAAACCGCGTTCTTGTACCCAACCTTCAAAGTCTTTCTCTGTGATCTTGTTGGGGTAATTTAAAATTTCGGCGTCAGGATCTAAAATAGTAACATCGGCAAATTCATCGGTTACGCGATCGCTGCTTAAATGCAGCGGGTACGGACCTAAATTTTCAAAGCTAAAACCACGTGCGGTGTTGTATTGAACGACCATAGTTCCGCCGTTTTCAACATAGTTGAGTAAAATACGCTGTTTGTATTGTAGTTCTTCAACGACATTATAGGCGCGCACGCCCATCACCACCGCATCAAAATTCTT
This sequence comes from Leeuwenhoekiella sp. ZYFB001, assembly GCF_011784865.1. NCBI lineage: Bacteria > Pseudomonadati > Bacteroidota > Flavobacteriia > Flavobacteriales > Flavobacteriaceae > Leeuwenhoekiella > Leeuwenhoekiella sp. ZYFB001. The sequence continues at coordinate 938,409 of NZ_CP050460.1, forward strand.
TAAATTTTCTGCAGTTATTTCTACCGGAGCTATTTCGGCAACTTGATACCCTATCTGACGCAAACTCTCTGGGATCACATCACCGGCGCCGGCAATATAGCCAATGTAGCTGCCTTTTTTTGCAATATCCAGACGCACTAATTTGTTCTGTGATGGTAAAACTAAGGTTTGTAGCGGGATGTGATCATAATCAATTTTTACGACCTTATCAGTAATACGCTCACCATTAATGGTCAACTCAGGTTGTAATTCGCCTTCACTAGCACTTTTAGGCGGAGTGACAGTAAAGGATAGACTTTTAGTTTCTCCCTTTTGACTGATTTGTATTTTTTGTGGAGCGCTTACTTTCCAATCTGTAGGAACATTTAAGGCAACGATTGCTTCCAAATTATCAATAAAAGCAGTTACATCTGTTTGAATGGTTTTTGGCTGCGCATCCGCGAAAATAATAACGGGGTCTTTAACAGCTACCGAAGCTTTTGGCACAATTTCAAAAGGTTCATAGACTTCGCCATCCACACGATCATTGTATTTGTAGACTAGTTCAGTCGTGATTGGGATGCTAACACCATTCATAGTTAAATGAAAAACCGCTTTGAATTTTCGAGGTGTTTCGGGTAAACCTATCAGTTTTTGATCGTCTACATTGTACATTCCGACTGAGCCTTCTTCCGTTAGCCAATAGGCAGTGGTGAGCGCAGCATCTACGGTATTGATAGTCAAATCTGTTTTGAAGGTTTCATTTTGATCGAGATCAACAGCCGTCTTAAACTCCTTTTCTTCAGGAAGCAAGGTGATCTGCTCTAAGCGGATAGGAAAAGTGCTTCGGTTAATTGCTTCAACACTTACCACGATATTTTGTTGCGCAATGGCAGTCTGGGTGTGTGTAGCGGCTTCGAGGTACAAACCGGCACAAGCTTTTATAACTTCGGTAATTTGTTTGGTTTTTAAAGTGCGCCAATATGAATCTTCTAGTTTTGTAATCAAATCATAGGCTTTGATCAACTGCGGAAGGCTTGCTGAAGGATTCTGAAAATCATAATTCTTTTGAACATTCATCAAGATAGCACCGATAGCTGCTCCGCCCTGAACACGATTCCAGCTGGTATCAATTCCTTCAAAAAGATTTCCATTTGCCGGAAGATCTCCTTTAAGAAGTTCGAGGTACTCCACCTGTTCTCCGCGAGTTCCGGTATTACCAAAACCTTGCGATTTGTGCTGACTGCGACTCAATGCAGAAATCTCTGTATTGCTGAGTCCGTATGCAGGATAATAGCTTCCTACATCAACCGAAACCAGATTGCTTTTGTCTGCTGCTTCAAATTTTTCACGGCTTCCATAAAACCACCAAGAGGTGTTGAAAAAAAGACGTTTAGGCTGCCAGGTGTTAGTTAAGTCCAGTTGCTCAGGAAAAACATTGGGGTCGCCCACCTTATCAAAGGCAGCAACGCTCAGCATCGCAGAAAGCGTGTGATGCCCGTGCGTGCTTCCGGGAGAACGATGGTCAAAACGGTTGATAATGATATCCGGCTGAAAATTGCGAATGGCCCAAACCACATCTTTTAAAACTTCATCCTGCTCCCAGAAGGTTAATGTCTCTTCTGGATTCTTAGAATAGCCAAAATCATTTGCGCGGGTAAAACGTTGCTCACCGCCGTCGGTGCGGCGTGCTGCAAGCAGTTCTTGTGTACGAATCACTCCAAGAAGTTCTCTGATTTCCGGACCTATTAAATTCTGACCTCCATCGCCACGTGTAAGCGAAAGGTAACCCGTTCTTGCATGAACCTCATTTGCGAGATACGAGATCATTGCAGTATTCTCATCATCGGGATGTGCCGCCAGATAAAGTGCGGTACCTAAAAAATTGAGACTTTTTATTTGCTCAAAAATTTCAGAAGAAGTGGGCTTTTTTGGCTTTTGAGCTTGTACTTGCAGCGAAATGCAACATAGAAAAACGAATAAAAAGCGCATATTTTAGGATGTTTTGTAGTTGAAGGATCACGTTCAAAGATAGCTAAAACGCTACCTCTATACTTTGGTTTTCGGTTTGTTTAACAAAATACAAAACTTCAGTGGTATCGTAGAAATCCTTAAGTTTTTTGCTGAAGCTGTATCAAAAATTACGCCGCAAGAAGCTCCTGAAGCAAATCGTATAATTTTTGTGTAGGCAAGCCCATAACGGTGTTATACGAACCTTCTAATTTCTGAAGGGCGATGTGGCCTATCCATTCTTGAATTCCGTATGCTCCGGCTTTGTCAAAAGGTTTGTAAGTGTCAATATAATGCGCTATTTCTGCAGCGGTAAAGGCTCTGAAATACACCTTAGCAGAATCGTGTGCGACTAATTGCTGTTGCGCGGTAGTCACACAAACAGAAGAGATTACCTCGTGATGCGTGTCGCTCAACAACTGAAGCATTTCTTTAGCTTCGATAGCATCTTTTGGCTTTCCTAAAGCTTTATTGTTTTTAAAAACTAAAGTGTCTCCGGTAATCAAAATCTCATCTGCGGTAAGCTGCGCACTAAAAGCTTCAGCCTTTTTCTTGGCGATATATTCAGCGATCTGTGCAGGCTGCATTCCGTCAGGGTAGCTTTCGTCAATAGGTTTTAGCCTAATTTCAAAAGGAACTTCTAAAGATTTGAGCAGTTCTTGACGACGGGGCGATTGCGAGGCTAAGATGAGTTTTTTGTCGCGGAGTAAGTTTGCTAGCATAGGGGTTATTGTAATATATTCTTTCTATGAAATTCTAAGAATTCTATATTTGGTTGTTTGCGTGATGGTTGTAGGGGTAGATTGTTTAATGGTTCTATTTTATTTCTCAATTGTTCTGATAGATTTTTAATCTTTGGAGATAAAATAACTTTAAAGTCATTTGAGAAAGAGATATATCCTTGATCAAATAGTTTGTCGATTTCACAGTAAAGAGCAATCCCATTGGTGACATCGCCTCTTACATTTTTGTTTAATGACCAAGGTATAATGTGGCTTGCTACTAGAAGATTTTTTTCACTAATACCAGTTAGTGCGCATTTGTTATAAAAGTTCGAGAGGACATTTTTTCTAAATTTCGACTGTCCAATTCGTATGTTTATTTCAGCTCTTGCATTTTCTATAAAATAGTCTTCGTCTAAAATTAGCCTATTTTCTTTTAAAAGTTCCGCCGAATAATATTTCGATACGTCAACCGCATAATTTTTATTACTGTGCATCTGGAATGAGTGGTTGATGATTATAGCCGTCCAGCGATTTTGGTATTTACCAGTTGTTTGATGTTCTTTTGTAAATAAATGTCTTAACGACGAGAAAGGAATACAATAGTAATCATCCTCCATTTCTCTATCTGTCCAGATAACAATATTGAAATCTTCGAATTTGTTTGACAGTTGGGTTATTACAGATTCTTGAAATCCCACCCATTTATTTTTAGGATTACCTTTGAGAACATATGAATTGCCACCCTTATTCCAATTTTTTATGTATAATGCTTTATTCATCTTTAATATTTTAAAGTAAGTGTAAGCACACCCAAAGATAGGATTCCCAGAAGCATAATAAACTTTAATAATTTTGAGAGAAAGCTGAAGTGTTTATGTTTTTCGGCATAGCGTGCTTTTATACAAAAAAACACTAAGGGTATGACGATCGCGATAACAAGATACAAGGAGATCCAGACGTTGGCTTGCAAGTACACATAAATATAACCCAGAACGGTAAAAATGTAAATCACTGCAATATATGCCGAAAGTTTTGCAGTGCGTTCTAAACCTAAAAGAATGGGTAACGACTGAATACCTGCTGCGTAGTCGCCAATAGCGTCTTCGATATCTTTAACGATTTCCCGAAGAAAGTTGAGCATCAACGCAAATACTGCATAATCTTTAAGCACCGAAAGCGGATTGACAAGTTGTTGTTCATTGCCCTGAAGTACGGGGATGGCATCGAAGATCATCACGATACCAATCGCCGAAGCCACAATTGCGCTTACGATAAGATTACCAATAAGCAGTACGCGCTTTAGAAAATTGGCATATACATAGAGTAGGGCAGAAATCAGTACGAAAAGGGTGGCAAAATTACCAAAGCCCATTCGGTAACTTAAAAGAAATCCTAAACCTACGCCGCTGATATTTAAAACTAAATAATAATTAAAAGCACTATTTTGAGAAAAAGGTGCGGGGATATAGGTTTTATTAGGCTTGTTAATACGGTCTATCACCACATCTTGAATGTCATTAATGATATATCCGGCAGCCGCGATGAATAGGGTTGCAAGACTAAGTATAAAAAAATTGAGATCAGAAAGTGCAGTAGGAAGATCAAGTGCTTTTAAAAAGCCATAATGCACCAAAATCTGCGTAAGTGCTATTAAAAGCAAGTTTTTATAACGTATAAATTTGAAGAAGGTCAACGGTATGTTTTTGAAAAGCTTCAAATATAATAAAATCCCTTATGGACGATGCCAAAAGGGATTTTACATATTGTTGGATTTCTGCTAATTCTAGACAGTTTGCCTAAAAGTCATAGTCCGGCGTTAGTAGCAAAACAGATTGCTATTTTTTACTAACGCTTCCTCCCGAACTCTCGTTAACCGCAACTTGTTGAGGTTCTCCCCAATAGTCAATATCTCCACCGCTGGAAGCATTTGTGGTGATTTCTTTTGAAACATAAGTGCGTATACTTCCTGCGCTAGAAGCTTCGGCATTGCAAAATTCAGCTTTAAGATCTTTTGCATTGATCGTAGCAGCAGAGCTTGCATCAAAATCTAGACGCTGTGCCTGACCATTTAGGCTAAGCGTTCCGGCACTGCTGGCATCTGCTTCAACATCTCTGATATCTAAGCCTAATTTAACCGTAGCTGCGCTAGATACATCAAGATTGATCTTATCGCCGGTAAGCACCTCTGCTGCGGTTATATTAGAGGCGCTACTTGCTTTAATGGCTTCTAAAGGTTGTACATAAGTTACGTGAATGAGTCTTGAGCTTGCATTACCAATATTTGAGTTGTCTGTAGATTCAATACGTAAGGTGCTTCCTTCATAATGCACGTCAAGATATTCTAAAAGATTGTCGTCTACTTCTGCAACTACCTTATAGCTACTGCCTTTTTCAAGTATCACATCCCAGCCGTTGCTGCTGTGCACACGTGTAAAATCTTGAGTAAGATTTAGGTCTTGGGTAACTACGTTACCGTTACCTTCAATTTGTCCCATTTGCAAATTAAAATCGCAAGAAGTGAGCATTAGGGCGGCAAAACCGCTGATGAAAAGTTTAATTAATGTAGTCATAACTGTTGATTTTTGATTGATATTTTAATGGTTCCGTCAAGGATACGATAATCTTTGAGTTTCCTTAGTTGATCGTGTCTAACACTTTTAAAACTGTATCGTTTTGAACTTCTGGTCGTACAGCAACTCCATCTTTTTTAGGCTTAGCTTCAGATTTATATTCATAAACAGTCCCTGTCGTTAGCGTGTCTTGTTCTGCCTCATCAGCTTTCCATTGAGATTCTTCAATTTCCTCTAGTTCTTCGAGCTCCTCAATAGGTTCTTCAGGGCAATCAAGGCAGGTCAATTCAGCATTATTCATAAGTGTATGGTAACCCACGTGCTCATAATTTAATAAATCTGAATATCTGTTTCTGTGATAACTCTCGATGTTTTTATCAGTGAATAATACAGTGCCTTCAGGAATAGCAAGAATTAAATCTACTTCCTGACTGCGGTATTTATTTTTGATTCCGCTAATGAAATAGTTATCAAGAAGCAACGTGTTTCCGTCCATTTCAAAATGATATACAATATTGGCAGCACGGTCTTGAGCGGCGTCATATGAATTTCCTTGAGCAGACTTTCTGATCATAAGTTTTGCCTCAGGAGAGTCGCTTTTTTGAACACTTAAATTCACATCACGGTTATACAGTACTTTATTTCCTTCGGAATCAGTACGAATTTTCCAGCTGTCGTTATGGTATTTGTAAGCACCATATTGATTTTGAGTGATCATTTTTATGCTTAGGGTGTCGCCGGCTTTTATAGGAAGCACTTCAGAAACCATAGACTCGCCTTCAACTGCTGTTGCCATTCCTTGTCTTACACCTAAAACTGCAAGTGCCATTATCGCCACAAACCAAACACCAAGCATCGTTAATTTAGCAACAACAGGAATACGTTTTAATGTATTTACTAAAATGCGCAGCCCCAGATAAAAGAGCATAAAAAATGGAATTCCCACTGCAAAAAAGGTTAGTAAACTCAATAACCATAGGGGAGCGCCCGAGGTGTTGACCATATCTACGTAATCTGCAATACTACCATCAAGAAAATCTAACGTTCCTGCAGAAAATAAACCTACAAATAGACCAATAAGTGTTGAACCACCTATAAGTACTAATAGAATACCTATGAACTTTACAAAGACTTTTAAGATAAACATGATGATCTTGCCCAGCGTACCGGCAAGGGAATTTGCTCCTTTACGAGCTTTGTTTCCATACTTAACATAGTCAACATTTTTAACAGAATCTGCAACGGTGTCAAATCCTTCTTTTACTTTACGCTGAATATTGTCTATGTTGACGGGCTTTCCCCGCATTTCCAATTTTTCGGCAGTGCTACGTGCTTCTGGAACAAAAATCCAGAAAGCCGCGTAAATCAAAATGAATCCGCCCCACGAAAATATCGTCAGTAATACCAGAGCGATACGGATCCAAACAGCATCTATTTGTAAATAGTGGCCAAGACCTGTACATACACCACCAATCCACGAAGTATCTGTGTCGCGATACAGCTTTTTTGAAGATGATTTTGTGCTGCTATACGTATTATGTACTGGTTCGTCTTCAAAAAGTTCCTCGTCAATACGGTAATCTTCAGGTTGCCCCATGATATTGATCACTTCATCAACTTCGGTAATACCAATGACTTGACGTTCATTTTTAACACGTTCATTAAAGAGCTCTGCGATGCGGGCTTCAATATCCTGAATGATTTCTTCACGGCCTTGTGCATCGGTAAAAGAGCGTTTTATCGCATCTAAATAGCGCTGCAATTTTGCATAGGCGTGCTCATCTACATGAAAGAAAAGGCCTGCGAGATTAATATTAACTGTCTTATTCATTGTTTTTTGATTTTTGAGTGGTTACCAGTTGAACGGCTTTCTGAAGGTCGTCCCAAGTTGATGATAGTTCATTTAAGAAGAGCTTTCCGGTTTCGGTTAAACCATAATATTTACGCGGTGGTCCGCTGGTTGATTCTTCCCAGCGATAACTCAATAAACCGGCATTTTTAAGTCTGGTAAGTAGGGGGTAAATAGTACCTTCAACTACCAGCAACTTAGCGTCTTTAAGTGTGTCTAGTATTTCAGCTACATAAGCATCTTCATCCTTTAAAATAGAAAGAATGCAATACTCCAGAACACCTTTACGCATCTGCGCCTTTGTGTTTTCAATCTTCATAGATTCTCATTGTTAAGCGATTAATAACTGTTCGTTTTTTGTCCACATAGTGGAATAATTAATTTGATTGTTTTGAGTGATTTTCACTCGGTATTAAAATGAACCTAGCTGACCTCAGTTGATGAGTCTGAAGCTGAATCTACAGTAGAAACAGAACGAGGTTTTAAAAAGTTTATAGTTAATGGGTACTTGTAGTCTTCGCCATTGCTGGCGCTCACCGCTGCAGAGATTACAGAAAAGAGGGTGACCACAAATAAAGCTAATAGTAATAGACCAAAGACTAAGGCTGTAATGATCAATCCGCTAGCGGCGGCATTGGGCAATACAAAATGGTCAAATTGAGTCTCTAGGTCAAAATAGCCTTGAGTGTCTACAATATTTATTATCTGATAAATAATAAAGGGTATGGAAATAAGAACAATACCTAATGCATAGACTAAAGTGCTCATTTGAAAGTTAAGAGCACGTCTACCGTGATTATCTACAAATATCGAATCACGCTTTAAAGCCGCCCAAATAAGTAGTGGCGCGATAAAATTTCCTAACGGAAATATAAATTGAGTAAATACAGATAGGTGAATAAAGGTGGCGGTATTTTTTTGTCCGGTGGTTATGCTATTTTCCATTGCTTATTATTTTCTTATGCAAATATATATACAAAAGCAGGTATTTTGCATTGCATAGTACTTAAATTTAACTATTTATTAACAAAATAAAACTTTAGCAAACTCATTTCTTAAGCCTATTTTTGAAAGAACCAATACTTTAATTATGGCACTTACCCCTAGTAAATTCAACAGTTTTATAATGTTCAAGCTTCCTTCTGCCTGGTTGTGCGGTGTGCGTGTGAAAGAGATTTCAGAAACTACGTGTAAGACGAGTGTTAAACATAAATGGATTAATCAAAATCCATTCAACTCGATGTTTTGGGCAGTGCAAGGGATGGCTGCAGAGTTAAGTACGGGAGCGATGGTGATCAATCAAATTAAAGAAAGCGGTAAAAAGATCTCTATGCTTGTAGCCAACAATAAAGCTTCTTTTACCAAAAAAGCTACCGGCAAGATCATATTTACATGTAAAGATGGTCACAAAATCGCCGATGCAATTGAAAAGACAATAGCCACCGGCGAAGGGCAAACATTCTGGATGCAAAGTATAGGAATGAATGAAGATGGAGTAGTGGTAAGCACTTTTGATTTTGAGTGGACAGTAAAGGTGAAGAGCTGACAAAAGTGCACGGTTGGTTTAAAGACTTTAGATTGCTTGTAACAATTTAATCGATTCACTTACGTATTAAGTAGTATCAATCAAATCAAAAAAATCAAATTATAATGACAGCACACGAAATAGATTACCAGATTTACGGCGAAGAAATGCAATACGTAGAGATCGAACTCGATCCTCAAGAGGGCGTTATTGCCGAAGCCGGCACGTTTATGATGATGGAAGACGGGATCAGGATGGAAACTATATTTGGTGATGGTTCTAAAAACGATTCAGGCTTACTAAATAAGATCTTTGGGGCGGGTAAACGGTTGCTTACCGGTGAGAGCATGTTTATGACGGTTTTCTATAATGATATTGTAGGGAAGAAAAAAGTGAGTTTTGCCTCACCATACCCGGGTAAAATTATCCCTATTGATCTGACTAAAAATGGAGGAAAGTTTATCTGTCAAAAAGATGCATTCTTATGCGCTGCTAAAGGCGTGTCTATAGGAATTGAATTTTCAAGAAAACTAGGTCGTGGACTCTTTGGTGGAGAAGGGTTTATCATGCAAAAATTAGAAGGAGATGGGATGGCCTTTGTTCACGCCGGTGGAACTACTTATAAAAAAGAATTAGGTCTTGGCGAAAAACTAAAAGTTGATACCGGATGTATCATTGGTTTTGACCACACGGTTAACTATGATATCGAGTTTGTTGGCGGGATAAAAAATACCATTTTTGGAGGGGAAGGAGTTTTCTTTGCAACCCTGACCGGGCCGGGAACGGTTTACATCCAGTCGTTACCTTTTAGCCGTTTAGCAAAACGCGTTTGGGCTGCTGCTCCACAAATGGGAGGTAAAGACAAAGGAGAAGGCAGCATCTTAGGAGGTTTAGGGGATTTGCTTGATGGGGATAATAGATTTTAACTTCTAGGAAAGCGATAGGATTTTAAATTTTTAACATATTATTTTGATTTAAAGCCTTATTTTTAACGGAATTCCTAAAAAAACCTGTTTATAGCCCAAAATTACCTAACAAAAATTTTAACCTAAACTAATCAAATATGGCAAGAGCAATGTTTGAGTACACCAAAACTATTCTTAAAAAAGTAAGTTTTGACAGTGTACTTTTTTGCAAGGAACTACAAAAAGCAGCAAAGCGATTACTACCGTATGAAATTGAGGAATTGAAAGAATGGATTGAAGATTTGGTAAAAACAAATCCAGACCTTAATCAATGTATGATTTATCTCAACGCTTAGCACTAAATATTAAAAAAGCGACTCAATTTTGAGTCGCTTTTTTAATAACCAATAGTTTCTTTATTTTCTAAACGCTCCCTGCGTTTGCGGCAACGGACTAATAATTTGTACGTTTTGAAAGGTTATTGCTCCTTTAACCACCCCGGCAATTGTAGCGCGTAACGCTTCAATAATTTGCATTTTTAATTCGCTTTTATGATACAAGAGACTCACTTCGCGAGCAGGTGCTGGTTCTTTAAAGTGATGCAGATACTTTTTCTCCTCGTCTTTAATGTCTAAAGTATGCAAGTAGGGTAATAGCGTCATACCAAGTCCTTCATTCGCCAGCCTTACCAAAGTTTCAAAACTTCCGCTCTCTAATGAAAAAGTCTCCTCTTCATAATTGCGATTGGTCTTGCATAGATTCACAACTCCATCCCTAAAACAGTGCCCATCTTCTAATAACAGCATGTCATTAAGATCTAAATCTGCGGTAGTTAATTTCTCTATGTTATGCAGTGCATGATTTGCAGGAACGTACGCAACAAAAGGCTCATAATATAAAGGACGCTCTTTTATGTCTTCAAGCTGAAGCGGAGTAGCTGCGATAGCCGCATCAAGATGCCCTTCGGCTAAGCGTTCTACAATAGTGTCAGTAGGTAATTCTTCGATCTTCAGTTTAACCTTAGGATATCGGTTAATGAAATTCCGAAGAAACATAGGGAGTAAGGTGGGCATCACCGTTGGGATTACACCGAGTTTAAACTCACCACCAATAAAACCTTTTTGCTGGTCAACGATGTCAGAAATACGATTGGCCTCATTGACAATATTACGTGCCTGTGTAACGATTTTGCTTCCTATATCTGTAAGTTCGATAGGTTTTTTGCTTCTGTCAAAAATCAATATGTCCAGCTCATCTTCTAATTTCTGAATTTGCATACTTAGCGTAGGCTGCGTGACAAATGTCTTTTCCGCAGCCTTAGTGAAGTTTTGATTTTCGGCGACTGCCAAAACATATTTCAATTGTGTGATCGTCATAGTGTCTAATTATATTTCAAAAATAGGGCGACATATTGATTTTCTCTATATAATTATAAATGAATTTCAGACCATAATAGTTACCTGCTTTTTTTAGAATCTAATTTCTAACTCCACAGGTTTTTCAGTCAATTCAAATTTACAATCCTCCCATCGTGGAGGTCCCATAGCCATGACATTATTCGATCCGCCGTATGCTTCGGTAGGCATTCCATTAGTTTCAAAATCCATTTTGCCGTTTCCGTTACTATCATGATAACATAAGATAGCGTAAGTGCCCAGCGGAACATCTTCAAAGGTCACAGTAGTCTTACCGTTGGTGATGTTGCTCTCTGCTGCTTTAATCGGAGCAGCTACCATAAAATTATCTTTAGAATAAAGTCCATAACCTACAATGCCTTTGTCGTTGGGGACATTATTAATAGTAACTGTGATAGAGCTCGTTTCTTGAGAGTAGCTGATTAAGCTGATAAAAGTCATTAATAGTACAACTGTTGTTTTCATGATTGTGATTTTAAATGAATACTGAAGCAAATGTAAAAGCGCTGTAGAATTATGAGTAAATAGAACTACCCAGTTGTCATATTATAATGATGAATTGTTTTTTAGACCCATAAGCGTGAAAATACCCTAGCGGAAGAACTCTTCTTTGTTCTTTATTCTACTACTGAAGCATTCCAATTGCAGCAGAAAGAACTTTTTTTAAAAACTTTAAGAATGTAACTTATTGTAAATAAGGTGTTAGTGAATTATTTTAAAAATACTTTAAAAAAGTGCTTGTGGGGTTAGATAATCGTTCTATATTTGCGCCTCCAAAATCGGATATAAAAAACGGTTTTACGTTCATAGAAATACAGATCAAGTAAACAATCTTAAGGTGAGCTTTTAGGTTGTTTATTGAAAACAAATGTTCGCTTAGAGGCTGTTGATACCTTTTGGCGGGGCCAAAAAATAAAGTTTAAAAAAAGCTTGTTTTGTAAAGGAAAAGGGTGGTATCTTTGCCTCCCGATTTTCGGCAAAAAGTCGGGTTGAGTTCTTTGTAAGATTTCATAAAAAACGGCTTAAAAAAAACTTTAATTTTTATTTGTTTGGTAAGAAAAAAGGTTTGTATATTTGCAGCCGCTTTCAGGGAGAGCAACGCACATTGAAAACGAGATGATTTGGTAATAAAAAGAGAGGTTCGATTCCTTACATCTAACGATAAATGATCTTCTTTAATTAGGGGAGAAGTTAATTGACATATTGAATTGACAACGCGTTCCGATATTATATCGGAATTGAATTAAAACTAGAACGACCATTTTGAGCGCTTCTTTATGAAGTGTGATTAAATTTCCTTATATCGTGGAATATTATTTAAGATACTACGATGAAGAGTTTGATCCTGGCTCAGGATGAACGCTAGCGGCAGGCCTAACACATGCAAGTCGAACGGTAACAGGAATTAGCTTGCTAATTTGCTGACGAGTGGCGCACGGGTGCGTAACGCGTATGCAATCTGCCTTGTACTGGAGTATAGCCCAGGGAAACTTGGATTAATCCTCCATAGTCTATTGATATGGCATCGTATTAATAGTAAAGGTTACGGTACAAGATGAGCATGCGTCCTATTAGCTAGTAGGTGTGGTAACGGCACACCTAGGCAACGATAGGTAGGGGTCCTGAGAGGGAGATCCCCCACACTGGTACTGAGACACGGACCAGACTCCTACGGGAGGCAGCAGTGAGGAATATTGGACAATGGGCGGGAGCCTGATCCAGCCATGCCGCGTGCAGGAAGACTGCCCTATGGGTTGTAAACTGCTTTTATACGGGAAGAATAAGTGTTACGTGTAGCACGATGACGGTACCGTAAGAATAAGCACCGGCTAACTCCGTGCCAGCAGCCGCGGTAATACGGAGGGTGCAAGCGTTATCCGGAATCATTGGGTTTAAAGGGTCCGTAGGTGGACTAATAAGTCAGTGGTGAAAGTCTGCAGCTTAACTGTAGAATTGCCATTGATACTGTTAGTCTTGAATTGTTGTGAAGTAACTAGAATATGTAGTGTAGCGGTGAAATGCATAGATATTACATAGAATACCGATTGCGAAGGCAGGTTACTAACAATATATTGACACTGATGGACGAAAGCGTGGGGAGCGAACAGGATTAGATACCCTGGTAGTCCACGCCGTAAACGATGGTTACTAGCTGTCCGGTCTAATTGAGGGCTGGGTGGCCAAGCGAAAGTGATAAGTAACCCACCTGGGGAGTACGTTCGCAAGAATGAAACTCAAAGGAATTGACGGGGGCCCGCACAAGCGGTGGAGCATGTGGTTTAATTCGATGATACGCGAGGAACCTTACCAGGGCTTAAATGTAGTCTGACAGATTTGGAAACAGATTTTTCTTCGGACAGATTACAAGGTGCTGCATGGTTGTCGTCAGCTCGTGCCGTGAGGTGTCAGGTTAAGTCCTATAACGAGCGCAACCCCTGTTGTTAGTTGCCAGCGAGTAATGTCGGGAACTCTAGCAAGACTGCCGGTGCAAACCGTGAGGAAGGTGGGGATGACGTCAAATCATCACGGCCCTTACGTCCTGGGCCACACACGTGCTACAATGGTAGGTACAGAGAGCAGCCACGTCGCAAGGCGGAGCGAATCTATAAAACCTATCACAGTTCGGATCGGGGTCTGCAACTCGACCCCGTGAAGCTGGAATCGCTAGTAATCGCATATCAGCCATGATGCGGTGAATACGTTCCCGGGCCTTGTACACACCGCCCGTCAAGCCATGGAAGCTGGGGGTACCTGAAGTCCGTCACCGCAAGGAGCGGCCTAGGGTAAGACCGGTAACTGGGGCTAAGTCGTAACAAGGTAGCCGTACCGGAAGGTGCGGCTGGAACACCTCCTTTCTAGAGCTTTGCTGCATAGCAGTTAAAGACGCGACTATAAGGAAAGACGAAGTTTTAGTTTTAGTTGTCAATTCAAGATATTTTTCGGTTGATGATCCTGAGTAAAATCGGGATCATTCTTCTGATAAATAGGACAGTCTCATAGCTCAGCTGGTTAGAGCGCTACACTGATAATGTAGAGGTCGGCAGTTCGAGTCTGCCTGAGACTACTACGCAAGCTAAGCTTGCGATTCAAGGTTTTGAATTTAATATTTAAAAT